>JAIETF010000051.1 GCA_019745415.1 Candidatus Obscuribacterales bacterium | reverse complement strand
ACGTGTTGCACCTTTAGCTCCCCCGCTAAGCCCCAGCTTTCTATAAGGTACGGAGATTACATCTGTGGTGGAATCACATAAACCAATTAAGTTTTCGCATGGAATTTCAGCCGGCTCTCTAGGCGGCGGCTCCATGGACGCAGGAGCTGATGCTTCGGACAGTACCGCCTCTAGCGGTGCTCGTCATGCCCGCGGCAGGTTCCAAGCCGATTCGCTAAACGGCAGACGCGGCATACTCGAGCAGACCAATACCACAGACAACACAGCCCCGACAGGCTTGCACGGTTTGACCATAACTGAAGGCGCACTCAGCCCCAAGAAGTCTCTTGATGATTTGGCCAAGGCTGGCGTTATCGCCGACAGCCGCACTAAAGAAACCACCAATGTAGGCGATGGTAAATCTGAACCTAGACCCATAACCTCTTTTGAGAAGCCAAAAATTGAAGTGGCTTTCGCCGACACCCTAGAGCAGCAAGGCAAGAAGCCCGACTTAATCGTCAGAGCCGACGGTAAAGTGGAAATGCTCAACAATCCTGAGATCTTGAGTTCGGGCAATGTTATAGTCGGTCTTGAGCGCGCCCCTGGAGCGGTTAATCCCACCGAAGCTCAACAGAAGTCGGTCGGCGAACTTTATAAGTATCTCGATGCCCGCATCAAAGAGCAGAACCCTGCTCTAGCCGGTAAAGGTGTTGATCTCGACAATCCGCAAGGTCTAGTTCCTGAAGAAGCCGCCGCAGCGGCTCGTCGCGCCGGTCAACGTGCCAACGTTCCCGACGGTGCTGATGCTGGTTCGGTGCAAAGCGGCAACCGCTATTCCGGTAACCGTGCCGGTGGTCGTATGTCCTCCGGTGACGTTTCTGAAATGTTCCCCGGTCGCGACTTCCGCTCCAGAAATGGACAGGTTGATGCTGTCGATCTGATCAAAGACACCGTTTCCAGCTTGAATGGTTCACGCGGCAACCATGAGCACTTTGGCTATCGCCGCGGACGCGGTCATGCTGTTGGTGCCTACGGTCTCACCGCCGACCACTTCCAGAACTGGCTTGCTAATCTCGATATCGAAGCTCTTGAAGAGCAAGAGCGCAAAGGTCTAGTACCCCCCGGTACAGCCGCCCGCATGAAGAAACTGAAAGAGCAGGTGGCTAAGGGTGAAACACCCGACGTGCTCAAGAAGATGCGCGACACCGATCAGAACTCACTGTCCGACGCCGACAAGAAAGATATTCTTGGCACTTTCGGCAAAGAAGTACAAGAGCTGGCAGCCAAAGATTTGATCAACGGCTACTCCAAAACTATTGCCGAGCAAAACCCCGGCAAAGAAGTTGATCCTGGTCAAATAGCTTTGGCTATGCATTTGGGTCGTGTTCCCAACGCCGAAGACATGGCCGACAGCGGCAACAAAGATTATATGAGCGCCGCCAGAAACAAGTGGCAGTTGGCTGCTGCCGCCACCCAGAGCCGCGGCGAAGGCTTCGATTGGAGCGGTGATGCCAATGGTATCGTTGCAGCTTCGCAGAACGCCGACGGTCAGCGTATGTGGACCAGATTTGCTGCATCTGTTAAGGGTGGTCGTCTTGGTTGCGCCGCATCTGTATCTGAAGTGCTAATCAATGCCGGTTATAACGTTACACCCGATGCTGGTGCTCATAACCTGGCTATGCAACTATTGCGCAAGGGCGGCGAGAAAGTGCCGATTAATCAGGTCAGACCTGGCGATGTGGTTTTCGGTGGACCAGGCCGCGCCGGTGGTTCCGACCACATTGGTATTGTCGAAAGAGTAGACAGAAACGGAAACATATATGTAGGCGCCAACTCTTCCAGCCGCGGACGTTGGGTCTCAGATCAGCCCCTGATGAGCGCCTTCGGTCGCTTCGTCAGAGGCGGACAGCCCCTGTATGGTATTCGCCTACCCGGCAGCGACACCAATAACAGCAATATGGCCTAAGACAAGGCAAGCAGTTTAGTTTCTCAGTTCTCTTCGGCAAGATTTTAGTCGATTAGCTTTTTGCTGAGGCTTTCTGTCCATAGCTCTCTGGCCATGGCTTTCTGGCTATTGCTGCGGACCCTGCTAGAATGAAAAGCGGGGTTGAAAATGAATAACAAGTTTCTACTTGCAACAGGGCTAAGCTGCTGTTCGATAATTTTTTCGGCTTATGATGCGTGGGCTGAAACATGCAATGAGATGCGTGCTTACGAAGAAAAGCATGCACCCAATGCCGTCAGGGTAATTGTCGCCACTTTCAAAGCCAAGCAGTATGCCGATGCTGACAAATATTTGCAGATTGCTCGCAGCAATAAAGAAGATGCCGGCTATATCAAGGCGGCGGAGAGCGCGGTCGCTCTCAGTCGGCGTCAGTTTAAGCAAGCCGATGAACTGGCTAAACAGGCTTTGCAAATTGACCCGCAAAACTCTCGTTTTCTAGCCCAAATGGCGCAAGTTAAGGTAAACCTGGATGACGATCAGGCTGCGGTTGCCTATTTTGTCAAGGTTCCTATGGCTACCAAGCCTAACTCTGATGCTTATATGATCGCTTGTGCCGGTTTGGAATCTATGGATGAGCTTGAAAAAGCTTATGTGGTAGCCAAAAAGCTAATCGAGATAAGCCCAGACTCTTACCAAGGATATGCCCGGGCTGCTAGATTTGCCCGCGGGTTGACAAAATTTTCTGAAGCCGAGAAATATGCAAAGAAAGGCGTAGAACTCGGACCTTTGTATAAAGACGCACATTTTGTCTTGGCTGATTCTTTGTTTGGTTCGAAAAAGTGGAAAGAGTGCTTGGCTGCCTGCGATAAGTTGCTTGCTTTACCCACTGCCAAAGGCTCCCGAGAAGGCATTTTGGTTCTGCCCATGAAGGCACGCTGCTATGAAGGGCTGGGCGATTATCAAGCCGCCGTCAAAGCCTGGACCCTAGCCCTTAGTCAGATGCCCGATCCTCGTAAGTGTTTAGTTGCGCGGGCCCAGTGCTATAAAAAGTTGGGCAATCTTACCGCTGAAAGCAAAGACTTGGCTGAACTGAAGCGTCTTGATTCAGCTTACTAATTTATTTTCGGTTACTTCTGTTGGTTCTGTTGCGGTTGTGTTTTTTTTGAATTCCAATCGTGAAGAAGTTTCTTGATCGGAATACTGACGCTTATCTCAGTCTGAGTGCCGGGTATGGTGATGGGTGTTTCCATGACCAGTTCTTTGTTCTTGTCATGCTTGAGATAAGTGGTGCCCTTGACGGCAAAATTATGGGTGCCGAGCGGCGTCTTGAAACTTAAGGCAAAGCCTTGGTTGAAACTGCAGCGCAGACCATTTTTCTCTTTATCAAAGAGCGACTGAAAATGAATATGTTTGCCGATGATCACCGATTCTATTTCGATAAGCGGTGCCACCGGCATCTTTAGCGGTAGTTTCTTTTCTCTTTTCAGCTTGATATCTACTTCCAACTCAGCCGGCGGCTTTGGTTTGAGGTTGAAGACTTCGATATCGGTAAGTTCACGGGTCAGCTCACTGATTAGGTCGGTGCCAGTTTTGAAGCCCTCTTGCAGACCTTCTTGCAAGCTTTCTTTGCTGCGACGAGCCAGCCCCGATAGAGATTGCCAGGCCCCTTCCAGGTGAAAGCGCGCCAGTTTCTGGTTTTCCGGGCAAAAGATATCCTGAAGTTTGTTTTCCAACTCTTCCAGAGCTAATTGAGCTGCTTTTGTTGCGTCTTTGTCGGTATCGTTCACTTTTCGAGCCGTCCAATATAGTCAGAAATCTGGTGTTTCTGACTATATTAAGGCTAAACTGATAGCGTCGGAAGTGTCCTTAAGCTATTTGCGCAAAAGTCTTACAGTATCGCGCATGGTCATATCAAGAAACAGCAGGGCGAAGACTGTCAATAGGGCACCAAGCAGACCGGCCCAAAAGAAAGCCGCCACTGTTTCTATGGTCTTAACACTGGCATCGAGTAAGTTAGTGCGACTTTGAACATCCAGGGCCGAATAGACACCAATCACAACAAAAGCTAGTATGGTCGACCAGCTGTATAAGGCCGATGGCACCCGTGGTTCTCTTTTGATGGTTTGCATAGGCACGCCCTTTAATTAGTCGAGAAGACATACTAATTTCGATATTAGGGGGCGTTTCTTATTGCACCATCAATCTCAAGGTGGGTTCTTTTTGGTAACCAGTCCTGCTTTAATCTTGCTGTCAATCTTCAATCAAGCTCTTTAGCTAGCCTAAGCAAGGGTGAAGGAGCGAGACCATGAGAAATACTTTCAGCAGCGATGAGTTTGTCGAGATAGATTTGACCATCAATAACAATTCGCTGGCTATGCTTAGGGCTGTTTATGCTAATAGCAGCGGGCGTTCGGCAAGTGGCATCAGCTTTGCCTTGTTTATCGATTATGTGGCTTGTTTCAATTCTATGACTTTAGACAAGTTTTTGGCGCTGAAGCCGGGCCAGCGTTTGCGAATACCGTTTTTCCACTGGTCTGAATGACTCTCAATTCTGCCGAAGGCAGCTTGAGTTTATCTGCTTCGGTGCGCCGATAGAGCAATAGCAATTCAGTACAAACAAGAGCGTTATGTTTAGTTAGTGTATTTACCATTGGCGATGAGTTGAATATAGCCTATCTTTAGCTAATGAGTAGGATCGAAGCGTTATTGCTTTTCTGTTTATGCTTTCTGCTGGTGCTTCATAATGAGGCGCTCGCATCCGGGCGCTCAGAATTTTGCAACAATGCCGATGCAGAAGCTTTCGGCAAAAAACATACTCCTAGTCAGTCTTTGGATAGTTCTTTGGGTAACTCTGTAGAGTCTCAATACGACTCAGCTAGGCAAGCAAAGATTTTCTCTGCTCGCCTTGCCCGAGTTGTTATACCAAAGGCATGTAATTCTCCTGCAAAAGTAAAGGAAGCTCGTAGAGTAGCTGAGCGGGGCCGTAAGCTTTTAATGTCAAAGCACGACAGCCGCGCGCTATGCCTGTTCAATCGTGCTCTAAATTTAGATCTTCGGTGTTATCCTGCATTGGTAAATCGGTCTGTCGCGCTTTCCGACTTGCATCGATATGACGAAGCCGAGAGAGACCTTTTGCAAGCTATACTGCTAAGGTCTGACAATGCTGAGGCTTTCAATAATCTGGGCACAATCTATGAAGAGAGGGACCAGAACTTAGATTTGGCTCGCTATTGTTATGAGCGAGCGGTAGAGCAGCGTCCTGGCAATGAAGTTATGCCTACTAATCTGTTTGAATTTTTGCTAGAGCAAGAAGACTACAACGAGCTTTTGGAACGCTCTAAGGTTGCCGTTCTTAGATTTGCTAGCGCGAGTAGTTACGACTATTATTCGACAGCTTTATGGGGCACTAGGCGTTTCGATGAGGCTCTAGTTGCTGTTGAGAAAGGATTGAAACTCTTTCCGGTCTCTAAAGATCTATTGGCCCGGCGCTGTGAGATATCTTCGGCAGCATTTTCATTCTATCTTGATGAAGGTGCTTTTCTCGAAAAGAGAAAGTGTTTTAGCCAAGCTCTGCAATTTTATGGCAAGGCCATCGCCGTTTTCCCATCAGACTATAGAGGATACTATTACCGGGGGGCTTTACTGGGGCGACTTGATAGAGAGTACGAGGCAATTCGGGATCTTAATATTGCTTGCCGACTGGCGCCTGATTGTAGCCTGATTTACGAGAGTAGAAGTTTTTCTCGCGCCCTTACCGGGCAGTATGCCGGTGCTGTTGCCGATTTGACCAAAAGTATGCGAAGCAGGCGCAGCTTCGTTCCTCTTTCGACGAGAAGTTTGGCCTATAGTTCTATGCGCGACTATGACTCAGCGATCAAAGATCTTGATGAGGCACTGACTCTCAGTGATAAAAGAACAGCAATAAGCTGTCTAAGATGGCGAAGCGATGCGAAGTGGCGAGCCGGCGACTTGGTCGGTGCTGCGCTCGATCGCGTCAATGCAGAGTATAAGCAATGGAATGAACGAGCTGCTTGGTCACAGTTTGGTCATTAGATAGTCACCCTTTAGTTTGGTGTATTTTCTAGATTATGGTTCTAGAAGGCTATTGCCGACGTTTTTTCTTAACCGACTCGCGAAATATTTGAGTGATTCAGGGCGTTGAAGCGCTTCGAGATTGAGTTCGCTATTCAATTTATTTTTCTGAGGAATTAGTATGGACAGACTTGGCGCTGGTGAAACCACAAATAATGCTTTTGCTTTTTCTCGTGAAGAGGATTCTGTGGCAAGTAAATTTTTAGAGCAGACACAATTTGTCGATTGGAAAAGTAATAATCCTACAGCAGAAGGCAAGAATCAAGTATTTGAACCTTATGCCCCAGCAATAGCAGTACCAATCGATTCAATAGTCCCTCTGCCTCAGGTAGAGAAAAAAACTTTGCCCTCAATCACAACAGAAGAGCCATTGCCATCGACCGCAACCTTTAGTGAAGATTCTTTGCCGTTAACCACGCCGAAGGTAGAGGATTTAGGCAAATGGTTTTTGAAATTTGGCGATATTTATGACACCAGTGGCAATGGCGTACTTGAAGATAGTGAGATTGACACAGCCTTAGCCAACGCTGAGAAGTCTCCTCATCAAAGAACTGATAAACTCTATCTGCAAGCTAGGGAAGAGGAAAAGCTTTATTTGGAAGTTTTGTCAAATTCCTATTCCACTGTGGCTAGTGCTCATGACGACGAATTCGGGTCTGACGAATTAGTAACTAAAAAGGATCTGGAGACTTTCTCTAAATGGGTAGAGTTTTACGAGAACGACTTGGAACGTCTGAAGGAGATGGCACCTGATAAGTACCAGACTATAAACTTTCTTCGCAACGAGTTCAATCAGTTAGATACTGATGGCGACAGAAAAATCACTAAGCCTGAGCTTGAGCAGTACGCTGCTCGCGAAGATCTAACGGACGATCAGAAAAAAGCAGCAGACGCATTGAATAGTCCTACTTTCTATCAAATCGCCAATATCGATAAATCAATTCAAGACCAGTTCTTCGATGATGTCTTCAAGTTGGATAAGCTTTTCGGAATGGAGCCCTCGATTAACGTAGACAGGTATACCCGCTACATGAATAAAGCACTTCCTAAACCTTGGTCTTCCTACTTCAGTATATTTAGATCAAGGCAGATAGCGTATAGGAATGTTGACGATATGCGGATACACAAGGACAGCATATTCCCATTCTTTAGCTCTCCTGAGGATTTGGCTTTTTAAGTTTGCTCACTTTGTTTGGCAGACTCTATAGATCTACGGATACCTTGAATAACTTAGTCGGACTATCGATTGTGAATCCTTTGGGCGGAAAGCCAAATCTTCCTTCCTTGCAAATCAGTCTTTTCAGGATGATAAGCTATAGAGTCAAAGAGTTCCCAGACCACGGCATAGCCGGTACTGCCCAGCTGGGTTTTGGTTTGTTCATCCACTACGACGCAGGCTGTAAAGCCTTTAGTGCGGGGGCCTCCCATCAGGTTGTAGACGTTTCGCCAGTCATGGACACCTTGCCACTTAAATAGAAGTAGACCAAAATAGGCTTCTCTTTCTGCTTCGCTAACAGTGCTGCTGATTCGGGATCTTGCAGCCAGTCGATTTCGTCCCAGGCGAAGTTTTTTGCCTCTTCTTGCTTGATTACTTGATTGACCAGGCTCTCAGCTTTTTCTTGATTCCAGAGGTGTTCGCCTTTTTTTGCATGGCATGAGTTTTGCCCTGAGAAAAAGCCAGCCAGCGAGAGGGCTAGAACTGGCATGGTCTTTTGAATCTTTATCATGATCATTTAGTTGAATGTGATCTTTGGATACAAGCCGGGGATAACCCTTAGATGTCCTTCTTCGATCATTTCGTCGATTGTTTCAAGAATCGTCTCTTGTCTGCGATGAGAGCAGGCGCCGTATAGTTTCAATTTATCGAAACCTTTCTCGGTAATTTTCTTTGACTTGCTGCCCGACAAGATGGCTGCTATTGTCGTTCGCCCGACCTGTCCCTTTAGCTCGCCCACCAGTGCCATTATGGCGGCGTGCAGATTTTCGCCGCGATTAATGCCTTTGGGGCTGGTGTCGACAAAACTCTTGCGTTCCACTGCTTTGCCGAGCGCGCCAAAGGCGTTCTTACCGAGGGTAAAAGGCTTTTCTGCTCTGGCACCGCTGGTTTTGTTGCCCCGGGCGGGGCTGCAAATATCACAGCCAGTGCAATCGCCGTTCAGGGTTTGACCAAAATAGCCCAAGATATTACGACGCAGACAAGAGCGAGATAGCGCATAAGCAATCATCTTTTCAAGACGGTCGCTGTCTAGTTCTTTGCGGCGCTTTAGTATATCTGTGTCCAGCCAGCTGATTTCTTTGATTAGCTTGACCCGTCCCTGATCCATGGCGATCATGCTTAACTGGTTGAAGAGATCTAGTGTACTGATCAGCGGACTGTCTTTGATTTCAACATTGGCTAAGATTGTTTCTCGACTATGGCTTGTGTTCTTGTTTGCCTTTAGAAAGTCATATACTTCAAAAACTTGTTTGTCGGTTGGATACTTGTTATTGGTCAACCAGCGCTGGGTGTAAATATCTTTCGACTGATAGAGCAAGGTGCAAACAGCATGGTTGCCGTCTCTGCCGGCGCGACCAGCTTCTTGATAGTAGTTTTCCAGGGTGGAAGGCATGTTGTAGTGAATCACTCTTCGAATGCTTGCCTTGTCCACACCCATGCCAAAAGCATTGGTGCAGACAATGACCTTTACTTGATCTTCTTCGAATCTTTTTTGCATAGCCTTGCGCATGGGCAAAGGCATACCGGCATGATAATAGGCCGCTTTGATGCCAGCGGCAGTAATTCGCCGCGAAAGGGCTTCGGCTTCCTTGCGTGTGGCTGCATAAATTATGGCGCTGCCTGGCTCAGTTTTGTTGAAGTTTATAGAGGTGCCGTGATCTAGTTCTAGAGTCTGCTTTAGCCTTGCAATCAAATGACGATCTTTGTCGTCTGGGTTGTCGCATTTCTCGACTTCCAAAACAAGATTGGGGCGATTGAAGTCGCCCTTGACCACGGTCATATCTAAGCCGAGATTGCTGATTATGTCTGATTGTACTTTGTTGGTGGCTGTAGCAGTCAGGGCCATCACCACCGCCCGTGGTACCAACGGCAAAAGATTCTTCAGGTGGCGATAATGCGGTCTAAAATCATGACCCCATTGGCTGATGCAGTGGGCTTCGTCGATAACCAACAAAGCGACGTCCAGTCTTTGCAATAAGCTTATAAAGCGAGGAGAATCAAGTCTCTCCGGTGCGATATAGACCAGTTTATAGCGACCAGAGAGCATGCCTTCTATGCGGTCGTCTATTTCTTCGGCGTCGATTGTACTGTTGATAAAAGTGGCGTTATTGATGCCTCTTCTTCTCAAGCCGCTAATTTGATCTTCCATAAGGGCAATCAAAGGCGAAATCACCAGGGTCAGCCCAGGCAGCATCTGGCTTGGTAGTTGATAGCATAGCGACTTGCCATAGCCTGTGGGCAAGAGGTTGAGTGTATGCTTGCCGGACATGGTCAGGGCTATTGATTCGGCTTGCTTTTCTCTAAGGCTGGTTAGTCCGAAGAGTTTATGCAGCACGTCTTCTTGTAGGGGGATAGAGACCTGGGAGTTGAGAGTGCCGCTGTTCATATTGATGTTTGCCCTGCTGCCTATTTTGCCTTGCGGCGCCATCGCATAAGTTTAGCGGTTTTGCCGCATCAATAAATGTGCAAGAGCACATTTTATTTTTAGGCTTGGTGGGGTGCTTGTATATACGATCGCCGACGTGTGGATATCCAACTTTGGGCGCTTGGCTCTTTATTCAGTTTTAGAAAGTTTCACAGGATCTAGTTCTTCATAGCCTGATAAAGGGCAAGGTATTCTTTTAAAATCCCAGTCAGCCAATTTCATAACTACCATTTCTACGGTAGTGTAGACTAAACTGCCGGGCATGAGGTGGCCACCGTAGGTGGTGCCATCGCTGTCTGATACAGACAGGTGAATGTGCGAGCCGGCGCTCGAGACCACGCCGGTTTGCGAGACTATCTCGAAGTGTCCGTTTAAAACGGTGCTTTCTTCCTTATTGGCATAACGCAGGCTGACTTTAGTAAGCGAGCCTACCAGGCAGAGAATGACGCCTGCCTTTATTTGGTTTTCGGCAATGAGGGCGTCTATCTCGCTAAATAGCTCTTGGCCTGGCTTCAGCCGTTTCATTAAAATGGTTTCGGTACTGGTCATCTTTAAGCTTCGCCTTGCTTAAACTCAGGGCTTGCGGCTCTATTTTCTTGTTTAGATTCTTGCTTGTGCAATTCGAAGCCCCTACGGCTCACTCGCGCTTTTCTCTGAGCTTCGATGGCAAAGCCAACCATCTTTTGCCATTCAAAAGTATCACCGGGTACGCAGGCAATGCCAAAGCTATAGTCCCAGTCAGAATGACCTTCTTTCAGTTTGCCAAAATGTCTGGTACAGATATCTGAAAAATTAGAGACGAACATAGCGGCTAAGTTGCTGTCTAAGCCAGGCATCAAGAGAGCGAAATGTTCTTCTTCAAAATGAGTGAACCAGTCTATCGAGCGTTTGGCTTCTACTATTTCGGCTAATGCCATATGCATAGCCTCTTTGTCTTCCAGTGATAGCTGCGAAGGCAGTTTGCCATGCTTTCTAATTTCCAAAATAGCTATACTGAGGGGCCACATTTGGGTGCGAGCCCTTTCAAATTCGCGCTCAATAAGCCAGATTAAAAACTCGAAGCGATAAAGGCCGGTGCGTGTATCATGCAGTTTCGCCGAAAAATCATCGGCTTGTTGTTTGTTGTAAGCCCATTTTGTGGTCAGTCGGGCCGCAATATCTTCAACATCCATACCGTCGTTTGAGATATTGACCATGCCGGCCTGCACCAGTCGATAGAGAGCATGCAGCCAGATGTGCTTTGGTAAGTCAGCTAGTTCCACTGCATCGGTGACAATCGGGCTTTCGCAAAGGGCAATAAAGAGGTCCCAAATGCAGTCTTCCCACTCAATTCCTCGCCCCTCCAGTCTGGCTCTGAATTCGTCCTTATCTGAACAAAATTCTTTCGGCATCAGGGCTGAATACATCGTCAAACCAAGCGATTTGAGATATTTATTCTCATCAAATAAAGTGGCTGCTTCCAAGAGAAAGCTCTGAAAGCGCACCTTTAGTGTTACTTGGGGGGCTCGCTGTTCGGGTAAAAAGCGAAACCAGCCTTCTTCCTGAATAATGAAGTCGTAAAGTACTTCCAGCCCGCTGTCTTTCAATGAGCTGGCGTGGACCGGCTTGCCGTTATCAAAATAGATAGACATCATGCCGTCTTTACCGCTAACTTCCAAGACGCCGGTATTGTCGTTCAGGGCGATTGTCTGCAAGAGTCCAAGACTGGGCATGGTCTTGAGATTCCCTTCAAAGATTAGGGTCTCGCGGTGACGTCTTTCTTGCTGAGCGGCATAGCCCACGGGCGGACCGTTCACCCTGTGGTCGTTATGCTTGTCTACTTCAAAGACCGGACTCTCCCCAGGATCTCGCTCGCCCGAAGCTCTCGAACTTGCTCCAAAACTTCCACTGGCGCGGCTTGCCGAATTAGAGGCTGGTGATTTTGCCGAATTGAACGAATCGCCGCCCAAAAGTTCAGGCTTGCCAAGTAAGTCGAATTGGCTAGAGGGGCTGGGGGTGGGGGTTTCGGGGCTGGAGCCGCCGGAGGCTTGGGCTTTGGGTTGAAATTCTTGTTTGCGAATTTGGTCCTGTAAATCAACCGATATCGGTTGATTTACAAAGCCACCGCTTGACGAGTTTGAATTTAGTGTGTCGAAGCTGCCGCCCATGGTGAAAGGGTCTTGCCCCTTTTTGTCAAAGTCGCTGGCCGCCATGCTCAGATTCATGTTTGCGTTCATGTTTAGGTTCATGTTCAAGTTTGCATTCATGCCGGCCAGAGCACTGGCGCCAAAAGCCTGGGGTTTGGTTTGCAGGGCGCGCCAAAGGTCTTTGATATGGCGCAGCACTTCCTGGGTATCGACAGTATGAATGATGAGCTTCTCGCCCCTGCCGCCGCTTTCGGTTGACGGTTCGATGGTAAAGGTCATTTCGCCGGTGTCTTTGTGGCAGACCGCCGAGACCAGCAAAGACAGGTTGCCGCTAAAGCCAAGTGAAGTGAGATAAAAGGTCTTGCCGGGCTTGCTTGCCGCCCTTTGCATCATTTCTTGAATGTTGTCGGAATCGGGAAAGGCTTTAATGCGGTGCATAGTCTGGTTGTTCTGCGGCGCCAGTTTCGCCTTCTTGAGCTTCTCGAAGGCCACCCGCTCTTCGGTTGTCAGGTTATAGAGTTGACCCTGGTCGATAAACATGTCAAATATGTCAGAACGCTCCAGCTTCGACTTCTTCAAGGCTTCGCTGAACTTCTCGAGTGCTTTGAGGTAGGCTTGGCGGGCAATGTTCTTCTGCCCAGCTGATTGTTCAAAAAAGGCTTGCATGGTGAATACTCGAGCCGCCAATAACTCGGGGGGATGAGGCAAGGAGCCCATCAGTCCCTGCAACTCCTCTAACAAGCTGCGGCAGCGGGTTAATCTTCCAGCTGCTTCTGATGCCAGGGCGGAAGCAGCCAACTGCCGGGCTCTTTGCAGATTTGAAAAGATCGAGTCGATGATCAGCTCAGCGGCTGGAATGTCTGCACCGACCAGCTCTTTGCGAATCATCAGAGATTGATCGAACATGCGATCGTGACGGCTGGTGTTTTCATGTCGGCTTAGGGGATTAAACTCTGAAAGTTCAACCAATTCATCGGAAAGCTTGAGGAAAAAATGGTCATCTTTGGGGCTTACAGTTTTAAGGGTGGCCAGCAGGATTTCGTCAGAAGCTTTGAAGTTTCCGCTGAGTGAGAGAGCCTTGATCAGGTGACAAGCGGTTTCATAACCGCTTGCTGGTAGTTCGGGGTTTTGGCCAAGACGGGCTTTTAGCTGGTTATAGGCTTCTGAAAGGCGATTATCTTTGATCAGTTGGGATATGCGGTCATAATCGAAATTGCTGGTACTTTGCAAGCTTTGCCTTCCTTAACCTTCTTTTGGACTTCTGAAGACTCAATTAGCAAAGCTAATCTTTCGTCTATATATCTTCCATTAGTGATACCCTACCCCAGCCTTGCTCATGTTAATCTGTCTGTCTGCCTCCGATTGGCGGTCTTTACCTTAACTAGAACTGCGTTTTTTCTAGAGCACAGTGAAGAAACGACGAGCGGTGTTACTGGTAGTGTCTTTGTGGTATCGGTGGCGGTGTCGTATTCTTTGCCTGGGGTGTTTAGGAAGATTTCTATGGCTATAGAGTTGCCGAGATCTGCAGAGACACCTGGTTTTAGCAGAAGATTAGGCGCAGGATCAAAATCCAGGATTGGAGGCCTGACCGTCTTCTTCTGCGGAACTGCTCTGGCCTTCTCCTTGCTTGTGCTTAATTGTTGGCAGACGGCGGCTTCGGCGGCCCAGCTCGAAGGTGCTGGCTTAGAATTCAAAGATGCTCTGGCCGCTTACGAAAAAAATCCTACAGACCATCGCAGCGTATACAATCTGGCTGCTCTCACCAGTCAACTGGGTGATCGTGAGCAAGCCTTGCCTCTGTTTGAGAAAGCCGTCGACATCGACAGAGAAGATTTCTATTCTCATCTGGGACTCTGTCAGTCTCTGGCCATTGAGTACCTGGTTGATAAGAAAGACGGCGTAGCCGAGGCTTTTCAATCTGAGCAAAAGTGGAAGCGTGTTTTGCATGAACTGAAGCTGGCTGAAACTTCACTTTGGCAAGACCGGCGGCTCTCTGCTGGACGTCGGTTGGAAGCCCTGGTCTTGCTTTGTAAAACACAGATGCAGTTGCATCAGTTCGATCGAGCTTTGCTTCTCATTCAGAATGCGCGATCCCAAAAGCCTTTCTTTCTGGAAGGAGCGTCGGCTGAACGTTCTGTCGCCGAGGCTTTCTTTCAAGGCGAGCTGAAGGAATATGAGCTGATTTGTCGCTTTGCCGACTTTTGTGAAAGTGAGAGCGGAACTGGGCTTCGCTTGAAGCCAAAGACGAACAGAGAAGAGTTGATGGCGCTCTCTTTTGCAGTTCTGAACGGCGAAAGAAAACTAAAAAGTCCCGAAACCTTGCGGGTTATCTTGGGCGGTATTGTGCTGCCGGCAAATGAGCGTAGGTTTCAGGCGTCAGGAAATAAGCGGCTGTTGTATGCCAATAAGCCTGGGTCGCCGCTTCCTTCGGCAAAGCTTTTGGCTCTGGCGGCGCGCCATATTGAGACCAGCTTCCCAAATGATGCTGCTCTTTGGCTTCTTTTAGCTCGCCTTGAGGGAGGCACCGCTGCCGAAAGACACTATAGACGCGCTTTAGCTCTAAAGAAAGACAGTTTGGCGGGAAACCTCGGGCTATCTTTGTTGCTTGCCAAACGCAGTGTTTCGGCTGCTCGTGCGCAGCTGGCGGGCTATCGGAAGTTGCTGTCTGGGCTTGAGCCAGGCGCTGATGTCATTATTGCCGACCGGACAACAACTATGGCTCTTTCTCTTTTGCCATCAACTAATTTGCCATTAACCAATAATGCTTCTCGGGTGCGCACTGTTGGTGGTGGCACTGCCTTTGCCCTGCCTTTGCAGATCGTCCGACTTGATTGCGGCTGCAGCCTGGGCTCGGCGCTCTTGCAATTGAGCCGAAAAAATGATCTTGCTTATCTCGGCTTACAGGCGCGACAGGGTGGTCGGGGGCTAGCCATTTTTACTGCCAAAAAGGCGGCCCTCGCTTTTTCAAAGTATGAGCAGCCTGACTTAACCGTTTCGGCAATTGAGCCTGCTAAATCGGGGCTGCGACGCATTGCTGATTTCTCAGAATTGGCAGATGCCATACTTACTTTCCAGTCAGCTTTCTATTTGCCTGCGCTTGAATTGGGCAATGCTGACTTTCCCCCTTTGCCCCTTGCTATATAAAGCTTATTTGATTTATATCTCAAACTGCCTTTGGCTTTGTAAACTTTAGTTCTAGATGGCTGGTCTTTTGCCGCCGGAAAGCAACGAGCTGTTTGGGAGGTTGAAGATTTCTGTGGGTCGCCTTAAGACAATCAACTTTAAGCGCTGGATAGACGAAAATCGTCATTTGCTCAAACCGCCAGTCGGCAATAAGCTCATTTGGGAAGACCGCGAATTTATCGTTATGGTTGTCGGCGGACCCAATAAAAGAACCGATTATCATGTCAATGGCGGAGAAGAGTTCTTTTATCAGGTGGAAGGCAATATGACCCTGAAAGTCTATGACGAAGGGCATTTGCAAGATGTACCAATAAACGAAGGCGAGATTTTTCTTTTGCCGCCCGGAGTGCCCCATAGCCCGCAGAGACCTGAGGGTACAGTCGGTTTGGTTATCGAGAAGAAAAGAGAAGAAGGCGAACTGGACGGGTTTGTCTGGTTCTGTCAGGGTTGTGGAGAGAAGCTCTATGACGAGTATTTTCATCTCACCAACATCGTCACCCAGTTTCCCCCTATTTTCGAGCGCTTTTATGCCTCGGAAGAGAACACAACTTGTAAGAAGTGCGGCCTGAAGATGACCAAGCCCAATTGATTGGTCTAGAGCTGAAGATGCCAAAGCAGAAGATGCCTAAAATAGATATTCATACCCATCTATTGCCGCAAGATTTGCCTGATTGGAAGTCGAAGTTCGGCTATGGCGGTTTCATTAGACTTGAGACTCTGCCCTGTTGTAAACGGGCTCGTATGGTCAGAGACGACGGCAAGTTCTTTCGAGAAGTGGAAGAGAATCTCTGGTCGGCTAAGGCGCGCTTGGCTGATATGGCAAGAACCGGAGTCGATAAACAGGTGCTTTCCACTGTGCCTGTCATGTTCAATTACTGGGCCAGTGCGAAAGATACGCTTGAGTTGTCTAAGTATCTGAATGATCACCTGGCTGCTGTGGTGCACGAGCACCCCGAGCGCTTTTACGGTCTTGGTACCGTGCCCTTGCAAGATACCGAATTGGCTTGTCTGGAACTAGAGCGAATTATGAAAGAGCTCAAACTGAGCGGGGTTCAGATAGCCAGTAATGTGGGCGAGGCTAATCTTTCAGATGAGAGACTTTTCCCTTTCTTCCAAGAGTGTGAACGGCTTGGTGCCTCGGTCTTCGTCCATCCTTGGTATATGATGGGCGAAGAGAGTATGCAAAAATACTGGTTGCCTTGGCTGGTGGGTATGCCTGCTGAAGGCGCTCGTGCTATTGCTAGTATGATTTTTGGCGGCATCTTTGAGCGATTGCCCAAACTAAGAGTTGCCTTCGCCCATGGTGGCGGCTCTTTTCCTTTCACTTGGGGGCGCTTAGAGCATGGTTTCCAGGCTCGCCCAGATCTTTGCGCCGTAGATAATCCCTATCCGCCTAGCCGTTATTTAGGCCGCTTCTGGGTCGATTCTCTGGTGCATGATATGAAAGCCTTGCAGCACGTTATCGAATTAGTCGGCGCTGAAAAAGTTTGTTTGGGTAGTGATTATCCCTTCCCTCTGGGGGAGAACGAGCCTGGAAACTTGATTGAAAGTACAGTTTGCGATGGCGTTAAAGAGACGGTTCTATACAAGAGCGCTAAGCTCTTTCTTGGCTTAAGCGATAAAGAATGAAAGAAAATAAGAAAGAAAGTAAATAGAGAGTTGGAATTGACTAATTTTGAGCAGATTGAGTTTGCAATGCGAGGAGCGATTTAATGAGTGCTAGCTGTCAGACCATAAACTATAAATCAGATCTCGATTTTGCCCGCTCTATGGACGCGCAAGACGAACTGCGCGGCTTTCGTGATGAGTTCATTTTTCCTCGTAAACTAACCGGCCAAAAAGGTGAGAGCTGCGTTTATCTCGCTGGTAATTCGCTTGGTCTGGAACCCAAAAAGGCTCGCGACTATATTATTGAAGAGTTGGATGATTGGGCCGACTATGGCGTGGAAGGTCATTTCCATGCGCGCCATCCCTGGATGCCTTATCATGAGTTCGTCACCGAAGCCTCGGCGAGACTGGTCGGCGCCTTGCCGTCCGAAGTGGTGGTGATGAATACGCTCACAGTCAATTTGCATCTGATGATGGTTTCTTTCTATAGACCACAAGGCAAGAGGGTGAAGATTGCTATTGAGAAAGGTGCTTTTCCTTCCGATCAATATGCTTGTCAGTCGCAGTTGCGGTTTCATGGTTATGATGCCGCCCAGCATCTAATAGAGTTTTCGCCGCGCCCAGGCGAAGACACACTGCGCACCGAAGATATGCTTGCCGTCATCGATAAGCATAAAGACGAGTTAGCGCTCGTGGTTTTGGGTGATGTCAACTATCTGACTGGACAGGCTTTTGATGTGCCTGCTTTGGCGGCTCGTTGTCGCGAACATGGGGTTTTGTTCGGGCTCAATTTGGCTCATGGTGCCGGTAATTTGCTTTTGCAGTTGAATAAATGGCAGGTGGATTTTGCCGTCTGGTGTTCTTACAAATATCTCAATGCTGGTCCTGGCGGTTTAGCCGGTTGCTTTGTGCACCAGAAGCACGGTCAGGCTTTCGACCTGCCGCGCTTTGCCGGTTGGTGGGGGCACAATAAAGCCAATCGCTTCAAGATGCCCGATCAATTCGAACCCATGGTCGGCGCTGAAGGTTGGCAGCTGTCCAATCCGCCTATATTTCAATTGGCTGCCCTGCGCGCTTCACTAGATATTTTCGATCGCGCCACCATGCCGAAATTGCGGGCCAAGGGCGATCTATTGACCGGTTATCTCGAGTATCTTTTGAATGAAATTAAGGATAGTGTCGAAAGCAAGCGTCCAGGCTATCTTTCGATCATCACCCCGAGTGCGCCTGGCGAACGCGGTTGCCAGCTCAGTCTGCGTTTTCAAGGCGGACGAGGCATCTTGGAGCGGTTCAAAGAAGCCGGCGTAGTCTGTGACTTTAGAGAGCCCGATGTGATTAGAGCTACCCCGGCTCCGCTCTATACCAGTTTTGAAGACGTTTATCGCTTTGCCCAGGTGGTGAAGCAATTTGCCGAAGTTTAGAGGAGTATAGCTATGTCAGGTGAAGTAAAAGGAAGCATCGAAGCTCTGCCCGAAAAGGCGGAAGTGGCTCTGGTTGGCGCCGGTCTGGTCGGCTCACTCTTGGCTATTTTGCTTGCTAAACGTGGATTTCAGGTCGATGTTTTTGAAAGAAGACCTGATATGCGCAAAGAGACTATATCGGCGGGACGTTCCATCAACTTGGCTATCTCCACCCGTGGTATTCGCGCTCTGGCAAGGGCCGGCATGGATGCCAGCGTACTCAGTCAGGCAGTGCAGATGCGTGGACGCATGATTCACCCAAAACTAAGTGATGGTGTGGCTGGGGAGCTGGTTTTTCAGCCCTATGGTAAAGACGACAGCGAGTGCATCAATTCCATTTCGCGGGCTACTCTCAATAAACTGCTTATGGACCGAGCCGAATCGACAGGCAAGGTGAATATTTATTTTAAACAAAAGGCCGAGGGCATCGATTTTACCGAGAACAGGCTGGTGCTGGAAGATGACCACGGAACAAGAGCGTCCGTGCTGGCTGACATAGTCATTGGCACAGATGGTTCGGCTTCTCGTTTGCGTGATGAAATGATGAAGCGTCAAGGTTACAAAACTACAGTTTCAAGGCTCGATTACGGCTATAAGGAGCTAGTCATTCCTCCCACCGCTGGTGGTGGCTTTGCCATGGAGCGCAATGCTCTGCATATTTGGCCGCGTGGTAACTTCATGCTCATAGCCTTACCTAATTTTGAAGGCAGCTTTACGTGTACTCTTTTTCTGCCCTTTGAAGGTCCGGTCAGTTTTGCTAAATTGACCGATAAGGCGGCGGTGGAAGACTTCTTCCAGAAAGAGTTTCCTGATGCGGTGCCCCTGATTGAGAATCTAGTCGAGACATTTTTTGAGAATCCGACTGGACATATGGACACGGTCAAAAGCGGTCCCTGGAATGTAGATGGATCTGCCATGCTTCTTGGTGACGCTGCTCATGCCATCGTGCCCTTCTATGGACAAGGAGCCAACTGCGGGTTTGAAGATCTGACTGTTTTGGACGACTGCTTACAAGAGCACCTTGATCAAGGCGGCAGTCTCGATATAGATAGACAGAATAATGCTAATTGGAAGAAGATTTTCGACGATCTTTATGCTCGGCGCAAAGTCAATTGCGATGCCATTGCCGATATGGCGGTCGAGAACTTTACCGAGATGCGCGACAAGGTTGCCGATCCCCGCTTCATAATGCTCAAGGCTGTTGAGAAGCATCTTGAAAAAAGTCTCAAGGGGCTATATCGCTCCAGATATTCACTGGTCTCATTTAGCAATGCACCATATAAAGTGGCGCTCGATGTGGGTGTGATTAGTGATGAAATACTGACACCGCTTTGTCAAAGTATTGAAAAGCCCGAAGAGATAGATCTGAAGGCTGCTGAAGTATTAGTGAAGGAAAAGTTGACACCGCTTCTCAAGGATCTGCCGGCCTTGAGCGAGACCTTGGCTTAGCCTTTCTATTCAGATCTGTTCTGATAATTAAATCTCTGCTTTTTTCTTGTGGATGTAAATGCCCATGACTGGCTGATCTCGTACTTTCCTTTGCCGAAGGCAGCAAGGTGAGGCGGTAATATAGCATTGCTTCCCCGATGCATTCTGCCTAGATAGTTGGCTTTTTTGAATTTAAAGAGAGCGAGCCTGCCGGCTCTATTTGGCTTGGTTTTATCTATTTGTTTGCTTGTTGTCGGTACTTCTATAGAGGCCCAGGCACGGGGGCGAAAATCTGAAAAGCGCAAACCGGTGCAGTTTGCCGGTAAGGTGATCGCGGTCAGCGATGGAGACACAATTAAAGTATTGCGCGACAAGGTACCACAGACAGTGCGGCTTACCTTTGTCGATTGTCCTGAGAAAAAGCAGGCTTTTGGTACTGCCGCGCGCGAATATACGGCGGCGCTGTGCTTCAACCGCAACGTGCAAGTGCGTGAACTGGGAAAAGATCGGTACAATCGCAGTTTAGGCGAGGTGGTTCTGCCTGATAAGCGGGTTCTCAACTACGAGCTGGTGCGCTCCGGCTATGCTTGGTGGTATGAGCAGTTTGCACCAAAAGCGGTGAACTATCAGTTGGCTCAAGCAGAAGCACGCCAGCAACGGCTGGGGCTCTGGCGCGAGAACAGTCCCACACCGCCTTGGC
The DNA here is from genome assembly GCA_019745415.1 of Candidatus Obscuribacterales bacterium. Classification (GTDB taxonomy): domain Bacteria; phylum Cyanobacteriota; class Vampirovibrionia; order Obscuribacterales; family Obscuribacteraceae; genus Obscuribacter. The sequence goes on along the minus strand of JAIETF010000051.1, from coordinate 80,921 downwards.
AGTTTAGAAAACTGGCAGCTTTATCTAGGAAAAATTCAGGAACTAGAGTCTTCGCCGGTAAGAGTCTGGCCGGCAAAAAGCTGGTGGCTGCAACAATTCAGAAAAGCAACCACTAGCAAACGCTGGTGGAATGCCCTTGCTAGTGTTTGCGTCTAAATTTTGGTTTTGTCTGGATATTGGTTTTGTCTGGATGTTTTGTTTTTTCTGGATTTTTTGTTTTGTCTAGATTCTGGTTGCATCTAAATTTCGACTGTAGCCAGATAACTTTACACCTGGATTTTCTTTGCCGCTATGAAGACTTTGCTGCCATGAAGACTTGGCTGTTCAAGAAGGCGCGGTCTTGGTACTCTAAGTTTTCCAGCTTTTGCCAAGTTAGCAGATTCGGCAAAATTAGATTACTCGGTGTGTCGATCATGCTGCGCCATAAGAGCACGCCACCCGGCTTGAGCAGTTTGGCGGCGGCTGCTAAGACTTTCATCTGGTCTGGTTTTTCCAGATAGTCTAATTCGTTAGAGAGTGTGATCAGGTCATAGCTGGCTTCTTGTTGCATTTCTAGAGCCTTTCCTAGACTGTTTTGCACATGAACTAGGTTCAGGTCAAAATCTTGCGGACGCACCGGCATGGTCAACCAAGGAGTACAGTCAATTTCAGAGCCAAGACTGCGATAGCGCCCGGCGAGCATTTGTTGCAAATAAGGATTGCTTGTCGCGGCGAAGTTTTGGAAGGCCCAGTAGATGCGCTCGCTGAGTTGGGTAGAGAGTGCCTTCTCTTTTGCGAAGTATCTTGCCAGAGGCGTGTCAGCAAAGAGCAAGTGACAAGTGTCATGATCGAAAACTGCTTCCAGGGCATAGTCTAGATTTTGCTTTAGGGGTGAGTTTTGCCCGATAAGGCGGGCTTGCCAGGCTGGAACATCTAGATTGAGTAGATTTTGCCAAGACTTTTTGTGAATTTTGAAATGCTCACGCAGGGCCGGCAGCAGGGCTTCAAAACGTCCGCAAAAATCTGGACCATTGAGCGCTACATAATCTAAGGTTCCCAATATTTCTTCGGGCAGCTCTAGTTCTGCAAAAAGACATTGCAGGCTGCGTTTTCTCATTTTGGCGTCCATGGGTAGATGCCCTAGAAGCTTCAGCCTTTTTGACGGAAAAGCATCTTGGAGAAGATGGAGCTTGATGCTCGTTAGAGCCAAGTTGCTCAGGTTTTGATCGACAACCGTCAGTTTGCTCAATGGCACTATAGTTGAGATATAAGCAGTCGTGCAGCCTGCCGACGCATAGGTCAGAACACTTTGCCGTCCTTGTCTTTCTGAGAGTATTTTCGCTTCGATTTTTCCGTCTTCGCGCATTTGTGCGAAGCGCAGTGGAAGAGTTTTGATGTGATTGCTTTCAAGGCAATGCTCAGCTATCTGTATGTTTAACATACATGCCGCCTCCGATAGATAGATAATTTTATAGATAGATAAATTGCTGACTGAGAGAAATTAATACTGCAGAGATGCCTTTATGCGCCCTCTTGTGAGGCGTTGACTTGCTTCATTGTCGAACTCGGTGAGAGTTGACGGTTGACTGACACAAACAGTTTGTAAACTGTTTGGTTATTAAGTCGGCCGGTGTTTGGGCTAATCATATTCAAATAGCTCGTATTTCTTTGCTTGCAGAGCCGAGATGACCGTTACATGATTCTCCGGCACCTTAATTAGGGTATCCTTTCTGTTCGTATTTCGATGCCACAGTGTAAAGAAGGTACGGCTTTGCTGTTCTCTTTTGCCGCGCCAGTCGCTACTGAGAACCATCGTGAGCGGCGGCAGTTGAGCTCTATCTTCTTGGGGCAAGTTTTGCACCTTTGACAAAAGAGAGAGCTTGCTGGCCCTTGCGTTTTCGCCGAAAGCAGCTTTTAGTTCTTTGGTCATTCTCGATATTTCGAGAGCAGGCGGATCGATGAGAACTATTGCTTTGATTCTAGACTGAGAAAGTCTTGCCTTGGCTTGGGGAGAGAGGATCCAGGCGGCGACTATTTGGGCCCCGGCCGAATGCCCAAATAAGACTAGTTTGCTTTTTCTATAGCGATCTAGTTTCAGTAGAAAGTCGATTGCCCTATTGTAGTCTTCTATTTGAGCCGGGTATTTGTAGCGCGGAGCCAATCTATAGTTGATACTGGCATAGTCATGCCTAGGGCTGAGCAGAGCCTTTGCCAGGTTGGCGCCATAAAGTCGGTCGGCTTTATCACCGCGGCTCCAAGCCCCGCCATGTGCGCAAACGATCAGGTCTGGACCAGGTAGGGCTGTCTCCTGATTCTTATTACTTGGGTTCACATTACTTAGGTTTTCGGTGCTAGAGCTGTATAGATCTAGTTCGAGAGGCTTTGCACCATAGGCCAGGCTGCGGCAAGTGGGCACCGTCTCTACTTGCCCGAGTTTGGCTGCTTTTACCTGATAACAGCCAGAGGCAAAGACAAAAGCACAAACAAAAGCGCAAACAAGAGCGCAAACCAAAGGACCAATCAGAAATCTATAAAGAACCAAATTTAGAACACCATATAGAACCTAATTTAGAATCCCATGTAGAACTCAATATTGAACCCCATATAGGCCCACAATTTTTGCCCACTTATTCGCCAAAGTCTACGACATGTCCTTCTTTGACAAGTTCTTTTTGGTGTTTGCCTGCCAGAGGGCTTTTGTCTAAAGTCTGAGGTAGACCCTTATCATCTGCATCAAGACATTTTTTGAGGTCGTTGAAAGCGCCTGTTAGTTCGAATTGGTCGAAGACATAGGGGATGCCGTCTGAGCCCAAGGTGCCTGCTGCGTCAGTTATATGAAAATGTAAATGGGGCCCGGTGGTGTTACCTGAGTTGCCCAATGTAGCGATGTGCTCACCTCTTTTCACAGTTTGACCTATTTTTACTTTGGGGCTGTTCCTTAAGAGATGGGCGTAGAAAGAATAGAATTCTTGCCCTTGTTCATTGTGCTTGACTGTAATTGTGTTGCCGCCGGGGAACTCGATATTGCCCGATGGTTTGAACTGAGGTTGGTTGTCGAATTGGTCGACCACACCGACCACTACACCATCAGCTACGGCATAGATAGGTTTGCCGTAGCAAGTGGCGGATTCCATACTGGTCACAGGTTTTTTGGTGGTGTAGTTGTCGGCACTCACCTGCAACCAGTCTATGGCAAAGCGCTGGGCGCAAAGCAGCTGGTTGCTGATTGGAAAGAGAGCTCTGCGGTGGCCGATGGTGCTGGCATAGCCGCCTATCGCCAACCAGCCCTTGCCTCTCAAGGGTGGACTAATAACAATAGCGTCACCGCCGGTGGTGAGCGGTGCTGTCTGCGTGACTTTCGAAACCGGTTTTTGATCTTTAGCACCTAAGACCGGCGCTCTGTATTTTATTGTTTGCGTAAAGCGAAGGTCTTCGCCGGTAAGCGGCTTTTCCAACTCGACGTTGATAAAGACGATAAGACTGGCTCCCGGACGCAGTTCATTCGGCACAGACTTCTTATCTGGATTGAGTATTTTGCTCTTAAGTTCGGCATCTTTGAGGCTGAGAACTGTTTCTTCTTTGTTCGTTTTATGAGCAATCACATCTATTTGGTCAAGTGTGACCTTATGCCCACTAAAGCTGGTGATTTTCATTTCCCATAGCCAGTTGTACTTGCCGTCGCTGCCTCTAAATTGTCGGGGTCTGGTGGTGGTACTGGTCAATAGTTCAGTCCAAGGTACCGGCTTGGTCGCCTTTGCAATATCTGACTGCAGAGAACTTATAGAAGCTTCGTCGGCTAGACTTACTTGCGGCGCTAACAAGTAGAGAGAGAGCGCAGCTGCTGCCGATAGGGCTATTTGATAGGCGAATTTCATCTGTCTTCTTTCGAGCGGGGAGAAGAATAGATGATACACCCTTGAAAATCCGTCGCACCTTAGCTTTCGGTCAATGAAAGGCTATTGCGCTTGGTCTGCCGGCACCAAAGTATTCAGTATTTGTTTTAGCTCGGCTTTGTGCATCAGATAAGCATCTCTTTTGGCTGTGGTCAGAGAGAGTTCCATGACCATGGTGCCTTTGTGGGTTTCATAAGGAATGAAGGCGCCGATGAAATGACGCAGCACTTTGCCGTCTTCGCTGCTGACGAACTTGCCTTCTACCTGGATAGCGGCCTGCCCTTTGACCCAGATGAGGGTGGCATGGTCGAGGTGGAAGAAGGACTTTTCTTCTGCTTTCAAAGGTCTTTTAGTAATCGTGTATTGATTTCTGCCTACTGTAGCTGGTCCAAGAAATTCGGCAAGCTTGACTATTGAGTCGGCAAAGAGAATCGGGCTTGATGTGCGGAATCGATAGCGATTGACTAAGGCAATTAGTTCCTTGCGGGTGGTTTCGCTCAGGGCGAGGCTGGAGAGTCTGACAGTGAGTCGTGTGGCTGGGTCGCCCGAGAGTTCGAACTGGACTCTGCGATAGAGCTTTGAGGCGTAGCTGTTTTCTTGCCAGAGACGGTGCAGATGGATTGTCTTCACCGGTCCAAGGGGTAGATCGTGGGCAATCAGGGTCTTTTCGGTTTTCTTCTTTTCAAGACAGTTGCTGTAAGCTGAGATGAGCTGCACAGCACTGGCCAGTTCATGCTTGGGTGTGGTGGGCGGTAGCTCAGCAAAAGAAACCGGTTGTTCTTGGACAGCATAGCTGTGCATTGTAGGCGGCGGCATGACCACGAAGGCATTGTTCATTCTAGAAAACCTGGTAGTAAGAGGAGTTGTCCATATATTGACGGCGGCGGAGTGAGATCTTCGTGAAAGTGCTAGAGCGCTGAATCTAAATTTTGCACTTTCTGTTTATTCGTTGATTTACTTGGGACGGCAGACTCTTACATCGGTCAAACCACCGTTGCCGAGGAAGCGACGGAACGTTTCACTCTCGACGTCAACGACTCGCTTCAAGCGCGGGTGAGGTCCCATATCGTTGACCCGGGCGGCAAAACTCTTGCCTGTGTTTACATCTTGAACGAAGACCGTGAAGGGCTTTTCTCTCTGGTTGTCGTAGTTTGGAAGCGCCACCGTCGGTACGCCTCTTCGCAGAATTTCGGTGGAGGCGGTGGGTTTGCCGTAAAGGCCATCGCCCTTACCGTAGTGCGAAGCTACGCCCTGCACGCATTCACCGGGGGCGAGGGAGTGGTACCTGTTTCTGTTTGCTTCAGCGCTTCGATTTTTGCCGCTGCCTTCATCGATGGTCAAATTAGGCAGAGGATAGCCTTTGACTTTATCTGAATCAGGTTTGAAATCTATTTTTCTAACGTCACTTTTAGGATCGTAGGCGTCTATATTGAGCATTTTCTCGGCGACCTTAAAGTCTTGATCGCCGGGTTTCTTTACTTCGTTGAAATTAAAGGCGCGTTCGGCCATGCACTGTCTCCTTCTAAGACAACGCACATAGAAAAACTCTGCTGCCTATTAGGCGGGCAGACTAATCACTGTGGGGTGGGTGAATCTGGTGGGGTTAGCGAATCTGTTGAGGTGAGTGAATTTGGTGAGGTGGGTAATGGGTTTACTTGAGTAATGGGGTGGGTGAGGTGGGTTTGTTAGGCAAACCACTGAAATATAGATTTATGGACTTAATTTTGCATATTGCATGTAAGCAATTTGTGAATTGAAAAACGAGCCCCAAGACAAAAGCGATTTGTCGTTGGACAAATCGCTCATCAAGTCAAAAGGAGCTTGGCTTTCTATATAAATAGATACCCCAGGTAGCTGCCATTTAAACTATCGATTTACATAGACCTTGAATTTGTGGATGGGCTGTTGCTGAAAAGCCGGATGAGAAGAGTCTTGCATGGCCCGTCCCGGAAATTGTCCGCCTTGGCTGCCGTAGGTTTGCCCGAAGCTTTGCCCTAGGTTTTGCCCGAAGCTCTGCGCTGGGTTTTGCCCGAAGCTTTGCCCTAGGTTTTGCCCGTAGCTTTGTCCGTAGCTTTGTCCATAGGTTTGGCTTGGTGCTGGCGCGTAGCTTTGTCCAACCTGATTAGGGAATTGGGCGGGGAATTGACCAGGCGCTTGACCGCCCATGGCTCCAGCTGTCTGGCTCTCCACACCTTGTGTCGCCATTGCGCCTGCCGCCGCATCTGTTGTATTGCCGTAAGACACGTCGCCGGCCGCTTCAGGATTTGCTTCTTGCCCTGACAATCCCATTCTATTTGCGTCTTCCTCCTGTCGGCCCGGTTCCACTCCTGACCAATCTATGACAAATGGAATGACCATTATGGTGAAGATAATCAAGGCAATCACTATCGGGGTGAAGGTGCGCGGAGGGACCTTTGTTAGTGGTTTACCGCCAAAGAGCCCGGGACTTTGCCCGGATTGCATGCCCTGGCTCCAAGATGCTGATTGGTCTGGATGCCCACCAAAATTGGAGCCGCCGTCGGTTCCGCCTCCGCCAGCAAAGTTATGTCCCATTCTCGATCCTACTTTTATCTGTGCCGCCTGCCGACTTTATGTTAGCTTCTGTCATCAGAATCACCAAGAGTTGCAGTGGGAAAAACACCAGTCAATTAATTTTTTCCGGCTGAAGCTTGGGCGAAATTCTAGCTAAAACACTAGCAAAACCCGGCATTTTCTTTTGGCAAGACCCTAGCTGAAGGTGGGCAGTGAAAGCAACCGGTCTGCCTTTCCTTTGCATTCTTCAATTAGCTCGGCGTTGGGCAGGTCAGTGCTCTCTACCTTCACAACAGCCGCCGCTTCGCTTTTGCCGCCAGCTTTGTGCCTTGCCAGAAGGCGCTCTTTGGTGACTGCCTGGTCTGACTCTAAATACCATACCTCATCTAGATAATCTCCGACTTCTCGCCAGGGCTCTATGTCGAGCAAGAGATAATTGCCTTCGACGATGACGACTTTGTGTTCGGGCTCGATGAAAACACCATCTTCTGTCGGTTCTTCGATGGTGCGGTCGAAAGTCGGCCAGCCGATTCTGCGAGTTCCATCTTGAATCTCTTCAAGCTTTGCGAGAAATGCTTCTGCATCGAAAGTAGCTGGAATTCCCTTAAGCTCCCAAAGACCCATCTTCAGAAGCTCATCATTGCGCCTATGAAAACCGTCCATTGGAGCCACTACCGCCATGCCAGGACTTAGCTCATCGAGCATATCTTTCAAAAGGCGAGCCACTGTGCTCTTTCCGGCAGCTGGAGCGCCAGCGAGACCGAGAATGTATCTATAGGTGCCGCCTTCGCTCTTGGTGAGAAGCTCTTTGGCTAGGTCTTTGATGATGGTCAATGTAGTCATAAGAGCAACATTGTAGTCATAAGGGGCACATTTTTCTAGCTAGTTGGAAAGAGCCGAAATGCAAGAACCCAAAGCTCGCATAATATCGGTTACTAGATTATTGGCACATGAAAGAATTCGCCTGGATTGGTCGAGAGAAGAGTATGCAAGGGCACCTCATTGTAACTGGCAATCTGCATAGCAAAGAGGGCAAAACTATCACCCTTCGCCGGTTTACCGCTTTTGAGCTCGTAGATGACCTTGAGTAGATTAATGGCATTTGTTCGCAGCGTAACAATGACCATGGTGTCTTCGTTCATGGCTTGATTTCTCTTATAGTTGCTTCTGGCAAGAAAATCGGCAGTTGAGGCTTTGAAATGATTATCTCGGTGAAGCGTGAATAGTAGGTGAAGGCTTTATGAAGGTAAGGTGAAGTTGAATAGGTAACCGGCTTGTCTTTTGTCACCGAGCAGTAAGTGGTTGATTGCTTCAGCGATACTAATCGTGGGAGAAACTAGCTTCTGAATATTGACCCAAAGAAATGTCGAATCTATGGCGAATCCAAAGAGATTTGAATTTGTTGACTGATTTTTCAGTTTGTAGATTTAGCTGCCAGTACAGTTGACTTAGGCTAGTCGATCTTTTGGTTTAGCCAGCTTATGTTCCACCGCATAGCCACCGCCGATACTGGCGATAGAGGGACCTTTCCTCGATAGAAAAGGGGCAGGATTTCCCCGTTTACATTGAGCATGTGAGCAAGGCGGTTCATTCTTGCTTGCAGTTGCTCCGACTTGGGACGATTGACCGGAGAGTTGTGCACTAATATTGAATTGAGTGGATCATAAGGTTCTAGAAATTTTCCCTCGCTAACAGAGATCGGTGGCGTGCAAGTAAGCTCTTTGAGTCGACCGACGAAGTCAATTAGTCTTTCAGTAGTGAGAAGGCTTTGAAGGAAGCTGAACATGATTAGGCATGTCTATGCCTTTTGTTAATGTTGAGTGATTTATTGATGGGTTGATTTATTGATTCAGCCGGGGGTGCAAACGAAATTCAAGGAATTTGGGTTAGGGGTAAATTGGACCGATATCGGTCCAATTTACAGGCAAGACAATTTTTAATTTTTTTCTTTCCAAAAGATTGAACTTTTTGGCTCGAAATTACGTTTATTAACTTGGATGAGCGTAGGAGAAGGTCATGAGTGAAGAGAAGAGTTGCCGTGCTAGATTGTTTGATATGTTCGAGCCTGCTTACCAGGAGGCTAGGCAGCTATTGTTAGCTAAGTTTATTGAGCAATTTCCTAATGATGAAAGTTGCTGGTCTAGCCTTGTTCATGAGTTCGCTGCTTGTGACAAACTAAGATGTCGATGGTGTGGTGCTGATAAGGTTGAAGTGCAGCAAGACTCAAGAACACTCAGTTGTAATGACTGCAAAAAGAGAAGTTCGATAACGGCTGGAACTTTCTTCCACGGTATCAAAAAAGTCAGAGCTTGGTTCTTTGCGATCTGGATTGTGGAGAACGAGTTTTATGTTAGTTCGAAGTGGTTCGCACAAGCCATAGGTATTTCGCAATCTTCTGCTCTCCATATTCTTAAGTCTACTCTGTATTTAATCGAGGAAAACTCAGGAGTCTTCGAGAGTGTCGGGTTTGGTCTTAGCGAGTTTCGTCTGTTCTTTAGGAAGCGCTCCTTCCTTACACCTGCCATGGTTAAACCCTCCTGCGAACTGCAACAGGGGGCAGATGAGTCTTCATGTCATGATAATCACACCGATAGTGCAGATGGTTCCTGGGTAGATGTGACTGCTTCAGAAAGAGACCCTGTGCGCAGTGCTGTTATTTCAGCGCTAAAGGAAGGCAGTAGAAGTCTAGATGAAATTAGAAATACAACTAGGCATAGCAGCAGTGATGTTCTAGCCGCAATCACGGATTTAGAGCTTGATGGCGAGATTTCTGCAATAGCTGGTAATAGATTCAAGTTGTGTCAGAAAGTTGATTCGGGACTAACTACTCTCAGAGAAGAAGTGATGCGAAAAGAACCAGGCAATTCAAAATCTATTTTGGACGCAATAGCACTTTTCTGCAGGCTGTCTTTAGGAATTGTGCGAGGCGTCAGTCGAAAGTATCTGAGTTTATATCTTGGCTTTGCTAACAGTTTAGTAGCTCAGGAGGCAGTGGCTTCCTTTATGAGTATGTGTATTGAAAGCTCATATATAGGGTCCAGACGTCTACGAACATATGCCAGTGCGGCAGTCCTGCCAATTAGGTTGAATCAACCGTGCTTGTCTGATTTTATGGATGAAGTTTCTCATGTATTTTAGGGCTTGATTCGTTAATTTGAGAATCAAACCAAGAGCAAACTAAGTTGGACATCGAAGCTGTTTCTAGTTTGGTGCTACAGCAACGTCTGGATTACGCAGATAACTCCTTTCGTGTTTTCCGCAGATTTGTCTTTGCCCTTTTACAAGCTGATTACATGCATCGTGCGATATTGCAATCACCCCCCACGCAGAGAAACAAAAATGAATAACGAAATTGCAAGAGAAGCGGCTTCTGTATTTCCTGACACCGGTGTGCAAGATTCTAGCAGGGCTCTCTTAAATGAGTTGCATAGAAGTCTGACAGAAAAAGAAGTCCAAAAGGAAGTTTCCAATCCGATTAGTGCTTTCGGAAACGGTATGCTTCGCTCTTTAGAGAATAGTGTAAATGGCGCCTCCCAGTTAGCCAACGGCAGAGACTATAAGCCTGTTTCCATTGCGAGTCGTCCTGATCCTAAGTCGGATTTGGCGGGCTATGCTTACATGGCAGGCGAAATCGTAGGATCAGGTTTGCAAATTGTAGGCATGGCAAGGTTTGCGCCTGGAAGCAGATCGATTGTGGGTGGCGTGGCTAAGAACGCCACTTTAGGAGCTGCTTATGGTGGGTTATTACAGCCTACGGAAGGTAACAACCTAGCAGAAGAAAGAGTGAAGAATGGACTTTCAATGGCGGCCTTTATGGGTACCTTCGAAGCTTCTAGATTGGGTATGCTCGCAGTTGGTTCTCGCTACGGTGCGGCCGACAGCTTGGTGCGAGGTGCCGTGGCTGGTGGCACGGGTGGTGTTGCCTTTGAGGCAACAAACAAGGGTCTCAATCAGGAAGAAATTACAGCTGGAGGGCTTGCACGCACTCTGGCGCAGGGCGCTCTCCTAGGTTCAGCTATGGAACTGACAGGTGCAGCCTTGGTCCGAACAGATGTAAATCGAATGGTGAATTCTGGCTACAGAGGTGCTTCTGGTTCGCCCATGAGACAGTCTGTAGATATGAACATTCCGCAAGGAGTGAATAATCAGGGGCTGCTTGACGCTAAGCGGGCTGCTGAAAGACCTGGTGCAGTAGTAACTGAGCCCTGGTTTGATAGATTTTTAAATCCATCATTCGATAGACCAAAGGTTGCACCGAAGTCTTCTTCCCTAGAGGCAAATATCCCCGAAGGCGTGATTAATCAGTCACTGCTTGATGCTAAGCGGTTCGCCGAGAGAACTGGCGCTGCTGGTGCTGGCGTGGGTAGAAAACCGAGTTCAGACTCTATACCTGCGGCAAAGATGTAACCGCCTAATTGCTGTCTGTTTCATTCTGCTAGTCTCAGAAGAAAAGAAGAGGAAGCATTCGACGCTTCCTCTTCTCTTCTTTTCTCTATTGGTCCAATTGCCGTGAAATATTTGCTTTTCTCTCGGCAAATGGCGCGGTTTCTTATTTCTCTGCCTTCTTGCCGGCTTCGATTTCGAGTGTTATGGCCACATCGTCTGAGATTACAGTGCCGCCGTTGTCCATCACTTTGTTATAGGTGATGCCGAAGTCTTTGCGTTGAATTTTCGTGGTGGCCGAAGCGGCGATTTTTGTATTGCCCCAGGGATCTTTTACTTCTTTGCTTGGTCCGTCGACCGTCAAGACGACTTCTTTGGTGACACCCTTGATGGTGAGATCGCCTGTGATGGCAACTTTGCCTTTCCCTAACGACTTTACTTTCTTCGATTTGAAAGTCATTTTGGGAAACTTCTCGGTATCGAAGAAGTCGGCGCCGCGAAGGTGTTCATCGCGACCTTTGTCACCGGTGTTGACGGTGGTGGTATCTATGGTGGCATCAACTTTGATGCTGTTGGGATTCTTGCCGTCATACTCGACAGTACCGGCTACATTAGTGAAGGTGCCTTTGACATTGGAAATCATCAAGTGTTTGACTGCAAAACCGGCATCCGAATGGGAAGAGTCGATGTTCCAGACATTGGCGCTGGTGGCGCCGGCAGCTATCGCTGCATTGTCTGCAATGGTGACCGTTGTGCCTAGTGCCATAATAGCGCTGAGTGAGAAGAGTGAACTGAGGGCGAAAGTTGAGTTGAGTTTTTTGGTTTTGAAGGCGGATTTCATTGGGTGCTCCTGGTGCATTTTGTTATTCGTAGCAAATTGATGTCTATGTGTGCTTCGTTCTCTTGCGAAAATTGATTGGGTCTCTTTTTCTACTCGGGCGTATGTTCTTGTCTTTTGCCTTTGCTGGTCAATCTGTCCAAGATGAGTGGATTGACCAAACTTCTGAATTCCAAAGGAGCCATAGAATTGACGACCACTTTTGTGGCGCCCTCCTTCATGGCTTGTAATTCAGTTTGGGTTTCGGGTTGCGAACTGAGGCAGAAGACGAAGGGGATGTCTTGAAGTTCCTCGTCGAGCTTTAATTCGTATAGAAAGCTGAATCCGTCGCCGTCGAGCATTTCAAGCGGTGAAACAATCAGCTCTGGCAGGTTCTTCTGGGCCAAGAAAAGGGCTACAGACATCGCTCTTGCAGTCACAATCTGGTAATCAAGGGGCTCGAGTGCTTCTCGAACTAATCTGATTGTGGGTTCTGCCGTGCCTGCTACCAGTATTTTGGGGGTTTCCATTAACTAAGTTTTGCCTCTAATGCAAACTTGCCGTGATTCGCGTTAGTCTAGCGCACATTCTAGGGAGAAATGAACTATGGAAAAGCGCATACTTGGCAAGACCGGCATGGAAGTAAGCGTGCTCGGCTTTGGTGCCGCTGAGATAGGCTACGAGGGCGCCGACCAGGCTACTGTGGATCGTCTTATGCAAGAAGCGCTGGATGCAGGTCTCAACTCGGTCGATACAGCAGAATGCTATTTGACAAGCGAGGAAATGCTAGGCCAGTCGGTTAGCCACAGGCGCTCAGAGTTCTTTCTTTTTACCAAGTGCGGACATGAAGGAACCTTTTACAATCCAGCTTGGAGTAAGCCCGAGATAAAAGGCAGTCTTGAGAGAAGTTTGCGTCGTCTCAAGACCGATTATGTAGACCTTTTGCAATTGCACAGTTGCAGCAAGGAAGTGCTCGAGAAAGGTGAAGTTGTGGAAGCCTTGCTTGAATTGAAGCAATCAGGGAAGGTGCGATTTATTGGTTATAGCGGTGATGGTGCCGATGCTCGCTATGCTGTGGAAATGAATGTGTTTGAAACACTTCAGACTTCGCTTTCCATCTTTGATCAAGAGTGTATCGATCTCACTTTGCCCCTTGCTCGAGAAAAAGGAATGGGCGTTATTGCTAAGCGTCCGATTGGTAACGCGGTCTGGCGCTTTCCCTCCCGTCCTGATAACAGTTATGTGGTTGAGTATTGGGAACGAATGAGAGCTCTGGGTTACGACTTCTTGGATGGAAGCTCGGAGTCTATCGGAGCAAGGGCGCTTCGCTTTACTTATTCGGTGCCAGGCGTGCACACCATGATTGTCGGAACCAAGGTGCCGGGGCGTTGGCGTTCCAATGCTTTGCTTCTCGAGAAGGGTCCGCTCAGTCAGCCGGAAATGAATGCAATTCGTGAGCAATGGTTGCAGGTATCTAAGGGGAAGAACTGGGTAGGACAGGTATAGAGGCTCTACCATGGTTTCATTTTGGTAAGTATGACATCGGCTTTGCTCTTGTTGAATGCGCTTTTATTGGGGTTCCGCCACGGTGTCGATTGGGATCATATTGCCGCCATCGTTGATATTATCGGTTCCGAGAAACGAGTGGGCGTCGAAACTATCTTGCAGGATAGCGCAAGGGCGATACGAGCGCCTATGCTTTATGCCTTTGGACACGGATTAGTCGTTGTTTTCCTTGGGATCATTGCTCTTTGCTTTGCCACGATCTTGCCGGCCTGGTTGGACCCATTGATGGAGCGATGTGTTGGACTGACTCTGCTTGGTTTGGGGCTTTTCGTGATTTACCGGGCTCTTTCTGCAAACGATCCAGATAGCCATATTGATAGTCGCGGAGCCGTGCTCTTTGATTTGGTTAATAGTCGACTTGGTAATTATGCTGTGCCGAGAAACGGCTTGTTGGCTGCTTTTTTGATCGGTGTCATTCACGGCATCGGAGCCGAAACCGGTTCACAAGTCTTGATACTGACGGCGGTGGCAGGGCAGGGGGCTCTTTTGACCGGCGTTTTTATGCTTCTCTCTTTCGTGTTTGGGCTCTTGCTGTGTAATTTACTGGTGGCGACGCTTGGTTATTGCGGTTTTGCCGCCGCTTTGCGATCTCGGTTTTTTTCTAAGGTCTTTGGCTTGGCGACTGGCTTTGTAGGACTTTATGTGGGGTTTGCTTTTCTGTTTGGAAATGAAAATGGGCTACCCGATCTGCAAAAGATTTTTGGCTGAAGTTAAGATTTTATTTTGGGTAAGCGGCCTTGGGCAAGCTAAGATTAGATAAAACAAGATAGTGCAGGAGTAAAGCTATGTGTACTGAATGTGGTTGCGGACTTCCAGGGAAGCCAAAGTTCAGCGGCGGGAAAATGTCCCAGCACGATCATGCGCATAGTCAAGACCATAATCACGAGCATGAAAATTCTCATAATCATTTTCATGAACACGCTCATGAACACGCTCATGAACATACGCATGAACACACTCATGAACACACGCATGATGACGGACATGCACATTCCCATGCCCATGCGCATAAACACACCCATTCGCATGCCCACGAGCATTCGCATGACCATGCCCACGAGCATTCGCATGACCATGCCCACGAGCACTCGCATGACCATGCTCACGAGCACTCGCATGACCATGCCCACGAGCATTCGCATGACCATGCTCACGAGCACTCGCATGACCATGCTCACAGCCACGAGCATCCAGATTCACAGGACCACGACCATAAAAATACAGTCGTTGCCGTGCATAAAAGCATCATGAATGCCAATAATCTGCAGGCGGCTCGCAATAGAGGTTTCTTTGCCGGCAGTCGCGTGCTTGCTGTCAATGTGCTTTCATCGCCTGGCGCCGGGAAGACCAAGCTTCTTACTGAGGCAATCAAGATGCTCAGGCAAAAGCAGGTTGATGGCAGAAATTTGAATTGCGGCGTTGTGGTGGGTGATCTTGAGACGGACAATGATGCTGTCCGGCTGCGTCAGTCGGGTGCCCCGGTGGTGCAGATATCAACGGGCACTCTTTGTCATCTTGATGCCGCCATGCTAGCGCGGTCTCTTTCTGATTTAGCGGTTGACCCGACGCAACTCGATATTCTTTTTATTGAAAATGTCGGCAATCTGGTTTGTCCAGCTACCTTTGACCTTGGTGAGGGGCTTCGTATCACGGTTCTTTCTGCTGCCGAAGGTGAAGATAAACCGCTCAAGTATCCACCAGCTTTCCATTTTGCCGATCTGGTCGTTCTGAGTAAGTCAGATCTTGCCGATGCCTGTGAATTTGATCGTGAGCTGGCTCTCAAGAATATTCGTTCACTCAAGCCGGAAGTGGAGATTGTCCAAGTTTCAGCCAAGACCGGAGAAGGTTTGGAAGTCTTTTGTCAGAAGCTTATCGATCACTTGCTTTCGCTTAAGCAGCAAAGTGCACCGGGATTGCTGATTCAGTAGATAGAGGCGATGGCGGCAACTGTTCTTGGTTCTCTAGAGATTAATAAATGCATGAACTTTCGATTGCCATGAGCTTGATTGAACTGGCTTCCAATGAGCTCAAAAGGAATGGAGGAAGCAAGATTCTCGCTTTGAATGTCAAGCTGGGACCACTAAGTGGTGTCGTAAAAGAAGCTTTGCTTGCCGCCTACCAATTGGCTGTCAGTGAGACAGATATGAGCGGGGCGGTTCTCAATGTGGAGGATGTGCCAGTCACAGTTTTTTGTTCAGACTGCAATCAGATTTCCACCCTCTCTGGAAGCCTTGGTGGAAGCTTGCGATTCGTTTGCGGGTACTGCGGTAAAGCTACAGGCGATGTGCGCAGCGGCGCTGATCTAGACTTGGTATCGATGGAGATTGACTAGCCTGGCTTTACTTGTTTTGTGCTGGCTTAGTTTGGAATCGGGTACTATTAGATAAGCTTGCTTTATATTCTTGCTTTCATTTTCGGGAGTTTGATTGTGTGTTTAGCCATCCCCGGTAGAGTTGAATCTTTCGTAGATGCAGAGAGGCGCATGGCTCTCGCCGATATCTCGGGTGTCAAGCGCGAGATAAGTGTCGATCTCTTGCGCGGTGAAGGGGCTCAGGTAGAGGTTGGTGATTGGGTGCTCATACATGTAGGCTTTGCCATGAGCAAAATCAGTGAAGAGCAAGCACGCGAACAGTTGGAAGTCTTGGCCATGCTGGGTGAGGCGGTGGCGGCAGCCGAAGAGGCTCGCGGGTACGGTCAGTCATGAAGTTTGTCGATGAGTTTCGCGACCCCGAGCTAATCAAGTCGACGGTCAATGAAATTGAGTCTCTCATGCATGGGCGGACTTATAGAGTCATGGAGGTCTGCGGCGGGCATACCCATTCCATCTATAGATTCGGCTTGGAACAGCTTTTGCCTTCTAGTCTGGAATTTATTCATGGACCGGGCTGTCCAGTTTGTATCTTGCCTATGGACCGCGTAGACGAAGGCCTGAAGCTGGCGGCGCAGAAGAATGTCATTCTAGCTGCTTATGGCGATATGATGAGAGTGCCGGGGCATTCGGGCAGCGCTCTTGAGTTGAAGGCGCGGGGACTCGATATTCGTATGGTCTATTCGCCTCTCGATGCCCTTAAGTTGGCGGTTGATAATCCTCAAAGTCAAGTAGTTTTCTTTGCCATAGGCTTTGAGACCACGGCGCCGGCTACGGCTCTCACCGTATTGAAAGCGCAAGAATTAGGGCTCAGCAATTTTACCGTCTTTGTCAATCATGTGACTGTCATTCCGCCTATGCGGGCAGTTCTTGATGATCCCGATCTAAAGATTGACGGTTTCATCGGTCCTGGTCATGTCGCCACCGTCATTGGTGCCTGCGCTTATGACGAAATAGCCAGAGACTATAAGAAACCGGTTGTGGTTTCTGGCTTTGAGCCGCTCGATATTTTGCAGTCTCTCGTGCTTTTGCTGAGACAGCTCAATAACGGTGAAGCCCGGGTCGAGAACCAATATGCGCGGGTGGTGCCATGGGCGCCAAATGCCACTGCATCGACAGTGCTTGCCAAAGTCTTTGAATTGCGTCCGACTTTTGAATGGCGTGGTCTTGGCGCGATTTTGCAGTCGGCTGTGAAGCTTAGACCGCAGTTCAGTCAATACGATGCCGAAGTTCGGTTCGCTGACGTATTGGCAAATCATCGCATTGAACTAGAGAAAGATCGAATCGAGAGAGGTCGCGGTCCGTCCACACCCTGTGGTGAAGTTCTGAAAGGCTTGATCAAACCCAATCAATGCGCCCTCTTTGGCAAAGAGTGTCGACCTGAAAAACCACTTGGCGCTTTGATGGTTTCTTCCGAAGGGGCTTGTGCTGCTCATTTTAACTATGCGCACGAAAGAGTTGACTAAAGAGTTTTGCTGTTGCTGTTCGGAGGAAAGCCGTGTCCATGAGCTTGCCCATTAGCTTGCCCATAAGCTTCACAGATGAGCGCATAGAATTGGCGCACGGCTCGGGTGGCTTAGCTGGTCGTCGTCTGATTGAAGGCTTGATTGCACCCCATTTTCATAATGACTTGCTCGCTAAATTGAGTGACTCAGCCGTCTTTTCGGTCTCCGCCGGTCGTATGGCTATGACTGCCGATAGCTTTGTGGTGAAGCCGCTCAGGTTTCCCGGCGGTAGTATCGGTTCGCTGGCGGTGCACGGCACAGTCAATGATCTCGCCGTCTCGGGCGCCCGTCCGCTCTATATTTTGGTTAACTTGATTATCGAAGCCGGACTGTCGACTGCCACTTTGCAGGAAGAGCTGGCTGCCATGGCCGGGGCGGCGGCTGAAAGCGGCGTGCTGATTGTCGGCGGCGATACCAAGGTGGTAGAACATGGAAAAGCAGACGGGCTCTATGTAAGCACTGCCGGCGTCGGCGTTGTCGAAGCGCAACCTCTATCGGCTGAATCTGTCTCTATCGGCGACAAGGTGATTTTGAGCGGAGCCATTGGAGACCACGGCATAACAGTGCTTCTTGCCAGAGGCGAGCTAGATCTTGCCGCCGATATCAAATCAGATAGTCGCTCAGTCTGGCCGATGGTTAAGGCTTTGATCGATGCCTGTCCCAAAGCTCTGCGTTGGATGCGAGACCCTACTCGCGGTGGCGTGTCAGCCTCACTTAACGAGCTTGCCGGTGATTGCGGACATAGCATACTTTTAGAAGAAGAGTCTTTGCCGGTGGATAGAGCGGTGCGCGGCGCCTGTGAAGTCTTAGGTCTGGATGTTTTGCATGTGGCTAACGAAGGACAGTTCTTGGCGATTGTTGAATCCGGCTCGGCCGATATTGCTCTTGCTGCTCTTAAATCCACCCCGGGCGGTTCTAGAGCTTGTATTATCGGCGAGGTGGTGGAAAGTAAGAAGTCGCCCAGACTTTTAGTGCGCACCCCCTATGGCGCCAGCAGGGTTGTCGATATGTTGGTCGGCGATCAGCTGCCGCGCATTTGCTAGCTTATGGCAAGTCCCCGTTGTGTCAATATTAGGGTGAAAGGAATAGTTCAGGGTGTGGGTTTTCGCCCCTTTGTCTACGTTCTTGCCACAAAATATAAGCTGACCGGCTTCGTTCTAAACGATACCATTGGTGTCGAAATCGAGCTTTTGGGACCAGCCCATGAGATTGACTGCTTTCTTGTCGATCTCAAAGTGAAGTTGCCGCCGGCAGCCCGAATCGACGAAATTATTTTGCAAGAAATTGAAGTTGGAAGCAGAGCCTATAGCTCTTTTGAAATCGCCGAAAGTCGTCAGCTGGGCGGCAATATAGCGACGCGAATATCTCCTGATTTAGCCGTTTGCCAGGACTGTTTAGGCGATTTGTTCAAAGCAGACGGCTATGTAGCTCCAGATTCCTATGCGGAAAATTTTTCAGATATATTTGCAGTGAGTTCTGCTGAGAATATTGCAGAGACCGGTATTGCCCACGGGTTCTCAAGCTCCTACCTAAGCTCTCTTGCCGAAACAAATGCCTATTTTCACTATCCTTATGTGAACTGCACCAACTGTGGTCCTCGCTTCTCCATAATCAAGGCTCTTCCTTACGATCGTCCTTTTACCACGATGTCCGCTTTTCCTATGTGTGCTGCTTGTTCTGCCAGTTATGAGAATCCGCTGGATAGAAGATTTCATGCCCAGCCTGTCGCTTGCAGGCAGTGCGGACCGAACTATTTTTTGACTGCTCCAAAGCCGCCAAATGATTCAGAGCTGGATATAAGAATCGCCACCGGAGATGAAGCCATCAGAAGAGCCGCACAGGCTCTCAATGATGGTCTGATTTTGGCTATCAAGGGCATAGGCGGTTATCATCTTGCTCTTGATGCAAGCAATGAGAAGGCACTTTTGGCACTGCGCCAACGCAAGTATCGACGAGCCAAACCCTTCGCCGTCATGGTGCCCGATCTCGCTTCAGCCAGGCGACTGGCAACTCTTGCCGATGAAGGGCAAAGATTGCTTGCTTCAGTTGCTCGTCCGATAGTTATCTCTCCGGCAAAGACCGATAGCCCTCTAGCTCCCTTCTTGCCATTGATCAGTCCCGACAATCTTGATATCGGTTTACTCTTGCCGTACACGCCTTTGCACTATTTGCTGTTTGCGGCAGGTGCGCCTTCCGCCATGGTCTTCACAAGCGCCAATGTATCCGGTGAACCGATTGCCTATCTTGATGATGATGCTTATGCCGATTTGCTGGGACTGGCCGATCTGTTTTTGATCGGTGAAAGACCGATTCAAAGACGCATTGATGATTCGGTTTTATCGGTGGTGGGTGCAGAACCGATCATGGTCCGACGCTCTCGAGGCTATGCTCCCGATGCTGTTGCTAAATTACCTAGAGAGCAAGACTTCATTTTGGCACTGGGCGGCGATTTGAAGAACGCAGTCAGTCTGTCTGTGGGTGGGCATGTCTTTATGAGTCAGTATGTTGGTGACTTGGAGCACTCTTCTTGCTTTGATGCCTTTGAAGAGACAATTACTGATCTTCTTTCGATGTACAAAGTTCCTAAGTCTGGACTCGTGGTGGCATACGATTTGCATCCCAACTATAGATCATCTCTTTACCGAGATACCATCGAGGCTTCTCGGGTTATTGGCATCCAGCATCATCGCGCCCATATTGCTTCAGTCTTGGCTGAGCATAATAAGCTGGATGAATTGGTCTTGGGCTTGGCTATGGACGGGACCGGCTTTGGCGATGATGAGGCGATTTGGGGTGGAGAAATCTTTCTTGGGTCGGTAAGCTCAGGTTTTGAGCGGGTTTGCCATTTGGATTATGCACTTTTACCGGGCGGTGATGCTGCCGCTCGCTTCCCTCAGCAAGCATTGGCTGGTTGCCTGGATGAAAAGACCAGAAGTGCGCTGCTAAGCGATTCTATTTGTCAGCTCGATGAACATTTTTCAAATGCAGTAAAAATGATTGAAAAGAACTTGAGAGTATTCAAGAGTTCGTCGATGGGCCGTCTGTTTGATGCCGTTGCCGCCCTCTGTGGCTTTGTCGGCGAAGTGCAATTTGAGGCTCAAGCTGCCATCTGGCTTGAACATCAGGCACGTGGGCAATTGAGAAAATTTTGCGAAAATGACAGGCCAAAATTGGACCGATATCGGTTGAATTTCGAGGGTGAAACGCTTGACTACAAATTTGCCCTCTCATCGCTGGTCGAAGATCGGCTGAACGGCGTAAAGCCTTCTGCCATCGCGCTTTCCTTCCATTTTGCTTTGGCCTCTTCTCTTGCTGATGCTCTTGAGCAGCTGTCTCTGGCTCATCAAGTCAAGATAGTCGCCGCCTCTGGTGGCGTAATACAGAACAGTCTTTTGTCTGACTTTCTGCGCGAGGAATTGTCTAGGCGAGGTCTGACTTTGTTGCTCAACCGAGTTATTCCGCCAAATGATGGGGGTTTGTCTCTTGGGCAGCTGGCACTGGCAAGCTTCAATTATTGATCTTTTGTCCTGGACGATCAGACCCGTCCATTGCTTACTGGCCTTGCTTGTTTGCTTCAATACTTTTTCTTTCTTCTTCAGATAGTTCGCGACCGAGCTTTTTAGCAAAGCCGAGAGCAAAACGCAAAGTTGTTTGAATATCGGGATCTTTTAGAGCTCTAAGCAGATCAAGAATGCCAATACGCCTCCCCGGTTGCTTGGCTTCAATAGAAGATTGCACTGCTATTTTCGCTACTCGATCTACAAGTTCAACGCTTTCCTTGCCAAAAATTTCTGATGCCAGCAGGTTTTGCATTTGCGGTGACTGAATAATCTGAGTCAATTGAAAAGCTGTATTGCGCAAGGTTGGCAGGTCGATAGCCTTGATCTGAGCTTCAATGCTGTCGCCGGAAGCGGTTGCTGCCGCTCGCAGCTTTTGCAGTAAGCCGTTCAAATTGTCCGCATATTCTGGTCCGCGTTTGAGAGCTTGCAGAAGCATGTTCACTAGATCTGACAATTCATCTAAATGACTGAGAAGTTCCAAAATAGAACCTGCTGTCTTTTCATCTAAGATTTTTTCTTCCAGCATTAACAGACTTTTTGATCTAGAAATTCTATCTAGTCTGCGAACCGTTTGTGCGAGTTCTTCTAGACCGCCTTGATGGCTTAGATCTCTCACCTTGCCGACTAATCCATTAATATTGTCGGCATATTCTGGTCCGCGTTTTAGTCCTTCACCAATCAAATCCAATAAGGCTAGTACTTCGTCAAGTCGATCTAGCAATCGACTGAGATTCTGCGATGTCGCTGCATCTTGCAGCTTTTCTTCCACGCAGGCGAGCGTTGAATCGGACCTCGACATCTTTTACTTCCTTCAAAATTTTATGTGGCGATTTCTCTACTATAGCCAAATTTCGCTGCAAAAAGATCTTCTCGTCGAGCGCAAAGAGAGTAAGCTGGTAGTATGTTTTTTTTCTGGAAAAAGGGCATTACTAAGAAAGTTTCCTCGGATTTGATACTTACCAAAAGGTAAGAAAAGCGGGAGGTTTGGAATGGCGACACTGGTTTGGCTTCACGGTGGAGCCTGCAACGGCAATACGCAGTCGTTCTTGAATGCTGAAGAACCGACCATTGTCGATCTTGTCACCGATTTTGGTATCGAGATTCTTTATCACCACTCTTGCATTCCGCTCATGGGTGAGCAGGCTAAGGAAACTTTGCAGAAAATTCTTGCTGCAGGTGGACCGGATATTTTCGTCTTTGAAGGCAGTGTCATTCAAGGACCGAAAGGCACCGGGCGATATGACATTTTTCTTGATAAACCAATGAAAGACTGGGTGGCAGATTTCGCCGCCTCGGCGAAATTTACAGTGGCTATTGGTGATTGCGCTTGCTGGGGTGGAATTCCTGCTACCAAGCCCAATCCAACTGATTCTATTGGTTTGCAGTATTTGAAAGGCGCCAAAGGGGGGTTCCTTGGTTCTGAATATAGATCAAAAGCCGGTTTGCCGGTGATCAATATTCCAGGTTGTCCGGCGCACCCAGATTGGGTGACGCAGATTTTGGTGGCGGTTGCCACCGGCCGTGGTGCTGATGTGGCCCTTGATGATCTGCAAAGACCGCAGACTTTCTTCAAAACTTTCACCCAGACTGGCTGCACTCGCGTTCAATATTTCGAGTGGAAAGAACCGGTGGAAGAGTTTGGTCAAGGAACCAGAAAAGGATGTTTGTTTTATGAGCAGGGTTGTCGCGGCCCGCTCACTCACTCGCCTTGCAATCGCATTCTTTGGAATCGGCAGTCATCTAAGACAAGAGCCGGTATGCCATGCATAGGTTGTACCGAACCGCAGTTTCCTCATAACGACCTTGAAGTCGGTACTGTTTTCAAAACCCAGAAAGTTTTTGGCGTCATTCCGAAAGAAGTGCCGGAAGGAACCGATGCTCTTAGCTATTCGGTGCATGCCGCCGTGGCCCGGGCTGCTAGTCCAAAATGGGCTAAGGAAGACATGTTTGTAATCTAGTCGGCAAAGCAAGAATGAAGAACTAATTTGTTCGAAGTCTAAATTGGAGGACTCATGGGACAGCAAGTAACTCTCGATGTCGGCGCCGTCGGCCGAATTGAAGGAGACCTCGATGTGAAGGTCATGCTCGAAGACGGTGTGGTCGTCGATGCTTGGACTGAAGCGGCGATGTTTAGAGGCTTCGAGCTGATCTTGAAAGGGAAAGATCCGCAAGCTGGTCTGATAGTCACTCCGCGCATCTGCGGCATTTGCGGCGGCAGCCATTTGTATAAATCAGTCTATGCCCTTGATACCGCTTGGAAGACCCATGTGCCGCCCAATGCTACTTTGATTCGCAATATCGCGCAGGCCTCTGAAACATTGCAGAGTATTCCGCGCTGGTTCTATGCTCTTTTTGCCATTGATTTTGTGCATCAGTCTTTCGCTAAGAGCAAATATTATGAGGCTGCGGTGAAGCGTTTCTCGCCCTTCGTCGGGACAAGCTATGAGCCGGCTGTACAAACCTCGGCCAAGCCGGTGGAAATTTACGCCCTCTTTGGCGGGCAGTGGCCCCATTCCAGCTTTATGATACCCGGCGGCGTCATGTGTGCGCCTGGTCTTTCAGAAGTGACTCGCGCCCATTCATTGCTTGAGTACTGGCGCACCAACTGGTTGGAGCCCATCTGGCTTGGCTGTTCTGTCGAGCGCTGGCTTGAGAACAAGAGTTTTGATGATGTTTTAGCCTGGATGGACGAGTCTGAAAGTCATGCTAATTCAGATTGTGCACTATTTATCAAGTTTTGCATGGACAACGGCCTCGATAAAATTGGCGCCTGGGATGCCAATTATCTTTCGACTGGAACTTATTTCAACGAGCATCTCTATCAAAGACCGACAATCGATTCTCGCAATAGCGCTTTGATTGCCAGGTCTGGTGTTTTTGACGGCAAAGACTTCCATGATTTCGACCAAGCCCGAGTGAAAGAAGACCATACCCATTCTTTCTATAAGGGCTCAGCTCTATTGCACCCCTTTGACGGTGTAACCGAGCCGCTTGATCCCCTGGATGGTCGTAAACAAGATAAGTACTCTTGGGCTAAGTCGCCGCGTTACGACATACCGGGCAAGGGTTTTTCGCCCATGGAAGCAGGTCCTCTCTCTCGTCAGGTCATGGCGGGACGTCCGGATGCCGCCCCCTGGCAAGATTATGATCCGCTGTTTTTGGATTGCATTAAGAAGAAGGGCAATAGCGTCATGGTGCGTGTGCTTGCTCGTATGCATGAAGCGCCCAAGCTCTATCTGAGGGTGAAAGACTGGCTCTCTAAGATCGATCTGCACGACAAGTTTTATATCAAGCCGGAAGAACTTGCCGAAGGCAAAGGTTTTGGCTCTACCGAAGCGGCTCGCGGCGCACTCAGCGATTGGATTTCGATCAAAGACGGCAAGATTGACAATTATCAAGTTGTCACACCTACCGCCTGGAACATCGGTCCTCGTGATTCAAAGGGGCAGAACGGTCCAATTGAGAATAGCTTGATTGGTACAGAAATTAAGAATCAACATGATCCGCTCGAGATTGGTGTAATTGCCAGGAGCTACGATTCTTGTCTGGTTTGCACCGTGCACTGCTACGATAAGAAGACCAACAAAGAACTGGCTAGGTATAAGGTTGGTCCACAGATGGGTCGCTGATTAGTTGGATAAAGTGAAAGATGTTCTTGTAATCGGCTGCGGCAATTTGCTGCGGGGTGATGATGGTGTTGGCCCGATTTTAGTGCGTCGCCTTTTTGAGCTAGGGCTTCCCAGCCGAATGCGGCTGGCCGACGGCGGCACCGCCGGCATGGATGTGGCCTTTGCCATGGAGGGCGCCAGCGAAGTTGTATTGGTCGATGCCTGCCGCAGTGGCGGAAAGGCGGGTGAGCTTTATGAATTGCCCGGTGAAGCTGTTGAAACGCCGCCCCTCACCGGCATAAATATGCACGCCTTTCGCTTTGACCATGCTATTGCTTTTGGACGCTGGCTTCTGAAAGAACGCTATCCTAAGAAAGTAACAGTCTTTTTGATTGAGGCAGCGCAGTTCGAGCCGGGCGCTCCCTTGAGCGAAGCGGTGGCGACCGCTATGGAAGAGTTGGCGCATCTGCTTTTACAAAGATATAGCGATGATTCGCCGCCGGGGGAAGATTGCGTCGAGTTTACCGGCAAGGGCTATCTCGTTATTCCAAAGCACTTGGCGGAGCGTCATTTCCCTGGTGATAGTTTAGTGGCGCTTATGCGCGATTCCAGGCTCTTTCTCTTGCCCATTCGCAATCAGGCTTCGGGCGGTTTGCTGATGAAACACCGCAATAGCAAAGGTGATCGAAGCGTCTTTATTGATGAAGTAACCAGAGGAAGAGAGATTAAGGGTAAGTTCAAGGCTGTCTGGCAGGAAGCAGACGCTGCATTGGTGGTGGAGACGAATGTTTGAAGATCGCTTCTTGTTTTTGGGTCTGGCAGAGGGACCGGCGCAGGCTTTGCTCTTGCCTGAATTGCCCGAATCAGAGCTGCAGTTACTGCGAGAGCTTGTTCAGGGTAAGGGCGGCGAAGATTTCGAAGAGTATTTTCAAAGCAGTAACTTAAATCCGGCTCTGCGCTTCTATCGCTTGGCTTTAGCAGGCGATTTCGACTCTGCCGTTGCCGCTCTGCAAGAAGATCTGGAGAAGAATCTGCAAGATCAAGACCATGATCTATATTCAGTTTGGCTGCTTGCTTACAATAGCTTTGTGCTCACTGGTGCACCCCTGAAGCAAGACTCGCAGATTATGCCCCCTCTACTGCAGAAATTGGCGGATGTAGTAGCTTTCTATCAGAATGGGCTATATAGCAGCTTAGGTACCCAGAGCCTCGAGCAGTTACTTAGATTGAAAAACGAGAGCGCTCTTGCTTCGGCTTATTTGTTAGTGGCGCGCGGGCACTTCTTGGCTGGGCAAGGCGAACTGGCGGAGAGTCTTGAGAGTTTCGACCGTGCATTCGAGTTGGCGTCTAAGTCGCCTTTATTTGCAGCGCGAATTTATCATGATGCTGCTTCTTATTTGCTGCAAGCCGGCTTTGAGAAGGCTATCGATTATTTGGAGCAAGCTCACGCTTTACTTAATGGCACATCTTTCGTCAAGATGAAGGCTACTTTGTCTCTAGATTTAGGCATAGCTTGTCAGTCTTTCGCACTCAGCTCGCGGGCGAGACTTTTGAAAGCAATCGACGCATATCAGAGAGCGCTGCTCTATTTTAGAAAGGAGAATCATCCGGCTCAGTATGGTCTTGCCCAGATGAATCTTGGCATTGTTTATATGTCGATGCCTATGAATGAAGAGGCTGAGCGTGTTAGGCCGGCTATTGCCGTGCAAGCACTGCGCGAGGCCCTCAAGGTCTTTGACCGAGAGCGAGATGAGCTGATGTGGTCGAGTGCCACCCTCAATCTTGCCAACGCTCTGCAACATGTTCCCAGCACCCACAATAAAGATAATTTGATTGAGGCTGTCTCTCTTTATCAAGAAATTTTGGCGGTGCGGCGCCAAGAAGATGATGCCCTTGCTTTCGCCCGTGTGCATGCTAACTTGGGTAATGCCTTGGCTCATCTTGGTGCCTTTGCTCAAGCGCGGCAATCGCTTGAAGCGGCCCGTGCTATTTTTGAAGAGAAAGGCGAAGGCGATAGTGCTGAAGCGGTATTAACTATAATGAGAGAAATGGAAGAAGCTAGAAAATAATTGGTGCGAACTAGAAAAAGATTGGCGCATTTGAAAATGACAGGGACGAACTAGGGGTGGTGGCATAACTTGGAACTTTATGAGAAGCGACTCTTTGAAGAAGTCTTGAATCTTGCCGTGTCTCAGTTTTGTGAGCGCGTCGCCCAGCGCTTGCAGGGGGCAGAGCCGGCGCTGGCTGTCTTGCGTGAAGATGCTGAAGCAGAGGGTGTGTGGCTCAGTCAATATACTGCCAATTTCTTTCAAGATAACTTGCTCGATAATACTGCTGGTGCTCTTTTTATTCTTTCTGCACTAGAAAGGCAAAAGTTGTCTATCCAATTTCAGGGCACCGCCGGTGATGCTATGCAGGCGGCGGCACGCCAGGTCTTTTCGGCTTTGCTTTTGCGCAAGGCGATAGAGTCTTTAGAATCTAACCTGGCCTTTGGAGGTTGACTGTGTCTGAATCGGAAGTATTGTCTAAGCTTGCTGCAGATGTCGATAGCGCTTTGTCGGCTGCGCAAGAACTTGACGAAGAAACAAAGAAAAAGTTTTTGAAGTTGAAAGAAGCACTTGAAGCTTTTCATAAAGAAGGACTAGTTACCTTAGTCAAAGCAGTAAAGTCCGACGAGCGGGGAAAAGAGCTTCTCTTGCAGGCGATGGAAGAACCTTCGGTTTATGCTCTCTTTTCAATGCACGGTATTATCAAGCCTTCACTTAGGGCGCGCGTAGTTGAAGTGCTTGAGCAGGTAAAACCCTATCTTAGTTCTCATGGCGGTGACATAGAGTTAGTAGATGTAGAAGAAGAGGTCGTTTATGTGCGTCTACACGGCGCTTGTGCTGGTTGCTCGATGAGTGCCCAGACCCTGCGCGACGCTGTAGAAGAAACTATGAGAACTCGTCTGCCGCAAATTAAGCGGGTGGAGCAGGTGACCGATATGGCGGTCTCCGGCTTTCTTTCAATCGATCAAGATAAAGGCTGGGTGGAAGGTCCTTTATTGGAGACGATTGCAGAAACGATGAATAATGGAGCCGTTTATTGCATGTTGCAGGAAAGTGTCTTGCTTATGCAGTCGGAAGGCAGGCTCTTCGCTTTTCGCAATGCCTGTCCTCATATGGGCTTACCCCTCGATGGCGGTAAAGTGGAAGGTGAAACCATCACCTGTCCATTCCACGGCTTCAAGTTTTTACGTAGCACCGGCGAATGTCTTACCGCTCCCGAAGTGCAGTTGGAACCTTTCCCTCTCAAAATTGTGGAAGGCCGTATTTGGGTGCGTCCACAGTGACCGGTTTATCTCCAACTTCTTTGCGCTGGTATGGAGCCGCTCCCAGCACCGAGCGCAACTTCAGCATGGCTTTGCCCGATGCTCAAGCTCGCCGCGGTCAACTTTATTGTCCCCGCGGTGTTTACTTTGACGATAATTATTTGCTTGTCTGTGATTCAGGCAACCACCGCCTGCTTGTCTGGAAGATAGGAGATGAGCTGCCCTCAAGCCATAGTGAAGCAGACTTCGTCATTGGGCAGCCCGATTTTGAGACTGAGGGAGCGAAGCTCTTGCATTTGCCCACCGGTGTGACTATGCACCAAGGCCGGCTGCTTGTGGCCGATGCCTGGCACCACCGCATTCTGATTTGGTCCAAAATGCCCGAGCATAACCAGCCCCCCGACTTTATCATTGGGCAAGATAGTCTTGAGCAGTCTGAGCCCAATCGCGGTGCTGCCGTCTGCGATAGCAGTCTTTACTGGCCTTATGGTCTGGCCTTTGTGGAAGACCGGCTTTATATCGCCGATACCGGCAATCGTCGAGTGGTCTATCTAGACCACTTCAGCAAGCGAGATCTTTCTGGACGGGTAAAATTTGATGGACTTCTAGGGCAAGATAATTTTGCTTGCGCTGAAGATAATCGCGGAGCCATTGGCGCTTCCAGCTTTCGTTGGGCTCATGATATTTGTGCATCTGGCGAGACTTTATTTATTGCCGATGCCGGCAATCACAGGGTCTTGGGTTTTCCTCGCGAAAAGCCGGAGGCTATCGCCGCCAACTTGTTGCTTGGTCAGTGCGACTTTGCCAGCTGGGAGGAATATCCCTATAGACCGCAATCGGCATCTGTATTGCGTTTTCCTTATGGTGTCAGTTATGACGATGGGGTCTTAGCTGTGGCCGATACCGCCAATAATCGGGTCTTGCTCTTTGAGCACTTGCCCTGCCAGGGTGTCGCCTTGCCGGCTCAAGCCGTCATTGGTCAACCTGATTTTGAAAAGAACGGCGAGAACAACTGGAAAGAAGTAACCGACAAAAGTCTATGCTGGCCATATGGACTGCACCTGCACAAAGGCAAGTTGGCTATTGCCGATTCGGGAAACAATCGCGTGCTTGTCTTCTCGATTTAGACAAGTGTTTCAAATGGTTTTCCTTTGGGTAAATAACCGGTTTAGGGTTCTCTTTAGATAATGTTATTTTGCGACCTTGTGATTTTATGATGAGTCATACATCAGGCGAGTTTCTTAAACCAGATCTAGCAGCCTTGCAGGGCGCCTCCGATGATCTTTCCTTAGGCGGTCTCGAGCCTGTGACCGGCTTTTTGGGGCAGAAACTAGTGGCCGGCAAATACGAAGTGGTCAACTTTCTTGCCTCCGGAGGTAGTGGCACCCTTTTTGTTGCCCGCAATTTAGTGACAGGCGAGACTGTGGCCTTGAAAGTTCTCGATACTGATTGTTCCGGCCGTGGTCGTGGTCATATTCCCGATGGGCGATTGATTGCCCGCTTCTTGAAAGAGGGGCGTACTCTGTCCATGCTCTCACATCCCGGTGTGGTGAAAGTCTTAGACAGTGGCTTTGATCTAGGCATTAACAAGTATTATCTGGTGCAACGCTTTTTACCCGGCGAAACTCTGGAGGCTTACCTGGAGCGTAATGCCAAATCTCCAGCCTCTTTTGTTTTGGAGTTTCTTTGGCAGCTTGGTTCGGCACTTAGTTATTGTCATTCGGTCGGTGTTGTGCACCGCGATATCAAGCCGGCCAACATCATGATGCAGCCTCATTTGAAAGGAAAATTTGTTTACACCCTAGTTGATTTTGGTCTAGCCCGTTATGAACGGGGCAATTTCAGCTTTCTCACCCGTTCTCGCGAGGTGCTGGGCTCGCACTATTATATGAGCCCCGAACAGTGTTTATCAGAGACCATTGACCAACGCAGCGATATCTATTCTTTAGCTCTGGTCGCCTATGAACTGCTTCTTGGTCGTAAGGCCGCCAGTACCGGTAGTCCTCTCAATGTTCTCATGTCGCACGTCAATGGTCTCAATTTACCTGAATCTCTCTCTGAGTCTCCTCCTGAATCTCTTTCTGCATCTCTTGTAAATTCCGATGATTTATCCGAGCAGCTATACAAAATTATCCGCAAAGCTGCTTCGCGACGTCCGGAAGAGCGCTATCAGAGTCTAGACGAGCTTCTCGTCGAGTTGCCTAGACCAGAATGGAAAGAGTGGAAGTAAATAAATCATCCTTGGGTTTTACCCCTTTTCATTCTTGCGGTCAATTCCCCGCGGGTCCAATTTTATATATTCTGTTTCCAGGTGGTACTCAGGTCATTTATGGAAATGGATAGAAATTGTATTTGTAACGGCAGCCGTCCCTGGTTTCGCACGGCTGCTTCTCATTTTAGTCATCCGGTGAGGCTGGTGGCCTATGCCCGGGCCGAGTCGAGGGTTGCTGCCCAGCTGCAGTTCAGCCAGATTGAAGAATATTGCCTGGCCAATAATTTCGAATTGGTCGATAAATTTGACGATATCGGTACCCAGCCCGGCATTGGGCTTCATCAAGCCGTGCAGCAGCTAAGCCACGCCAACGGTTTGATTGCCTACGACCTAAAAAGCTTCGTACACGATCAACATGACCGCTTGCTTGACTTGAAACCGCTTTTGCACCAGTTCTTTTGCTCGGGCAGTCGCTTCCTCGTCACTGTCAAAGAAGGGGTGAATACCCAATCGGCTGCCGGCCAAAAAGCAGCTATAGAAGTGTTGGACAGTCTCAAGGATCCTCTAGAAGCTTAGAAGCTTAGATAAATCAGTCTAAAACTAGTTTTTCAGTCGGTCTCATTTGTGTAAGTCTAATGCGGACTTGTTTGTCCCAGACTGGCTACTGCCCGCTTTACATATTTCTTGTCTGATTCCCAGGCTTTGGGTAAGAAACCGACCAAACTGAGCAAATGCTCTTTGCCTTGCATTGCCATTTCATCGTCAGAGAAAGAGCCGGCTGCCAGTCCCACGCCTTTAAAAGTCAGGCCCTTTTCGTCCCCCACCTCTCCCCGATAGAGTTTGAGCCAGGACGAAACACAATTGCCGAAAGTTTTTTCGTCTTTGAAACGGGCCCGCTTCATTTTTGCTTCCAGCGAAAGAGCATAAAAGTAATGCACGTCCACATCTTTGGGGGCCAGTGCCAGAGCCCTTTCCATCTGGCTGACGGCGCGGTCTACGTCTCTGTGCCGCAAGGCTTGCTGGGCTTTCAATATAAGTATGCGTGGGCTTTCAAATTCTTCTGAGGTGATATCGTCATATTCGCGCAGCACTGCTTTGGCTTCGGTTTTGCCGGTTTGGTTATTGCTTGCGCTGCTGTTTTGACCAAAGGCGGGCTTTTCTGTTTGGGCGGAAAGAAAGGCGAAATACCCCGCCATTAAAAATGCCATTAGCCATAATTTCCCAGCTGGTCGAACTTTCAAAAATCTAGCCTCTCTGCATAAAGAATGGGGGAATAGCTTAATCCAAGAGATCTTGAGGGTTACCAGTGGAGTATTTGAGCTTTGACTTCGGCGCCTTCCGGTGCGTATTCCAGCTCTTGTTCAAAGTGAATGAGGGCGTCGGCTTTGACCAAGCCGGTAAGCATGTGCGAGTCTTGACCTCTAGTGGGTGTAACAAGATAGGGCGGCTTCCAGGTTTGGTCTTCTTCGTGCTTACGGCTGGCGTTTTCAGCCAGGTTTGCTCTGACAAAATCTAAGCGTCCGGCTTTTTTCTTCAAGGCTGCTTGTAGGCGAGCTGATACTATATGTGGTGCGGCGCTCTTTTCGCCTTGCAATATTTTTAGCGCCGGTTTGACAAACAATTCGAAAGTAACCAGGGCTGAAACCGGGTTGCCGGGCAGCCCAAAGATAAACTTGCCGCCGGGCGCGACTGCAAAATATACCGGTTTGCCGGGCTTAATAGCCACTTTCCAGAAAACTGTTCTCACTCCCTTTTCTTCCAGCGACACTTTTACATAGTCGCGGTCGCCCATTGAAACACCACCGAGGGTAATGATCACATCGCTTGTTTCCAGGGCCTTTTGCAAAGTTGAGTCGACGCTTTCGCGGTCGTCGCTTGTGTGCAGGCATCTAACCAGGTTGTTTGCCGACTCGCCGGTCTGGTTGTGAAAGTGCATGCCAGCCAGGCAGGCCTTAATGGCATAAGAATTAGAATTGTAGATTTGGCTGGCAGAAAGTTCCTGTCCTGGTTCCTTCAATTCATCGCCAGTAGAAACAATGGCTATTCTTGGCTGTCTATAGCAGTTAAGCAGGGCTTTGCCGACCGTCGCCGCCAGTCCAAGAGCCGGTGGAGTCAGCTTGGTGCCGGCATCAAGCACAGTCTGTCCCTTTTCCATTTCTTCGCCGGTCAGGCGAATATTTTCGCCTATGCGGGCGCGTCCATGGCAATTGATTGTCACAGTCCTATCTTCTTCTTGGCAGAACTCGCGCATCACCACTGCTTCCACCGCATCAGGCACAACTGCACCGGTCATGATTTTTATGCACTGGCCGCTCTTTAGTTCGGTGAGCAGGTTGTGGTCGCCGGCCGACACAGTATCAATCAACTTGAGGGTGACTGGCTTTTTGTCGCAGTCCTGCAGGTCGTCTACAATGACGCCGTAGCCGTCCACTGCCGAATTGTTGAAGCGAGGCAGGTCGAATGGTGCTTGAAGCGGTTCGGCCAAGATACGAAAAGCTGCTTGATCAAGCGGCACAAGCTCGGCTTTCGGCTTCTCTGCGCTGCATTCTTGCAGTATCAGCTTTAGCGCTTCATTATAAGTCAGCAAGGCTTCACTCTCCTTACTTTTTGCCGTGGGCGCTGCTGTGTTCATGGGTTTTGTGTTTATGCCCATGACCTTCCATCATTTTGAAAGCATGCTTGATTACAGGAAAGAGAACCTTTAGTCCGTCTTGCACCGCCTGCGGTGCACCTGGTAGGCTGATGATTATTGTGCGGTCTCTCTGCCCGGCTACCGCCCGGCTCAGCATAGAAAAAGAATTGCGCTCTTGTCCATAGGCGCGCAGGGCTTCTGCGATACCGGGCAGTTCTCTTTCAATCAGTCTCGATAAAGCTTCCGGTGTTCTATCTCTTGGTCCTAAACCAGTACCGCCGGTCGTGATTAGCAAATCGGCTTTCAGTTCGTCGCAAATGCGGCGAGCGGCCGGTACAATTTCGGCTTCATCATCAGCCAAAATAGTGTATTCCACGACTTCAAAGCCTTCATCGCTAAGGGCGGTGGTGAGTAACTTGCCCGAGATGTCTTCACCCTTGCCTCTAGAGAGGCTATCAGAGAGGGTTAAAACCGCTGCTTTCTGCTTGCTGGTTTTCTCGGTTCGGCTGCTGTTTTCATCAGTATCGTGGGCGGCATAATCACTTTTGCCGCCGCGCTTTTCTTCAAGTGTGACTTGCTCTATGAGCATCAAATCGTCGACCATTTTAGCCATGTCGTATATGGTCAAAGCCGCCACCGAGGCTGCCGTCAGGGCTTCCATCTCCACCCCGGTTTTATAGATGGCTTTAACTGTTACTTTGATGACAATACAGTCTTCGTCCAGATGAAATTCCACTCCGACATAGTCGATCGGCAGTGGATGGCAATAAGGAATAATCTGGCTGGTGTTCTTAGCAGCTTGTATAGCGGCTACTTTCGCCACTTCCAGTGGATTGCCTTTGGGAAGGCTGTTTTTCTTGATCTGTTCGATTGTCGAAGGGCTCACCCGCAAAACAGCCTTGGCTACAGCAGTTCTCAGGGTGCTTACTTTTTGGGAAATATCCCGCATGGCTCTTAGCCTCCTATCTCGATCATCGAACGATTGTCCCGGGCAGCGATTTCTTCGGCCGGTGGATGTGCTTCCGGCTTTCCGGCAAGACAGCCCCTGATCATACCCCGAAGCTCATCATCTGAGGCGTTTTGCCTCATGGCATCGCGAAGATTTATTTCAGCCGGGTAAAATAGGCAGCTTTTCATTGAGCCGTCGCTGGTCAGTCTCAGTCTATTGCAGCTGGAACAGAAGCTCTCACTCATCGAGGTAATGAAGCTCAAACTGCCACCCCCTTCCAGGTCAAAGTCGCGTGCCACATCCCCGACTTCTTGCTTGGCTGGGCTGAGCTTGAAATGCTTATCTAGAGAGGCTTTCATCTCTTTGAAAGTAACTACTTTGTCAATCTGCCAATCGTTATCTTTGAAAGGCATAAACTCAATAAAGCGCACATTTATCTTGTGCTCGCGGGCGAAGGCGGCAAAGTCGAGAATTTCATCGTCGTTGAAGCCGGCGATGACCACCATGTTCAACTTTATTTTGTTGAAACCAACGGCAATCGCCTCTTGCAGTCCGGCTTTCACAGCGTCGAAACAAGACAACCTGGTGATCTGTTCGAATCTTTCCGGTTTGAAGCTGTCCAAACTGATATTGATATGGCTCAAACCCTTTTCTTTCAAAAGAGCCGCCTGCCCAGACAGCAAAGTAGCATTAGTGGTCATTGCCAGGTCTTTCAAGCCGGATTTTTTAAGCCCGGTTTCTTTGAGCCCGGCTAGTCTTGCCACCAGGTCGGGAAAGTCTCGCCTGAGCATGGGTTCGCCGCCGGTCAACCTGATCTTGCTGACGCCCATGTCTACAAAGAGACCGGCTAACCGCTCAATTTCTTCAAAAGTAAGCAATTCGTCTCGCTTCTTCCACTGCAAACCCTCAGAGGGCATGCAATAGCGACATCTAAGATTGCAGCGATCGGTGACCGAGATGCGCAAATAGGTGTGCAGTCTGCCGAATGAATCGATCAAGGGCGTACTCAAACCGAGACTTCTCCGTGATCAGACTTGGGGCTGTGTTGATGATTGTGCTCATGGTGACTGCAGTTCACCCATTCGTGGCTACCGTCTTGATAGTGTTCCTTTTTCCAAATAGGCAATCTGTGTTTGATTTCGTCTATTACATAACGACAACCGGCAAAAGCTTCACCCCTGTGACCAGTGCTTACGCCGACAAATACAGCTGCATCACCTACGTTGAGATGACCGGTGCGATGCACGCATACAATGCGGTTTAAACCAAATTTGAAAACAGCCTCGGTCATTATGCGCTCAGCCTCGGCACAAGCTAGGCTTTCGCAGGCTTCATAGAACAGCGTTCTGACTGCTTTGCCTTCGTTATGATTGCGCACAATCCCTTCAAAAACCAGTACAGCCCCGTCTTCGGCTGTGCCTAGTTTCTCTCTCAGAGAAGCGCAGTCTATTTCTTTGTCGGTAATTGAAAAAGTAATCATCTAATTATTCAGTCTCTCTTTAGTTTAGCCGCCGGCTACCGGCGGGACGAGCACTACTTCCGACCCATCTACGAGTTGTTCCTGCCAATCGCAAAAGCTGTTATTGACTGCAGCGCGCAGTGCTTCTCTGGGCAGACTGAAATGGTAAAGCCCTTTCAGTTCGTCAAAAAGCTCCACCAGGTTGGAGGCGTTTGTTTTGAGGTCTTCCCAATCTTTGCCGGTTTCTTCCCTGAGCATGGCGAAGTACCGAATTTTAATGGTTTTCACAGTGTAATCCCTCTCAGGCACAATGATATTACTCTGGTGAAAATAAGATATTTAAGGATTCTTACCCTTAAGTCACTATTTGCGGAAGAATTGCAGCGGCGCCCCGGGCCTGCCGATGAAGACTTGTTTGCTGAAACCATAGTGCTTGATTATTTCTACAGCTTGGCGAGCGGCGTTTTCATCGCCGCCAAAGTCGAGCATCCATTCTTGGCCGCCTGGCCCTTGCACTACCTTCCAGCTATTCTGCACTTTCTCGGCTTTTACTTCGCCGATATAAACCGGCAAGCTGTCTTCCGGCACTTTCATTTCTTTGAGCAAGCTTTCTGGTATGCCTTGCGGCGCCTGATTGTTAATCAGAAAATATTTCATTGAATTGCTTTTGCCGCAGCGGCAGTATTTGTTAAAGCCATAGCCTTTGATGGTCATCAGCGCTTGTTCGGCTGCCTTGCCCTTGTCACCGAAGTCGAGCAACCAAATTGATTTTTCGCCCTCTTTTCCAAAAATCAAATAGCGCCCGTTTTGCTTTTGCAAATAGAGGTTTTCGGGGTCAAACTCAATACAGTTTTCCTTAAACGAAAGCCCGTCCTGATCAAGCTGCGGCACCATGGCTTGCAGGTTGATATAGGGTAATTGCACCTGCTCTTCTACACCGCCCTGCAGGGTTTCACCTTGAGCAAGGGGCGCCATTAGGGCGTTAAAAGCAGAAAATAGTAAGGCGAAAAGCCCCATATACTGCCACTGGCTATAGTGGCATGATTTTCTTGCGACTGGTCTCTTGAGGGCTTGTTTCATTGTATTAGAATAGCAGCCGGCTGTATAAATATCGCAATAAACGTAGTAATTTATATAGCATGACTGAACAAACTACAACCCAAAGAAAGCAGGCGGCTTACGGCGCTTGGCTATCGCCTATTTCGGCTGCAGACGTGGCGGCGGGCTCTTTGAAATTAAGCCAGCCTCTGTACGGCGCAGACGGCAAAACCCTTTACTGGCTTGAGGGGCGCCCTCAAGAAGGCGGTCGACAAGTGCTTGTGCGGCGCGGGGCCGATGGTCAAGTCGCCGATGTCAACGCCGCCCCGTTCAGTGTGCGCACCTTGGTGCATGAATATGGCGGTGGTGCTTATACAGTTGGTTTTGACAAGGGTAAAGACCGAGTCTTTGCTGTCGGCATGGCCGACCAACAAATTTATGAGATTGCTGGAAGTGGCGAAAAGGCTGACTTTCAGGCGGTAACCGGGGCAATGGGCATGCGTTTTGCCGACCTGGTTTTCGACCCCAGGCAGGGCGGCTTGATTGCCGTTGTGGAAGATCATACCGGCGTCGATTTGACTGATGCGCCCGGTTTGGAGGGTCTCGCCTGCGAGCCCATAAATTATCTGGCTTCGATTGCCGTGCCAAGCCCAGCCAAATCTAGAGAGCAAGAAACTTCGGTTCAGGCTGGCCAAATTGCCGAGCCTATGATGCTTACATGCGGCTATGACTTTTTCTCTACCCCGCGCTTTAGCAAAGACGGTAAAAAGCTTGCTTATATGGCTTGGAAGCATCCCAATATGCCTTGGGACGAAAGCGTTCTTTTCATAGCCGAAGTCGGTGCAGACGGCTCCATCACCAATCATCGCAAAGTGCTTGGTGGGGCTGATGTTTCAGTCTTTCAACCCCAATGGGGAGCGGACGGCACGCTCTATTTTGTGGCCGACCAGAGTGGTTATTGGCAGCTTTATGCCCTTAAAGATTTCTACGAACTTGAACCGGTGCCGGTTTTGGGGCCTGAAGCCAGTGCCGAGGGCGTCGCACTCGATTTGCTGAGACGAAGCGAATGCGGTTTGCCGATGTGGGTCTTCGGGCAGTCTACCTATGCCGTTCTTGAAGACTGTTTGGTGGTCGCTTACAACCATCATGGCATCTGGCGTTTGGTGCGTATCGAGCCGGCTTTTGAAGGCGAAGACATGCTTGGTTATGTAAGCAAGTCGCGAGTGTTTGCCATTGAGGCTCCGTACACCGAGTTTGCCTATCTGACAGGCGGCGACAAGCGGGTTTGTATGCTGGCCGGCTCGGCACAGATTGCCAACAGCGTGGTGGAGTACGACCTAGAGCGGGCTGTCTTTCAGACCATAAAGTCCGGAGCGGCCGGTCTGCCGCCAAGCGGCTATCTTTCCAGTCCAGAGGTGATTGAGTTTCCCACCGAGGCAGGCAAAACCGCCTTTGCTTTCTACTATCCTCCGGTCAATCAAGACTTTGATGCACCTACAGGCAGCCTGCCGCCTCTGATTGTTAAATGTCACGGTGGGCCGACCGGTTGTGCCTCTAGTTTGTTTTCGCTGGCGGTGCAATACTGGACCTCGAGAGGTTTCGCCTTTGTTGACGTCAACTATGGCGGCAGCACCGGCTTTGGGCGCGAATATAGAAAACGACTCAATCAAAATTGGGGCGTAGTCGATGTGCAAGATGCCTGCAATGCCGTGAAATATCTCACTGCTGCCGGTAAGGCCGACCGGCAAGCTGTGGCCATATCGGGGGGCAGTGCCGGCGGTTTCACTGTGCTTGCTGCTCTTACTTTCACCGATGTATTCAAAGCCGGTGCCAGTCATTACGGTATAGGCGATCTTGAAGCCTTACTGCGTGATACCCACAAATTTGAGAGTCGCTATTTGGATAATTTGGTGGGAGCTTATCCATTTAGCAAGGCGGTTTATCAATCTCGCTCGCCCATCAATCACATTGATAAGCTTGCTTGTCCGGTCATTTTCTTTCAGGGGCTGGAAGATAAAGTCGTACCGCCCAACCAGGCCGAAGCCATGGTCAAAGCGCTAAAGGCAAAAGGTATCCCTACTGTATATATTGCTTATGAAGGCGAGCAGCATGGCTTTCGAAAAGCCGAAAACATAATCTATACGCTTGAGTCAGAACTTGGTTTCTTTCTGAAGGTATTCAAGATAGAGCATCAACATAAAATTGCTGAACTGCCTGCCTTTGCCTGATTTGGGCTCTTTACAGATAATTTAATTGTCAATAGAGAAGATTCACTTGCCATTCTCTCAAGTGTGGCTAGAATAACGCCATGCGGTCGTACTTTAGGAATCACAGCGGTGCCTCATTCTAGTTTCAGCAAAAACCATAAGCCCGGCGGTAAATGCAAAAAGAAAGAGCGCACCCGGCTCTTGGTCTGCACCGAGGGCAAGCACTGCTCAAGGCTAGATTCTGAAGATGTGCTGAAAGTCTTGCGCAAGACCATCGAAAAATGTGAGCTCGATAATATATTGAAAGTGAAGAAGTCGGACTGTCTGGGGCTCTGCAAGCATGGTCCGGTGGTTTCGGTGGAGAGCCATGGCGTTTGCTATGGCGGTGTTACCGAGGCTGACTGCAAAGATATTATCGAAAGGCATGTGGAAAAATCTAAGCCAATCAAGCGCCTGCACATACATAAGAAAGGCAAGAAAAGGAAGTAAGCTGTCGCGTTTGCTCTGAAAGTGCGGTAAATTAGTCTCTGGTTGGTATTTGAATAGCGGGAGGCTATATGGCTAACGAGCCCGGTGCTGAAGTCAAACCTGTTGAACCCTTGTTTACTCGGGTGATATCTGATTTGCGCAAAAGCAGACCGCAGTTGGCTGAGGCTTTGCAGGCTAATTCGGCTGTTCTGGAAAGAGTGCGCGACTATGAAAAGCAGACTGCTCTGGTTATTCAGCAGGTCTCTTTGGCGGCAGCACGCGGTGAAGACATCGAAAAGCTCGCCCTCCTAGACCCGGTTACCGAACTATACAACCACCGCGCCTTTATCAAAGAATTAAAGGCCGAATTAGCTAGAGCCAAGCGCTATAAGCATCCAGCTTCGCTGATAATGGTTTCGATTGATTCTTTCGACGATCTCTTCAGGCAGTATGGTCAGCTTACTTGCGATGCTCTGCTCAAGATAGTTTCAAACGCCTTGCGCGGTGCTCTTCGCGAAGTCGATGTCGCTTGCAAGTACAGCGAAGCCAATTATGCCGTCATCTTGCCCCAGACCAATTCAGCCGGGGCTGCTCTTGTTGGTGAAAGAGTGCGGCAGCGCATTGGCAATCAGGCCATAGTGCATAACTGGCACAATTTTTCGGTAACAGCATCGGTTGGTGTGGCAACTTTCCCCGAGCATGCAAGCGAATACGATCTTCTGATAGCATGTGCTATTGAGGCTCTTGATACTGCTTTAGTAAGAGGCGGAGACCGGGTAGTTTCGGTTTAAAACAGATATGATGTCTATAAACATTCGGAACTGGTGCAAATTACTGGTAATTTCGCTGTGCAGTCTCAGTTTGTCCGGTTGCAGTCTTTTTCTGAAACAAGTGCTCAATCCAGAAGTTAAAGAGACGCCGGTTGAAGTTTCGAAAGAGTTGCAAGCGCGCGTCTTACGCGAAGAGCGAGCAGGTTGGGTGCGCTTCAAAGATAATCAGAATGACGCTTTTGAGGCTAGATTGCTTAGCGCATTTTCGCTAAACGGCAAAGACTATGTCGTGGCTACTACTACAGAGGGTGTGGTGCCCAATCAGATTTTGGTATTGGCGGTGAAAGAGCCTTATAAGAACGCCACCAGCTTTGAGATTATCTATGACAAAAAAGAATTCAAAGAAGTGACCGAATTTTTGAGCAAGCACAAGAGCTTGATCAAAGGCAATCTCAAGCATGATGATAAAACCTCTCGTTTGAAAGAGGCATCAGAGCTCAAGATCAAAAGCATCAAGCTAGATGGTGCTTATTATGAAGTGCAAGCGATGGGCGAAAGATACGGCACCCCATTTGAGCTGAAGGTTTATATCTTGAAAGGCATGGAACCGGCTCTCTTGCCCAACGGCACTCAGAATCCCAAGCGTTTGCTCTATCGTAAAGCTGTCAAAATTGTTTCACAGGGTAGCATTTCAAATCCATTCATAGACCAGTTGACCAGCGACTTTCAGATAATCGACGGCACCGACATAATGAATGAGTCGACCACATTTGAATGTTGGCCATGGACCAAGAAGAGTTTCGATATCATGAAAGATGAAGTAGACTTGCGTCTTTTTATGATGGATAAAGGACGCAGCACTGAGTACACCGACTGGCATCTTATCGTCAATGTGCCGGCTAAGTCGTTGAAGATAAAGGCAGATAGAGAGCTTTTCCGCCGGGGTCTGGTGCGCAGTTTGTCTGTGCCGCCGCCACCGGAGGAGAAGTGAAGTAAGTGAAGTGCGAAGCTGATAGTACTGCTGGTGGTATCAGCTATGCACTTGCCCTTTGAGGGTACTTTTCTTCTTGAAAAGTCTGTTTTATATTATCATATTCAAAAATGAGAATTAATGAATGGCATGGAAGAATTGGACAAACTCATCTGCTAATCTATTCGAGCCCTGGTAGATTCTATGCCATAGGCTTTCTGTAGTTGATGTCTAATTAATCGTGAGGTTCTCGGGTGTCCGTAGAGGGTGGCAACGGTAATCCTCCCTTCGGTCTGTCTCGCCGGGATTTCTTGGTTGGTGGATTGTCGGCATTTGGTTCACTTTATTTGGGCCCTGATTCGGCTGCGGCAAATAAAGAGTCAAGATTGTCTACTTTTCCCTTA
Source organism: Candidatus Obscuribacterales bacterium (assembly GCA_019745415.1). Classification (GTDB taxonomy): domain Bacteria; phylum Cyanobacteriota; class Vampirovibrionia; order Obscuribacterales; family Obscuribacteraceae; genus Obscuribacter. The sequence goes on along the minus strand of JAIETF010000051.1, from coordinate 40,291 downwards.
CATCGTCTGCGCAAAGAGTTGCGTGGACAAGCGTTCAGTCAGTCGGATTCTGATTTTGACCAGTTGGTTTTCGGTGACCTTTGGAATAAATTGCAGCCGGACCGAAAACCGCAGGTGGTGGTAAGAGTTGTTGATGATCAAGATGTTGTTGCGGCCGTAAAATTTGCTCGCTCCAACAATCTTAAGGTAGCCGTGCGCGGTGGTGGTCACAATTGGTGCAACCCTTCGTTGCGACAGGGTGGCATGCTCATTGATCTCAGTGATCTCAACCAGGTTATTTCCTTGGATATAGATGGGCGCAGGGCTGTTGTTCAGCCTATCATCAGCAATAGAGATATTCAAAAGGTTCTGAACGCGCATGGTTTGGCTTACCCGAGTGGCCATTGTCCTCAGGTAAAACTAAGTGGTTATTTGCTTAGCGGTGGGATGTCCTGGAATCAAGGAGTTTGGGGACCTGGCTCTGCCAGCGTGGAAGCTATTGAACTTGTCACCGCTTCCGGTGAGTTGATCAAGGCTAGCGCCTCTGCTCACCAGGACTACTTTTGGGCCGCAAGAGGGGCTGGTTCTGAGTTTTTCGGCGTAGTCACCCGCTATCACCTCAACTTATATCCCTTGCCAAAGTACATAACCGCTAGTTCTTACGTCTATGCCTATGATGATTGTCTGGCTTTGGCAAAATGGGCGCGAGAGGTAGCAGTTCAGCTGCCTTCCAACGTGGAGTTCAGCTTTTGGCTTGCTGAGGCACCGGTTGAGCTGAAGGATAAGGCTGGTTTGCGCAACGGTAAAGTTTGTATGGTAACCGCTACCACTTTCGCTGACAGCGAAGATGAAGCTAGAGCTGCCACTAAATTGCTGGAGCGGTGCCCTCTTATTGAGAAGAGCCTTAGCCGAACCGAGAATGAGCCGGTGGATTTTGAGAAGCTCTTTGATTTCTCTGGTTCATTGTGGCGTCAGGGGCGACGCAATCAAGTACAGGCTATGTTCTCAAATTCGCCGCTTGAAGAAATAATAGGGGCGGTAAAGGAGCACTTCTTAGCTGTCGAATCTGCCGAAACTGTTCTCATGTATGCTCTCTTCACAGGCTCAACGGTGCCGGATAGGAAGCCTGGCGATGCCGCCTTTTCCATGAGTGCTCGCCTCTATGGTGGACCGTGGACCATGTGGACTGATACTTGCGACGACCAATCCAACCTCGCATGGCACAAAAAGACTCTGGCGCTTTTGCAACCCTATACACATGGCTATTATCTAGGTGAGACCGATATAGTCTCTTGTCCTGATAAGATCAAGACCGCTTTCAGCACTGATAACTATAAACGTCTTTGCCAATTGCGCGACAAATTAGATCCTCAAGGCTTGTTTTTTAGACAAGGAGAGGGGCTCTCTTAGCGTGTCGATTTGCGGATTTCCCCTTGCTAGGCGCATGCAAGCTTTGACGAGCGTTCTCATGATCATTCTCGTGATCATCGGGCAAGCATCTATAGCGCCTGTCGTTGCTGCAGATAGCTTAACTGCTGCGCAGAAGAGTGTTGCGGAAAGAAGTGTTGCTGCTTCTTCTTTATCTAGGGCAAGCCAGACGGCTTCCATTCTTGGCATCGCCGAGGAGGTTGAGCGCCTTGCTGCCTTACGCAATGCTGGCGCCGCCGCTCACGTTCAATCTCGGGCTGAAATGCTCAGACTGCGCGGCAAAGTATTGCGCCGCATTATGCAAGCTGTTTTTCAGGTGCAAGAGGCTGAAGATAGGCTGGAGTGCGAGATGGCCTATGCCTATAATGTGCAGGCTCGACAACAGCGAAAGGTTGACAGAGTCAATCAGGCTTTCAATGCCGCCAACTTTACGCAACTCGGTGTCTTATACGGCACAGTCGAGCCTTATTCACGCATTCACAATCAGTTTATTCAGTCTGCGGTCGGTACCTGTGTCGGCGCTGGATTGTCCATCGGGCTGCCTCTCTTGAATATCATGTACAACCGCTTTTGGGGCGGTGTGGGTGATTTTAGTCCGCCTAAGTTTCTTTACTATATGCTCGATGGTAAGCCTGTTGACGGAGAGAATTTGCCCCCGCTTGTGGCAAAGTATCTAGACTCGATTCCAGTCGGCGCTATTTCTACACGTCGGCAGTCGCTGAAAGTGTTATGGAAAGAGCGCTATCATGCTGATCTTGATAAGCCTGAGACTCTTGCCGGAATTGCAGGAGGTAAAGCCCAAAAGATGGATGTTCTCAATTCGCGCATCTTGCTTTTGTGGTCTCTCTTTACTGTAGTGCAAGGTTTTGATAAAGACCTGTTCGAACTGCTGCAGCAAGTAAGCGATTTTCATCCGGTTGCAGCTAATGTCGGCTGTCGCATAGGCGACGTCAAGGCATCTTCCGCTTCAAAAATGGCAGGCTTGACCAAAGGAGCGCAAGAAGCGGCTGATTTACTAGAACTGGACTCTATACTGAGTGAGCTCACCTCAGGTAGAGAATCGCTGGATGACTTGGGCAGAAATGAGCTGAGAACTAAAGTCTTGGAGAGAATTCTCTATGGGTATTTAGAGATGCAGATTGCGCGAGATAGGTGCCAGGAAGAACTAAACTATCAGTATGATGTGGTTCTGGCTCAAATGACGACACGTCGCGATCGCTTTTTGCAGAAGACCTATCAAACCAACTTCGTTCAATCAGGCACCCTTGGTGCTTGTGCCGGCTGGTGTTATTTGAAAGAGTACGGTAAAGCGGGAAGCCAATTATTCATAATTCAGAATTCAATCGGTCTTTTAATCACCACTATTTCTTTAGCTGCAACCCATGGCGGCTGGCGCAAAAATGAGGCAGAACCTAATTCTCTAGCAGATTTCTTCAATATCAAGGCACGAGGCTGCTATGGTTTTTCGCCTTTAGTTTGGAACTTCATCAATAATCCAAGCACCGATGAACCTGGTAAGTCTCGTCGAGAGCATCTCATTGCCGTTTGGAAGAAACGCGCTTTGGTAAGTACTGATCTAGATAAGGCGGGTAGTCTGGAAAAACTTGCAGCTATGCCTAGTTGTCGCTTCGATACAATCAAGCTGGTCAAAGACAGAATCTTGCTACTCACATCGTTAAACGAACAGTTTTGTCGCTTCGATCAGCAGCTGCTTGATTTGCTCAATCAGGTCTATCCCGCTGAAAGGGTAAGTTTGACCTCTAGTAGTCTTAACGTCGCAAGGGCGAACTTGAGCGCTGAAGCTGCCGGTGCTGCGAACTTGCTTGCCATAGAGTCCAAAGTACAAGCTGCTCAGTCTAGCGAAGAGCAAGGCGCCAAGTTGGAAGTGACTAGGGCATTGTTGGCTGGTTTCCTCGATACATCGGCCACTGCTAGTCTGCTCACCCACGAGATTTTGCTTGAATCGCAGGTGCTTGACCATATGAATAAGTTGCGTAGATTATCAATACAATCTACAAATATCGCCAACTTTTATCAGCTTGGAATACTTGGCATTGTTTCAGATTCTATGGCTCTGAGCGCCAGCAGTCATCAGCTTTTGGCTAGTAATCGCATCAATCTTGTTTCGGGCGGTTTGATTCTCGGACTGGCGGCGCTCACCATGGTCGAGGGACATGGCGGCTATAGGCTGGCGCCAGTGGCTCCGAGCTATCTGGGGGCTGCATTCGGCAGAACTTCGAGAACCGCTCGATTGTCGCCGCTTATGATAAAGTTCCTCGATGCTCAATCACCGCGCTCTGCCAGCGGACTTTCCAGAAGAGCGGAATTGATCAAGTACTGGTCTGATTCAAAGCTGGTCAACTTAGATATCAAAAAAGAAGCCGTGATAGACAAGCTTTCGGCTGAGGGAAAAAAACATAATAAGCTGTCTGAGACAATAAGTTTAATCAATAGTCGCATCTATATGCTGTATGACCTAAAGGCTTTGCTACGCTCAAGCAACATCGGCTTTGGTGAGTTGATGGGTGCCGTTGAGTGATATCAAATATGGTTTCTTAGCTTGGAAATGTCAAAATTGGAGGATAATTGTTCATGATAAAGCAGCCCCGCTTCAAGAAAGCGATCTTAACAGCACTCACCATGCTTGTTTCGATGAGCAGCCTGATGCTGCCAGCGCAAGCGGCAGATGATAACTTGGTGGCGGTGCGGGGCTCATTTTTTGATTTTACCGATGACCCCTGGAAGCATATTGGTCATGAAGAAGAGTCAGCTCGTTTTTTTGCCGATGGTATGTTGGTAATAGATAACGGCATTATTAAGGCTTTTGGTCCATATTCAGAGATCGTCTCAAAGTATCCGAAGGCAAAGGTCACCACAATACAAGACAGACTAATTCTGCCTGGCTTCATAGATGGGCATGTTCATTTTCCTCAAACTCGCGTGTTAGGCGCATATGGGCAGCAACTTTTACCCTGGTTGCAGCAATGGATCTTTCCTGAGGAGACTAAGTATAAAGATCCAACTTATGCCAAAGAAGGCGTCAAGCATTATTTTGACAATATGCTTGCCGGCGGCACCACGACGGTTTTAGACTATGGCACCGCTTTCCCGACGGCCGTTGAAGCTTTCTTTGACGAAGCTGGTAATCGCAATATGCGTGTCATTTGTGGAATCGGTGGTATCGATAGGAATGTTCCCAAGACTTTTATGACACCGCCAGATATGTTCTACACTGAGAGCAAAAGGCTTATTGAAAAGTATCATGGTAAAGGCCGCAATCTCTATGCGATAACGCCGCGCTTTGCCTATGGTGATAGCCCCGAGCTTTTGCAAAAGTGTTCGCAGTTGCACAAAGAGTTTCCTGATTGCTGGGTCAATACTCATATCAGCGAAAATCCCACTGAAACTAGAAGCGCTCCCCTTGAGCACGGGGTCAGAGATTATTTAGGTTGTTATGAAAAGTATGGACTGGTCGGTCCCAAGTTTGTAGCAGGGCATGGTGTTTGGCTTTCAGATAGTGAGTATGCTCGTTTGTCAAAAGCCGGTGCTACGGTTTCAGTCTGTCCTGTATCAAATTTGTTTCTGGGCAGCGGATTGTTTCGACTGGGACGAGCCACAGATCCAAATAGCCGAGTGCGTTTGGTTTTCGGCACCGATATGGGCGGCGGCAATCGTTTTTCTATGCTCAGTGTTTTAGATCAAATGTATAAGGTGGGAATGTGCAACAACACCATGCTGGATGGTAGTCTTGATCCTAGTAGGCAAGACGACAGCGCCGCCGAGCGCAATAAGCTGAATGCTTATCGCGCATTTTATTCTCTCACTCTGGGCGGAGCTCAGGGCCTTTATCTGGACGACAAGATTGGTAATTTTGAGCCTGGTAAAGAAGCTGATTTCGTAGTTCTAGACTGGAAGGGCGGACCACCTGCCACTGCCTGGCATCAATCTTTGATTTGCGATAGACCTACCACGATGGATCAAGCGGCTAGTTTATTGTTTGGTGTATATTCGGTCGGGGACGACAGAGCTGTTGATGAGACCTGGATTTATGGCAAAAGGCAGTACAAGAAAGGAAAATAGAAAGAAGTTAGATCAGTTTCTAATTTCAATTTGAGCCTGATCGAGCTTTTGCGGTGACTCCGCCAAACTGCTGCTGGTTATCCTTATTTTCGATTGGCCGGAAGCGCTCACTGCGCTTCTGGCTTGGCATGATTGCAAAATTATTTGAGACTGTTCAAATGAGACAATAGGGCATTGCAATACAGAGCTAGTAAGCTTGACTTTCGATGAATGATGGGCGCCGATATAACCGCCGCTGCCATCACAGGTAGAGTCAGTAATGTTTGCCTCGCCGTCGCCGAAGGCGATTAGTTCTCCGAATAAGCATTTACTCAAACTAAGATTGGTTCTTGAACTTGGATAGAAATTCCATGACTGCACCGATGAGCCGCTGAGCTCGACGTGCCGGTCCACCAGGCTAGCCGGAAAGGCTGCCGTTGAGTTGTTTCGAATTCCTGTAACTGCATAGTTGCCAGGTTTGGTAAACAGCATACCGACAGCCCGCAAATTGGTTTTGTTGAGATGCACTTTTGCGCCGGAATCGACCACAAGACCCCACATTATGTTTGAGCTTTGTCTGATGTGTATGTCCAATTTTGCAGAGGTCGGAGCTAGCCAATCTTTGACACTGGGCTCTTGTGGAAGCTCAATTTTAGATGGATTTTCTTTGTTGAAAATGAGCCAGAATAGCATTCCTTTGCTATCGTAAGCGTTGACTCGGGCACCGGGTGAAATGACAAATTCACCAAGGTTTTCTACCTTTTTTAGTTCGACTTTGTTTCCAGGCTTAAGCTCGACGGTCAAGCCTGAGCCAGAGAATCTGACATTGTTGAACTCGGCTGAACTAGCGTTTTCGAGATTGAGAGAGGTCATTTGCGAAGAAAGCCAAACGGCATTGGTCATTATGATTTGCCCGCCGTTTTTGACATTTATTGATAGATCGTGAGGCATGCGCCCTTCGGCGCTTAGTCGAGCTTCATTTATCACAAGCGTGCCTCCGTCGACAGTAACGGGCGCGCGCAGTGTCAGCTGCTTGGCTGTTATAGTGAGCTTGCCGCCCGGCCTTATATCGAGGGGTTTGTCTATTGCCAGATTAGCGTTTATTGTCACTGGCTTTGTAACTATGCTTGGTGCCGATACCGCTTTTGCTGGATTACCCCTGACCAAATGCAAATTATCTAGGCGCAGAACATTGGCATCTTTTGCCTTCAATGCACCGCCTAGTTCTATAAAGCTCAAGATGTTTCCCAGTTGTTCCGGTTGAACTGCAGTTTTCTTCACCGGCGAATCGTCGTTTATTTTGAAATCGCGGGGCGAAAGCGTGACGTGCTTCCACTGGCTGCCTTGCAGAATAACCGGTGCATGAAATCTAGCCTTGTCTTGATCTTCGATCTGGACGGCAACTAATGTATCGTTTTTCGACCAGATGTCGAAGTCGATCGATTTCAAATCGGTAATTGCAACAGCTCTGGCAAGCGCCATAGCTTTCAGTCCCCGCGAGACTCTCCACTCAAGAAGCTTCCTGCCCTTGTCTTGATTGAGACTATCTGAGATCGTCTCTGGATAGTGCTTGCCGTCGCTGCCTACAACTAGCCAGCCAGTGGTGCTCTTGGTGTCTATGGTTTGCGCATTGACTGTAGTAAGTGCCAGGTATGCGCAGGCAAGAGCGAGTAGAGGGCTCAGGCTTAACGCCCTGACTTTTCTAATAGATGAAAAGCGAATCTTTGCCATGTCTGGAAGGTTGCGGTTATTAGGCTGGTTATTATGGCACGCTCTGGATAGGTAGTACGATAGGGATTGTTGGTTTGTTTCGCGTGGGCTTGTGTAATTGTAAGGAGAGCTAGGTGGATGGCCTCACTTAGAAGTTTAACGCCAACGGAGCAAGTGGCAGTAGTTAGCCGGCTTGGCTTTTCTAGAATGCAGGCTTGCTTGGTTTCATCTTTGCTTTTGTTGCCAATTGTGATTTACTCAACAGTTATAACTCTGGAAATAGCTGGTACAGAGCTGGTTAAGGGGATAGTTTAGAAGTGGCGATTGCCGTAGGTAGTGAGGCACTTTTTGGGGGTTTTGGCGTAGTGAATAAGGAAGTAATCAATTTCTACAGCACCAAGGATGCCTACGGCTGCTTTTCGAACTTTGCCAGGTATCCCTTCGAGCTTGACGGTAAGAAATGGTTGACCACAGAGCACTACTTTCAAGCTCAGAAGTTTCCTGATAATCGAGACTATCAAGAGAGAATAAGATCTGAGAAGTCACCGATGGTAGCTGCGAGAATGGGTCGCAGTCGCTTGCATGTTCTTAGAAGAGATTGGGAAGAAGTGAAGGATGAGTTGATGAAGAAGGCTGTTCTAGCCAAGTTTAGCCAGCACGACGAATTGAGAAAGATTTTGTTGTCGACAGGCGATGCCCTTTTAGTTGAGCATACATCAAAAGATAGTTACTGGGGCGACGGTGGTGATGGCAGTGGCAAGAACAAGCTCGGGCAGATCTTGATGGAAGTTCGTGAAATTTTTGCTAAGCAACTCTCAGGGGTCTAGATAATTGATTCCAGGTGTTTCAAAATGTTGTAGGGTCATCGTTCTAGCTTCTTTGCTGTTTTGGAGCCTACCAGTCATGGCTCAGAGTGAACAGTCACTGAAAGAAGGTCTCGCCGCCTATGGCCGTCGCGATTATCGCACTGCCGTGCAACACCTTAGCATCGTCACTGCCAAAGGTGCAGCTCAGCCAGCGGTCTATTTGTATTTGGCTTATGCGTTTACAGGATGCGGTGACCAGCGTCGTGCTCTTGATACATACTGTCAGCTCATGAGTAAGTACCCAACCAGTCCTGAATCGCAGACTGCTTTTCACCAGGCGGTGCGAATTGATCCGCTGGTTGCCAGCAGATATTCATCAGTTTTGCCGGCAGCAAAGAAGGTGGTTTCTGCTCCAGGGCAGGAGGCTTTTATAGATCGCGTGTTTATCACTCCTCCTCAGTATGGTCATTCGCCTGTGAGTGCGCGCACTGTCGAACTAGTAAAACGGGCGATTCGCAAAGTTAGAGCGCCTTACTACAAGATGCTGAGCGAGAGTGGCGCTACATTTACAGTAGCGCCCAATAGTATGGATAGATGGCCGGGTCACAAAGATATAGAAGCGAAGGCTGATGGGACAGAAAGTGTGATCGGTGAGATGGGTGGGCAAACCTATCATAGAGACAACGGGGGACCAGATATCGGACTCTTTGAGAGACCGATGATTAGAGGCACAACCAAACTGCAAGAGCCATTTACTGATGAGTCCATCTATCATTGTGCCATTCATGAAATGGGACACGGTATAGATGATCTCATGCGTCTTTCGCTTAATGCTGAGTTCTTGTTGAAGCACAAAGACGATATCGCCGCCATGAATGAAGATGCTCGGTCTGAGAATACATATTATCTGAAACCTATGGAAGCCTGTTCCGAGATTACTGGAGCCCTCATCGGTGATAACGTGAATGATTCTCAAAGTAAAGCAGTTATGCAGGCGTTCCCGCGTTCTACTCAGTGGCTAAGAGCCAAGCTTGGTATTTGGTGAAGTGCTTGAATTGTTTTTGCATGTACTGATTTACAGCGTCTCAATCACAGCCTAATCAATTTTTGTCTTTAGGATTTCTGCCTCGATCCGCCTTGGGAGTTTGGAGATGGTTCATGGGTTGAAGTTAAGACAACCGAGGGATTCGTCACCGCTCGCGGCGTTGACCTTTACCGACTCCCGGTGAATCGCCTATCCAGCTTTGGAAATGGGTTTAGGAGGCTCCCTAAAGTATCGAAGAGTGCAGCCATTTGTTATTGTTGGTGAGTAATGCAATATGCTCCATCAGCTTTCCGTTGCCCATGCAACTTTTCCGAGTAGCATACCGATGGGTACAATGAGTTAGAGGTATTTTGATACTTAGGAGGGCTGATACGTCCCGCCTTTTATCTCCTAAAGGGGTAAGAATGGTAACTCAAAAGCTAAAGAAATCTTGTCAGCGAATGTTGGAAGAAGAGCTGACATCGGAAGGCTGGAGCAAAGAGGGTTGTGTGTTCTACAGGCAGCCTAGTAAAGAGTTTCTCTTAGCCGCAACCTTCGTTTCCACCTCGGGTAACCGCTGGGTAGGCGGGTTAGATTCGATCTATTACCTGCCCGCCCTAGTATTCATCGATATTGGGATCGAGCGAGAGTACAAGCGCTTTCAGAAGGCTATTAAGCCGTGGTGCCCACTTTCAACCGGGACTATTGTTATTACAGCTCCTTATTTTAGAGTGGGCTGCCCTCGTTTCTTTCTGAATCCCGTTCCGTTGGTGAAAACAGAGTTTAAGGTTCGAATTGCTCCGGAGTCAGTGGATGAAAAAGATTGGGAAGCTTATGCTCGGACTCTACTAAACCCATTTATTGTCAAAGGAGAAAACTGGAATAGAGAATTGCAGGAGTTGTTACGGGTGCACCCAGAGTGTGCTCGGTTACCCAAGGCTAGTGAGAAGACTACTGAGAAGTTAGATCCCTCTGAGGTGAGAGGCCAGGTTCGCTCTTTGGTTAAGGAGATACAAAAGGCAGGAAACTGGTTGATTAATCAGGCTCCGAATAGACCGGCTCTTATTGACCTGGTTGCCAGGGCGGCCTATGACTTTAATTTGTGTATTCTCTTTGGGCCAGACTATAGTTTTCGAATACCCTTTATTCTTCTTTCGGAAGGAAGATTTGAAGAAGCTAGGCATGCCAAGCAAATGTTCGATTCTATGCGTCTTTCTGATCTGCTCGGACTTCATGCTGATGTCGTTGATGAAAAGTACGCAGAGATGGAGGCATGGATAAAAAGCGAGACGCCAGCGAGCAAGTATAAAGCTGCAACTGAAGAGATCGCGCACTTGGAGCAAGAAAGCACAAAGATTGTTAGGTCTATTCAACCGCTTGTTACATATCCCTATTTTAAATCCCAGGGTGCTCCAAGAGACCTTGATACTCAAGTAGTGCCATTCTTTTTCGCACTTCCTGGTTCGGTTTGTTGCAATGAGTCTGAACTGATTGCGCGAAAGTAAATTGGCTATAGAATTACAAGGTTGGCTCTTCATTCTTTGGTAGCTAGGCAATGTTGAAGTTCGACATTATCATACTTTTGATTTGTCCTAACTAGTATCTGGACGGCTCTGTCTCGGTGAACAGTTTTTTGCAGGAGAGCCATCAAGGTATTATTGACGTTGGTTGCGACCTTAAGTAAGGAGTCTTCGTGTGCAAAAAGTCTATGTTTGCTTGCTTTCAGCTTTAGTTGGCGCTGCAATAGGTGCTGGAACTTTCTGGTCGATGCTTAGTCTAAGTCCAACTTTTTCCAATCTTAGTTGTCGTTCTTTAAGCGTTGTTGACTCCAAAGGTGCATCAAGAATATCGATGTCTCTTGACCAGGGTGAACCGAGAATTCTTCTGTCTTCATCAGACAACAAACTTAAACTGTTGATGAGAGTTTCTCAACAGTCGGCACCCGCAAAGGAAAGGAGGATTGAGATCAATTTACTGGATAAGGATGAGAGTGCGTGTTACTTGGCGCATATTGATTCCGGTATCAGTTCTCTGAGCTTGGGTCGTTCCGGCAAAGACAGCTCACTAAACATGGCGTCGACTAGTCTCGGCAACGGAATGAGATTTTCCTATATCACGCTCGGAGATGAGCGCCGAATTACCCTGGGTTCTTCACCCAAGAATACTTACGCAGAGTTCTTTGGACCTCAACTGACTTGCAAGCTCAATCATGACGGCTCTGTGCTTAGTCGAATCATCAAACGCGAAGGCTCAGAGACTGTTGAGAATCAAACTATTGCGAAGTAGTTAGATTGACCTTAACCGGTAAGGCTAAAGCCGCAGATAAAGACGCCACTTACGCCGCCCGAATTCTTGACCAGCGGTAGATATTGCCTGTTATGTTGTTTTGTAGCTTTAGAATCCATATGCATCATAGATCACTCTTATGCCGGCAAGTGTAGAGTATTCTTTCGAGCCAATAGGCACCTCAGATGGTATCATTACCAACCTGCTCCACGCCCCTCTTTTGTCTTTTTGTACAATTAGTGAACCTGGTGGCACGGGAACGTTAACTATGAAGTTACCTACTTTGCTAAAGAATGAAATATGCATACTTTCTTGTCGAGCGTCGGCCAGTTCTATTAGCTCAGGCGTGGCAGTCAGTTCGAGTTCTATCTTCATTAAACCTTTGAGCCACCTTGTGGTTGCAACGCCTTTTATCTGCCTTTCTCTGAGATTTATAGGCCACCTTTTTGGCTTGGCGAGCGCTTGCTCAAATCTCAATTGTTTCGCAGCTTCGTCTCTTGCTATTAGTGCTGCTATTCGAAGTTCCTTCTCTCTTTCATCATTTAGTTTTTTATCTAGAAGCGATTGTTCTTCCGCTAAGCGACGTGCCTTCTTCTCTTTCTCAAGCTTCATATACCAATTTATAGGAATGATTGCTAGCGCGAGGCAAGTCAGAACAATTAGCAGGGTAGTAAATAGTCTTTTCTTTCTCTCTAAGGCGTGATTCAATTTTTCTGTCCGAAGCGCGATAGAGTCTTTCCAACCACTAAATTTGAATTGATTGGAGATGAGCAAAGCGATTGCGCTCGCCAAAACCAGAACAATTACTTGAAAGAACAATCGCTCAGAGTCTATTGAGCATGAGGGTATTTCTGGTGGTGCCCAGAGAGGGAAGTATCCTATGGGCCCTCTTCGATGCTCCCAAGGTGGAACAAGGCACATAATCAAGATGGACGATAGTCCGAAAATTAGAAATCCAGAGAGTTTCTTGCTCATTGATTGGTCCGGCAGTATTTATTGTAAAGCTCTTGAGCTTCCTTGTAGTCCTCTGTCTTTCCTAGTCTCTTCTTCGCCTTCATGAGCCGTACCAACTCATCGCCAGCAGATGCGGGCAATCTTCCATCGCTTGTTTTCTGCTCAAGGACCTTTCTTTCCCAGAAGAGTTCGATTTCTACAGCCACTGGGTGGAGAACAGACTTAAACTCATCGTATCTCTTCTTAAGTCTAGGTAGATTTTTCTGATATCGTTGCTCTGATTCATCGTATAACCTTTCTGCTAGATCCAGACTAACCGGTTGGCCTAGTAGTCCGAAGAGAAGGTAGTGGCAGAAGCTTGTCTCTTGGCATGCCGCGGCTATCAATTCTGGTGCACTGTTAGAGCTGAGCCAAAGTCTTTTTGCTCTTTGAAAGTTTGATACTGCGTCGTTCAAGGCTGCCGACTTTGCATTGTCATCTGAGTGTCTGTAGGACCTGTCCTTAAGTGCTTTACCCAGGCGAAAACAAATTGGAGCTATTGATGAACTATGTAAGCCCTCCTTTGTCTCTCTGATCTTTAGAGCTTTTCGCAAAAGAGCCTCTGCTTCGTCAACTCTTTCAATTGCTAGATACAAGGAGGCGAGATTTTCCATGCTTCTGGCTACATCAAGCGAGAAAGTGCCTAGCGTGTTCTCTTTTATCTCAAGAGCTAGTTTGAGGTATCTTTGGGCCATCCACTCAGCCGAGGCTTCTGGAAGAATGGAATCTAATGGGTCATTAGGGCAAACAATTTTTAGCGTTGGCGCTGTCGCTCTGTCTTCTTCATCTGGCTGGTAATTTCTACCTTTTAGCTCGAAGAGTCTTCTGTAGACTTCTCCTGCGTTATTAAAGATGGATGCTTTATGGAGCGGGCTGTCGTATGTTTTAACTGCGTGGACAGCAGCTTGGTTAAATAGTCTCTTGGCTCCCATCAAATCGCCTCTATCGTAGACAACCTTTCCCTGTTCCAAATAGGCTTCCGCGAGAGAATCTAGTCCGATTGCAGGAGGTATAGTCACAAATAGAAAGACAACCGTAACTAATGTTTTGAATTTAATTTCAGTCACTTGTGAGTGCTCTCCTGCGCGCCAGTTTTCTGCGGAATTAGATTTCCTTGGCCCGACAATTCAAGGTATTTGCAAAAGGATGTACGTAGGTTTCGATTACCTGCTTCATCTCTGGGTGTGAAGACCTTAGATCTTCTTAGTATTGATGTCTTCTGGTACCGCTCCACTGCATGTCCGTCTTTATCGTAAGACATAGTGTCTACGAGTCTAGCTATCTGTCCGCTTTTTAGATTGACATACCATGCGAAAGATTCTCGAGATTCTTGCTCGATAACCATTTTGGCAGAATCTAGTTTGCTCATAAATTCAGTGATTTTGTACAGAGCTCTATCCGTGTTTTCACTTACTGGTTCTAGAGTCCTCCGCACGACCCACATCTTTGCTTTCTGGGGTTCTGTCGATTCATGCTCCTTTTCGTGGACTGTTATCACATCAGGAATGAATTTAATGCTCCAGACATTCCCGTACTTATCTCTCTGATAGCCGAAAGTGTCAGTAAATCTAGATTCTTGGATGCTAGAGGTATTTTGAGACTCGCCTGTTAAGACGTTTTCGTGTTCAGTCATTACAGTGCTAATTGCTAGCCACTCCCCAGCCAGCCAGCTAGGGACTTGAAACCAATCTTTATCGCCGCCGCAATTATCTGTTCGTGCCAGTGGTTTTCCAATCTGCTGTCCACTATCAACAAGTTTTTCGGCGTGCGTAAGATTACCTTGTAGAACTATCGGTTCGCAGTAGGAAGGCAAAAGGAAAAGGTTCAGACTGATCGACGCTAATGCAATGCCATGGAATAATTTGCGAAGCTTTTTGCTCCTTACCATAGTTGGAATTTTTCCTTTAGAGACAGTTTGGACCAGTAAGATAGCTTTTCAAGGTAAGAGTCTTTCTGCTCTGTTGGAATATACTTTAATTGGTATTGTGAGAGTGGTCGAAAGCCTTGGAGGCTTAGTGACAATCCGCTGCTAGTTCCATTGGTTGTATCTGAGGAAGCACTTTCTTCTTCACTGCCTACTTTGGGGCTATGGTTGGTATATTCCCACGGTCTTGAATCATAGTTGATATTGCCCAAATCGGTGTCTTCGATCCAATCTGATTTCTGGGTTTTGAACGTATCTCTAGAGGGGTCTTGTCCCTGAATGTTGTTTCGGTGTACGCTTCCTGTTTGAATTGAGTTTTGCGAGACCCTGATTTCCGCCAAGAGTAACTTGGGTCCTAAGTGTGGAAACTGTCCAAAGTTTGGGGTTAGGTAGACTGCACGAAGAGCTGCCTTGTCAAACTCATCACTGCCTGAGGTTTCTTCTACTTCAGCAGTTAAAAGTCTTCCGTCGAGAGTTATAGTTGCGAAAATCTTTGCTTCTAGGTTGAAATTTGAAGGTTCGGTTTGTAATCTGGACGCTATTGCTCTTTCTGCCAGACTTATTCGATGCCTGAAGGTGCTTTCTAGACTGTCAGGGACATTCCTGAAGTCAACAGATATTTGATTCCTGTTATAGCTTATGGCGCTATCTGTGAATAGCGCGCATAGGATTATGGACAGTAGAAAAGAGCGGGTTCGCATTTTTAACAAGCTGCTCTATGTCACTTATACCAGCAAGTAAACCTAGAGTTTAGCATATGCTTTTCCTGGAGATAACTTTAGGATGGCTGCATTTTTTTTTTGCGAATGATTCTTGGACCTTACTAATGTCCTCTTCCGCTTTCTTTCTTCCATCTCGCTCCGAGCCGGTCCAGCTCTTTCAGGGCTACGAAGTACTCGTCCATATGTTGATCGCCCATGCGTTTCACTTTCCATAGATAACCAGATGCCGCCTCTAGTTTTCCTTCTTCGGCAAGCACTAAACCAACAAGAGTGCCTTTAGACGATAGTGCGCGAGCGTCTTTGCTTGTGTCCATCAATTTTTCAGCGCTTATCTCTTTACGCAAAAACAAAAGCTCTGGGCTCTTACTTAGGGCAGGCTCAGTTTCTTTTATATAGCTCAGCAAGCCCTTAGCGGCTGCCTCTTGCTTTAGTTTTTGATGGCAAAATACCGCCCAGGTTGCAGCAGAAAGAGCGTTTTTACCCTGGCATTTGTTTCCCTTCAAATACTGTTCGAAGTCACTTGCGGCATTTTTCAGTTCACCGGCGACGAAATAGACCATGCCACGATCAAAGTAAGTTTCGTTTCCGGCAAGCTTTGATGAGATCATGCGGTTGTACAGATTGAGCAGACGGTTGTACTCTTTCGGATTTGCCTTCATGCTTGTGGAAAAAGGCATCACTGCCGAAAGGTCGTCGGCGGCTTGTTCGAAATAGCCTTGTTTGGCTGCTATCTGTGCTCGGGCTTTGTAAGATTCGGCATCATGAAAGGCAGCTGTGAAGCGCTCGAAATCATTCAAGGCTTTTTCGTCTTCGCCAATTGCTTGATAGCAGAGTCCGCGCAATTTTATGGCGCTGCTCGTCTTTTCATCATGCTCTATAGCTTTAGTGCAATTGGCAATAGCGTCTTTGTAGTCGCCTTTAAAATACTGTGCATGGGCGAGATTGTAATAGGCTTGAGTGTAGTCTTTTTTGAGTTGCAGAGACTTCCTAGCATCGCTAATAGCTGCGTCATAGTTTTTCAGGTCTACATAAAGGCTTGCTCTTGCAGAATAGTCTTCGCCGCAAGCTTCTTGGCGCAGCTGAATAACTTTGTTCATATCGGTCAAAGCTTCTTTCAGTTTACCGTTGTGATGGTTGATGATTGCTCTTTTTTGAATGAGATAGGGATTGCGAGGTTCAATATTTAGGGCTAGATTGATTTTTTCCATGGCTTCTTTGCTGCGTCCGCTGTAGAGGAGAGTCATCGATACATTATTGAGCAACATTGTTGAGGTCTTATTCAGAGCAAGAGCCTTCTCAAAGGCTTTTGTCGCCTTTTCAAATTCGTCCATTTCTAAGTAGGAAAGCCCGATACTATTCCAGCTGTTCTCGCTCTTTGGGTCATACTTGACCGCCAGTTCAGCATAAGAAATCGCCAGTTTGTAGTTTCCCGCTCGGTATTCATAACTGGCTTTAAGAGAATAACCGGGAGCGTAGCGCGGATTGCATTGTATGCACTTGTTTATAGCTACGCGGGCCTCATAAAGTTTATTCTGGTGACAGAATATGTCGCTGCGCCAAAAATAAGCAATATGATCTTTAGCATCTTGCTTAAGGCAAATATCGATTTCTTTCAGCGCAGCATCATACTTTTCTTGGTCATGCAAGATCTCAATTTTTTCGTGTCTGTAGCGATTTTCCTTTGGATTTTCGCTTATTAGCTTGTCTGCCAGCTGTTCTGCTGCCTTTCTTTTGCCTGCTTTATTTAGAGCTGCAATTTGTTTGCAGTTTTGCTCAACCTGGGTTTCTAACGTTTTGGGGGCATCAGCCAAAACTGCGCTCTCTGTAGATAAAGAGAACGTTACTGCTGCAGCAAGCAATAACGACAAAACCTTGCCGATAAGCTGCTTCAAGAACGACATTGATTTAGGGGAAACTTCTTGCGATTTCATTGCCTTATGGTAGCAGGCATGACTTCATAGATAGAGGTCTTCGTCGCAAGTTTTTCTTTATTTCTTGATGCGCTCTAGCTCTTTCTTGGCGACGAAATATTCGGCTGAGGTATCTGGGGCAGATTCAGTCACTTTCTGCAGATATTTTGCTGCTTCTTCTAGATTTCCTTTTTGAGCTAGAACCATACCGGCGATAGTGGCTCTAGCTATTTGGTCCTTTTCATCAGTACTCACTGCCACAAGTTCTTCTGCGGTGAAGTTTTCATTTTGCAGAAAGAGCAATTCCGGTTTGGTTGCAAAATATCTTAGCCTGTATCTATAGTTGAGCAGTTCTTTCAGTTTCGCCTCTCGCTTCAGTGCTTTATTGCAGAAAATGGACCATGAGAGGGCATCCAGTCTGTGATAGAAACCACCGTATAAAAAATAACGCTCAAAATCGCAGGCTGCGCTATTGAGGTCACCTTTACCGAGATAAAGCATAGCACGCTCGAAGGAAGCCTCCTCGTGAAAGTCATTTAGCTCAATCATTTTGCTGTATAACTTTTCAAGTCGCAGCTGGTTTTGTAGAACCGACTTGAACTTGTAAGATAGCTGCAATTTCAATGGTAGATCGTCTATGGGCTGCTCTGCTACTGAGGACTTTGTTGCTGACTGCTTTGTCGCTTCAGTAGAACGGCTAAGAGCGGATAGATCGACATAGTGTTCAAAATCTGTCATCGCCTTTTCTTCTTCGCCGATTGCTAGGTAACAAAGCCCTCGCAGCTTTAGAGCCACGCGAGACCGTCTAAATGTTTTTGGATTTTTTGAAGTTTTTGGAGTCTCTAGCTCCTTGTTGCAATATTCGATAGCTTGTTTGTAGGCGTTCTTATCATAAAATTCTTTAGCAAGTTTATAGTTATTGCTATCGATTTCAGTTTCACGTCGTTTCGTTTCTATTGGTGTCGCGTTTGGCTTTTCGCATTGTTTCAATATGTAGGCTCTGGTTTGCTGTAGGTCGCTGTTATATGGATCTAGTGAGAAGGCTAAGTCGATTTTTTCAAGAGCTTCGCTTGTTCGTCCACACTTAAGTAGTGCCAAACCTAGCTTTTTAAGAATGTAAGCTCTGCTTACGCTCACATCCTTAGTCTTTTCTTCGGTGGGGGCTGTCTTTGGTACTGTCTCTGGTTCGCCGTTTGCTGGCGAAGGCACAGCTAAGGCAACGAGCAGCACAAAAATGAATGCTGGTGCTTTTATTGATGCAGCAAACAGAGATGAAAGAGCTGGAAGCTTCTTGAGATTCGTCATATTTTCATGGTAACAGACGCAACTATTTTAAGCGCTGACAAATTTTGCAGATTGACGCGCTAAAATTGGCGCATGAGTAAGTCGGTCGAATCTGAGAGAAACAAAAAGGAAGGCGCCGTTGCTGCGCCCATCGAAGCGACAAGCAGTAAAGCCAGAACCGTAGCTGTGATCGGAGGCGGTCCAGCAGGACTTATTGCCGCAGAAGAGCTTAGTAAAGCCGGGTTGTCTGTAGATGTATACGAAGCCATGCCCACCTTGGGGCGCAAGTTTTTGCGAGCCGGGCTGGGCGGCTTGAATATCACCCATAGCGAACCCTTTGAAAAGTTTTGCAGTCGTTATTTTGATAGACAGCCTTATTTGCAACCTTTTCTAGATTGTTTCAAACCCGAAGCTTTGCGCAATTGGGTGCATGAGCTTGGTATAACAACTTTTGTCGGCTCTTCTGGTCGTGTTTTTCCTGCCGAAATGAAGTCGGCGCCTCTCTTGAGGGCTTGGGTTCATCGTTTGCGCAGTGCCGGCGTGCGTTTGCATGTTGGGCACCGCTTCCTTGGTTTTGCCGATGCTGCGCAGCTTAAGATTGCTGGTCCCGAAGGCGAGTTTCTGGTTGCACCCGATGTGGTTGTTTTGGCGCTGGGCGGCGCCAGCTGGCCGCAACTCGGCTCTGATGGTGCTTGGGTGAGTTGGCTTGTCGAGAAAGGCGTGCAGGTGCTTCCCTGGCAGAGTGCTAATTGCGGGTTTGAGCTTTCCTGGAGCGAGCATCTGCTTAAGAAGCACTCAGGCGCACCTCTTAAGTCGGTTTCTATGACCTTTACCGATCTTGACGGCACCGTTGAGTGCAAACGCGGTGAACTGCTTATCGCTGATTATGGCGTCGAAGGCAGTCTTGTTTATGCCTTCTCTCGTAAGATTCGTGAATGTCTTAGGGTGCGCGGTGAAGCCACAATCTATCTCGATTTGTATCCTGACCGCAGTTTTGAGCGTCTCTTGAGCGAGCTTTCCAAAGCGCGCGGTAGTCGCTCGCTTTCGCGACATTTGCAGGCTTGTTTGGGAAGAGACGAACTTAAGCGCGCTCTCTTGTTTGAGTTGTGTAAGCGCCAAGATATGGAAGATCCGAAGATTTTAGCCGGGTTGGCTAAGGCTTTGCCTTTGCATATTGCAGCACCGCGACCTCTGGCTGAGGCAATTAGCACCGCCGGTGGTGTAAGTTTTGATTCGGTCGATTCTAACCTTATGTTAAAAGATTTGCCCGGTGTTTTTGTTGCCGGTGAGATGCTCGACTGGGAGGCACCAACAGGCGGTTATCTTTTGACCGCTTGCTTTGCCACTGGGCTTTGGGCTGGGCGCGCGGCGGCGAGTTGGGCAAAGGGCGAGAGTTTGCTATAATTTTTGCGGGGACGACCCCACAGTGCATCATTCGGGACGGCCCGCCAGTCTCTGAGGTGCTAGTAATGTCTTGGCTTTATTTGTTTTTTGCTGGTTTGTTTGAGATAGGCTGGGCTGTGGGCTTCAAACTCGGGGCTTCGCCTGCGAAACCAGGCTGGCTTGCTCTTACGATTGTTTCTCTTATTTTGAGCATGGTTTTGCTTGCCTTGGCTATGAAAGAGCTGCCCTTTGGCACAGCCTATGCAGTTTGGACCGGTATCGGCGTGGCTGGTACATTCATTATTGGTCTCTGCTGCTTTAGTGACCCGGTTAATCCGCTTAGGCTTGTTAGTTTTGTCTTTCTGCTTTTGGGTCTGATTGGGCTGAAACTAGCGTCTTAGATTTTGGAGCCATAACCGCCGCCGCCTGGTGTTTCTATTTGAATAGACTCGCCTGGTGCAAGAACGACGCTGTCGCAACTCTTTAGTTCAACCGCCGAACCGTCGCCTTTGATATGCAGGGTGCGCCCGTTTTTGGCGGCGCCACCGCCGGCGATGCCTTGTGGCGCGGTCAGTCTTCTGCCTGAAAGTATATTCGCTTCCATCGACTCTAGAAAACGCAGCCGTCTTATGCAGCCGTCCCCGCCCTTATTTAGTCCTTCGCCGCCGCTGTCTTTCCTTATAGAAAATTCTTCCAACAATACCGGAAAGCGATTTTCTAGAATCTCAGGGTCGGTTAGTCTTGAATTGGTCATATGGGTTTGCACGGCGTCTTGCCCGTCAAAACTCTGGTCGCCGCTGTGTCCGGCACCGGCACCGCCGCAAACTGTTTCATAGTATTGATAGCGGTCATTGCCGAAGGTGAAATTGTTCATGGTGCCCTGACTATTTGCCAGTCTGCCTAGAGCTTGATAGAGAGCATCGACAATTATCTGCGAGGTTTCTACATTGCCTGCCACCACTGCTTGAGGGTAAGTGGGAGCAAGCAAGCTGCCCTCTGGAATGATTAGTTCAATTGGTTCTATACAGCCTTCGTTGAGAGGTATGTCTTCTTTTGTCAGGGTGCGGAAAACATAAAGAACTGCCGCTCGCACTACCGCCTTAGGAGCGTTGAAATTTGAGGCAAGGGCGCCTGAAGTGCCGCTGAAGTCTACTGTGACCGTCTCTCTTTCTTTGTCTATTTTGATGGCGACTTTTATGCAACTGCCATCGTCGGTGCGGCATTCGGCTGTGCCGTCTTCTAATTCATGCAAAATGCGCCTGATCGCCCCGGCCGCGTTTTGGCGCACATGGGTCATATAGGCGAGCACCTGCCCCTCGCCCCGCTCTCGGCAAAGGGTTTTCAGGGCTTCAATGCCTTTGTTGTTGGCTGCCACTTGGGCTTTCAGATCACTCAAGGTTTGATTGATATTGCGAGCCGGGTAGGGGCCTTTCAGAAATAGTTTGCAAACCTCGTCTTCTAAAAGCATACTGTCTCTGACAATTAGAACATTGTCCAGCATGGCTCCTTCTTCTTCGATTGAGGTGCTGGTGGGCGGCATCGAGCCTGGTGTGATGCCGCCGATATCGGCGTGATGTCCTCGAGATGCCACGAAAAATCTAATATTGCCCTCTAAATAAACTGGGCTTATGGCGGTGATGTCGGGCAAGTGGGTGCCGCCGTTGTAGGGATTGTTAGATAGATAGACATCACCTTGTCTAAGCTCTTTTGCCGATTCTATGAGGCTTTCTACCGCTTTGCCCATCGAACCAAGATGCACCGGCATATGAGGGGCGTTGGCAATCAAGCGGCCCTGGCTGTCAAAAACTGCGCAGGAAAAATCTAGCCGTTCCTTTATGTTGACTGAATGGCTCACCTGTTGCAGAGTTGTGCCCATTTCTTCGGCTATAGCCATAAAGATATTATTGTATAACTCAAGCAAAACCGGGTCGCAAACAGTTTCTTCATCGCTGTTTCCCGCCACTGGCGCTGTGCTCTTTCTTATCTCTTCATTTGCAGGCTCATGGTTGTTGACACTTTTGTCTTTAGCAATGCCGCTTGCTCTGACAATTTCAAGAGAACCATCGCTTTCTACTTTGGCTTGCCAGCCGGGTTCAATAATAGTTGTGGCAACAGCGTCGGCAATTAGGGCTGGTCCTTTCACTATTTCATCGCGTCTAAGCTCATGCAAAAGCAAAGGCGTAATTTCATGATAGCTTCCTTCGGCATAAAGCATATGACTACTTGTTGTTGCCTTTGGTTGGTGCAAATAGCTTATCGGCAGGGCTTGAGTGCCGGTTGTTCCTTGCTTATCTGTGTTGTCTTGAATAGAGCATGTTTCTATCTGGCCTATTGCCTTGATGTTTTCTTTTAGTTCGATGGCTATTTCTTCTATAATCAGTTCGGCATTTTCAAGATTGAAACCAAAGAGCTTTTGATGGCGCTTTCTGAACTCTTCTTTTAATTGGTGTTCGCCTTCACCAAGAGCTATTTCAATCGATGAGTCAGAGCCTTGATAGCGCAGAAAAAGCAATCTTCTTTCGGTGTAATTAGAGACTTTCGCTTTTTCCATACTGTCCTTTACCGATGCGAGCAAGGCGGCAAAGTCTTGAGATAGCGAAGACATTTCTGCAAGCGGTTTTCTTACTGTTCGTCTTTCCATGGCGCTGAGCGCCGTTCTTCCGATTCCATAGGCAGAGAGCACGCCGGCTAGGGGGCTTGCGATTATGCGTTCCATGCCCAGTCGCTCTGCAATGAGACAGGCATGTTGACCGCCTGCGCCGCCGAATGAAATGAGGGTTGCTTTCTTTAGGTCATGCCCTTTTTCGGTGGAGACGCGGGCAATGGCTCTGCTCATTTTTTCGACAGCAACCTTGAGAAAGCCAAGCGCAAGTTCTTCCGGCTTTTGATAGCGCTTCAGACCTGTCTTTTCTACTACTCTTCTACTCATCTCTTGCATGAGTTTTCTAGCGGCATCAAGACTAAGGGGCGAGTCACCATTTTGTCCGAAGGTTTGGGGAAAGTGGTCGACTGAGATTCTGCCTAGAAGCAAGTTGGCATCTGTAACTGTCAGAGGTCCACCCTTGCCGTAACAGGCCGGGCCTGGGAATGCCCCGGCGCTATCCGGTCCGGCAAGCAGTCTTTCACCATCAAACTTAAGTATCGAGCCACCGCCTGCTGCAACTGTGTGCACAGCTACGATTGGTGTTCGTACACGCACTCCGGCGATCATTGTTTCATAGAGTCTTTCTGGTTCTTTTTCGAAGTAGGAAACGTCAGTGGATGTGCCGCCCATGTCGAAGGCTACCGCTGGTCCCCCGCCGCGGCTGAGATTGAACATATAGGCGCCCACCACGCCCCCGGCTGGTCCAGACAAAAGAGCATCTTTGCCGCTGAACTGAGCAGGGCTGGATAAGCCTCCGTCCGACTTCATGAATGATACCGGAATTGGTGCTAGTTCTCTGACCAAATTTTGTGTGTAAGCTTGCAGCGGAGGCGTTAGATAGGCATCGGCGCAGGTGGTGTCGCCGCGTCCGACATATTTGATTACCCGGTTTATTTGTGACGATAGAGAAATTTGCTTGAACCCTGCTTGAGTTGCCAGCTCGGCCAGTAGTGTTTCGTGGGCGTCGTTCAGATAGCTATGCATCAAGAGTATGGCAACAGCCGGTGGTTCATGGTATTGACGCCGCAAGTTCCGCAGTTCGGCCAGTGCTTCGGCCGCGTCGATATCTTTGATTATGCTGCCGTCGGCTTGCATGCGACAGTCTATTTCAAACACTCTTTCATAGAGAGGGGCGGCTCTCTTTATATCTAGGGCGAAGATGTCTGAGCGCGCTTGGTAGCCAATATAAAGAGCGTCTGCCAGTCCTTTATTGGTGATAAGAATCAGGGGAGCGCCTTTTCTTGTCAAAAGAGCATTAGTGGCTACGGTTGTGCCGGCGCGCACTTCGGCAATAGTCAGATTAACTTCTTGGCGCTTTTCTTTGACGAAGGCAAACAGTTCTTCTATGCCTTTTCGAGTAGCGGCGCTGGCTGCAGAAGCCTCTCCGGCATTGCTTGTGCTCAAGATTTTATGTACATAAAGGCGACCGTCGGGGGCGAAGGCAACCAGGTCGGTGAAAGTACCGCCGCGATCGACGCAAATAGTCAAGCCATGGTTATTTTTCATGGCACAATTTTATGACAGAAACGCTATTCAAAAAGAGCTTTTCAAGAAGAGCTTTTCAAGAAGCGTTTGTTGCCGCCGAAGAGAGACCATCCAATTGTCTGGCAGTGGTGTGGAAAGCTTCGGAGACAGCAGGACCTATCTTGCCCGATGTGAATGAAAATGCCAGCGCGCAAAGTATGCTGACAAAGGCAATTAGGGTCGCGTATTCGGTGAGAGCCTGGGCGCGACTGCGTTTCTTCCTTGCAGATAGTTGTTTAGTCTGCCATAAGCAGACTTTCAAGTTGTTCATGGAAAAGTGGTAAGCCTTGATAGGAGATGAAAGGAAAGAGAAGGAGAACCAGGTATTTTTTTTGGGCTACCGGGTCTCATAGTTTAGTAAGTGTAGGCAAATATGAGACTTACCTTATTATATCAGAAGTAAAGAAGTGTCCTGGGCGCCTAATCTTCAAGGGTTTGCCTTCAGCCCTCTGGCGATAAGTAGCTCTTTAGTTCTTTTGATTTGCCTTTCATAGTGTTGGTCGGCGAAGAATTCTTCGAACTCTTGCAGTAATTCCGGCTTCGTATTGACTTCCGGCCAGTGCATGCGGTCCATCCAGAATTTATTCATTCCATTCAAGAAAGGGCTTAACTTCTCAACCAAGCTTTCGGGATTATGCGGCAGGAGCGGTGCCAATGATATGAAGGTATTGATTCCTGCCTTTTGAAGCTCGTTTAAAAGCTCCAAACGTCTAGCAAGAGCAGGCGCTTTAGGCTCGAATTTTCTTATGATCTCTTCGTCGTCTGAGGTGATGCTCACCCCCACTGAGAGTGCAGATCCAAAGCCTTTCAGTAAATCTAGATCTTTCAAGATCAGGTGAGAGCGAGTATGCATGGTCAGTTTGGCAGGCTTGTAGAGAAGCAGCTCGTTCAGGCAAGCACGGCTGAGCTGATATTTGAGCTCCAAATATTGATACGGATCTGTTGCCGAACTAAAAAATATACGTGAACCAAAAACAAGGGCTCTTTCTTTTCTAATTAGCTGGGGTGCGTTCATTTTTACTTGCACCCAACTACCCCATGTAACTTCGTTGCGGCTGGCTGGAAACTTTGGTACATAGCAATATGAGCAAGCAAACTGACAACCGGCATAGGGATTGAGTGAAAAATCGTAAGCCTCTGCCAAAGACCCGAACTTTTGTGGCGTGAGGATTGATTTTGCAATTACTTCTGTAACTTGAACCATATTCACAATATACATACAAAAGTATGTGTTGGCAATAGGCTAAGCCTAAAATGCTAAAGTAATTGGCGGCGCGCCCGCCCTGTATACGGAAATTTCAATTTATGCTGGAAACTGGTAAAGCTCCTCAAACTAAACCAAGCCGAGAAGAACTATTGGCTACATGGCAGAAATATAGTGAGGAAGGACATAAGGCTCATCAAGATAGGCGTTATGCTTTCGCCGAACTCAAGTTTATAAACGCCCTCAAAGCGGCCGAGGCTCTTGCCGAGGGACTCAAGTCTTCTGAAGTGACTTCTTCTGCTGCTAAGGAAAAATTGACGCCTGATGAGCAGGCTAGGCAGTTGGAAGACTTGGAAAGATTGACTCGCGGCTTGAATAATTTGGCGGCACTCTATCAGTTGCAGGGCAAATATCAGATGGCGGAAGAAATGTATGAACGCTGTCTGGACATTAAGCTTGATTTGTTCGGTGAATTGCACTTAGACACAGCAGTTAATTTGCATAACCTGGCTACCTTGCATTGTGCCAAGAGACGCTTTGAGAAAGCGGAAATACTCTTTAAGCGCGCTCTAGAGGTAAGAGAGAAGTTATTGCCTGCAAGCAGCCCCGAGATTATTTCGCTGCTCAAGAACTATGCAGTTATGCTCGCCAAAGTGCATAGAGAAGACGAAGCCCGAGAAATGGAAGAGCGCATCAAGTCTTTGGAAAATCAATAACTCAATAGTCTAGTCCAGATTTATTCAAGCGCTCCTGGTTTTTCTTCAAACTCGAAGCAATAGCGCGGTATTGGGCAGCTTGGTTTTTCTCGCCTGTCTTTTCTAGTTGATCGGCTAGTTTGTTCAATAGAGCCGCCTGACTGAAAGAAGCATGGGCATTGACGTTCAATTGAGATGCTTCCTTAAGTAACTTTATCGCTTCGTCGTCTTTGTGTTGTGCCAAAAGACAGTCTGCCAATTCAAGAGTGGCTTGGGGTGTGTAGATTGCACGCAGTCCTTGCTCTTCCTTTTTGACTCCGTCGAAATATTCTTTGAAATAATTTTCGGCAGCCTTGAATTCGCCTCTTTTCATTGCCACATGTCCCAGTCCTGTCAACTGCCTGGCTAGGTCTCTAGTTTGATAGTTGGGTACGGGCTTACCCCAGACATGCGAAATCTCTTTATTTATCTTGAGTGATTCTTTATAGAGAGCTTCAGCTTCATTGAGCTTGCCTAGGGCAAGTTTTGTGTCGGCTAATTCGTCGATGGCATAGGCAAGATTGCCGTCTTCATAGACTCGGCGAAAGAGGTTCAGTCGCAGCTCATCCAGAGGCTCCAGCGCTCTGTAGTTTTTCTCTTGCTTGAGCGCTCGGGCAAACTTTTCCAAAGCCTTGAGCTTTTCTGAGTCGAAGTTTTTTTTGTTCATATGTTCAAGCAGGTCTTTGTCTGACTGAAAGTTCTTCTCAAGTGATGCAAGGTCTTCTTTTTGTATGTCTGCAGCGCAGACCGGACCGGCGCTGAAAAAGGTTGTGTAGACCAGGCTGCTCGGCAATACTACTGCTAGAGCTGTTGCCAGATTGGTACTGAGAGCTAGGGCTAGACCTACGCTTATCTTGATTTTTTGATATTGGGAGCTGGTTTGGAGGCTTTGTCTTGACTTTGCTTTCATGATTTTTTGAGTTGCTGACTTTCTGTCTTTATTGGGAGTTAAGTAAGGCTACTCTCAAGCTTCGGTCATTAGGAAGGCTTTCTTGTTTGTTGGATAGAGGTTTTCTACAGTTTGTATATCGAGTGTATATGCGGTTTGCGCAAGGCTTATGCCTGTAATGGTTCAAGCTTATGACATTGGCTTGTTCGATTTAGATTGGCTATAGGTGAGGTGATCGCTAGCTGAAAAATATTTGATTAGACCTTTTCCGGGGTACTTCCGTATGGCTGAGGTTGCGCTATTATAAATACATAAGCGGTGAGCGACGGCGATTGTCCGAAGCTTCGAGCCGAGGGACCAAGTGGAAACGGCAGGTCTGCGCAGACCAGAGACTGTAGCTTGCGAGTCCGCCTATTGCGAATTCTGACTAATCGCAAGGGAGATATCGAGTCCACGCAAGGGACTGTCAGACGATAGCAATAAGCCACCGTGGGTTAAACCAGGTGGCTTTTTTGTTGCCCTTTTCGGTGTTGCTTAGAAACCGAACGGGCGAGCGCCCATACCCATATTGTTATAGGGATTTATCGGCATGCCCATAGGGTAGTTGTTATAACCGTAGTTATAGCCGTAATTGTTGTTATAGCCGTTTCGATTGGCTGCTCTAGTCATCAAGACCATAGATGTTACTGGAATGGCTACGGCGGCGGTGGTGCCCAGTATTTTGCCGGCGGCTCCCAGGGCGCTCTTCAGCTTGCTTGCTTTGCCTCCACAACCAGAATAATGTGATGGATTAGTGCTGGTGTCTGTGTAGGCGGCGCTATTTCTGTATGGATCATCTTGTCTTTGATGGGCAGGATGAGAGTTCTCTTGTTCTTGCGGCGCGCCGTATAAGGCTTTGGAGTTTTGGATAGCTTGTTCTTGAATCTCGTAAGGGGTTGGCTCTTTAGGCTTGTAGTTCTTTCTCACTTGACCCTGATATTGCTGAGCGGCATAGTCGGCAGGCTGACCTTGATTAGCAGCTGGTTGTCTGTAGCTGTCGGGTCCGCCATAGTTGGCGCTGTAGTTCATGTTCATATATTGTCCGCCTTGATAGCCTGGGTTATCTTGCGGTTCTGGTTGATTTTGTTGATACTGCTGATACTGGCTGAAAGCCGGCTGCATGGATGAGGCGGAGATACCGACGATAAGCAATAGGGAAAGCAAGGTTGCACCCTGGCAAGAGCGGTTTAGAAGCATGTTAAGCCTCTCCTGATAGTAAATATGCTTGTGACTAGGTAAGAAAGAAGGGAGCTAGGGCAAACTGGTTTTTGTTTGTCTTGACATCGTATGAGGCAATTGTGTCGATACTATGGCGAAATAGATTAAATTTAGCCGGCCGGCAAGGTGAAATAGGTGACTGTGCCTCTACCGGCTTCCGATTCAGCCCAGATGCGACCACCCATACGCTCCACATTGGTGCGGGCCAGTTGCATCGACAGCCTTGAGCCATAAGTTTCGATGGCGTGCTTGCCTTCTATAAAGCCGGCGAACATGTCTTGCAGTTCCGATTCGGGCAGAGCTGGTCCAGAGCTTGAGACCCCGATGCGCATTTCATTGCCGCGCATCTGACTTTCAATACGCACCCTGCCACCAGCGGCGGTGATGACGATCATGCGTTCCAAGACCTGGCGCAAGATTCCCATAATGGCTTCGCGGTTGCCGTTGATGGGCGGCAATCCGGTTACAGTTTTATAGTCGAGAGTAAGCTGTCTTTCTCTGGCTAGCGGTGTTACTTCGTCTAGGGCGTCTGCCACCAATCTTGGTATCGCTACCTGTTCTTTCGGTGCTACCGGCGGCGGCACATAACCACCGTACATCATAAGCAGGCTGTCTACTAAAGCAATCATTTGCTCATAATTGAGATGCAATTCACTGAGCGAACGGTTCACGGAGGGGTGCAAAGCATTGGCATTATTGCTCAAGATTGCCTGCCAACCTATTTCGGCCGAGGCAAGCGGCGCTCTGATATTGTCTTGCAGCATGGTCACTATTTCTTGCCGCAAAAGCTGGTTTTCGCTGCGCAAAGACTTGTCGCGCAAAACCATTATATAGCCCTGAATATTGCCGTCATCTCCTGAAAGAGGCTGCAGGTGGGCCAGCACTTCGATCTTCTTCTTGCCGTCTTTAGAGTGCAACACCCCTTCGGGATAAAACTGCTCAATCAAGGCATTGGGATTACCGCCGTGTTGGGCGAAGGCTTGCCCAATGCTATCCATGTGCGAGGGCTCGCCCGGCTTTCTTACTATGTCAAAGCAAAGCCTACCGGCTATCTCTCCTTCGGTGGTGCCCAGCCAGCTGAGAACGATAGGGTTGCCGTGCAAAATATTGCCGTACTGGTCAAGCAAGAAATAACCTTCGGTGCTCACTTGCAAAACAGCATCGAGCTGATGCTGCACCAAGATGGCTTGACGGTTAGCTTGGTTGATTTGTCTTCCCATCTCGGCAATTTGCTTGGCTTGAGTGGTGATCTGATTGTTCAGCACATCTACTTGCTGGTTTGATTGTTCGGCTATCTGATTGCGTTCTTCGACCTGTTTCATCTGTTTGGTGAGCTGGGTTTTCAGGTTCTGGGTGGTGGAACGCATAGAAAGCACAGCCGTATCGATAAGTTCGCCCAAGTCGTACCATTCGCCGGTCAGACCCTCTAGAGGAGGAATAACTTGTTTGTTGTTGGCAATGGCTCTGGTTCTTTTTAAGAGGAATCGCATAGGCTCGTTCACAGAGGCAGCTATGCGGGTAGCGAGAAAGACACCAATCAAAATACCGAGCATGCCGACAAGACTGCCTAAAATGGCTGTTTCTAATGCTTTATTGAGCAGGCTGGGCACCGGTTTAGCCAAAAGAATGACTGAGTCCATACTGGCACGGGCGCCTGTCTGTTGATTGACATTGACATTAGGCAGATCCAGCCACCAACCGTCACTTCGTTCAAAGCCGGGGGCAGGCACCAGCAGTTGATCTAATAGAGCAATGCCGGTGATGGCGGCAAATTTTGCTTCAGGATAACCCTTGGGCAAACCGCCTTTATTTAGCTCGGCCAGAAAGCGATAACATCTCTGCTGGGGGAAATCTTGCGACCAGGCGACTACCTGACTTTGTCTAGCTGAGTAGACGGCTAGTTGCACGCCCTGGGCTTTCGGATTTTCAATGCCTATGCGCGTCGCTGTTGCCGATAGAAATTCTTGGTTAATCGGTTGATTTACAACCACAAAACCTTTGGGCAAAATTTTGACCGAGCTAAAAGAAATAATCCCGGTCTTGTTGTTCGAAAGTGTGCCGCGATAGGGATGCTTGTTATTGACGCAATCTGAAAGAATCTCGCAATCTTGCTTAAGAGGATAGCCCGACTGCTGCGGCGTGTCGGTGCTAAAAACAACCGCTCCCTTTTCGTCGATAAACCAAATTGAACCGGCGAAAATAGCCCTTTCGGAATACTCTCTGGCTAGGTTGCCCAAGCCGTTTCTATCTTTGGCTTCAAGAAGACCGCGGGTGCGAGTATCGTTTGCCAGTTTACCGGCGATCAAGTCGACATATTCGATTGTGTTCTTGCCGGTAAGTTTGACCTTGGTCAGGGCGCCTTCACTGTTGTCGCAAAGAGCCTGTGCCGCTTCGCCTCTTGTATTCCTGAAGTCAATAAAAACACTGTAGCCGACATGACCAATGACAACGCTTGTCACAACTATGACTAATGCGAAAATAAGTCGGCTGGAGAGATTCAAAGAGCAGTTACCGGTTTATATTCAAATATGCAGAGCCAATAAATAAGAAGTTTAACCCGTTTAAGGGCTGCTCTGCCAAATAGATAGCCTAAAACTACTGGGTGTTTTGGGCTTTGCGATATTTAGCTTGAATCTGAATAGCTCTAATAAGCTGGTTCGGTCCGCAATAACCCATCTCCAGAAGAATCTGACCAAGGGGCTTGGCTTCTCTTCCGGCTTCTTTGTCTTCAGATTGAATGCGCAGAGCTTCCTCTAGCTGGTAGATAGTTATGCATTCCAGTTCGACAAGAATTTGACCCAAAAGAACTCGATTGAGATCTGGTTCGCTATTCTGGTTTTCGGGGCTCTTTGGCGATTTTGACATCTTAAATCTGCAGGATGGTTTCGATATTAATAGAACAGACCGCTGGACGCACCCGAAAGTTCAACTTATGGCTGCTGGGTTTCCCCCCTGACCAGGTTCGTCAGCTTCCGCCACGCCCAACGATCTGTGAGGATCATTATAGAGCAAGAGATTGCCAAGGCGCGTCGATGTTAATAGAAGATAGACAAAGTACCCGAAAATTCACCTTTTGCTTCCGTTCCTTATAAAATATGGCGTTAATCATGATGCCACCCGAGACAATCACATCAATTTTGCACGGTAGCTGGGCTATTCAGGTCCTCAAGAGTGCGGTAGAGCTTGGGCTTTTCGATGGCTTGAGTGAAGGTGCTTTGACTGCTGCGGCTCTGGCCCAGAACCTTGGCTATCCTGTCAAAGGGGTCTCTTTAATGCTGGATTCACTGGTGGGTATGGGTCTTCTGGAGCGACCTGATTTGGCCACTCATCAGTTTGGTAAACCCAAAGAGCGTCTTGATAGTCCGGCTCTTTATGCGCTCAGTGATTGTGCCGCTGCTTATCTTGTCAAAGAGAGCCCGCTTTTTATGGGCATGTATCTCAAGCAGCACGACGAGCTGGATAAGATGTGGCGCTATCTTAAAGATACGGTCAAGTCCGGGCAACCGGTCATGCATGTCAATAACGATGATAAGGCTTCGGAGATTTTCCCCCACCTGGCCGAATCGATTATTCCGCTCAACTATGCCATTGCCGAAGACGCCTGCCGTTTCGTTTATGAAACTGTACTTTGTGGTCAATCAAAAGCACTCAAGATTCTTGATGTTGCTGCCGGCAGTGCAGTTTGGAGTATTCCTTTCGCTCTTGCTCATCCTGGTACCACTATTAGTGCGCTGGATTTTCCTGCCGTGCTGAAAGTAACCGAGCGCATTGCCGCCAAGTTCGAAGTCGGTGATAGGCTGTCATTGCTGCCGGGCAATTGGCGAGATGTGCAGATAGAGTCTCAAAGTTATGACGTAGCTATTCTCGGCCATATATTGCATTCTGAGGGCTATGAGCTTTCCGAGAAGCTGCTTTCTTATTGTTTTGATTTGCTCAAGCCCGGCGGCACACTGATTATTGCCGAGTTTTTTGCTAACCGCAATCGCACAGCCCCCTTGCACCCTTTGATGTTTGGTTTGAATATGTATCTTGCTACTACTGATGGTTGCATATTCAGCATCGAGGAGCTTTCGGAAATGGCTCTACGCACGGGCTTTAATCGAGTGATTCGTCACAACAGTGTCGACTATGTGTCGCCGCTGCTCTTCGCCGTCAAATAAGCCGGTCTTTGAGATGGAAAATATTGTCTTTTATGTCAAGTATAAAGTCGAAGAAGTAAACCAGGGTTATTGGGAAGTTTATCGTCGGTTGGCTCTGCCTCGGCAGTTGGTGGCGGTTTATTTTTTCGCCTTTGCTGTCTCTTTCGGTTTTGTCATTTTACGCTCAGGTTTACTCAATATAGAAACCGGAGCTATTGTCGATGAAGGGCGTTTGGTTCTTTCTCTCTTTCTGGCTTGTCTCGGTATACCGAGTTTGGCGGCTGGTTTAGTTGGTATGGCCCTTTATTCGGTGGTGATGAACAGCTTTAGCGATCGCCCTAACTTCCATTTTCCCGTGGTCTATATTCTTTCAGATCAAGGTGTCTCAATTTCTTTTGCCAGTGGACAAGGCACTATGGAGTGGAACAACCTTATTGCTTGTGTTGAGACGGGCCGCTATTTCTGTTTGGCTGCTTCCGCCACTGATGTTTTTGTTTTGCCGAAACGCTGTTTGAGCAGCGATGCCGATGTTGATAAAGTAAGGCATTTTCTGGTATCGAAGGTACGCACCTATCTGCGTCATTCCGGAGTCGACCCGCTAATTAACTATGAAAGCGGACGCATTCTAGCTGTAGAAATAGACGGCGTTGTTCATGATGCGGCAAACGAGACCGTAAATGAGACACTAAATGAGATCGAGGCAGAGAAAGACAAAGACAAAGAAGCAGCCGGCTTAGCTGTGCAAGTGATTTATCAAGCCGGTGAAGTGAAGGAAGCAGAGCGGCTCTTCTTCTTTCGCAAACGCCTGCCGGTGCTGGCTCTCTTTTATCTCTCCGCCATCGGTGTTTTCTTCCCGATGGCCTTTATCTTGAGCCAAATTTGGGGTGTTGAACATCTCGCCTATGAAATTTTCGAAAATTATGGCTGGTTATTTCTTGCCATGCTCCCTGTTTTCTTAATGCATGCCCTTTGGCTTTATGGCGGCACCCAGGCTAGAGCATCTGAATGTGAGGCAAACCAAGAGCCCTTTGTTTTTGAACTGAGTGAACAGGGCTGTGGGGTGAGAGCGCAAGAGCATTTTGCGATGCTGGCTTGGTGGCATTTTGAAGAAGGTTGGGAGACCAAAGAAGCATTGATGCTTCTTTTCGGACGTATGGGAAGAGCGATGTATGTCATTCCTAAACGCGCTTTCCCCGATAGAAGAGGGCTCGCCTTCGCTCAAGATTTGATCAGTCGCAAACTAAAGAAGTTCCAAAAGCTGGAAGAGTAGAGTTGAAAAAGGGCGACGCCTGACTTTTGAGTCTGGTATCGCCCTTGGTGTCGCTATTTAAACTAGCGAAATACGCGATTGAGACCGCCGTAACCGATGTTTCTAAAGCGCTTGAAGCGCTTGCCGCGTTTGAAGCGACCGTAAGCGTTGCCGTTGCCGTTACCTATGCCGAAACCATTGCCTCTTCCGCAATTATTCCAGTTACTTTGGTTCCAGTTTCGGTTTTGCCAATATCGATCATTATCGTGACTCCAAGCCTCCGGCGCCGCAAGCCCGGCTGCACCCACAAGGGCTAGCGCCAATGCCAACCTTTTCATATGCATACCTCTGTAAAAGAAATAACAAGTTTAGTCAATACGGAAGAAGAGACGGCAGCACTCTTTAAATGTTGCCGTCTTTCCAGATTAATTAAGCTGTTTTAAAACTAGGCTGTGCCTGTGTCAGGAGTGCCGTCTTCGTCGTCCAATTCAGGATTGGAGGTGTTGAGGCGCAAAAGCTCGCGACGCCACTCGAGGTCTGCCTGGGCTTCTTTGATGAGATTGGAAAGACCGAGGAAATCTGCAAAAGATAGGTCAATGGCCATGCCGATTTCAAAGGTCAATTTCACTCTTTCGAAATTGTAGGCGCAGGAAAGGCAGACAATATGGTCTGGTCCGCAGACTTCAATAAGTTCGTTTTCTTCGCATTGCAGAGGGTCTTTCTGCCAATTGAGATATTCTACGAACTGCTCGTCTTCCAAACTTTGTTGCAAAAGCAGTACCAAGGCTTGGTACTGTGTATTGGTCATATAGATGGTTACTTCTTGCCGTCTGAAGTCGAGGGCGAATTCTCCTGCTTCTTTATCTAGATAGAGGTCGGCGAAGGCATTGGCGAAACTAATTGTTGTCTGAGTGCTGGTCTTCATTTCTTTCTCGATTATTTGAGCCAATTGGCAACGTCTTTGGCGTGGTAGGTGATAATCAAATCAGCACCCGCTCTCACTATGCCCGTCAATAGTTCCATTACCACCCTTTTCTCGTCGATCCATCCGTTGGCGGCAGCGGCTTTGACCATGGAGTATTCCCCAGATACATTATAGGCTGCGATGGGCAATTTGGTCATGTACCTGGCTTCTGCAATCAGGTCTAGATAAGGCATTGCCGGTTTGACCATGACCATGTCGGCGCCCTCGGCGATATCCAGTTCGATTTCGCGCATGGCTTCGCGGGCATTGGCTGGGTCCATCTGATAGCTGGTGCGGTCGCCGAATTGCGGTGCTGATTCGGCTGCTTCGCGGAAGGGACCATAAAGGGCGGAAGCAAACTTGGCGCTATAAGCCATAATCGGAATATTTTCAAAGCCGTTTGCGTCTAGAGCGGCTCTGATAGCTGCCACTCTGCCGTCCATCATATCGGATGGGGCAATGATATCGGCTCCCGCTTCGGCCTGCGAGACGGCGGCGCGAGCCAGAATTTCAAGGCTTGGATCGTTCAAGACCTTGCCTTCGTGCACTATGCCGCAATGACCGTGGTCCATATATTCGCAAAGGCAAGTGTCGGCGATGACGAGCAAATCGGGGAAGTTGGCTTTGAGAGCGCGTGTGGCTTGCTGGACAATGCCTTGGGAATGCCAGGCGCCCGTGGCCTGCGAGTCTTTCTCTTTAGGAATGCCGAAAAGCAGCACCGACTTGATGCCCAAAGCGACAACTTCAGCGGCTTCTTTCAGCATCAAATCGATACTCTGCTGATTGATGCCGGGCATTGATGAAATGGGGTTTCTTACCCCTTCGCCTTCGACGATAAAGAAGGGATAAATGAGCTGTTCGACACGCAGATGAGTTTCTCTAACCATGGCTCTGAGGGGCGCTTTAGCCCTTAGGCGGCGCATGCGCACGTCGGGGGTGACTCGGGGCAAGACATAGCTGAGCGATTTGTCTTCTGACTTGGTGCCGGTTTGCGACTCTTTCATTGCATCCTCAATTTTGCTTTTAATCTTTCTTGTCTTAAAAGATAGACAATAAATATATCGCCTGGCGGCGCTTTTGCGGCTCTAATTGGCTCAAGTTAAATTGTTTGGATATTTTAATGATGCCAAGAGTGTCTTGATTAGACCGTCCAAGCTGAATTCTTGCGATACCAGGTCGGCTTTACCAAGGCAGTCGCGGCAGGTCTTGGCTGTTATTGGTCCAATAGCGGCAATACGGGTTTTGTTCCAAAGCTCGGTCTTGTCATGGTCTTTGAATATTTGAGCAAGATTGCGGGCTGATTGTGAAGAGGCGATGGTGACAACATCTATCTGACCGGTCTTGAGCTTTGCCGCCATGGTATCGATGCTTTGTTGGTCATAGACCGGTGCCTGGGTCTTGTAAATGACTGTGCTGGAGAGCTTTGCCCCTTGCGCCAGTAGTTCTCGGCTGATTACATCTCTACCGATATCGGTTCGCGGCCAGAAAATAGAAAGCTCTTGTAAAGATACCCCTGCCGGCAGCGCCTGGGGAAATTCTTGCACCAGGCTTTCAGCCACAAACTGGCTGGGGCAAAAAGAAACTTTCAAACCGCTTGCTTCGATCAAGCTTTTAGTGGCTGCGCCGATGGCGGCTATTGAAGCTTGCCTGAGAAGATTTTCGCTGCCGGTTTGCTTGAGGCGGCGCCAAGTACGCTCGAAGGCGTTGGCTGAGGCAAAGATAACCCAGTCATAACTGCGGTTGATTGTCAGTCGGTCGAATTCTTCGAAATCTGGATCGGCAAATTCGATGGCTGGAAACTCCAGGGTTTGAGCGCCCAGGGCTTGCAGCCGACCGCTGAAACTTTTGGCTTGTTCCGCTTCTCTAGTGATCAGGATGGTCAAACCATCCAGCCTTTCTTGGCTCGAGTCGGTCATGGCTGTCCCCTTTTTAGGGAGGTGATACCACATTTGGTATTGAGGCACGCAGCTCGTTCAAGATGCGGTCGGCGCCCAGCTTTTCTAGGGCTTTGGCCAGGGCAAGCCCCAAGGCAGCCGCCTCGTGTGGAGGACCTTGCACACTATCTTTGAAAATCTGGCTGCCGTCCAAGGAAGCAACGCAGCCTGTTACTTGCAATAGTTCATCTTTAAAAGAGGCAAAGACACCTGCCGGCACCGAGCAGCCACCGCCTAAATGGTCTAAGCAGGCTCTTTCTGCATCTACAGCCTGCCTGGTGCGACCGTCTTCGATACCCTTGAGAAAGTCGACTATATCTTGGTCGCTGCCGCGGCATTCTACGGCCAGCACACCCTGTCCGGCTGCCGGCACAATCTTGTCTGTGTCAAGGAACTCTTTGATTTTATCGCTCAAATCTAGTCTAACCAGCCCAGCTGCCGCCAAAATCATGGCATCGCACTGACCTTCTTCCAGTTTGCGCACTCTGGTTGGAATGTTGCCGCGCATGTCGACGAAGTTAAGATCACTTCTTAGGGCTTTCAACTGGGCTACGCGTCTGCGGCTGCTGGTGGCTACCGTGCTGCCGCTGGGCAGTTCCATGAAAGATTCGGCTTTGTGGCTGAGAAAGACATCGCGGGCATCGACGCGGTTTAGAACCGCTGCCAGCATCAAACCTGTCGGCAAATCTGTAGGCAGATCTTTCAGACTATGCACGACCAAATCGACTCGACCATCCAGCAAAGCTTCTTCTAATTCTTTGACGAAAACGCCGCGTCCACCAAGGGCAGAGATCGGTCTATCAAGTACTTTGTCACCACCGGTGGTGATATGTACTATCTCTATTTCCAGGTTTGGGGCGAGTTTCTCTATTTGTTCGACTATCTGATCGGTTTGCAAGAGAGCGAGCTTGCTCTCTCTTGTGCCGATAGCCAGCTTCGTTCTTTGCAGGGTCACTATGCTTCCAGTCCGCGTCTAGCCTTTTCCAGGCGCCGACGCCCTTCTTCCGGGTCTAGATGAAAAAGAGTGCGCAGGGCTTCAGCCTGTTGCTTGAGTATTTCGTAGTCTTTGGTAGCTTTCAGTTGCACGGTTGGATGATGCAAGATCTGATTGACGATGGCCCGGCTAATAGATTCCATTTCAAACCGGCAACCTTCAGCGCTCTGCTCGCCTTGGTCTTTAGTTTTGGCGATTTGTTCCAAACGAATTGCTTCAATTTTTTCGCGCAGTTCGGCTATGGTCGGCACCACCAGCTGAGATCGCAGCCAGTTGTGATAGTCTTCAAAATTGATATAGACAATCTCTTCCGCTTCCGAAATGATTGCTTCGCGCTCTGCTTTATTGCGACTCACTATTTGAGCTAGGTCGTCGGCATGCGCCAGTTCTACCCCGGTTAGTTGGGCTAGTGCCGCATCTGTGTTGCGGGGCACCGAAATATCGACTATCAATTGAGAGGGGGAACCCTGGTGGCGAAAACGAGCCAGTTCGTTGGCTTTCAATACTGTGTCGTCGGCACCAGTGGCGACAATGACCAGATCGGCTTGGGCCGCCAGTTCGTGCCTTTCGGCAAAGTCAAAACCAAATTTGATTTTTTCTTTGTTGGTGAGCTTGTTTTTGAGAAAGTTTTCGATTCTTTCTTTATTGCGGTTGACCAGGACAACCGGACCTGAACCACCTTCAGACAAGAGATGCTTGACGCAAATCTGTCCCATTTTGCCGGCACCGATGACCACGGTCGATTTCTCTTTCAGCGAACCAAGCTTGAGATGTGCTAGTTCTAGGGCTGCCGAACTAACCGAAACAGCTCTCTTGCCCATCGATGTTTCGGTTCTTACACGTTTACCGCAGTTGAGAGCCAGTTTGAAGATAAAGTCGAGCATCGGCCCGCAGCTTTGTCTTTCCAGGGCGTTTTGATGGGCGGCTTTTACTTGCGCCATTATCTGGGCTTCGCCCAAAATCATGCTGTCTAGACCAGATGCGACCCGCAACAGATGTAAGACTACGTCATCGCGCAAAAGCTTGAAGTTGGGTTTGAGAGCGCCGTGATCGGTGACATGCTGAACCGAGGCAAAGAAGGCTTCGATGTCGGCCATGCCGCCCCGAACATCGTCGACTACGGCATAGACTTCGGTGCGGTTACAGGTGGAAAGTATGGCTGATTCTTTGATGTGGGGAAAGCGTTTGAGAGCTTCCAAAGCGTGACCGACACAAGAGTCGGGAATACAAAATCTTTCCCGAATAGAGACCGGGCTGAAATGGTAATTGATGCCGCTGACGATTAGGTGATTCATGCTTCCGCTGCTTTCTGGATATCTAGTCGGCCGACTGTTTTGCCGAACCCTCGTATATCCGGTGCTTCCTTTGAATTATAGTCACGGCTGGGCTGGATAAGCCTGAGTATGAGATCAGGGTAAAGAAAAAGTATTGATAACCTCGAGATTTTTTATTGCTCCTTGACAATGCCGGCGCGAGCTTGCTTTTCTCAAACCTGTTCAATTTTTTGAAGCCAAGGGCTGTAAAGGGGCGCCTGGTAAAAATTGACTGCGGGTTGCCTTGTCCTTAAAAACTTGCAGAAAATCTCACATAAAGAAAGCTAAATATTCGGGGTGCGCTCCGCGCCAAGCATAATCTTCAGGGCTTGCGATAGAGATTGCGGATGCGGCTGATATCGCCCGGCGCCAGGCAATTCGAAGGCGTCGAAGAAGAACTGGAAAAATACATGATGTCTTGGGGATTGGTGCTGTGCGAAAGCCCCAAAGCATGACCGATTTCATGCAAGGCAGTGGTATAGAACTCTTCTTCCTGTTCAGAAGGGCTTTGGCGGTCGCTTTTCGGGCTGACCAAGATATAGACTATTTCTTTTCTTTGCCCCTTGGCGCCGACTTCGCTGTGGGTCTCGCCGGCAGCAAAGCTATGTTGCAGTTTTGCCTTGTCGTCGGTCCACTGACATTCGATGTCGGCATTGTCGCCCGTGCCGATAAAGGTGAAAGTTATTGCCCGTTGGCTTGCCTCAGACCATTCGCTAAAGGCTCTTTCTACTAGTTTTGTGTGGTCGATGCCGGTCTTTTTCACTTGCGCCTTACCGGTGCTGTCGGCGGTCCAAACTATTTTGCTTTTCCAAATGCTGGGCACGAACACTTTCAAGGGCATCTGTCCGCGCGAAAAGACTTCATAACCTTGATTGAAGTCTTCGGTGGCTTGTCCACTGCGTTCTCTGGCCCTGGCGTTTTTGAAGTCTCTTTCGTAGTAAGCCAGCTCGTCCTTTACTCTTTTGCTGTCTGGGTCATTAGGAAAGCGCTCAATAAACAATCTTCTGGTCGCTTGCAGTCCTTCCAAATTGCCGCGGTCAATCTGGCAGCGCATCAGGTTTGTGTAATAGTGCTTTTCTTTGGGAAATCTGCCCACTGCCTCTAAAAGGGCAGGCTCTAGTTCATCAAAGCGGCGGGCTTTATAAAGGCAATAAGTTAGCTCGTCATAGGCGTTGTACTGCCCTTTGGCTATATCGCGGCGAGCCGCCTGGGCTCTTGCCAGATAGCCGTCGGTGGCGCTCTCGTCTTTCTTTTGATTGTCGCTTTTGGGGCTCTTTAGACTGGCAGCCAGGTCGCTTGCGTGGCTTAAAAGCTCGGGCTTGTCTTTGAAGCGTTGGCGTATTTCGTCGAGTAAAAGACCAGCATGATAGTCGTCTTGGCATTTGTGATAAACATAGGCCAGTCGCAAAGTCAGCTCGCCGTCATTGGGCTCCAGTCGATGCGCTCTTTCAAAGTATTGCCAGGCTTCTCTATATCTTTCAAGATGCATGAAGCAGGTGCCGAGAATGTCTTGCAAGTTGCCGTCGTTTAGCTTGATTTGCCCAGCCGGCAAAAGATAGCGGGCGGCGGTGCCATAGTCTTTCTTGTCATAATAACTGTAGCCTATTTCGATAAAGCTTCTGATTTGCTCTTCTGTATAGGCGGGCGACTTTGTCGCTGCTTTGGCTTGGCTTGTCTGTTTGTTTGCTTTAGCCGGTTGCTGTGCCGAGCCCGGCAAGCCAGAGAGTGCCGAGCAGTTGAGAGCCAAGCTGACCAAACAGGCCAGCGTCAAGCTAGTCATTTTCAGCTCTATCTTTTGGCTATCGGCAGGCATCTTCATTGCTTTCTTACAGCGGCAATGCTCTCTTGGGGGTGCAATCTCTCGGCCAGCCAGTTTAAGCCTTCCATGATGCGATAGGTCGGGCGGGCCAGCATGTCATTGCGTGGTTCAGGTTGAAA
>JAIETF010000050.1 GCA_019745415.1 Candidatus Obscuribacterales bacterium | reverse complement strand
CAAGAAGTCCAACCAATTGAGGTTTGAAGGCGCAATTCTAGTTGTCACTTACCCGCAATTTCAATTGTCGTCGATCAAGCAGTACTGTACCGATTTTGGTGTATGGTACTGAACACACAAAAGCAAAAGGGTTAGGTATAACCTAGCCCTTCGCTTTTCTCTCTTTTCTTTGTGTGGTGGCAGGGAGAATAAAAGTTGTCGACCGAAGTCAAAAGGATCTACACGTGACCCTCATGGTTCTTTCAGTCGAGCTCTTCTAGTTCCGGCTCTTCGTCTACCTCTTGCGAGTTGTCGAAGATTTCGTCGGGATCGCCTTGAGTAGCTTTCTTGCCCTTTTGGGGTAGGGAGAGCTGGCTTGCCTCAACCACAGGAGTGATGCGATTGGTGCCCTGTCTGTCGGTCCAATGGTCCAGAATGAGTCTGCCCGTGACTGTAATCTGGTTGCCTTTGTTTAAACAGCGGGCTGCAAGCTCAGCCAGCTTTCCCCAGGTTTCGACCTTGTAGAAGTCGCAGGCTTTGTCGGTCTTGCCCGATGACCGAACAAAGCTGTTTACTGCTACAACCATCGTTGTCTTAACCCGTCCACTCGAAAATTCGATCCTTTCTGGTGCTTTTACTAGATTCCCAACCAGAGCTACATTGGAAAGACTCATTATCTTTACCTCCATCGTTCTCGGCTGGGGGAGACTCTAATAAATTAGCACCCATACAAACGTCTGTCAACATATTCTTGTCTGGTATTTTTCTGCTGAAAATCATTGAATTATGTGACATTTCATTCATACTAGACAAGATTCTTTTCTATTGTCTTGATGCCCATAATTGTTGGCTTTTGCCTTGCTGTAAAGAGGTCGACTCGGTCGAAACGCCCAACATTTCTATATATAGGCGATTTTTCGCAGTTTAGCGGGAACATATATTATGTAATTCAGGAGTCTTAATTTGTCCCAAACTTCAGACGATCCCTGGTTCAAGCGCTATCGCTGGTTGCAGATGCTTGGCACTGGCGGTATGGGCGTGATTTACCTAGCCCAGGATCTCTATAGCGACGACGCTTACCGCGTTGTAAAACACCTTAGCAGCACTTTTACCGACCCCGAGGAAAAGGCAGAGGCTGTGCGCCTTTTCAGGCGCGAGGCGGCGATGCTGCAGCGCCTCAACCACCCTGGCGTGGTGCGCTTTCACGACCATTATTTTACTGATGAAGGTAAGTATTACCTGGTCATGGATTATGTGCCGGGCAGTTCGCTTGAAAGTGTAATTAACGATTTTGGGGCTTTCAATGACGATGATGCGGTCAAGGTGGGCATTCAGATTTGCGAAGTCTTGGAGTATCTGCACGATCAAGACCCGCCTATTATCTATCGAGATCTTAAGCCGTCCAACTTGATGTTGACGCCTTCCGGTCAGATTGTCTTTATCGACTTTGGTATCGCCCGTAATTTCATAGCCAAAGAGGCCGCCACCAGGGTCGTCACGGCAGGTTATTCGCCTCCTGAGCAATATTTTGGTAAGCCCGAGACACGCAGTGATATTTATGCGCTGGGGGCTACACTCGGTCATTTGATTACCGGCGCCCGGCCTAAGCCGCTCACTGCTACTGTGGTCAGCCAAAGCAAGCCCGATGTTTTGCCTTCGCTCGATATTTTAATTAAGCGCATGACCAGCCATGCCATCGATGATAGACCACCTACGGCAAGACATGTGCGGCATGCCTTGTACAGATGCTATCAAGAATTGCATCCTGAGTTTGAGATACCCGACGAAGTATTTAAGGCGCCGAGCAACAATACAACCAAAGAAGAGCAGTTTATCTCGCAGCGTATCATGAAATCGGGTATGGCTGCCGCTGCCACGGCGCTGCGCAGCGAAGAAGACAAGCAACGCAAACGGCAGCGTGGCGACGGTGAGGGCGGCTTTGATAAGCTGCGCGGTATCAAAAGTGATGGCAGGTCGAATAGCTCTTCGCATCAGCGCATTTCATCTAGTAAAGTTCAGAAAGTACAAAATTCGCAGAAGTCATCTCGTCGTGATCGAGATCTCGAAGACGAAGATGATGACGAAGATAATGATGATGAATATGAAACCAGGCGTCCACCTGGTCGCAGTACGTCGGCAAATAGAAGCAGAACTACACGCGAAACTCGCACCAGTACGGGTCGCAATAGCGCCTATGGCAAAAGCAGCAGCGGGCGCAGCAAGAAAAAGACCGAGACTAGTCTCTTAGATAAACTGCTTTCGTGGTTCAGCAAAAGGAACGACTAAATAAGAGTCTTATTTATCGAGAGTCTTATTTATCTAGACCGGCAGAGACCAAGATGCGCTCAACCAGAGCGTCATAGCTAATACCGGCTACTTCGGCCATGGCCGGCAAATCTGAGGTATCGGTCATGCCGGGCAGTGTGTTCACTTCAAGAATATAAGTCTTGCCGTCTTTGCCGGCGATCATGTCTACCCTGGCATAGCCGCTGCAGTTGAGGGCTCTGAAGGTCTTCTTAGCTAGTTCTTGCGCTTCTTTGGTGCGAGTATCTGAGAGTTTGGCGGGCAAGACAAATTCGGTTAGCCCTTTGGTGTATTTGGCTTCATAGTCGTAAAAGCCGGCTTTCGATTTAGGAATGAGCTCTAGTATGGGCAGGGCGGTCAGGGTTTCTTTATGACCTTTGCCGTTGCCGTTGCTATTACCGTTTCCGTTACTGTGACCATTGCCATTGCCGTTACTGCTGCTGCTGTGAGCCAGGTCTTCCAGAACACCTATGGTGATTTCTTGTCCTTCGACATAATTTTCTACTATGGCGCCGCCGAATTCTTTGATTGTTTTCTTGACACAGTCTGCCAGTTCTTCCGCTTTGTCAATTTTATAGACACCCACCGACGAACCTTCGTTGAGGGGCTTTACCATCACCGGTGGTGCGGGCAGTTTGGCTAAATAATCATCGAGGCATTGTCCGTCGTTATCTTGAATGACAAAGCTTCTGGGGAAGGGCAATTCTTGCGAGAGCAGAACTCTTTTGGTAAGCGGCTTATTCATTGATAGAGCCGATGCCAGTACGCCCGAGCCGGTGTAGGGAATCTTGAGCAGTTCTAAGAGACCCTGCACTGTGCCGTCTTCACCGAATCTGCCATGAAGGCAGAGAAAGGCTACTTCAATGTTATGGCTCTTCAGTTCTTCCGAGAGATTTTCGCCTACGTCTATTAAGACGGCATTTTCATAGCCTAGACGTTTGAGGGCGTTGAAACAGTTCTTGCCAGATCTTAGAGAGACTTCTCTTTCGTTCGATAAACCGCCATAGAGAACGCCGATGCGAGTTTGCTTGGTGATTTTTTCTGCTGCTTTCACTTATTTGTCCTCCAGACGGATAATTCGTCGTCGCTGAATTCTCCCATTGTTTTCCACTCGGGAGTGAGGTCGATATCAAATTTTTCTTTCACTGTATTTTGCATTTGCTTGAGCAGTGCCGCCACTTCATGCGAGGTGGCGTTGCCTAAGTTGATGACAAAATTAGCGTGCAATTCGCTGACGCAGGCATTGCCCACCTGGGTCTTTTTCAGCCCCGAGCTATCTATTAAATAGCCGGCGCTTTTGTCAGGGAAAGGATTTTTGAAGGTGCTGCCGGCATTGGGGAAGCCTATGGGCTGAGTCTTCAGTCTGTATTCTTCGTTGTGTTTGGTGCGGGCTTCGATGAGCTCGGGTTTGTCTTGGGGCATTATAAATTTGGCTGACAGTACCACATGCTTGAGGGGGTCGAGCAGGCAGCGGCGGTACTGAAACTTTAGCTCATCATTGGTCATTTCTTTGACCGTGCCGGTTTCTGAGTCTAGCACCAGGGCTGTTTTTAGTATGGCTGAAATAGAGCTGCCATGTGCACCGGCATTCATAATTACCGCACCGCCTACGGTGCCGGGAATGCCGACGGCAAATTCCAGCCCTGAAAGCCCAGACTGGGCTGCCATTTTGGCTAGGTGTGGCAGGCGGGCGCCGGCTTCGGCTTCTAGTAAGCCCGGTTCTAATATTTTGATGCCGGTTAGACCGGCTGTGCGAATGACGTGTCCGCGCACACCATTAGAAGAGATTAGCAGGTTGGAGCCGCCGCCCAAGACATACCATTTCTCGCCGCGCTTTTGCAGGTCGCTGACTAGGGCGACTAAATCTTGTACCGATGAGGGTTGATAGAAATAGTCGGCATTGCCGCCGATGCGCAAAGTTGTATAGCGAGCCAAGGGGGCGTCTTTAATGGGGCTGTTGGCTGTATTGCTTACAGCATTGTTTTGACTGGCCGCGATATTAGTTTGGCCGGCATGAACTTGGCCGGCCGCCGTCTTATCTAAAGCTGCATTATCGGCAGAGGCTGCTTTGTTTTCAGCCGTTGCCCTACTTTCAGACCCTAGTTCTTGGGCTGACTGATTTGCTGATTTGTTTTGATCCGGCTCGCCCATAAATGCTTTTCCAAACTGCATGCTTTGTGAATTCATCTAGCCCCCCAGTTTGGTTTCAAGCTTTTCCACCAAAACCGGGCCCACTTTGGTTATATCACCGGCGCCGACGGTCAAGACCAAATCGCCCTCGTTTATGTGGGGTAA
This sequence comes from Candidatus Obscuribacterales bacterium, assembly GCA_019745415.1. Lineage (GTDB taxonomy): Bacteria > Cyanobacteriota > Vampirovibrionia > Obscuribacterales > Obscuribacteraceae > Obscuribacter. The sequence continues at coordinate 99,090 of JAIETF010000050.1, read as the reverse complement.
GAGATTGTCGGCCAGCTCGTTTAGTTTGCCGGGCAGGTAGTGGGTGTGCTTGTTGGCTACTTCTTTGACGAAGATTTCAGAGGTGATGCCTTCTATGGCGCCGCCTCTGGCTATATAAATGTCTGAGAGGAAGGCAAGGTCGGCATCGTCAAAGGCGACTAGAAACTCTTTCCAGAGATCGCGCAGACGACCGGGTTGGTGCGGTTGGAAAAGGCAGATCACTCGACCCTTGCCTTGGCGCTCTTGTTTGATGAATTCGCGGGAAGCCCTGAGAAGAGCGGCTACCTCGGTGGGATGGTGCGCATAGTCGTCCACGACCAGGGTGCCTTTTACTTCACCGATGCGTTGAAAGCGGCGGTCGACGCCCTTAAAAGCAGCGGCGGCGCGGCTGGCGGCTGCAAAGTCGGCGCCTAGTTCGAGGGCCAAAGCGATGGCAGCGGTAATGTTATAGCGGTTATGGTCGCCCGGCACACAAAGCGAGAGTTTGCCCAGCTCTTTGTTGCCCTTATAAAAAGCCATATCAAAGCCCGAAAGACTCTTGAAGCTGTAATGGCAGTCTTGAGTTTTGCCGTAAGTGATTAGTTTGGCAGATTGTTCTTTATCTTTGGCAAGGCGATTGACCAGGGTCTTGATACCTTGATCGTCTTGGCAGACTAAGACAAATTTTTCGGTGTTGGCGACAAAGCGCTCCATGCAAGAGAGTATCTCTCCAAAGCCGCCGGGATAATTTTCTAGATGGTCGGGTTCGATATTGGTTATCACTGAAGCATAACTGTGCGACTTAACGTGGGTGCCGTCAGATTCGTCAGACTCGGCTACGAAGTAGCCACCGCGGCCGGTGCGGGAGTTGGCGCCTATGTGTTCGAAGATACCACCAACTACGATGCTCGGGTCAAGACCGCAGCCCATCATCACTTGCCCTACCATGGCTGTGGTGGTGGTTTTGCCGTGGGTGCCGGTTATAGAGATGAGCTTTTCGCGGCTGGCTAAATAATTGAGCATGTCTGATCGGTGATAGACAGGCAGATTCTTTTCTCTGGCGGCTTCAAGTTCGGGGTTGCCGCTGACGATGGCTGTTGAGACTACAAGGGCGCCGGCGCCTTCCATATTTTTACGCTCGTGACCGATACAAATGCGGGCTCCTTTTGCTTTCAGTTCTTCGGTGATGGGGCTGGCTTGTTTGTCCGAGCCCGAGACTTTATAGCCGCGTTCAAGCAAGATGCGCGCTAGCGCCGACATGCCTATGCCGCCTATACCGGCGAAGTGGATACTGCCATCGAGAGACTTCAAGTCCATAGCCAGATTCTTTTTCTCCGCAACCAGATTTTGTTCTACGAGAGGTCCGGCGCTGGTTTTAGCTACAGTTTTGACGTTTGTTGTATCCAATGCAGAGCCTCGCTTGTGGTCTAAAGATGTCAGCAGCAGCTGCCGTCCAGCTTCTTTTCTTATTGTCTATACAGCTTGGTATCCAATTTATATGCGATTGCTCTACAATCGGCATAGAGCCTGGGTTCTGGCTGTTTTTCTCGACTTTTCTGTTCAAATATAACTTGTTAGACGCCAAAAAGAAACAGACGGATTGGCTCTCCGTCTGTCTCTAAATATTATTTTGCCTGCTTCTTACTTCTTGGCGCTCGATTTTACAAGCTGACTAGCTAGACGGGCTTTGCGTCTTGCTGCAGTGTTTCTATGTAGAATGCCTTTAGAAACGGCTTTATCGATAACCGAGTAGGCTCTCTTGAGAGCTGCGGCTGTATCTTCGGCTTTACCCGAATCACAGGCATCTTCTACGTTTGTGGTGGCGGTACGAATCTGGGACTTCCAGTTACGATTGCGCTCACGGTTACGCTCGGCGACTTCGACTCTTTTGATGGCTGACTTGATGTTAGGCACGACTTTCTTCCGCTCTGTTGTTAATTGACAAATCACAGTCATGTTAGCATATGCCCCGCCTATGCCTCAGAAACAGGCACCCTAGTTTTTCAAGTGCTTAATAAACTCTGGTTAAAGTAAAGAGAGCCGCTTGCACGGCTCTCTTCGTAAGTCTCTCTTTGCGGTTTACTTTGGCTGCGTCGGCTTATTTTTCCAGCGAGCCTGAAACTGCTTGCTTCAGCGCTTGTTTATGAGCTTCTGAGAAGCAACCGCCCTTCTTGGGATCGCTAAAGAAGTCGATGGCGTCGTCCAGGTCTTTCTTGTAGACCTTTTTGTCAGCATCTGAGGCATTCCCTAGCTTTTGGCAACCCTCGCTTAACTTGTTGGCCATGCCGCCGACGACCTCTTCCATTTTCTTGAAGGTCTCAGGATCGGCGGTCTTGTCGTTCACCAGAACCTTATCGCCGCTCTTATCGCCGTTATCGACAATTTGAGCCGGTTTGAAATCTTCGGTGTTCTTGGTCGGCGCTTCAGGCTTAACTTGTCCGACAAGACTCATATCAGGATGCTGAGGAGCCTCTGTAGCCTTCTGCACTTTGTCGTCAGCTTTATCGTTGAATTGGTGTGGACCAGCCATGATGCAATCCTTCGCCTTTTAAGGAAATTCCTTAGTTAAATGTATGGGGAATTTAATTAGTAACTTGAATTAGGTGTGTCACCTGTTATTCAGATTACCCAGCGTTAATGCGATCGTCAATGTGGTTTCTACGTAGTCGCATCTTTGCAAGCTGGAATCATACCACCAAACGGCACTTTCACCTTTAGGAATTAAGGTTGGGAACCATATATATGGAAGCGAAAGCGAATCTGGACCTCTTCGCCCAGCTCACTTGGCAGGGGCGGCAGTTTAACCTCTTTCAGAGTCTTTACGGCCAGCTCATCCAGCCTGGCGTCTTTAGAAGACTGAAGCAGTTCGATATCAAAGATTTGTCCGCCCCGGGCTATTGAGAACACCGCTACTGGGTCGACCAGGCCGCTTGTGTTTTGTGCTTCTTTCACCAAGGGCTCTTCTTCAAATCTGTCGCCAATCTGGTCCATCACATGCTCTTGATAGTTGTCTGCGGTTATGAGGGGGAGTTTTGGCGCATTGAGGGCGGCGATCTTTTGTGCACCATTGGGTTGAATATGAGAAGTGTTGTTCGCCGGTGCATTAAGCCTAGGCTGTTTTGGCTCCGGCCCCTCGCTCTCGGCAGCGGCGTGCAGGTCTTTCAATATAGATGTCGGCTTGGGTGGTTTGCTTTCACTCAAGATGTCGTTCATGGTCTTGGGCTTGAGCTTTGATTCTTCCGGCTTGATGGGAGCTTTGAAAGCGTCGGAAAGGCCGATTGCCAGCTCTGGGTGCTTTTCTAGCGAGTGACCGATTTTGACATAGCGCGGGTCGAAACCCTTAGGTCTTATCCCGAGGGTTTGCTTGCCCAAGTCCGGGTCAGCGCAACTTATATAGAAGGGTTTTTGCCCTGGGGCGGAAAGACTTTGAACGCAGTACTGAGCCATGGACTCAATCGGCATGAGACCGCCTGAGGCTCGTAAAAGCTCGATCAATGAGCTGGTGTAGAGGGTGGCGCCGTCGCTGCCTGGTGCAATTTGCGAGCTTGCAAGATTTTGATCTTGGCACAATATGATGCTGCCAGTGTCGGCGGCAATTTCTTGCAGTCGTGAGGCAACTTGGTTCGCCCCCACTCTTTCTGCTTTGCTGGTGAGCGAATCGAGCACGACCACTATGTTTTGACATTGGGTACGTCTCTTTATCTCTCTGATTGTGCCTAAAAGTGAGACGGCGTGCCTTTCTATATCGGCGCTCTCGGTTGCAGGCGGCAAAAGATAGAGATCGTTCGTGTGTTTACTGGGGCTCACTCGCAGAGCTATATATATAAGGATGAGATGGTTTGGTAGTGCTTTCTTTGAAAGCCAGTCGCTGTGCAGGGCGGTGGCTAGATTGGCAGTGGTCACTTTCGATTCGGTGATAAGCAAAATATGATCGGGGGTAAATCTTCCGCAGTTGGGATCAATCATTATTTTTGTCAGATTGAGTATGTTTTGGGTGGCGCCGGGCACATTGCCAATTGCTTGGTCGCCATAGTTAGAGGCTCCGATCAAGACCGCCCATTTGTCATGAATTGAAAGTGGTGCTTTCTTTTCGGCTGCCAGTGCCGGTGTTGATAAGGTTAGCGTCGTCAAAGCATAGAAATATGCCCCGAAAGCCACCCGGAAAAGAATATTAGTGAATCTGCTGTAAGTAGCCTGGTAGGCGGATCTGCTTGCTAGGCGCCGTAGCGAAAACAGATCGCCGATAGAGAGAATCGTCTTTGTCGACTGCAATTGTGACTGGCTGAAAAGCCGCTGTGAAAGCCCTCTATATATGTATGTCTTGTTTGCTATTGCGAAGCGCATTTATTTCACTTGGAGGCTAAAGGCAAAAAAATTGCAAGCGACAGGTTTTTCATATAGTACTGCCAGTATATGTCTTTCGCGCATCCACTGCTTCGTTTCAAATAGATATCTAAAGGTGGCGGATCTTATTAGTGCACATTTTGTCTGTTACTTGTTTTTGATAAATTGCACCTGCAAAGGGCGGTTTTGCAGTGGTGCCTCAGATTGAAAGTGGCTCAGAGAGCCATGTCTTGTTTGTAAACCGAGTGTATTTGGCTCAACCATGCGGCTTTCTTTACTATGAGAAAAAACAAGGCTTTTGCAACGGATTAACTGCAGCAGTTGAGCAGGAATATTTTTCCAGGCAAGTGTGCTTGCTTAAGTTTACGAATTAAATTACACACAACTGTAGATAACCTGTAGAAAACTTTGCTTGACCAGTCTGATCTCCTTAAGCCAATTGAAAGATAAAATGCTCTAAGGTGCCAGATGTGCAGCGTTTTAGACTACGCTCTGGTTTTTGACAAGCGAGCAGAGAGGGCTGTCAAGGTGTCAGGGAAACTGTTCATAATTGGAACTCCAATCGGTAATCTTTCCGATATATCGACTCGGATGGAAAGCTCTCTAAAAGAATGCGATTTGCTATTTGTTGAAGATACAAGAGTAAGTATCAAACTGCTCAATCATCTATCTCTCTCTATCCCTATGCTCAGTTGCCACAAACATAATGAGCGAGAGCGTCTCAAGGCTCTTGAAAAAGTGGCTGCCGAGGGGCGCAATGCCGGGCTAATGTCTGATGCCGGCATGCCCTTGATAAGCGATCCTGGTGATCCTCTGGTGTGCAGAGCAATCGAACTGGGCATGACCGTGATTCCAGTAGCTGGACCCTGTGCTTTTGTTATGGCCCTGGTCGGTTCTGGTTTTGATTTATCGAGTTTTGTCTTTGAAGGCTTTTTGCCCGACGGTAATGCGCCCTTAAGGCAGAAACTGAATGAATTGAAAGGCGAGCGTCGCACCCTGGCCTTTTATGTTTCACCCCATAAGCTCAAGCATACTCTTGAGATGATGCTGGAAGTAATTGGCAATCGCCGCGCTTGTCTAGCCCGCGAACTGACCAAATTTTACGAAGAGTTTTTGCGCGGCGACCTGAGCCGGCTGATTGCAGTATGCGATGAGCGCGAACTGAAGGGTGAAATGGTACTGGTTCTAGAAGGCGACCTGGCTGTTGCGAAAGATATGAGCGCTTGGATGAGCTCGCCAAGCTTGCATGCTGAAGTGATGGAGCATGTGCGCGGCGGTCTTAATCAAGGGTTGAAACTTTCAAAAGCCTGTCAATTGACTGCTCAATATTTTTCTATAGTCAAAGCAGATATATACAAAGAAGCAGTGCGTCTCTTTCGCGATCAAGTCTGAGCGGTGCTGCAGGTGATACCATATGATTTTGCCGGTATAGACCGTTTTTTATTATTCATTGGTCTTAGAAAAGTCTGGGGTCTTAGAAAAGTCGGGAGGCAGGTAGGCGATTGGCTGATTTAGCGCACGGAGCTGGTGTTACCGGCGGTTCGATTTCTTATTTAGAGGCGGCGGTACTTGGCGTTGTGCAGGGGTTGACCGAATTTTTGCCGATAAGCTCGACGGCACACCTGCGGGTGGTGCCGGCTTTGCTGCATTGGCCTGATCTCGGGGTGGCTTTTTCGGCTGTGATTCAGCTTGGCTCTTTAGTCGCCGTGCTTGCTTACTTCTTCAAAGACTTGGTGAGAATAGCGCTCGGCACATTGCAAGCACTCAAAGAGAAAGATTTTAGCGGACCTGATGTGCGTCTGGCTGGTGCCATTATTATTGGTACCATTCCCGTTGTTGTGCTTGGTCTTATACTGAAGCCCTTTATGGAGCAGTTGCGTTCGCTTTATGTAGTCGGTGGTGCGGCTATCTTTATGGGCCTTTTTTTGCTTTATGCCGAAAAGAAAGCAAAGCATATAAAAGGTATCGAGCAGATGGGTGTTAAGGACGGTCTGATCGTTGGTATAGGACAGGCGATGGCCCTTGTTCCAGGCTGTTCTCGCAGCGGTTCGACTTTGACCTTTGCTATGCTGCTTGGGATGAAGAGAGCCGACGCCGCGCGCTTTAGTTTTTTGCTTGGTATACCGGCCATCTTTGCCTCTGGCCTGCTTGAGCTGAAAGAAATGCTTGATGCCGGACTATCCGGCGAAAGTATGGGGGCTCTTGCGGTTGGCTTGCTTACCAGTTTGATTGTCAGCTATCTTTCAATTGCCTGGTTGATCAAGTTTTTGCAGAATAGTAATACTTTTATATTTGTCGGCTATCGTCTTTTGTTTGGTGTGCTTACTATATTGCTGGCGGCAAACAAATTGATTGAATAGACTGATTGGAGCCTTTGCCGGCTGTTTTCGGTTTAAATGTAATAGTGTTGGCCTCTGGGTCGACCTTAAAGTTGTATTCGCCGACAAAGGGCTGCCCAAGAATGGGTTCGTCATGGCTTTTTTCTAATACCATCATTTCGTAGTCTTTCAGGTTGATACTACCGATGGTTAAGTTTACCTTGACCAGCCAGTACTTAACGTCGGAGCCGCCCAAGACCGGGGTGAAGTCTACATATCTGCCGGTCGGGGCCGGCAGCCCGAGGGCGCGCAATTGGTCGATACTGATTGTGCTGCGGGCCTCTGGTTCAAAGATCATTTCGAGGGGACGACCATGCATCTTGGTTTCGATCTTGATATTGCGAGCCCCTCTAATGAAGCGCACTTTTGTCTCACCGTCTTTGGTGTCTTTTTCACTCTTGAAGTATCTGGCCGTTTGTTTTTCTAAATGGGGCAGTCGCGCCAGTCCGGCTTCGGCATAGATTTTGTCTTGCTCGTCACCCCATTGCCTGGCCAGGCTGTAGTACTTTTGCGCCTTATCAGGCTCTTTTAGTTTTTCTAGACAATAGCCGAGGTTGACCAGCACACGACCATCTTGGGGATGTCGTCTGATATGGCGATCGAGAAAATAGACGGCATCTCGATATTTGCCGGCTTTGATGCAAGCTCGGGCATGACCTCTTTCGGCACTGTCGAAAGTGAGAGGTCTATCGCCAGTTGCAGCTTTGCTGCCAGTTGCAGCTTTGCTGCCAGTTGTAGTTTGGCTGTTTGGCGCTGGTTCCGCTTGCCGGCTGCCTTGTGCCTGCTGTCCGCCTTGTGCAGGTTGTCCGCTTTGTGCGGGCTGTTCGCCTTGTGCAGGCTGTCCGCCTTTTTCAGGCTGGCTAAGCGCGGGCGAGTTTGCTGCGAGCAAGATTGAGGCAATTGGCAGAGCTAGATACTTGAAGCGATAGATTTGGTGGCTATTTAAGTGAGAGATGAGGCGATTACCCAGTGGACCAACCAAGCGCAAGGCGCGAGAAAGTCTGGCTGCGGAGAAGCTCTTAAGACTTTTTTCCTTGGTCATCTTCACCGTCTTACAAAATGAATCTGTTTGTTGTCCATATCGATTGTGTACTGATAGTTCTTCCAGAAGGGCTCGCCTAATAGGGGCAAAGTTCCGTCATGACCTTCATCGTTGACGGCGCATTCGACATTGGCTTGATCGATTGGTCCGAGCTTGACTCTGTTTATTGGGAAGATTCTCACCCGTCCTCTGCCTGAAACACCTTGGGTGTAGCCGACGGCAGCATCTTCAGGCACCTTGAGTCCATATTTTTGTGCTTGCTCTTCGCTATGAAATTTTATAGCTGAAGCCGAATTGCCCGTATCGAACATGACTTTGCCCGGGCGGCCGTTTATCTCCACTGTGACTACGATGCGGTTGCCGAGTTTGATAAATTCGAAAGGGACACTGTAGGCATTGCGATCTTTGCTCTGGGCAAGCCCCTTTTGCCTAAAGAAAATGCTGCCGCCGCCTTGGTCGATTGTATAGTCGAACTGCTTGAAGAAAGTCTGGCCGAATAGAGGCGGCGAGCTATTGCTTTCAAGCACGCAGAGGTTCATTTCCTTTTCGACTGGTCCCAGTTTGACCTTGGTTTTCATGTCCCAAAAGTTGATCAAGCTGGCATTGGCGGCGCCGCCCGTCACTCCGTCGGGTTTGCCGCTTGGTACTCTCAGACCGATTGCTTCCAGTTGTTCTTTCCCTATGGTTATTCCCGGTGCGCCGGTGTCAAAGACCATGTCCACCGGTCTGCCATCCAGGGTGGGTGTGACCATTATTGAACCATGCTCTTTGCGGCACCTGACAGTAAATTCTTTAGGATAGCGCGGGTCAAACTTGGGTGTGCCGCTTTCACCTTGAGAGTCGGCGGCACCAGGGGTGGTTCTTCTGCCTTCGCCGGCTTTCAGCCCCGTGAGCCCGGCACCGCTCTCGGTGCCTGTACCAGAACTGGTTACACTTGCGGGGTCGACCTTCAAAAGGACTGACTTGGCATAGCCACCCAGTTGTCCATTCGGTTGAAGATTGTAGACAGTCTTATAATAGCGCTTTGCCGCAGACATATTGCCTGTCTGCTGGCTGGCCATGGCGGCATAATAGCTGGCGTAAGCATCTTGGGGATTGACTTTGATCACTTCTTCAAAGAGGAACAGTGCCTCTTTGTACTGTTTATTGTTATAGAGCTTGATTGCTTCTTGCAATTTAGAATCGGCAGCATAGCCCGGCCGGCAAGCGGCGAAAGAGAACAGCAAGAAACAGATCAAGAATAGACGCATAAAGTTCCAGAATCCAGAATAATGTCCAGAGTAGTGCCCAGAAAATGGTCCACGATTAAATTGAGAGCGGCATATAGAAAGAGCCCGGTCTAACCGGGCTCTTTTTGTTTTGCCTTATAGAACTGCGGTTTCTCTGTAGGCACCATGTACTTCTCTCATGGCATCACAGATCTCACCGACTGTGGCGTATGCCTCTACGCATTCAAGCAGAAGCGGGAAAGCATTCTCGTTTTTGCGCAAAGCATCTTTGAGGGCATTGAGGGTGTTATTGACCTGCTCGGCATTGCGGCGCTCTTTAACAGCCTTGATGCGAGACTTTTGTCTTTCCTCATACTGGCTGCCGATTTTCAAGATTTCAATCTTAGAACCGGGTGCCTCTTCCTTAAAGCCGTTCAAGCCTACAAAGACGCGATCTTGGCTTTGCAGTTTTTGCTCGAAGCGATAAGCCGAATCGGCGATCTCTTTCATGAAGAAGCCTTTTTCGATACCAGGTATGACACCACCGATTTCTTCAATCTGCTTGAAGTAGGCGTTGGCGCCGCGCTCAAGCTCGTCGGTCAGCCATTCGACATAATACGAACCGGCTAAGGGATCAACCACATTAGAAACACCGGTTTCGTAGGCGATGATTTGCTGTGTGCGCAGAGCGATGTGGGCGGCCTTCTCGGTGGGCAGTCCGAGCACTTCGTCCATCGAATTGGTGTGCAACGACTGGGTGCCGCCTAGAACACCGGCTAAGGCTTCGATGGCTGTGCGAATGATGTTGTTTTCTGGCTGAGGGGCAGTGAGACTGCAACCTGCAGTTTGAGTATGGAAGCGTAGTTTTAGTGAGCGCTCGTCTTTGGCTTTGTAGTGATCGCGCATACGTTTAGCCCAGATGCGGCGGGCGGCGCGGTATTTGGCAATCTCTTCGAAGAAGTCGATATGGGCGTTGAAGAAGAAGGAAAGTCTGGGCACGAACTCATCTACTTCCAAACCGGCTTCGATACCGGCATCGACATAGGCAAATCCGTCGGCTAAGGTGAAGGCCAGCTCTTGTACGGCGGTGGCGCCGGCTTCTCTGATGTGATAGCCCGATACCGAGATTGTATTCCACTTAGGTACATTTCTGGTGCAGAAAACCATCATGTCCTGAATGAGCTTAAGAGCCGGTCTCGGCGGAATCAGATAGGTCTTCTGGGCGATGTACTCTTTAAATATGTCGTTTTGCAGGGTGCCGTTCAGATTCTTCCAATCGAAGCCGCGCTTTCTGGCATTTGCTAGGAACATGGCATAGATAATCACAGCCGGACCATTGATGGTCATCGAAGTCGACACTTTGTCGAGCGGCAGGTCTTTATAGAGAATCTCCATATCTTCAAGGGTGTCGATGGCGACGCCGCATACACCCACTTCGCCGCAGGCTTTGGGGTGGTCAGAGTCATAACCCATTAGAGTAGGCAGATCAAAGGCAGTTGAAAGACCGGTTTGACCTTGCGCCAAGAGATACCTAAAGCGTTGGTTGGTTTCTTCCGGACCGCCGAAACCGGCAAACTGACGCATTGTCCAGACTTTGCCCCGATACATATCGGTGTGGATGCCGCGGGTATAGGGGAAGATACCTGGGTCAGCCAGGGCTTCCTCATACTTCCAGTCTTTTAAATCTTCAGGACCGTAAACGCTTTTGAGCGGAATGCCCGAAAGAGTTTCATACTCTCTTTCTTTTTTAGGCTTAGCTTCAGACTTGGGCTTAGCCTCGGGCTTTGTCTTTGGCTCAGCATTTTTTGCTGCCGCTGTCTGTTCTTCAGACTGATTCGAGCTGTTCGGGCTGTTCGAACTAGATGAATCGCGCTTAGTCAGTTCCTTGACCATGGATAACCTCTGGGATTTTGTCCCGAAATTGGGATATGATCTCTAGCGACGCGGGCAATCCACGTCACTACCTAATTTTTACATATTATCTCAGCAAAGAGGCATTTCTTCTATGTCGCGGCAAGCAAGTGTCATGTCTGGAACCGATTTGATTAAAACAATTTTGGAAAGTAGGGAAGCAATTGAAGTTAGAGCTCCTCATGGCTCCACTCTGCATACCAAAGGTTGGGTGCAAGAGGCGGCTTTGCGAATGCTGCTCAATAACCTAGACCCAGACGTGGCTGAGCGACCCCTCGACCTTATTGTTTATGGTGGTCTTGGTAAGGCGGCACGCAATTGGGATTGCTTCAAAGCCATCGTCAAGGCTCTTACCAAGCTGGAGTCAGATGAGACCTTACTTATTCAGAGCGGTAAGCCGGTCGGAGTATTCAAGAGTCATAGCAATGCCCCTCGCGTCTTGATTGCCAATTCCAATTTAGTTGGTCATTGGGCAACCTGGGAGCATTTTCGCGAACTGGATAAGAAAGGCTTGGCCATGTATGGTCAGATGACCGCTGGTTCCTGGATATATATAGGAACTCAGGGCATCTTGCAGGGCACCTATGAAACCTTTGCTTCGCTTGCCCGCAAGAACTTTGGTGGCTCGCTCAAGGGACGAATTGTATTGACCGCCGGACTAGGCGGTATGGGTGGCGCTCAACCACTGGCAATTACAATGAACGGTGGTGTGGCACTTTGCATTGAAGTGGATGAAACTAGAATTCAAAGAAGGCTAGACACCAAATACCTAGATATCAAAGCCGATAGTCTTGAGCATGGTCTCAAATTGGCTGCCGATGCCAAAGCTAAAGGTGAAGCCGTATCTATCGGAATTCACGGCAATGCCGCTGATATCTTGCCCCGTATGCTGGCACTGGGCTTTTTGCCTGATGCTCTCACCGATCAGACCTCTGCCCACGATCCTCTTAATGGCTATGTCCCTCTAGATGAAAGCGGCAAGCCTATGGAGCTTGGTGATGCCGCCCATCTGAGAGAATCGCCCGAGGCTTATCTCAAGCTTTCTGAGAAGGCAATAGCTAAGCATGTGGAAGCCATGCTCGAGTTTCAGAAACGTGGCGTAGTCACTTTTGACTATGGCAATAACATTCGGCAAGTGGCTTACAATCACGGCGTCAAAGACGCTTTCAACTTCCCCGGCTTTGTGCCTGCCTACATCAGACCGCTGTTCTGCGAAGGTAAAGGACCGTTCAGATGGGCGGCTCTATCGGGCGATCCTGCTGATATCAAGGCAATTGACGAAGCTATTCTAGAAAACTTTGCCCATGAAGAAGACCTTTGTCGTTGGATCAAGATGGCTTCCGAGAAGGTGAAGTTTCAAGGGCTGCCGGCTCGTATTTGCTGGCTTGGCTATGGCGATCGCAAGAAAATGGGCTTGATTATGAACGAGATGGTGCGCACCGGTAAGGTGAAGGCTCCAATAGTCATTGGTCGCGACCATCTTGATTCCGGTTCGGTTGCTTCTCCCAACCGAGAAACCGAAGCGATGAAAGATGGCTCCGATGCGGTGGCTGATTGGGTTTACCTCAATGCCATGATCAATGCAGTGGGCGGCGCCAGCTGGGTTTCTTTGCACCACGGCGGCGGCGTTGGCATGGGCTATTCCTTGCACTCAGGACAGGTAATTGTTGCCGACGGCACCGATGAAGCAGCAGAAAGACTGAGTCGAGTCCTCACAACCGATCCTGGTATGGGTGTAATTCGTCACGTTGATGCCGGTTATGACGAAGCAATCGAATTTGCCAAGAAATCGGATGTGCGGATTCCCATGTGGGAATAAGCTTTGGTTCACCCAATTAATTTGTTTCGCCAATAATTCGGTTAGGAATAAATTGCAAATTCGAAATTGTGACAGCGGTTGCTGAGTGTTCTTGGCAGCCGCTTGTCATTAGGTGTTTTGCACCCAGCTCTTTTGGTCAAGTTTCAAAATTTTGAATTGAGTTTTTGTCTTAACCGAATTCGGTAAATTCAAAAAGTGCCAATACGCTTGCATTTCAAAATAGCAGTATTGCCTGGAGTCTCTTGGCAACGGGTTCTGTATTTGTCTCTTGGCAGCGGTTCTGTGTCTGCTTTTGTATATGTAAGTGACGCCAGTCAACTCAGGCATGGTCTATTCATTAAAGAATTTTTGTCGTTGCTTCTGACAATTGGTCTTAGGGCCGGGATATCATTTGATGACGTGTCTTAATCGGGCAAAGCTAAGCCCCACGTATATTCAAAAGTATTGGTGTCTATATCCGGTCGCCCGGCAAGAGCAAATGACTCGTCTAGTCCAAAAATTTGGTGGTACTTCAGTCGCCGACGTGCAAAAGATCAAGCGCGCTGCTGAGATTACTGCGCAAGCTGCCGCTGCCGGTCATGAAGTTACTACAGTGGTTTCAGCCATGGGGCATACCACCGATCATCTTATCGACCTGGCTGAGCAAGTTATGGCAGACCCTCACGGGCAAGCCTCGCGAGAAATGGATATGTTGCTTGCCACCGGAGAGCAGGTCTCGATTGCTCTTTTCACGATGGCTTTGCAGAGTCTCGGTGTCAATGCCCGCAGCTTTACTGGGGCGCAAGCCGGAATAATCACTGAAAATCGCCACGGAAGCGCCAGAATTCAAGAGGTGCGTTCAGATAAAGTAGAAGCCACGCTCTCTCGTGGTGAAGTGGCTGTTGTGGCAGGGTTTCAGGGCATTACCGAGTCTGAGGAATTGACCACCCTAGGACGTGGTGGTTCGGATACCACGGCTGTGGCTCTGGCTGCGGCAATAGGTGCCGATCGCTGCGATATCTACACAGATGTTGAAGGTGTTTTTACTGCTGATCCGCGAATTATTTCGGAAGCCCGCTGCTTGCCTTCGGTGAGCTATGAAGAGATGTTGGAACTAGCCTTTACGGGAGCCCAGGTGATGAACGCTAGAAGTGTTGAGCTTGCCATGGATAATCAAGTACCGATAAGAGTAAGGTCTACTTTCACCCCTGAGAATCCTGGCACTCTCATTACCCACAGAGTGGCTTCGCCCGAGTACACCATCGCCGGTATTGCCCTTGATATGAATTCGGCAGTCTTGAAGCTTAAGTCGCTCAGTGCCGTCAGTGATACCAAACCTTTAGAAGGAGTTTCTTCGCTCTTTACCAGATTGACCGAGCTAGGTATTCAGACCGATATGGTTATGGTTTTGAAGCGTGAAGACGAACCGGCTTCCGAACTGGTCTTTACTGTAGAAAAGTCGGCTCTGGCGCGGGTGCAGCAGCTTATTGAATCGTTGGCATCGGCCCTTGGTAATCCGCTTATGCAGGTTGAGACCGACACAGCTAAAGTAAGCGTGGTCGGACGTCGCCTCACCAGTCGTCCCGAAGTAGTGGCTGGTGTTTTCGAAACTTTGAATGATGCTGAAATTCCTGTGCAGATGGTGGCTACAGGTGATATGAGGGTGAGTGTCTTGATGCCGGCTCGTTTTGGACGCGAGGCGGTTCGCAAGATACATCAAAGGTTCAACTTAGAAGAAGGCACGATTACAGTTTAGTTCTAGGGTCGCTTAAGCAGTGAGATAGGTGAAACATGCCAGGTCCCGGTTTCGATAATATATTCAATAAAATGAAAGAGGTGACCAATAAGGCTGCTAGCGAGACAAATAAGGCAGCCAAAGCAGCTAAGCTGAAGATGACGGTCATGTCTCTCAACACCGAAAAGACCAGGCATTTGCAGACCGTCGGCCAGCGCACCTATACTTTATTTATTGAAAATCAGTCTATAAACGGCAAGCTGCTGCAAGAAAAAGTCTTGGAAGAACTAAAGCAGATTGAACGTATCGAAGAACGCATCAAAGAACTGGAAGCCGAAGTGGCCGAATTGCAAGGCCAGCCGGTAAACGTAACTGATGTCACGGATGGTGGCGAAGGCACATCGCCGGAGGATAATCGCTGATGACTAAATCCAATAGAAATCCGCTCTCTTTGACTGGCTTTCGCGCTCTATTTCCTGCTCTCATGGCGGCGCTTATTCCAGCTTCACTTATTCCGGGCGCGCTTCTTTGGGCTCAGCCCAGTCAAGCCGATGTCATTTCGCCGAGCATAGATCGAGAACAAGAAGTTTATTCCAGTGAATTGCCCAATGCCGCATTTTTTGGTCGCGGTATCAGCGGGCGCATGTCTGAGGCTTCACATCTGCGCTTCAACGGTGAGCAGTTCTTGCTTGAAAGGCGCTACAAAGATGCCTATCGCGTGCTTAGTAAAGCCGTGCAGCTTGACTCCGGAGACCCTACTGGACACGTGCTTCTTGCTCGTTCGATGACCGGGCTTTTGCGCAAAGCCGATGGAACTTACGACGAAGACATGCTCAACCGGGTCGTGAAAGAATGGAAAATGATTGCCTATCACGATGCTGATATCAGCGAGCAGTTTGAGGCGAAAGCGCAGCTGAGAAAACTTGGCAAGATTGTCAAAGCCCTCAAGAAAGAAAAGCTCGAAAAGAAAGAACTCGAACAGAAAGAACTTGAAGATAAAGAGCAAGTAGCGGCAAAAGCCGGCGCTGGTCCGCAGTAATTCAGACCCGGTATTTCTCTGGGTCTGACTTGAGTGAATCGACCACTTGCCATTCTTCAAAAGTGAGATCGTAAACACTAAATGTACAGTCGAAGACTTTGCCGAAGCCAAAGCCGATAGCCTCTTCCAGACTAGTTCTATCGACATCGACTAGGTCTTTGAGGCAGGCATGTCGCTTACTGGCTATGGCCGTTTGACTTTCACTGTGTTCTTGATTCTCTGCCGTTCTAGAAAATGAACCAAGGCCCAGGGCATAAGCCATGGCATCTTGCTCTTGATCCAAAATCACCGAACCATGTTGCAAGAGACTGTCTTTGCGCCTCAGTTGGGCCGAGCCCACTAGTTTCAAGCCATTGTGATGCAAGTCGGCAAGGGTGGTTGCTTCAAAACAATCTTCATGGCTGCGATAGCCGCTGTCGGCTCGCCCAAGTTCTACTTTTACACCGAGTTTCTCTAAGCCGATAATGAAGGCGCGGCAGATTTCTTTATAGTCTTGCTGTACGCTTTTTGAGCCGGCTGAGCCGATATAGCTATAGGTCAACTCGCCCTGGTGCAAGACTGCGCGTCCGCCTGTGGGGCGGCGCACCATGCCTAAGCCTAATTCTTTTAGGCGGCTTTTTACACGGTCGCTTACCTTTTGACTATATCCAAAGCTTACCGCCGCCGGGTCCCAGCCATAGAAGCGCAGTGTGGGCGGGCATTTTCCTTGAATGTGCAGGTCTAGCAAGGCTTCGTCTATAGCCATATTGGTGACCGGGTCTTGCACCTCATATGGTATCAGGCGAAAAGTCTTAAGACCTTTAGGAAATTCGGTTTGCATTTTCGGCTTGCTCTATCTTATTTGACAGTTGCTTTGATCAAGCTGGGTTTGGCAATTTCTTTGTCCGAGAAAGTAAAAGCTTCGCTCAATTTGGCGCAGGCTGCTTCAAATTGCTTCTCGTCGTTGCAATAGACGATGGCTGCCGCTTCTCCGCCCTTTAGTTTGTCACCGCATTTACCCTTCAAAACCAGACCGACACTGAGATCTATGGGGTCGCCCTTTTTTGTCCGGCCGGCGCCCATTACCTTTGCGGCTTCGGCTATTTTTCTACCGTCTATGTGGGCGATCCATTTATTATCTGAGGCTTCTCCCGGCACCAAAAATTCTCTCTTTAGTTTCGCCGTAGGCATGAGACTATAGTCTTCCAAAACTTTACTGTCGCCGCCCTGGGCTTCGATAAGCTTGGCAAAGGTTTGCAGGGCTTTGCCCGAACTTATCAGTTCTTTCAATTTAGCTTCAGCTTCTTCTTTAGTCTTAGCCTTGCCGGCTTCCAAAAGGGCAAGTCCGCCCAGTTCCATGCAAAGTTCGTGCAGGTCTTCCGGTCCTCGACCTTTCAGTGTTTCAATTGCTTCGATTACTTCCACGGTATGTCCAACCGCATAACCAAGCGGCTGTTCCATATCTGTAACCACGGCCAGTACAGGTCTTTTGAGAATGCGACCAACACTAGCCATGGTGGCGGCTAGTTCTTTGGCCTTTTCTTCTGTTTCCATAAAGGCGCCTTTGCCGCACTTTACGTCTAATATAATCAGATTGGCACCCGCCGCCAGTTTCTTCGACATGACCGAGGCCGAAATCAAAGGAATCGATTCGACTGTACCGGTGACGTCTCTGAGGGCGTAAATTTTGCCGTCGGCTGGAGCCAGTTCGGCTGTCTGTCCACCTATGGCCATGCCGATGCCCTTAACTTGCTTGATAAAGTCGGCTGTGCTCAGATCGACTTGGAAGCCGGGAATGGCTTCCAGCTTATCTATGGTACCGCCGGTATGACCGAGACCCCGTCCCGATAACTTAGCCATAGGAATGCCTGCTGCCGCCAAGAGCGGCACAAAAACCAGGGTGGTCTTGTCGCCCACGCCGCCGGTGCTGTGCTTATCGCCCACCACAGAACCGAGTTCACTGAGATCGAGCACTTGCCCCGAATGACACATGGCGTCGGTGAGGAAGGCAGTCTCTTCCATATTCATCCCTTGCCAGCAAACAGCCATAAGCCAAGCTGATAGTTGATAGTCGGGGATGGAACCGTCCATGATACCGTCTACCAGAAACTGGATTTGTTCTCGACTATGAGAGCCGCCGCTGCGCTTAGCCAGGATCAGGTCGATCATTTTCATCTGTTCAGGTTGCCTCTTTAAGTGGTTGTTGGTGGGGGAGAAATTTTATTTCGAGAACTACTTGACGACTGCCGCCTTACCTGCATAATGGAATTAGGGAGCCGGACCCAAGAATATACTAAATTTATCTGGTCCGCTCCCACTTTTATAGCCAGCGCTGCCCTGTCAAGGCGGCGCTTTTTTGTTACCGAAAACTGCAAATTTTTCCAACTTGGGCAAAGCTCTGTCATGATCTTAGTTGTCTTGAGCAGGAGTCGGTTATTTCAAAGAGCTACAGACTTAGTCGCCCGGTGCAGTTCGGTCAGATTGATTTCGTCAATTGTCTGCCCATTACTCTGCCTCTGCTTGAATCTTTGCCTGAAGGCATGACTTTGACCATGGGTACGCCCGGCCAGCTCAATCGGCTCTATGGCGAGGGTAAACTCGACATTGGAGCGATGAGCGCCCATTATTTGCTTGCCAGTGGCGACTTTGAAGTGATTCCCACCCTCTCGATTTCCAGTCAGCAGGAAGTAGGCAGTGTGTTTTTCTATAGCAAGCTGCCCCTTAATCTCTTGAGCTTGCAAGATTCCACTATCGGGGTGCCGGTATCTTCGGCGACTTCTATTTGTCTTCTCAAGATTTTGCTTACTGAAGAACTGGGTTTTTGTCCTCAGTTTGTTTATGGAAAAGATCCCAGTCTTGATGATAGTCGCTTCGATGCAGTGCTCATGATTGGGGATGCCGCTCTTGATTTCGATGAGTCGCTCAAGAAAAGGAGCGGGCCGGAGCTTAGTCAGCTGCATCGCTTTGACATGGGCAGTTGGTGGCGGCGCCATTATGGACTGCCGATGGTTTTCGGGCTCTGGGGGGCCAGGCGCTCTTACTATGAAGCTTGTTTTGATGATTTTCAGGCAATCGCTGAGCTTTTAGGCGACTCCTGGCGCCGGGGGCTGGGGGAAAAATTCAATCAGGTGCTTGATGAAGCGGTGCGCCGCACCGGTCTGGAGCGCAAACTCTTGCAAGCTTATTTCAGAGAGCAGCTCGAATATGACTTTGAAGATGAACATATCAAGTCCCTGGCGCTTTTCGAGCAATTGGCCGAGAAACATAAGCTACTTGTCGTCTAACCTTAAATAAAGCTTCCTGTCTAGATTAAACGTTGTTATACTGAAGTATCTGACAGGAGAGAAGCTATGGTAGGCGGCTTCGGCAATGAGATTGGTATGAATGAGCGGGATCCCAGACGGGACGGTCCCTTCGTTCTGCGCGGCCGCTGGCAGGTTGTCGATTATCTGGGTCAGGGCGGTATGGGCACCGTTTATCTGGCTTATGACCTCAACTTAGACAAGCGCAAATGCGTAGTCAAAAAACTGCGGGACGATTTTTTTAGAGAGGAAGACAAGGCCAAGGCTCAGCAGTTCTTCCTGCGCGAGGCCAATGTGCTGGCCAAACTACAGCATCCGAATATTGTGCTGGTGCTCGATAGCTTCCAAGATCAAGACGATTACTACCTGGTCATGGAATATGTGGAGGGGCATAACCTTCACGACATGCTCAAAGAAAGAGAAGAACCATTTTCGGAAGAGCAGGTCTTGGTTTGGGCGCGCCAGATTTGCGACGTGCTCAGTTATTTGCATTCAAATGACCCGCCGGTTATCTACCGCGACTTGAAGCCGTCCAACATCATGATCGACACCAAAGACCGGGTCAAGCTGGTCGACTTCGGCATTGCCAGGCTTTATCAAGACGAAGGCGACAACACCCATGTGGTTTCGCAGGGCTATTCGCCGCCCGAACAATATTGGGGAGGCGCCGACCCGCGCTCTGATATTTATGCTTTGGGCGCCACCATGCACTTCTTGCTTACCGGTGCCGAACCTCTTGCATTGACTATCTGTAAGCCGGCAGAGCTTGACGAAGAAATCTCTGAAGCCACCGATTTGATTGTGCAGAGAGCCACCCAGCAAGATGTTTATTTGCGCTATCAGTCGGCGCAAGACATGAAAGAAGAACTGGAATTTGTCCTGCAAGGTGAAGAGGAAGTAAAGCCCGGTTTTCGCTGGGTGGAGTTGACGGTGGGGGTTCTTATTACCTTCCTTTCGGTGGGCGCCTGGTTTGCCTATAGCAAGTTTGTCGAACTAAAGGGAGAAGTGGATAAGAAGCAAAGCGAAATCAGCAAATACGAGAAGAATATTGCTGAAGTCAAAGCCAGAGAAGCCAGTCTTAAGAAAGAGACAGTGGCTAAGATGGAAAGACTGATGCGGGAGCGCCAAGAAGAAAACGACAATAAAGGGGCTCAGCCGGCTTCTTCTCTTTTCTCACAAACACCTCAGAACCCACCTGCTAACTCTTCTTCCGGCTTTTCGGCTAATTTCCCATCTTTTGGGTTTCCTTCCGGTGGCTCTACTTCCGCTGGCTCTACTTCTGCTGGATTTCCGGCGCGCAATAACCAACCGGGCGGCACTAATTTCGGCAGTGGCAATGGCAGCGGCGCTGGAGACATGTCTATATCGGGTCTTTTCAAGGAACTGAACGCCAATAAAAATAAGGGTCGCAGAGGGCAAGGTAGCGCTGGTGGTGGCACTTTGCCGGGGCAAAGCCCAGAGCATAACTCTGCCAATGCATTGAACTACCCTTCTTATGCAGTCAATTCCGGGCAGTCACCTTTGCAGCCCGCCGGACGGGCTCAGATATCGGGTGAAGCCCAAATCGACCGTGAAGAAGGACAAATGACCGACCAAGACGCTCTTTCGCCTCTGGAGCAGGACATACAGCGTTAGTTTGGCGAATTCAGGCAATATTAAAAGAAATTTGCTTACAGCCGGTCTAATTCAGGGCATGCTGAGGTTGTCTCAATTGCGACAAGACTAAGCATGAGGTCTCTTTTGTTTTATCGTAAGCAAAGTTATCCGGTGCTCTTCAGGAAAGCCAAGAGGTAACATATAATAGGGTTACGGGTTGTATATTCGATTTTTGAGGTCAGTCGGTTTTTATGGATAATCAGAAGAAAGCTTTCAACTTCACCTTGGGAGATCTTCCTCGTCCCCGTTGGAACGTTCTAGATTTGATCCAAATCATCGGTAGAGATTCTGTTCCCACTTATCTTTTTTGCGATATCGATATGACTTGGGCTGAAGAACTGCGCAAGAAGCTCAAGTCTTATGGTCAGAAAGTGACAGTGACGGCTATCTTGCTCAAAGCCATCGGCATAGCGCAAAGATCCCATCCAGAGAGCCGTACAGCTGTGCTTCCCTTCGGCAAGACAGTTACTTTCAACGACATTGTCGCTGGCTTTACTGTCGAGAGAGTAATCGGGCAGCAACCGGCAGTATTCTTTGGTGCCATCGAGAATCCCGATACCAAGTCGGTGGAAGAAATAGCCGGTGAACTAAGACAGTATGCCGAGTCTGATATGGAAACCGTGCATCATCTCAACTTGCAGAATAGATTCAACGGCACTCCCTGGTGGTTCAGGCGCTTTATTCTTTGGGCTGGTCTGCGTTTCCCGAATGTAAGATTACATTTCATGGGCGCCACTTTTGGACTTTCTTCAATAGGCAAATGGGGCATGAAAGCTCTCATTCCGCCTTGTGTTTCGACCTCCACCTTCGGAGTCGGCGAAGTAGAAGAGCGTGCTGTGGTTAGAGAAGGACGTATCGAAATTCGGCCTATGCTCACTATCATTCTCAACTTCGACCATCGCATCATCGACGGCGCTCCGGCTGCGCGCTTTATGAACGACGTCAAGAAGCTTTTGGAAGGCGGTCTGGAGAACTATGTTCATATGGCTGCCTATGGTGAAGAAGCACCAATGGAGAAAGCACCGTCTCTTACCTAACGGTGTGTTTTTCGATGCACTCTTTGATTGCCGGTGCCACCTGGTGGGCGGCTTTGGCACCGGCTTCAATCAGCTTTCTAGCTTGGGCTGGGCTTGTGGAAACAGCCGGCACTGATTGCACCGAAGGATCGATGACGAAGTCGGCCGAAAGGCGTGATTCGCGGTCTACTTGGGCCATGTGCAGGTTGATGACGCGGGCGGTAACGCTGCCTACTTTATGATAGTCTGAGTCTTTTGTTTCGCCGCGATCAGTGGTGTCTACGGCTATGACTATGTCCGCCCCCATTTTTCGCGCCTCTTTGACCGGCAGATTATTGAGAACACTACCGTCTACATAGAGACCATCGTCACCTTTTATCTTCACAGGTTTGCGCAGGGCCGGTATAGCGCAACTGGCTTGCAGCGCCGTGCTCAAGTTACCAGAGTTGAAGACTTTCACCTTGCCATCTAGCAGATTGACGGCAATGGCACCGAAAGGCACTTTTAGGTCTTCTATAGATCTCTGGGTTTCAGGAATCTGTTTATTGAGATAGTCGGCAAATCGTTTGCCTCGATAAAGCCCGTCGTAAGGCTCTATACCTACCAGCCGAGGCGTATAAAAGAGCGGTATGACAAGAATGCGCAGGCTTAATGGGATGGTCAGATAAGCATGCATGAGCTTCTTTTTTTCGAACTGATCTTGAATATGTTCAGGGGTCATGCCTGCTGCATAAAGCCCACCGACAACGGCTCCCATACTTGATCCGACAATCATATCCACCGGAATCTCTTCTTCTTCCAAGGCTTTGAGAACACCAATGGCGGCAGCTGCTTTCATACCGCCTCCGCTGAGGACCACAGCTACTTTAGGGCGATGTATTTCATCGGCAAAGCTTTCGCGCGCACCGGCAACAGCAAAGAAAACCGACGCCAGAAGCAGAAGTAAGATACGCGAAGGCAATTTTAAGACCAGATCCACTGCATTCTCGCCGGTACAATCCAGCCAAGCTTTGAGAGGGCTTCATCGAGGGTGAGGTTCTCATTGCGGCTTTTCTTGAGGGCATTGACTGATTGTTCGGCCGAAAGGAAGCCTTGCTTGTAGAGCGAATAGGTTCTCAGGGCTGTATAAAGCACAGCTTCAGAAATGGCGCCGGTGGAGAGCACTTTCTTGCCTACTTTGATGGAACTCTTCTCAGTTGGATCAATAACTTTCTCTAGATCTGAAGCCGAGATTAGACCGGCGTCGGTGAGCAGTTTTGCCGGTAAGAACTCTTTTGGCTCGGCTTGAGTGGCGGGATAAAGTTCGGCCACCGCCTGATAGACCGAAATCGAACGTGCTTTTACTTGCTTGAGAGCATCAGCGGCCTGAAAAGCTCTAAGTGTGCCGTTTGAAACCATGTCTTGTAAAACTATCGCCGCTTCCAAAAGATCGTGGGTGACAAGACCTTGTTCAAGCAAAATTTGTCCGAATTGCTTCTCTTTAATTAGCTCGATTTCTAAACATTCGAGCATGTCGCCTTCCGAAAGGAAACCTGCCATGAGAACCAGTTCGCCTATTCTCACAGTCTGTCCCGACTTTTCAGAAAACAGTCCTAGTTCGAAAAGAGCCTGCTCTATACTGACCCTGCGTCTCGCCACAATGAGCAGCGCCTGAACGGCCTGGTCTTTGGTGACTTTGCCGTCTCTGACCAAAAGCTGCGCGGTAAGGGCAGCATTCATCATCCAGCCTGAGAGGTCGCGGTTGAGAACCATAATGCGTCCCATCTGCATGCCGGTATCTTTGGCTTGAATGATGGAACGGCCTAGCTGCTCGTTGGTGATAAGTTCAGCTTTGAGCAGTAATTCGGTGAGTGGATTGGTAATTGACTGGACTGTCTGAGTCTTTTTATGAACCGAGGTGATGACGCCGATGGCGTCTTCCATGTTCATATTATTCTGACGCGCCAGTCTAAGAGCCTTAAGGGCTAGGTCCACCGTGGCTTCTTTACTAACTACCAGTTGCTCGGCGTCTTGAACCAGTTTCAAGGTGGATTCACCCACCATATTCAGCATGGTCAGTGCCCGTGCCAATGGCACGTTCAGACTTTTAGCCGTATTCATCGCCTCTTCCAGCTTTTGCTGTGAGATGATGCTCGCCCCTATTAGTAGAGTGGGGAGCGCGTCCGCCGTTGCCTGTTTTTCGAGCATGAGTTCTTTCAGAGTTGCCGGTGTAGTTGAGCATCTAATAGTAGACGCTTTGAAATTGATTGGGTATTTCTACTGTACCAATTTGTGGCGGTTAAGTAACGCTTCTTACCCCTTAATTACGCTGTTTGTATTTTTATTGGGGTTCCGGCCAGCGGATGTCCGAATTCATCGCTGGCACTACCACCTCTTTTGAAGAGTTCCCAATAGCGTCTTTCATGACCGGAAGAGCCTGGGGCGAAAGCCAGATCGCCTTCCATGATATTAAAACTGCCTGTGGCCACGGTGGCAGTTGAGGTATGGGTGCCGACTGTTACTTTTAACCGGGTGCCGGGCGTCAAGGCTTCCAGTTTGTTATCGCCACCGCGCAGGGTGGTCTTGATATTGCCGAAAGAATCTATATAACCAACCACTTCGGCAGGCTCTTGCGGCACGATTTCAGTGGCATGCATTTTAGCCTTGATGAAAGAAAAATCGCCCCTAGAGGCCTTTGAAACAGCAAGGGGGAAGAAATCTCTAGATCTAAACTGACTGCCGGCTTCTTCCACATTGGTGCTCCAGATTTCGGTTATCTGGTCGCGTACGAAAGAAAGCGAATAGCCCGAATTGACCGCCAATACTTGCACGCCGTTCTTTAGCTTGGCAAACAAGAGACCTTCGCCTTCGTTGCCGGGGCGTGCGTCTTTCTTATCTTTGCGCGGGGCGCAATTGGCAAAGACCAGCATATTCTTGGGTCGCAATTCACGATCGGCAAGGGCTAGCTGGGCTACGACAAAGCCGGTTGAGACAGTATCGAAAGGATGCACCGAAGTGGTGTGAATGCGCGTGTCGTCATGCAACTTGCAAGACAGTGCCGCCACTACCTCGGCCCAAGCCAGGTCACCCTGGGCATAGTCACATACAAGATGAATAAATGAACTCATTGAGAAAGAATCTCCTTCCTATCTAACATCCAAGTAATTTCTTTATTGCTTTAGACAACTCTTGCAGCTGAAACGGTTTAGGCAAAAACTCATTGGCACCGGCTTCTAGACAAGCTTGCCTCTCTTGGGCGTTAGACATGCCCGATAGAAAGATAACCGGGGTGGTGCCGCCGACACCTCTATATCTGCGCAAGACTTCTATACCGTTCAGGTGCGGTAACTGCCAATCTAAGACAATCAAATCAAAATCATTGACTTGCAGTTGTTCCACAGCTTCTTGCCCGTCGGCGGCTGTCTCCACCATAAACTTTTCGAAGGACAACCAATCTTGCACGGTTTCGCGCAAACTTTCATCGTCTTCAACTACAAGAATTTTTTTCATGCTTTCTTTTTTAGTCTTAGGTTTAGTCTTAGGCAACTTTGCTTTAAGCGATAATGCAATTGCGTCCGGCTTCCTTTGCCTGATAGAGCTTTTCGTCGGAGCGTCTGAGCAGGTCGGATAAGTCTTTACTCTCCGCCGGATACTCCACTATGCCCGAAGAGAATGAAATTGAAAAGCTCTCATCACGGTCTCCCTTGAACTCCAGTTTGCTCAGTTCTTCCAGGGCTCTCTGCAGGGCGCCTCGGGCTGTATTCCTTGGAATATGACGGAAGGCGACGATAAATTCTTCCCCGCCCCAGCGTCCTCTAATATCTTCCACTCTGAAGCGTTTCTTGAGCAGGTGACCTAAAGCAGCCAGCACTCTATCGCCTGCTAGATGCCCGTGGCGATCGTTTATTTGTTTGAAATGGTCGACATCAATCAAAGCCAGGCTGAAAATTAGACCGTTTCTCTCGCTTTCTTGCACCATCTTATCAAGCTCTTCCATAAATGCGCGTCTAATCGGCAGTCCGGTCAAAACGTCCAAGTTGGCTCGCTCTCTCAAGAGGCGCGATCTTTCCAGTCTCACTTTTACCCTAGTCAAAAGTTCCACCTTGGCTATTGGCTTGGGCAAATAGTCGTCGGCTCCAGATTCGAAGGCAGCCAGGCGGTTTTCTAAGCCGGTGGCGGCAGTCAAAACAATCACAGGTAGGTCGTGGAAGCGACTTTCGGAACGGACAAGGCGACAAACATCGTAGCCGGATAGTCCGGGCATATTTACATCAAGCAAAAGTAGGTCAGGGTGGAAGTCGTTCATTTCGGCAAGTATGCCGGCACCGCTTTCCACCACTTTGACCAGCATGCCTTCTTGACCCAGTACCGACGCCACCACATGCACAAAATCTTGATCGTCATCGACCAACAAGATGCGCGGCCGTCCTCCGCTGCGGGCGCTGAGAAGATAATCGATAGCCTGGCTGAGGTCGGCACCGCTTAAGCGCCCTTCTTTGCCGTCAGAGAGCATAAGGGCGGCGCCAGCATGGGTGCTGTCTTCTAAGTCTTTTTCTTTTCTTTCGCCGGCTAAAAAAGCCACAGGCAAGCTTTCATACTGGGCAAGTGAGCGCAGTTCGCGCGCTAAATTGAGAGAGGGGCCGGGTAATTTAATATCGATGTCGATGAGCACCGCATCAAGTGTCAGTCTCGCCGCCCGCTCAAGCGCTTCTTCGCGGTCTGACACTTTAAGCACATGTACTTTCATGCCGGCTCTGGTGCTGAGCACCCCGCCCCCTGAAAGTTCGGCTTTGCTGACCACCAAAACTCGGGCTGAAGCCGAATCATCGAAGACATCAAAATTGTCTTGCGGTATGGGTGGACCGCTCACCGGCGGCAAGCTCATGTCGGCTTCAGGATCTATTTCCAGAGTCGAGAATGCTCTTTTGTCCACTTGGGCCGAAGGTGTGCCACTGAGAACGGTGGCATTACTGCGCACCAGATCCACCATCAATTCAATTTCTTCCCAGGCTGCTTCGTTTCGTTCCAGGCGGTTATCCTTGATACTGGCCAGCGCTTTTTCAAGCGAACCGGCTGATTCGCCCAGCACGCCGAAGCCGCAACTAGATGCGGTGCCCTTTAAGTTATGAGCTAATCGAATTGCTTCCAAGAGCGAATATTGATCTTCCGGGTTAGACTTGGCAGTCTGTATGGCTAGATTCAGTTTTTTGACGCGCTCGGGCAAGACCTTCAAATAATTGGCTTGCAGCGTTTTGAATATTGTTTCTTCTTGTTCAATGTGAGAGGTAATCTTCTTTTCTTCTTGGAAGATGCTTTCGATTTGGGCGCCTAAAAGTGAGGCTTTGAGGGGTCGATGCACCACCATGTCCACCTTGAGATCGCTGCGCAACTGTTTGTATATGGCAGCGTCATGCCAGACTTTAGAAACATAAATGATATTGATATTGCGGTTAATTGCTCTTAGTTTGGCGATAAATGAAATGCCGTCGATATCTTCTAATTCGGCGCCAACAACGACAAGATCAGGATTTTCAGAGGCAATTTTAGCCAGCCCCTCTTTCCCGGAAGCGAGGCTTTCCACTTTATGTCCACGGGCGCTAAGCAAGGCATTGAGAAGCTCTTTGACTGAGTCTTCGATTTCTAAGTGCAGGATGGTTCGGGACATTTATTGTGGCAGTATTTTTCTATTTTGGATTTTGTCTTGTTTTGGATTTTATTCTAGTCTGGATTTTTTTCAAATTTGAGCGAGAGTGAATTGATGCAATATCTCAGACCAGTGGGTCTCGGTCCATCGGGAAAGAGATGACCAAGATGGGCGCCGCATTGCGCACAAGTGACTTCCACTCTGCGCATTCCATAGCTAAGATCTTCATGTTCGTCAATCAAAGCTCCCTGGGCTGGCTTATAAAAACTAGGCCAACCGCTGCCGGAGTCATATTTACAGCTGGAATCAAAGAGCGGGGCGCCGCAACAAACACAGTTGTAAAGACCTGATTCGTGATTATTCCAATAGCGACCGGTGAAGGCTCTTTCGGTGCCTTTCTCCCTGGCAACATGATACTCTTCGGCGCTTAAGACTTGGCGCCAATGCTCTTCGTCGAATTTCTTTTCTTGACCGGACAATTTCTTGCCTCGCAGTGCTTGGTCGCGCTCAAATTGCAAGTAATGCGTGACTTGACTTAACTCAAATAGTATATCTGAAATGATTGCATCTAAATCAAGCTGTTGTTTTGATAATCTCTAGCCTGGCTTTGACGACGGCGGCATTGGCTATGCGGCCCTCGGGCAAGGTGAGGTCATAGACTAGTTTGGCCAGCGCCGGTGAAACTGCTACTTTATCGGCTGGATTGGAAGCGCTTAGGGCCAGAGGATCTTCACCGGTCAAAAGATAAAAGAGTGTGCCTCCCATGGCATAAAGGTCGCTCTGCGGCGAAGCTTTGCCTCTGAACTGTTCAGGCGCTATATAGGCATGCTTGCCGACAAAGGTGCCGGTGGCGTTGCCGATATATTCATTGGCGGCACCAAAATCGATAGCCACTAGTTTGCCGTCGTTCTGCAATACCAGATTGTCAGGGGTGAAGTCGCGATGGATTACCGGCGGCTCTTGGCTATGCAAATAGAGCAAAATGTCGGCCATCTGTAAGGCTAGATCAAGCACTAGTGACTCTCGCAGCTTGCCGTGCTGTTTGACGTATTGTCTCAGGTCTGGTCCGGTGACGCTTTCTAGTAACAGATAAGAGCGACCGCCCTCGCTAAAAAAATCAAGCACTTTAACTATTTTGTCGAAATCGAGCTTCATGAGCAGTCTCGCCTCGCGGGCAAACATCTCTCTCGCTTTTTCTTTCAGCTCGCTTTCGTAAGACTCGGGTATGACCGATTCTTTTAGAACCACTAGTTTGCCTTGCTTTGTACTGGCTAGGTAAACTGCTGAAAGACCGCCTGAAGCAAGGGCTCTTTCAATCTTTATAGAGCCTTCGCGCACTGTTACACCAGATTCAAGGGGCATAAATGCAGCCGGACGAAAGCGGCGCTTCAATTCATCCTCCCAGATATCGGTGTAAGAAAATTCACTCTCGCTGCTAAGCCCGGCGTTCAAGCGCCTGAGTGACTGACTTAGTTCTTCTAAACTTTGATCATTTTCGCCGGGCAGAAAAAGCTGAATAGAGACGAGCAGCTTCTCGGTCTGATTGCTATCTAGCCGATCTAGCGGCACTCTGATTGTCGGCAGTTCTTTTGTGAAAGGTAAAAAGACTAGCTCTTTTGCCGAAACTTCGCTAGAGCTGCCAGAACTGCCAGAGCTGCCAGAACTGCCAGATGAACTGGTTACAAATGTTCGAGCAATTTGATCCCATCTGAGATAACTGCCTCTCAGCCGACCGCGGGATAGATCTGAGGGCACTTCGATGCCGCGTTTGTCCATCAGTATTTGTCTGGTCGACAGTGTCTTGAGCAGGGCGAGGAAGAAGAGGGGCACAAGACCGAAGAGAACAGTCATCAAAATTGAAATGCCGGCACAGAAAATAGCGCCAAGAATAGGCAGAATAGCCCAGAGCGGAAAGTTAGACTTAATGAGGGTGGCTGCCCCCTCTTTGACAGGATCTTGATAGTCTAGTTTGATGCAGAGTTCAGCCATTCAACACCTGCTTTTCGAATTCGCCGGTGAGCTTGATGACTAAAGATTCTTCTGTTTCTTTCGCGGTCTCTAGTTTATCCGACTCTTCCAATTTAGACAGCTCTGCAAATTCATCTTTATTGTTTGAGCTGTCTGTTAAAGCAGCTATTTCTATTTCGCTGAGACGCTCTTTTATCTGTGCGGCACTGACTGGTCTCTCCGACGGAACTTGCGATGTACACTCTTTAATAAGCTGGTTGAGAGTTGGGTTTACCGCAATTCCCTTTTCTAGCGGGTTTGATTCGGTAATCGGTTCGGGGTCGAGGGCGGTAAGCAGAAAATAGAGAGTTGAAGCCATGGCGTAAATATCGCTGCGATTCTCGGCATAGCCTCTGAACTGTTCGGTCGGCACATAAGAATGTTTGCCCACGATCGTCCCGGTTACGCCCTCTCTATTTTCGGTGGCTACGGCGAAATCTATAAGTTTGAGCGAACCATCGGGCGCGATAATTATATTATCGGGGGTGAAATCTCTATGTATGACTTGCTTGCTATGCAAAGCTTCGAGTATGTCGCACATAATTAGAGCCAGCCTAATTACCTCGGCTTGGGGCAGCGGACCTTGTTCCTTGACATACTGTCTGAGATTTTTTCCTTCGATATATTCAAGTACGATATAGGTCCTTCTATCTTCAAGAAAAAAGCCATGACATTGCACCACCAAATCACTCTTGATTGATGCCAGAATTTCAGTTTCTTTCTTGATTTTTTCGAGAGTTTCGTATTCGGCTGGACGGTCTAGATAAGGTGGGATGATTGTTTCTTTGAGAACTACCTTTTTGACTTTACCGCTCGCCAACTCTTCTCGGTCGAGGGCTTGATAGGCCGTTCCTTCTCCCCCTATGCCGAGTTTATCGATTATTTGATAGCGACCTTCTTGCAAAAGGGCGCCGTTGCGAAGCGGCTCGATGTTTTTTCTTAAATTGCCGTCTGAAAGACTCTGCAGCCATAGATCAGTATAAGATTTCTCCGCTCCGCTCTTCAGTGTTTCGGTTACTTCAAGCGTCAGTGTGCTGGGAGGGGCAAATTCCTGAAAGGCTTTCAATAATCTATCTCGATCTGCGGGCGCCACCGCCCCTAGTTCTATAGTTTCTTCCTTCTTTCTCTCGCCAAGTAAAGTTGCAATTCGAGAAGTGAGCTTGATTTTCCACTTGTCTGGACTGGCTGAATTAGTGCCTCCCACTAGTTCGATCTTTTCGAGATAGTCGAAGTTGACTCTGCCTCGTGCCTCCGACCAGAGTTCGGCCATGAAGTCGGCCTCCAGCCCCTGACGGTTCACCGTGATTGTATTGGTGCTGTAAATGACCTTAAATAGGTAATAGACTAAAAATGCCAGGGCGCCCCAGATCATATAGGCAATGAGGCGTCCAATGCCTGAATTCTCGCAGACAGTCTGAAATGTAAAACTGTAAGATTGCAGACAAAAGAGAAAGGACGAAAGCAATTCATAGAAAAGTCTGTTGCCTTGCACGTCGCTATAATTGCGCAGGGCATTGAACAAAGCTAACGACGAGGTCAACCAGATTGGTGTTGCTATAACCAAGGTGCCGAGCGGACCTAGAGATTGCAGCCAGAAGTTGCCGGCGCTTTTGAGCTGGGCTGGAAAATCGCGGATAAAGCCATGTAGCTTATAGGGCAGGACCAATTCGTTTGGATTGGCTAGCTTATCTTGCTTGAGTGGTTTGAGGTTTTGCAAAGCTTCTTCGATGCGCGGCTCGATAGGCAGACCAGAGACCCGCCGCGAGAGAATTTCGATTAGTTTCTCAGAGTTCTCGGCACCCAGGTTGGCAAGTTCGAGCTTGAGATTATTTTTGTTGCCTGGTCCAAAGTGCAGAATGATAGTGCCGTCTGTATAGTCGTATTTGTTGATTGGCACGCTGATTTTTTGCAGCGCTGCGATCTCATAGCTTTCATAACCAACCTTGATTAGTCCATCATCGATAATAAGGTGTCTGGAAGCCAGGTTGGCCAAGAATCGGTAAAAGAAGAAAGTAAGGTACGTGATAAATAGGCTTAGTCTTGTACTGAGCGGGAAGTTATAAGAGAAAGCGCCGAGCACCAGTAATGAGACCTGAGCATAGATCGGCAATAAAAAGACCGACCGCCAAGACAAACTCATGTTTGCCATGGGAGAAGCAATGGGAAACTTGATCTGCTTTTTCTTTGCCATCTAATACACCTGGTCTTCTATACCCAGAAATCGATGACAAATGTTTGAAACAGGCTATTGGGCTTTGAATTCGCCTAGTTTTACCTTGAGCGATGTAAGCGAACCCTGTCTCAGCACTGCTATGCGGACAATATCTCCAGTTTTCTTGCTCTTAACAAAAGCTCTTACATCTTCCGGTTCTTTCACCGGCTGACCGTCTATAGAAGTAATCACGTCCTGAATTTGCAATCCGCCTTCTTCAGCCGGGCTGCCCTGTCCGACCTGGGCCACCAGTGCCCCTTTGGTGTTGGGCGGCAAGCCCAAGGCTTGAGCCATGGCTTCGTCCATGATCTGCATCTTGATGCCTAGATAGGGGCGCGAGACATGTCCTTGCGCTATCAACTGTTTAGAGACTTCCGAGAATACTTCAGAAGGTATGGCAAAGCCTATGTTTTGTCCATCACCTCTGATGGCAACGTTTACGCCCACTACTTCTCCATTTATGTTAAGGAGCGGACCACCCGAATTGCCTGGATTAATAGCGGCATCGGTTTGAATGAGATTGGAAATCGGTTTGTTTTCGGCATCGATTGACCTACCAAGGGCCGAGATTATGCCCAGGGTGACGGTATGGTCGAAGCCCAGAGGGCTGCCGATGGCTATGGCGAAATCGCCCGGTCTCAGTGACTTGCTTTCGCCTATTTTGGAAACCGGCAGACCTTTGGCGTCAATTTTGACCACGGCCAGGTCGGTGAAAGGGTCTCTACCTATTACTTTACCGTCGAAAGTACGCTTGTCTTGCAGCGAAACCTTGATTTGCTGAGCATTACCGACCACATGGTTGTTGGTCAAGATATAGCCGTCTTCTCTGATGATAAGCCCTGAGCCAACTCCGCGACGTTTTTGCAAGATGGGCTGGGGTACCATTTCGCCTCCCCCGAAGCCAAAAAAGTCTAAGGGCGAGAAAGTCTCGGCAAAGTATGGCAACTGAACTACGGTCATTGTGTCGATATTGACCACGGCTTTACCGGCGCTGTCGGCAATATTGGCTATGGTTTCGACGCCGAGAGTACCGGCCCTGCCTGCCGAAAGGGCTGTAGTACTGCCAGTCGATAGAGCCGCGGCGCTGGTATCGCCCGCCGGAGCCCCTGTCTGGGAGTTCTTGCCTGCCCAATAGGCACCGGTGATACTCCCTCCAAAAACTAAGCCCAGCGCCAATCCGATGGTCAAGGACGAAGCTTCAACTTTTCCTTTTCTAGACCGCAGGGACATTGTTGACCTCAGGGACATTTGTGCCTCCAAATAGTCTGGTAATTAGACCTAAAGTTCATTATATTGACCATGGAAACCGACGCTTTTGCCATACAGCTTTGCTTTATCTTTCTTTGGAAAAATTAGTGCTTTGAATATTTCTATCAATCTTCTGTTTTTGGCTGTATCCCAATAAAACCCTGATTTCTCTAACATATTTTTATAACCCCATCTCTTCCTTTTCGCCCCTTGCCAAGTATGAATGCCGAATCAGACGAAAATAACAACTTGCACTCTAAAGAAGATGAGCGGCGCCCGAGGAATGAGCCGGGTGCGCCTGTCGGTGAGGAGCCGGGTGCGCTTGTCGGTGAGGCGCCGGGTGCGCTTGTCGGTGAGGAGCCGGCTGAGACTGCTTTTGGAAACGATTCGGGCGGCTATAGTAAGCACAGCATGCATGGCGGCGATGCACCCACCTTGCAAGTTAGAAGACCGGATGACTTAAGCGTCCAGGGGCGGAATTCAGACGATAGCAAAGGGGGGGACCCGTCAGTAGAGTCCGGTTTGGATTCTTCGCTTCAAGCTCAGATGCCGGCTTCTGGCAGTGAAGTCGCCGAAGGACTAAATAATTGGTCTTGGAGTAGAGAAGGCGAGGTTCAGAATCAGGATGATGATGTATCCGAATCAGGTCTTTCTGCTGGTAGCTTTGGTAGGGCTTTTGAGAATGGCGATACGGCCCGGGTTGCCGGCGTTACTGCGGCTAGCGGCGCCAACGGCAATAAAAGCGATGTTGGTGCCAATGCAGTACTCGATAAGGGCAGTGTCGGTAGTCATATGATGTCTGTGCGCGAGTTGTCGAGGATTAAGCAAGAGAAGAGGCAACAAGAGAAATCAAAACTGCCCAAAGGTTTCGTTCTTGTCGCTTTGGCAAGCTGTGCCTTGATGACTGCCTTAAATTGGTCGTCCTTAATCGGAGCAAGTGACCGAAGCCTTAACCAGAGTTCTTCAGGCGATAGGTCATCGTCAAGCTCAGAGAGTCCAAACAACATCTTTGCGGCTTTCTCGCAGATTTTTCAAGTCGAAGGCTCAGAGGCTAAGCTTGAGCGCCTCAGAACCGAGTATCAGCGAGCAATGTCCGATTTGCGCCTAGCAGATGCACAGAAAATACTAGACCAGGCTATCTCCATTAGACGGGAGGCTAATCTTTTGCGCTTACGTGCTCGCCTCAATTTTCGTCGCGGTAAACGGGAAGAAGCCTTTAGTGATTGGACCGAAGCATTGACAATCGCACCCGGTGACGGTGATGTTCTCAAAGATAGAGCTTGGGCTTATTGCCGAGATGATTCCCTTGACCTTGCGCTTGCCGACTATTCCGCACTGGCAGAACAGCAGGATATGAAATTAAAGGCATCAGGGCTCGCTGGCAAGGCGCTAGTTTTTTCAATGAAAGGAAACAATCTTCAGGCTGAGAATTTCGCACGGCAAGCACTCAGTATTGAACCTGAGACAGCCAAAGCGCATGAGGTTCTAGGAAATTGCCTGCAGAAACAAGGCGATCTCAATGGCGCTCTATCTGAATATACAGCAGCTTTGAGAATAGATAGATCAATCCCTGAGGCCTACTCAAATAGAGCTTTGGCATACTTGAATCTTGGCTTGAAGGAGTCAGCCCTAGGCGACCTCGAGACCGTGGTAAGACTTGAACCAGATAATGACCACTATCGTTTCTTGCTTGGCCGCTTAGCCTATACGATGGGGCGCAAGGATTTGGCTGAGATGAATTTGAAGGAAGCGGTGAAGTTGAATAGTTCGAACAGAAAAGCAAGACAGTTGCTCGAACAAGTTTCTGGTAGTCTCAACAAATAGAGCAATGGTTACGGCATCTGAACACTCTAAAATCTCATCCAGAATGAGAAATGCAGCTTATTTGAATTGCTCTTCTAACCTGAGTTTATATTCTTGAGCCGAGAACTCATCAAGCTAAATCTAGTAAGAAGATGCAGGTTTGACAAAAAGCAAATACCATCTGGAAAAAGCCATCTGGATTAACCGAATCATTGAAACCACTTTGGTTCTTAACTTCTTGCCTTTAGTTGAAAAGTTCAAGATATAGTTAAGTCTAACCTTAGAATCTCTTGACGGCGCCACCATCAATGGTGATGGTTGTGCCTGTGATGAATTCGCCTCGAGGCGAAGCAAGGAGAGCTACCAGAGCGCCGAGGTCTTCTGGATTGCCAAATTTCTTCACGGGTGAATGAGCCGCCCAGCTACTAAGGATCTCGTCAACGGAGACATGTTCCGAAACCGCGTACTTCTTGGCGAGTTCTCTTACCAGTGGCGTATCAAAGTATCCCGGACAGATTACGTTGACAGTTATTCCGTACGACGCAACTTCTGTAGCAATACATTTAGAAAGAGCGTTTAGTCCTGTTCTTAGGGTGCTTTGAACCACTGAAGAATACTCTGGCTCGATGCCAAAGATAGAGCCTATGTATATGATTCTTCCGTATTTTTTCTCTTTCATGCCTTTCAAGACAAGTCTGGATAAGGCAATTGGCGGCTGAAGAACCAATTCATATCCCTGCTTCCAGTCATCATCAGTTGTGACTGTAAATGGGTCCGTGGGAGGGTGTCCGGTGCTAACTATCAGGATATCTATATCTCCTAAAAAGCTATTGGCTTGTTCCACTAGTGAGCTTAAGTCACAAGGAACAGTCAGATCTGCTCTGATGCCCAAAACTCTTGCACTAGTATTGCTTGCCAACTCTCTTGCAGCATTTTGAACTTTGTCTTTGTCCCTACCGCAAATTGCCAGATCGACGCCTTCTTCCGCTAAGACCTTTGCGCAAGAGTAGCCGAGACCGTAGCTCGCGCCAGTTATGAGTGCTTTTTTCCCTTTTAGAGATAGTTCCATAGTTGGTTTTAACCCGGGTGATGCCAAGTGGCTGTGAATTAATGTCAGTCTTGGTCATTATAATCTCCGCCGTAATGCGGATTTTGGATTAACCGAATTCGGTTAATCCAAAATCTAACAAAATTTCTTTGAACTTTTTCTTCCGAAAAGCCGTCTATATAAAAAGCTGCTGCTAAACGAAGGGAGGTGAAAGACTATGTTGAAATCACCAGATAATTCATATTCAGACTTCGTAAAGAAAGTTTGGGCGGATTTTGAAATTTGTTTTCCAGACGAAAAGACTTGTTGGCTCTGGCTTTTTGAAGAGTTTCAGAGAAGAAGACTATTATTCTGTCGGCTTTGTGGCTCTTTTGAAGTTTCAGAGCGAAATGAAAAACGTTCACTTTATTGCATTTCGTGCAAGAAAACCTGCTCGATAACGGCAAAGACATTCTTCCATCGAGTCAGAAAGCTAAGGGCTTGGATAGGTGCTCTTTGGCTTTTCGATCATAGAGCCTTTGTCAATTCAGCTACTATCTCGCAATTCGTAGGAGTTTCGCCATCAAGTGCTTTGCATATCAGCCGAAGCATCATGGCTGCTTTAGATAGACAAGCATGGGGCAATGACTTTCACTCCATCGAAATAGGTACCGTACATTTCCTAGATACCTTTAGGAAGAGAAGTCTTGTCACACCGCGCTGGCAAAGCCCTCGTGATGAAGAGTTCTATGAGCAGGCTCTTTCGGCATTTTCACAAGATGATAAATCTGATGTTGGCGATAGTACTACTGATTCAAAATCAGAAGAAGTAATTTGCATCCCGCTTGCTGAAGAGCGTTCGCAAACTGATGAAGATCACCAATCTCGAACACTTTCAGAGCAAGAGTCTCAGATTCTTGCCCTTCTTGAAGGCGGTGCTTTATCACTTGACCAGCTACTTGCTGAAACAGGAATCGAGCCGGAGCAGCTTAATGCCATTATTACTGAATTAGAGCTTGATGAGCTAATTGTTACACTAGCAGGAGGAAGAATCCAGCTGAGAACTCCCGAGCCGGAGAAAGGACCAAGAGAAGGAGCCCCAACAGATGCAGAAGGCTGCCTTTACTTCGACTGTCAGTATTGCCAGGCGTCTAGTGAGGCAGACGGTAAGAATTTGGCAATGGTCAAAATTCTGTTGAGTAGTTTCAAAGGATTTGTTTATGGTCTATTTGGCGGCATTTCTCGAAAGACAATGCAATATTATCTGGCTGTTAATCCTTACCGACAATATGACCCAGCTGTTTTGGAGTTCTTCGAAGAGAACACTCTTAAATTGCAATCTCGCGACTCTGCCGCGGATGACTCTAGATTCGGCGACAATATTGCAGGTCCGGTCTCGATATGCTTAGCTTCAGATTACATAGGTTCAGCATTAATTCGAGCTTTTGTGACACCGCTCATGGTCAAATTGCGCGCTTAATTCGATTGATTTGCCATTTTTATCTTACTGTTCCGCCAGCGTTCAGCCTTTTTTGAGATACTGTCAAAATGTCGATATTAGTTATTTCCTTTGGGGCTAAATGAGCAGCTGTTTCGATGAGTTGGTGCATCTAACTGAAAAGGGCTTGTATTGTCCTGCCGGTGATTTCTACATAGACCCCTGGGCATCGGTTGATAGGGCAGTCATCACCCATGGGCATTCTGATCATGCTCGGGTTGGATCGGCAGAGTATTTCGCGCATCCTAGTACCGTAAAAATTATGCAGCATAGGTTTGCGCAGGCAACCAGCTCTGCAATGCCTCTGTTTGAGAATGGCGCAGTTCTAGGTTGTGGGCAGAGTGTCCAGATGCACTCAGTGCCTTACAGCCAGACAGTCAATTTTTCGGATGTTAGGGTGAGCCTGCACCCGGCAGGACATATTCTGGGTAGTGCTCAAGTTAGAATCGAACATAAGGGTAAGATCACTGTGGTTTCGGGTGATTATAAGCTTAGTAAAGTCAGTAAGGGCGGCACCTCAGAAGACAGCCTCTCCAATAGTAAGAATATCGCTAGTGCAGATAATAGCTCCCAAGAGCAGTTTTTGTCGGCAGCTAAAACGTCTAGCCTTGTCTCGTCATTGAGTGACATATCAACTTTAGAGTTAGATGATCTGACTTGCGAGCCCTTTGAATTGGTTCAATGCGACACTTTCATAACCGAGTCTACTTTTGCTTTGCCAATCTACAAATTTAGGACAACTATAGAGGTTGTAGCTGAGATATTTGACTGGTGGTCAGAGTGCGCTCGTGTTGGGAAAAGTGCATTACTTCTTGCTTATAGCCTTGGAAAGGCGCAACGTGTGCTCACCGCGCTCAGGCAACTTTCTTTGTCCGGCGCGCTAGCAGAGGATGCGTCTGGTAGTTTTCCTGGACCGATCGTTGTGCACCCCGCCGTGCATTCACTTTGTGAAATCTATCGCCATGCCGGAGTGGAATTTCCCGACTATAAGTTGATGGGTCGACAGTCTGAAACTCTGTCTTCAGCCGGTGGACAAGCTCTACTAGACGATTTCTCTTCAGGGGGATCGCAATTGAATTCAGATACTTACCAGTCTAACTTGGGTGCTTCTCAATTGAATCTTGATTCTGCCCGCTCGAGAGAGTTTGAGAGCGCCGACAGTTTGTCTGCAGTCAAGAACGGTGGCGCATTGATTATTGCCCCGCCCGCTTTAGCTGAAAGTAAGCTGGCTCGCAGTGCCAATATATCGCTTGGATTTGCCAGTGGTTGGATGCAAGTAAGAGGGCAACGTCGTCGCCGCAATGTAGATAGGGGTTTTGTATTGAGTGATCATGCTGATTGGCAGTCACTGACAAGTACTATTTTTGCCACCGGCGCCACTTCAGTTCTTGTGACACATGGTTCTTCCGGTGCCTTGGTGCGGTTCTTGCGTGAACATGGACTTGAGGCTAATGACCTTCAGACCCGCTTTGAGGAGGGCGAATGAAAGAGTTCGCCAGGCTTTTCACTGAGTTGGACAATAACACTGCCCAAGAAGCCAAGCTCAAGGCCATGGAGGATTACTTTCGCTCGGCACCGCCTGAGAGTCTAGTTTGGGCTCTTTTCTTCTTATCTGGTCGCAAGCTTGGCAGGCTGGTTTCTTCTACTCAGTTGCGCCGGTTTTGTATGCAACATGCCGGTATGAATTCGCTGCCCTGGCTGTTTCAAGAATGCTATGACAATGTCGGCGACTTGGCTGAATGTGTATCCTTGCTGCTTCCACAGACTCTAGAGCTCGATACAGATGTTCTCACCGCCCAGGCTGAAGAATTTTGTTCTACGGCAAAGCACTCTGGCTCTGGCTCTGGTTCTGGCTCTGGCTCTGGCTCTGGTGCTGGTTCTGGCTCTGGCTCTGGCTCTAACTCTAAATATAATTCAGATAAGCCTAATGCAGATTCAAAGTCGAATATAAATTCAAATTCTACTTTAGTTACCCAGATGACT
Organism: Candidatus Obscuribacterales bacterium; assembly: GCA_019745415.1. Taxonomy (GTDB): domain Bacteria; phylum Cyanobacteriota; class Vampirovibrionia; order Obscuribacterales; family Obscuribacteraceae; genus Obscuribacter. Next base: position 60,302 of record JAIETF010000050.1, on the reverse strand, counting down.
CTCTTTGCTAATGACCTTGACTATGCTTCAGTTTCTACTGAACTCTCGCTTCTGGTACCCTTCCTCGATCGCCTGCGGGGTTTGCCTGAAAAAGAGATATTCATTGCACTCACTGTTCTTTACCAGAAATTCAATCAGACCGAGAGATTCTTGTTGGGTAAGCTCTTAACCGGAGGCTTTAGAGTGGGAGTTTCTGAGAAGCTGGTGATAAGAGCTCTCAGTCGTTATTCAGGACTCAGCGAGGCCGTTCTGCAAGAGAGACTCATTTCGTATAAGCCTGAGGTGCAAGCCTTCCAGCGGCTCATCAGTAAGGAAGGTGTTGAACGTTCTCCCGCCGCTCCCTATCCATTTTTCCTGGCCCATCCTCTTACAGCCAAAAGCACTCCAGGCGCTGCTTCTCTCTTCTCGGTCGAAGGGGCTTTAGAACAGGTGGCAGACCAGCTTTTGGAACCGGCTAACGTCGCGGTCCTAGAACAAGTGGCAGACCAGCTTTTGGAACCAGCTTCTAAATCAGTCGATAAAACTTTGCCTTTCAGCATCGAATGGAAATGGGACGGCATTCGCAGTCAATTGGTCAAGCGAGCCGGCCAGGTTTTTATTTGGTCGCGTGGTGAAGAGTTAGTTACCGAGACTTTTCCTGAAATTTCAAAAGCAGCTTCAGTGCTGCCTGATGGCACAGTTCTTGATGGTGAGATTCTTGCCTTTCGAGAAGGTGACGTTCTGCCCTTTGCCCATTTGCAGAAGCGCTTGAACCGTAAAGAAGGGAATATCGGGGCGCGCCTCTTGGATGAGGTACCCTGTGTTTTCATGGCTTTCGATTTGCTTGAATATGAAGGACAAGACCTGCGCCTGCATGCCCTAGAAGTTAGAAAGCAGCTTTTGCAGAAGCTACTGACACCCGGCGCTTGCCTTGATAGACCAAGCTGTGCCGGAGCCCTCAGTCCCCGCTTGCGTTACTCTCCAGAACTCGGACCGCTCAGCTTGAGCGATGCCTATGCTTTGCGTCAGCAAAGTCGGCTCATGAAGGTCGAGGGCTTGATGCTCAAGCGGCTCGGCTCTTGCTATGGTATTGGTCGCAAGGGTAACGATTGGTGGAAATGGAAGGTTGACCCTTATACAGTCGATGCTGTTCTAGTGGCAGCCCAGAGAGGACATGGACGAAGGGCGTCGCTCTATAGTGATTATACTTTCGCGCTCTGGCACGAGGGCAAGCTGGTTTCGGTGGCAAAGGCATACTCGGGACTTAGCGATGAAGAGATGAAAGAAGTTGATCGTTTTGTCAAAGCTAATACTGTCGACAAGTTTGGACCGGTGCGCAGTGTTAGACCGGCTCTTGTCTTTGAACTGGCTTTTGAAGCGATTCAGCTGAGCAGCCGTCATAAGTCCGGGGTGGCGGTTCGCTTTCCCCGTATACTCCGCATTCGCAAAGATAAGTCGATTGAAGAAGCGGACACGTTGCAGTTTTTGAGAGAACTTGCTGATATGAAGGATGTCGGTGATAGAGCTGAGCTTGCCGGCAACTTTCATTCTGAAAAGTCGATAGAGCAAGCCTCTATATTGAGTGTGCCGAGAAGCCCAAAGAGTACAAAAGTTAATCGAAAAGAGAGCAGTCATGTGCAGCTCAATATCTTTGAGCGCGAAGCTTGAATGGCTTGAGCTTTCAATATAAGAGCTTGAAACACAGGGGCTTGAAATGCAAAGTATAGCGAGGGTAAGAAACTGGTTTAGCGAAAGAGGCTATGTACCCTTTTCTTTTCAAGAAGAGCTTTGGCAAGCCTATCTTGCTAAACAAAACGCTTTACTTACTGCCTCTACGGGCACCGGCAAAACTTATGCTGCCTGGTTTGGTCCCTTAATAGAATACTTGAATCAATCAGATCATTCGCCTGGCGCAAAGAAAGAAGCCTTGCCCCTGACAGTTCTTTGGATCACGCCTTTGCGCGCCCTGGCGCAAGATCTTTGTTTAAACTTGCAGGCTCCTGTGAAAGATTTAGACCTGCCCTTTACCGTCGAGACACGCACCGGCGACACATCCGCCAGCACCCGCGCCAGACAAAAGAAAGTGCTGCCCAGCTGTCTGATCACCACTCCAGAGTCAATATCTATTCAAATGTCTTATGCCGGCTTTGCCGATAAATTTGCACATGTGAAGCTTGTGGTGGTTGACGAATGGCATGAGCTTTTGAGTAGCAAGCGGGGTACCCTGGTCGAATTATTCTTGGCTAGGTTGCGGCGCTATTGCCAACCTGTTGTCTTTGCCCTTTCTGCCACCATTGGCAATGCCGAGACGGCTCTTGACACCCTTGTGCCAGACGATATAACAGGCGGCAAAAATAAGATAATCGTCGCCGGCAAAGAAAAGAAAGTGATTGAGACTTGTTCGGTCATGCCGCCTCGCCTCTCTAATCTGCCTTGGACAGGTCATACCGGCTTGACTATGGTGGAAGAGGTGGCGAAGCTCGCCGGTCAGGCACGCTCGTCTTTGATCTTTACCAATACCCGTTCGCAGACCGAGCAGTGGTATCAAGAACTGATCGAAATCGAGCCTGACTTTGTCGGACGAGCCGCCCTGCACCACGGCTCGCTGGATAACGACGTCAGGCGTTTTGTGGAAGAGAATCTACGCACCGGACGAATCAGTCTTGTGGTTTCCACATCGTCTTTAGATTTAGGCGTCGATTTTTCGCCAGTAGAAAGAGTCTTGCAGGTGGGCAGCCCCAAAGGAGTGGCTCGGGCTCTGCAAAGAGCAGGACGCAGCGGTCATAGACCGGGTGCCGTGAGCACACTATATATGGTGCCTTGTCATGCCCTAGAACTGGTGGAGCTGGCCGCCGCGCGAATTGCAATCGCCTCTGGTCATCTAGAAGAACGTTATCCGGTTTTGAAGCCTATCGACGTCCTTTGCCAGCATATCACCACTACTTGTCTTTCCGGTCCTCTCTATCCGGAACAGTTTTTAGAGGAAGTGAGAAAGACCAAAGCCTTCAGCAAATTGACCAGAGAGGAGCTTGCTTGGGCCCTTGGTTTTGTTGCCACCGGCGGCAGTGCTCTTGCCGCCTATCCCGAGTTTAAACGAATTAGATTTAAGGAAGGCTATTATGAGGTCGATAGCGAAAGTGCGGAAGGCAAGCAACTAGCCCTCAAGCATCGACTTTCCATCGGCACCATAGTGTCGGATCAGTCTATGGAAGTGGCTTTCTTTAGGGGCGGCTCCCTTGGTCATGTGGAAGAGTCTTTCATTTCAAGACTAAAGATTGGTGACACTTTTCTTTTTGCCGGCCGCTATCTTGAGCTTATCGAAGTAAAGGGCATGAAGGCTTATGTGCGACTATCGCAGCGCCGCAGCGGTCCTGTGCCCCGTTGGATGGGTGGACGTCTGCCTCTCTCAACTGAGCTTTCGCGCCATGTGCGTCAACTTATAGATAGAGCTTCGCAAGGCAATTATGAAGAGCCCGAGATGGCTTTTATCAAGCCTCTTTTGCTCTTGCAGTCGCAGCGTTCTGCTCTGCCTCGTTTAGATGAAGTTTTAGTCGAATGGCATAAGTCGAGGGATGGCTACCATTTATTTGTCTACACCTTTGAGGGCCGTTTAGTTAACGAAGGTCTGGCCCATTTGACAGCCTTCAAACTTGCCAGGCAATCGCCGGCCACTTTCTCAATTGCAGTCAATGACTGGGGGTTCGAAATACTTTCTGATAGACCATTTCGTTTTGAAGAAGGGGCTTCAGAATTTTTTGCATCATTTAAACAGGAAGAATTATCGGACGACATACTCGCCTGTCTCAATGCCGGCGAGATGGCCAGACGTCAGTTTAGAGAAATCGCCCGGGTGGCCGGGCTCATCTTTCAGGGCTATCCGGGAGCGCCTCGTACGGTCAAACAAGTGCAGATTTCTTCTTCGCTTCTTTATGACGTATTTGTAGATCATGATCCTGGCAATCTTTTGATCAGGCAAGCCCATCAAGAGGTGCTTGACAGGCATCTGGAAGTGCGTCGTATGCAGCTTGCTCTCGAGCGTATCGTCGGCGGCAAAGTCTTAGAGTTGGAGACACCGAAAGCCAGCCCTTTTGCTTTGCCTCTTATGGTTGATCGTCTGCGCGGTAAACTGTCATCGGAAAAGCTTGCCAGTCGGATTGAACGCATGGAGGTCGATATGGCAAAAGAAATGCAGAGCGGTCGATATTATGGACCCGTCTCTTGAATAAATAACCTCATAAAGAACGAGCACATAACTAGACAAAATTATGGACCCGGCTCTAGATTAGAGAGACTGATAAAGAATTGCATATTGAAGTAATCCAAGGAATTTTTCGAGAGACAGATAGAGAAAATGCTTAGACATGGCTAACTGGCAAAAAATTCGCCGACTGGGTGAGACGATTAATATATTGCCCGATAAAGCTGTTTTTCTTAGTGAGAGAAAGACTCTCCTTGTTTCCGATGTTCATCTTGGCAAAGGACAATCTTTTCGAGCCCGGCAATTTTTTGCGCCACCCGGCTTATGTGCCGGCGATCTCGACCGTTTATTGAGGCTCATCGAAGGCTGTGGGGCCAGTCGTCTCATTGTTCTGGGCGACCTCGTGCATAGCAGAGATGGTATCGATAGAGAACTCGATGAACTATTCCTTGCCTTTAGAGAGAAGACAAAAGATGTTGAGGCATTACTCGTGCTCGGCAATCATGATCGCAAGGTGCGCTTTAGCAAGCAGTGGCAATTGACCTTGGTCAATGAATTTTTTGAAGAAGACGGCTTTATCTATGATCATGGCGACAGTCCTTTGCCTGAGACCATTTCGACTGCGAGAAAATTCGTTTTTTCCGGTCATATTCATCCGGCTGTAAAGCTGAACGGAACCGGTCTAAGCGAGCGCCTGCCCTGCTATTGGCTTAGGCAGAGGGAAAGACGCTTGGTTTTGCCTTCTTTCGGCTCATTTACCGGTGCTTTTACAATCAAACCGGAAAGTGGAGATCGAATATTCATCCCCCTCTATAATGAAGGCAGCGTCGTCGAGGCCAAATTAGATTGAGAAACTAAAATTGAGAAATTTAAATTGAGAGACTTAAATTGCTGAGATTGCCGATTTTAAAATCTAAATTGCTTGTTAACACAGAATTGAAAGTTGACCCAGATCTTTCCGGCTTGCACCCTACTGCCTCTCAGGCAGGCGGGAATCAGGCACCACTAAGGCTTTTCAATAGACGAAAATTTCTCGGCATGGCCGCCCTTTTAACAGCTCAGGGCTTGGGGGTTGAGTCTATCTTCGCTTCTGCACCCAAGCTCAATCTTTCCCTTAGCCAAATCAAACAGGCGGCTGATAAAGGCAGCTGGTCAAGTCTTCCTGCCGGTGAGCGGCTTTGCCATCTGGCAAATTATCTGGCTGCGCTTTCTATACCCTATCGGGGCGGTAGTCTCGACCAAGATATTGCTGCAGAAAAATGTTTGGTTGATTTGAATAGTTTTGATTGCGTCACTTTTGTAGAGACTTGTTTGGCTCTCAGCGCCATGCTTGCCAAAACAAATATAAACTGGAGTAATTTCGACGATCTAAGAAAAGAGATAACCGCTTTGCGCTATCGAAATGGTATCGTCGATGGTTATGAAAGTCGCTTGCACTATAGCAGTGAATGGCTCTATCAGAACTGCCATAATGGTCGTCTTTCCTTAATTAGAGAATTGCCCGGTCTCAAGTTTCTAACCTTTGCCAAGAAAATTGATTTTATGACCAGCCATCCCTCTTATTACAAACAAATTGCCAAGGTCGGCTCACCACAGTTTGAAAAAATCGCCCGCATTGAAAATGATATTAGCAAAAATGTGCTTGCCTCAGGCTTTTTGAAATATTTGCCCAGCGATAAATTGGCCTTGCTTGAGAAGATGCCTATTAGTGATGGGCTGCGGAGCGGCGATCTGGTTTTTGTCACCACTTCTATGCCCGGCCTAGATATTTTGCACTTGGGTATCATTAGTAGAGAAAATGACGGCTTGCATTTTATCAATGCTTCTTCGTCAAAAGGGGTGAACAGAGTGGTGAAAGAAAAAGCGCCGCTTGCCGCAGCGCTCCATTGGTCAAAGTCGATAAGCGGGGCTATCTTTGCCAGACCGCTTATTTGAAGGGGATGAACTCTTCATCGATGGGAATTTGATAGCCATTAGCCAAACGATTGGTTTCATTGGCTAAGCCCACAACAGCTAGCAACTCGTGATACATCTCATCTGTCATGCCTTTGGCACGAGCGGCTGCTGTGTGTGAATGTATGCAATATGGGCAGTTATTTGTCACACTGACTGCGATATAGATCATTTCTTTAGTGAGAGCGTCAAGGGCTCCCGGGGTCATAACCAGCTTGACCGAGGTCCAAATTCTCTTCATGGTCTGGGGCGAGGCAGCCAGCGCTTTCCAGAAATTGTTGATCCAATTGCTCTTGCGCGCCGCTTTGATTTCGTCGAAAACAGCCTGCACTTCAGGTGGTGCATTGCCGTCTTCCACCATTTTTACCATTACCATACTAGTTCTCCTGTTCAGGTCCAGTTGACGTCTTTATCTAAGAGCACAATGCGACAGCCAGGCAGAGCCATCTTCAAGCCTGCTCTTTCTACCCGACTGTATTCGCATTCGTGAAAATTCAAGGTTTCAAGACTGGTCAGTGGTGCTAATTCCACCAGATCGCCGTAGTCTATGTCACAGCCAATGAGGGTGAGTTTCTTCAGTGACTTGATTGCTGAAAGACTCTTCAAAGACTCTTTGGTTATCTGAGTGTTGCGCAAATCCAACTCTTCCAAAGCCGGCAGTTCAGATAAATAGGCAATCGAAGCATCAACAATATTACTGCTTGAGAGCTTCAGCTCTTTCAGTCGCCGGCAGGCGGTCATGTGTTTAAAGCCGGCGCCGCTTATTTCTAGATTTTCTAAGTCGAGGACATTGAGGTCGTGTAATTGGTTTAAAACCGCCAAGCCATCGTCGGTTATTTGAGTGAAAGAGAGCCTGAGCGTGCTGAGATGGGGCAGGCGCCGCAAACTGGCGATACCCGAATCGGTCACCCTGGTATTGCAGAGGTTGAGCCACTTGAGAGAAGTGAGAGAACTTATGCAGGCGATGCCGCGATCTCTCAGACGCTTGCAGTTTTCGAGATTGAGCGAGCGCAGAGATACTAAATTGGTCAGGGCTGAAAGCCCGTCGTCAGATATTTGGGTGCTGCTCAAATTTAGGCTGGTCAGTTCTTTGAAGTTACTCAAGTAGACCATGCCACTATCAGTGATGCGAGTCTCCGATAGATTTAGGTCTTTCAGATGGCTCATATTGCGAATAGAAGCCAGTCCATCATCGCTTATCGGCTGCCCCGAGAGATTGACTTCTCCCACCATGATCAAGCTTTCTATATGGCTTAGACCTTGATCGCTCACTTGCCCCAGACGCAGATTGCGTAAATGTCTAAGTTTGCTGAGATGGGGCATGTCGGCATCTGCCAGAGCTTTTGGATAGTCGATATATCTCAGGTCGGAGAGTTCGCTTAGACTTTCTAAAACTCGGTTGTCGCAAGCTGTCGAACTAAGGTTGATATAACGCAGTTCGGAGAGTGCGGCAAGCCCCTGGGCTTGCTCGTTGTTGATTCTAGTGAGAGATAGGTCGAGTTCTTTGAGATGGGGAAGATGGCTGATTTTTGCTATGACTTCGCCGCCTATACGATTACAGCCCTTAAGGTGCAGGGTCTCTAAGTTGATCAGTCCCGCTAAGCCTGTCAGTCCCCGGTCTTGCACCGGATTGTTTGATAAGTCGAGAACTCGCAAACGGGGCAGATATCCAAGTTCGATTTCCGGTCCGTCATAGCGCAGCGAAAGTTCTTCCAGGGCCGGTAAATTATCAATAAATAGCCTGATGCGGTCCTTATAGCTTTCGTATTCTTCTTTGGTGGCGTCGCTGCTGATACCCAGGTGCAGTCTCTTGAGGCTGATCAGTTCACTAAGATATTCCAGCCCTTCCCCTTTTAAGTCCACCTGTCTAAGCGAGAGTTCTTCCAGTTGCTTGAGATAGCGAAATGATGCGAAAACTGCTTCGCTTATGTCATCGGCTCTCACCACCAGACGCACTAAGTCGGTTAGGTTGAGTACATTTTCCAGTCCTTCTTCAGTGATGCTGTCGGTGCGCAAGACCAAGGTGCGCAGATTCTTGAAATGTTTGAGGGCTTGCAAGCCCTGATCGGTGACCGATGAAAAGACTAGATAAAGCTCTTCAATATGGTTTTCGCTGGCGATTGTATTGAGCAAATTGTCGTCTACCGCCGCCCCTTCTAAAAGCAGTTTTTTCACCGGTGTGCGATTGAGAAGATCACCTAAATCGAGGGGACCGGGCTGGCAATGACTGAGTCTAAGCTCTTTCAAACTGCTTAGTTTAGTGATTGGTTTGAGAGCTTCGCCGTCGACGATATTGCAACTGGTTAGTTGCAAGGTACGCAGCCTTTGCAAGTTGGCTAACTCACGCAGAGTATATTTCTCGAGCTCAAGACCGCCCAGTCGCAGCTCTCTTAAGCCGGAGAGGCGGTTAATCACGGCAAAGTCGAGGTCGCTTATCTCATCGAACAAATAATCGAGCGACTGTATATCATCCGGCTTCAGTCTTTCGCATTTCTGGAAAGCATCTCGGTCATGCACTTCCAAGCGCACAAAAGCACGGCGAGAGACTTGCACCGTACCTAGAGCTTCCCCCACTTCGCTCCAAGTTCTCTGCCCGGCTGGGTCGGCTTGCGCAACAAGTAATTTCCCCGGCGAGACTTCAAAGGGAAAGTTGAGCATGCGCCCTGAATGCACGACTATATGGCAATTGACTAGAAACTGATTGAGTTCGGCTGCGCCAGGACCACTGACTGCTGTAGAGTCTACATAGAGTTTGCGTAATTCGGTGAGATGTCTTAGTTTAGATAAGCCATAGTCTGAGACTTCGGTACCGCCTAGGTCGAGCGTGTGCAAGTAGCGCAGATTGCGCAGACTATACATGCCGTCGTCGCTTATTTTGCGCTCGGGCAAGCTGAGATATCTAAGACCGGTCAAGTGTGAAATGCATTCAAGCGACTGGTTGTCTATGTCGACCATGCGAAAGTCGATTGATTGCAGGGCGTCGGCCGGCAGATAGTTAAAATCGCGCAGGTCGGCATCGGGTGACACCAGCAAGTGTAAATTGGCTTCTTTGACCAGCCTAATAGTGCCTTGTGCTTCGCCCAGCTTGTTTTCCCACCATCCGCTCATGGTGCCGGTTCGATAAATTTGATACAGGGCGCCAAGCGATCTCTCTTGCGGAAAGTGAAGTTCTTTGAGCGCCTTGGTTTCGCTTTCAGTCATTTTTCTTCCTGCAACTAAGACGGCTTACTGCTACCGATTCTTTCTAAAAGTGTAGGACGCCCGATATTTACAACACTTACGCCTAGGTTGCTTTCTAGGTCTCTAGCGTAGCGGTCGGCGAGATCCGGATCTGAACCTGTGCCGATAAAGACTTTAGAGAATGGATGCGCTTTCTTGAGATAGATTAGACCATCGACAAGAGTCTCGGGCAGGATTTTGACGGTCAAGACCACATCATGATTGCGAAAACTAGGAGCAATCTGCTGCGAGACAACGCGCTGCAACAGTTCATGCATCATGCCGCGTCTAGCTGATTCTTCCTCGGCGTGAAATATGATTATTTCTTTGGGACCAGGCTCTTCTTGTTCAAGCAGTTTGATCAGCATGGTGGCCAAGCTTCTGGCTTTAGCACCACCGGTGCAAAGGACGAAAGTAGGCAAACCTTCAGGAATCTCTTCTTGATTGACGAATTTACCCATACCCAGTCTCAGGTCGGGTAATTCGCGCAGCCGTCCTTCAAGTACACCCATGCGATAAAAGCACATGACAATAATTATGACGCCCAAAATCTGGAAGCCAAGCGACCTGGCGCTCTCTGCCGAGAACAAAAGCACCACCTCGCCGAAAAACAGAGCGAGCAAGCCGATCATCGGCGGTATCGGTAATTTGAGATTGTTGATTGATATGGTCAATTTGCTCTTGAATGGAGCTCTCTCGACTTTGAGGGGCATACGCACCCTGAGCATGATCACACCCAGGCAGAATGAGCACATAACCGCCAGAAAGGCCATGCCATAGACCTGACCGAGATTGTCCACTTGACCAGGCAATATACAAATCATAAAGGCGCAGACCACCATGAAAGGCAGACAGACAAAAGGATAGCCCTGCAGCATGGGAAACTTGTCCGCCCAGCGTCTCAAAATAAATGCAGGCAGATTGCCTTGTTTAGCCATTGTCGTGCAAAGACCGATACAGCCAACATAAGCTGTATTAACAGCAGCAAAAAGCACAAGGGCGGCATCTACAACCAAAACGATGAGCAGTTGCTTGCCCCCTTCCACATAGGCTAGTCCGCTCAGCAAGCTGTTTTTGAAGCTTTCGATTTGTTGAGCATCGAGTAAGGAAAGACAAAGCAGTGAAGTGAGGGGGGCGGTTATGCCTACAAGAATTACCACACAAAGATAAATCTGCTTCAGTGTGCGCCAGGTTGGGGTCTTGAGCTGTTCTACTATCTGAGCCGCCGATTCAAAGCCGGTGATGCCTAAAAATGCCGCAGCAAAACCATGCACCATATGTTCGGGGGTAATCTTGGGATAACAAGTGAGAAACTTCGATAAATCAACCTGTTTCTCAACCAGCATCATCACACCCTTAACATCCATATAGAGCAAAAGCGAAAAATGGAAGAGGGCGATAAGGAAAACAATCATGGCCGGCTCTTTGATGCCGACAATATTGAGCAAACCGAAGATAATCACAGGGGCGATGGCTGTGATCACGATAGACGAGAGCGGCCAGTTCATTATGTTGTCGATAGAATCGATATAAAAGGCGCCTGAAAGGGCGCTTACAGCCGCTGTCGCTAGATAAGAGAGAATGGTGAGGGCGCCCACGAAGATAGCAAAGCGCTTACCGATGGTTTGCAAGACCATGATATAGGCGCCGCCGTTGAAAGGGCTGACGGCGCAGCCTTCTTCATATGTGGCTTTGAAGAACCACATTAAAAGACAGACTACCCCAATAATTGCCGGAGCGGCGAAACTGACTAGGGGGAAGATGACGCCGGTGGTGTAGAAGACCGAGGTGCCTATGTCGGCGCCGACAATGGCTGAAGCAAGCCACCAAGACAAGAGCGAATCGCCGTGGGGGGATCCCTTGACCGATTGACGCACTTCGGCGGTGGGTCCGGTTTGATTGCCTTCTGTCACGTATTACCTGGGTCTTTTGCCTGAAAACACTTCCACATAAGCTACTACATCTTTAGCTTCCGTCAACAACCTTAGAAAAGAAAAGCGGTTTTCTGATATCTTTTCGCAATATGTTTTGAGCCGCCGCAAAAACGGTGCTTTTTGGAGTATTAGTCAAGATGAAAACTGCTGAAGCTAGCCATAAGACCTCTATGACGGTTAATCTTCCTGCCGGGACAGGGCTGAATAAGTCGGTGGAAGACTACTTGACCGCCTTTGTCAAGGATAATCTGGTGGATGCCCTCTGGGGACGCGAAGCTTCGGTCTGGACCAATAAAGACGAAAGCAGCTGGCTTGACTGGCTCACTCTTCCCGAAAGAGAATTGAAAAATATCGGTGAATATAAGAAATTTGCAAGCGAGATCAAAGAAGCCGGCTTCAAGAAAGTCTTACTTCTCGGTATGGGCGGCTCCAGTCTGGCTCCGGAAGTCTTTTCGGTCACCTATGGCAATGCTCCTGGTTATCCTGCCCTTTCTATTCTGGATTCCACCGATCCTTCTCAAATTAGAGCAATTGATTCCAATCTTGATTACGCCACTACTTTGTTCGTGGTTTCTTCTAAATCTGGCAGCACACTGGAACCTAATATATTCATGCGTCACTTTGTTCACCAGGCTAAAGCAAAGCTAGGCGAAAAGTTCGGCGAGCATTTCGTTGCCATCACCGATCCCGGCTCCAAGTTGGAAGGCGAAGCTAAAGCCATGAACTTCAGGCGCATTTTCCATGGTCTGCCGGGGGTAGGTGGGCGTTATTCCGCCCTTTCACCCTTTGGTGTTGTGCCCATGTGTCTGCTTGGTATGGATGCCGAGGCTTTTCTGGGTATCGCTTTACAGATGGCTAATTCCTGCAGGCAAAATATCAAAGAAAATCCAGGTCTTGTACTTGGCGCCATCATGGGGCAAGCCCAGGTCTCCGGTATCGACAAACTGACTATATTTACAAGCCCTTCTCTCTATGATTTCGGCGCCTGGCTTGAGCAGTTGGTGGCAGAGTCTACCGGTAAAGTCGGCAAGGCTATTATTCCGGTCGACCAGGAACTGCCTGGTCAACCTTCGGTTTATGGCTCAGATCGCCTATTCGTCTTTGTTAAACTAGAAGGTGATAGCACCGCCCATGGTGTGCAAAATGGAGCTATTGAAACCTTCCTTGATCAAATCCAAGAAAAGTCTCCGGTGGTAAGAATTGTCCTATCGGACAAAATAGACCTGGCCGGTGAATTCTTTCGCTTTGAGTTTGCTACTGCCGTGGCTGGTGCAGTGATGCAAATCAATCCTTTTGATCAGCCTGATGTTGAGTTTAGCAAAATTGAAACCAGAGAGCTGACCACTGCTTATGAGCAAACCGGGCATCTACCATCAGAATCGCCCTTCTTTACTGAAGGCGACATAGAACTCTATAGCGATGAGAAAAATGCTTTTGCGATTGAAAAGGCAGCTCAAGCCAAGACTCTTACTGCCATGCTCAAAGCCCATTTAGATAGACTTAGCGCCGGTGATTACTTTGCCCTTTTGGCTTATCTGCATATGGATCACAACGAAATCGAGAGCACACTATTTAAGATGCGCATGCAAGTGCGCGACAAGAAGCATGTGGCAACTTGTCTGGGTTTTGGTCCGCGCTTCCTGCATTCCACTGGCCAGGCTTATAAGGGTGGTAGTGCCAGTGGTGTGTTTTTGCAAGTGACGGCAGATGACAGTCAAGACTTGCCTGTGCCGGATGCTAGATATACTTTCTCGGTGGTGAAATCGGCCCAAGCGCGCGGCGATTTTCAGGTCTTGACCAAGCGCGACAGAAGGGCGCTGAGAGTGCACATCAAAGGCGATCTCAAAGCTGGTTTAGCCAAGCTGAAAGAAAGCTTCTACGACGCCCTTACTTAATTTCGCCCATCAGCTTCTTGATAGTCGGGGTGAGCAAGAAGAGTACGGCACTGGCTGCCAGGGCTGCCACCGCCATGCCTCCGAACAAATAAATCAAGCTCTGGGGGTCTTCTTTGAAATAGCCTGAGAAGACCCCGGCCAATTTATTGCCTAGGGCGGTGGAGATAAACCAGGCCCCCATGGTCATGCTCTGAAAAGCCCGAGGGGCTAGTTTTGACACAGTGGACAAACCTACAGGGCTGAGACACATCTCTCCCAGTGTTTCAACAAAATAGACGCCGATAAGAAAGTAGGGACTGACTAAGCCGTGACTGGAGAGCATGGCGGCCGGTACCATGATGGCTATGCCAAGACCAAGAAACATAAGACCTAGAGCAAATTTTGCCGGGCTTGACGGTTGCCTTCGCCCTAGTTTGACCCATAAAAGCGAAAAGAGCGGCGCCAGAATAATCACATCAAGTGCCTGCACCGCCTGCAGGTAGCTTGCCTCCACTCGAAAGCCTAGAATATTCTTCTCGGTGAGGCGCTCGGCGAATAGATTGAGGGAAGAGCCCCCTTGTTCGAATATCGACCAAAAGAGCAAATTGAAGACAAAGAGGCAGGCGATGGCTCCCACTTTATGCCATTCCGATTCAGTCAACTGCCATTTACTGCCGCCCTGTTCTTGATTCTCGGTGACAGTGCTAGTCTCAATCTGCCTGGCTGACAGCTTCTCGCCGATGCCGTCGAGCAGCTTATATTGAAAGATCAAATGGGCCAATCCGATGCACATACCCACACCGGCGGCGGCAAAGCCAAAGTGCCAGCTCATCTCTGGGGCTAGACCCAAAGATTTGAGAACCTGCTTAAAATGCTCTGATTGAGCCAAGTAGCCGCAAGCCAAAGGTGAGAGCATGGCGCCGATATTGATGCCCATATAAAAGATAGAGAAGCCGGCATCGCGTCTGTTGTCGTCCGGCTTATAGAGTTTGCCCACCATGGTGGAAATATTCGGCTTGAGAAAGCCTGTTCCTAATATGATTAAAGCCAGTCCGGCATAAAAGCTTATTAGTGAAGGTATAGCCATAGTGAAATGACCAAGGGCGATGATGACGCCCCCGACAAGAACAGCCAGTCTTGCTCCCAAGAAGCGGTCGGCGATAAGACCACCGACTATAGAAGCCAAATATACCGATGCAGTGTAATTACCAAAAATATCCGAAGAGTTTTTGACATCCATGCCAAGCCCGCCACGAGCGGCTGTTTCGGTCATATAGAGGACCAAGATGGCCCGCATGCCGTAATAGCTGAAGCGCTCCCAGAGCTCGGTGAAGAAAAGCACCGGTAGACCGGCTGGATGCCCTGGTATCAGGCCGCTCTTGCCTTCTATGCTACCGACTCCTGACCCTTGTTGGTTTTCTGTCATAACTTTGTTAGCTTCTCGTATTTGCATGAAGGCCTTAATGTGCAGGCGGTAACTTAGTAAGATACTAAGTTTTACCAGATACACGGTAATATGGACGAGCAAAAGCCTTCCTTCGCTAAGAAAGATAAGATAAAGCCCGAGATCAAGCTCAGGGTGGCGGATAACAGCGAAAACAGCGAAAATAGAGAAGATGCCAGGGATGAAAAGAGACCGCGGCAGCACCCTTCTTTGGTTGATACTCTCAAGCAGACCAGCAGTCGCATCTTGCCGGCCAAAGATGCCCCGGCGCGCACTTTATTACCCCGACGTCTGGCTGCCCACGTTATTGATGCCTTGATTTTGGCTGCCTTTTGTACTCTTTTCTATCTCGTACTTGGTTTAAGCGAAGATCTTGAAAGTAAGCGTTCTTTGGCAGCAGTTCTGGCTTATCTGTCTGGTTTGCCGGGCGATTTTGCCTCAGGCTTTCTTAGTATAGATGCTCTGATTGCCTCGATTTTGGCTGTTTTCTTGCTTAGTTTGATTAACGCCAGTTTGCCTGGTTCGGTGGCGATAATGGCTTTTCTTGCTCTTTTGCTCAGTCCAGGCGATGTGAGTGACAATCTTTCGCCTTCGCACTATTTGCTTGTCCAGATTGTTTATCTCACAGCACCAGTGCTCTACAACGTTCTCTTCGAGAAGCTTAGCGGCACCACACCCGGCAAGCACTTGCTTGGTCTAAAGCTAAAGAGCTTTTCGGAAGCTGATTTTGCGCATGAAGATAATGCTCAAGATAGCGTCAAAGATAATCCCGGCTGGCTGAATATTTTCGGCAGAGAAATTCTTAGACTCTTATATATAGACTTTGTGCTGCCCTGGTGGTACCCACTCAGCTTTGCTCTTAAGTGGAAAAGGTCTGAACGTATGCTTTATGACCGTCTGGCTGGTACCGGCGTGGTTAGCGAGTCTAAAGAGAAGCCAAAGGAAGAATCTAAAGCAGAACTAGAAGAGCTCTCGGCACGATCATCTAAGTATGAAAGGCGAGCGGCGCTGATCTTGTTTTCTTTGAGCGCTGTTTTCTTTGCTCTTGTTTATATCGGTCTACTGCAAGAGCCCTTGCATTTGGTTGGAAAGAAAATCACGCTGAAAGTCTTGAAATACAGCAATCCGGCTCAATATGGCGAGTATCTTGTTTCATCGCTTGTCTATCACGATAGAGCTTATTATCAGGCTGGAGCTGGGCGTTTGGAAGACGACATCTTGGCTTTGCGCCGGGTACTTTCAGTGGCTAAGGCAAGAAAGTTGGAGGCAACCAAGTATAGAAAGATCTATCTGCAATTGGCTCTCTTGAATGAGGAATTGTCATTGCAGCCAATCGATAAAGGGCTGGCTTATAAGGCACAGCTAGAGAGCATCAAGTGTTTTGAGCATTATATAGATATCTGCGAACAAACAGGGCTGCCGCTTGCGAAAGATACGCAGTCGCTTGCTAAAGATTGGCATATCGACAACATCCTTTATCAATTGGGCGAACTCTATCTCAGAGTCGATCGCCCGGGCGATGCGGTTAAAGTTTTGCGGCAAGCTCTCGAGAGCTCTGGGCTTGGTCGAGAAAGACCATTCGTCTATTACGCCCTGGTTAGAGCCTATGAGGCACTTTCCGATCAGGAAGGTGCCATTAACGCTTTGGATGAACTCTCAGGTCTTTATATTGCCGAGCTGGAAACAGCCTATGCTCGGGGCGATGATGCTAAGGTTCAGACTGTTTTTACTGATTTTTTCCAGACCCGCTTGAAGCAGATCAAGGCTTTGAAGAATGCTTCGCGCAAGCAGGAAGCTGAGAAAATACTGAAGAGCACCAAGCTTGTTATGCATAAATATGCCGATGCTCATCTTGAGGAAAATCAAGAGCTGGACGAGCTTAGGTAAGTGTGGCGACCGACGGGGCACCGCGGGTGGTGCGGCGTTCGTGCCTTTGGTGAGGAATGGGAAGCGGCGGAAAAGCTGATGAATAGCCGCTGTGGCGAAGTTGTGTTCTAACTGTGGCGGAGTTGTGGTACTGCGAAATTAATCTCGATGGCTTGCTTGCTCGAGTCTTTACTGAGGCTGGAAACCTTGACTGCACCGCTGTCTCTAGACTTTTGCCAAAAGCGGCCTATGGTAAAAATACCACTTGCCAACAAGGCGATGCGCATGTAAATTAAGGGCATGGAAAACAAACGCATGCAGTTGCGACGCCCCTTAACTATATAAAGTTCGCAACCCCTGAAGCAATACTAGTGAGAGATCACTCTGCTTCTCTGCGCCCAATTGAGAAAGCCCCTTTTGTCTCCCCTGAGGTTCTATTTATGTCTAATCTAGAAGCACGCGCTCACAAGCACCACAAACGCGACGACGCCAAAGATATTGCAGCTTCCCAACATGCTTGGGAACTCTGGAAAAGCAGTGATCCGCGTGATTGGGACAAGGCTCTTGATGAAAGAGAGAGAATAAATAAAGCCAATCCAAAAGCCTGGAAGAAAGCGATGCACGACATCGATGAACAGGAAGAGGCTGAGAAGAAAAGGAGACCTCAAGATCAGTCACAAGTAAGGCATGATGAACCGAAAGTCAAGCATGATCAATCGAAAGTCAAGCATAGCGAGTTGCCGCCTCTGCAAATCGAGGCCAAAAATGTCATCATCCCTCACCCAGGCTATGCACCGGAGAGCAAGTTCGCACCTAATCCTCCAGCCAGCCCTGCATTTGACCGGGCCTATAATCAGCCTAAACCTGAATTTTATGGACTTGATCTAGGTGTATTGCGTGCTGGAGTCAATAGCAATGGATCACTAGATTTAGGTGTCAATATCGGTATAGCAAAGACCGATCTGCAAGTTGGTTTAGAGAACCGTGTCGACGCAGAGTTTATGCCGATAGGTGGACCACTGCATGCCCGTGCCGGCGCTGGCATAGGAGTGAACCGCGATGGCTTCCATTCGGAAGTGGGAGCCGGTGCTAATTTCTTCAATGTCGTCAATGGCGATGCTGATTTTGGTGCGAAGCTTGGTCGCGATACCGGTGTTGATGGTGATGTACGCGGTAAAGTCTTTCCTGTGGAAGTACAGGCTGACGCCGGTGCCGGTATCGGACCTGATGGAGTGGATGCCTATACCGGAGCCAATGTGGATGTGCTTGATAAAGCCGGTGTGCGCAGCGGTGCCCACTTTTCAATCAATGATCAAAACTCCAGCGCCGGTGCCGGTGTAGGTCTGCAAGCCGGCGAAGATGTACTCGATTTTGGACCGGCTATCTATAGCGACGGTAATTCGACCATCAGACCTAATCTTCACTTAGACAGCGGTAATGTAGAAGACCGCACTTTTTATCCAACAGGGGACAGAATTAGAGATAGACTCGACTAAAGTTTTGCTGATAAAGCGTAATCTGCGGAGCAGCATAAAGATACCACGGGGGTGGCAGAAAGAGACGACCGCAAGGTCGTCTCTTTCTATCTCTAGTTTTGCTTTTCTTGCGGTAAAGAAAACTCGTCTTTAGGATGAAGATCGGTGTTCAAATGTTTTTCTTCTAGAGTAGGTCGTAATTTGGGTGGTTCCATCAAGCAAGAAAGAAACTGTTTGATCAGTTCTTCGCCGTTATGACCTGTGCTTTCTAATTTCTCGTGCAGACAAAATTGACGATAGCGAGCCAGTATTATATCTGGAGCTAATTCGATAGGGCGATTGCTGCCTATGGCTGTATTGCCGAAATAGAGATGATGGGGAAAGACTGTTCTAAAGGTATCGAAAGTTCTTGCTGTCGGCAGCCAAGTTACCAGCAGACCACCGTCATTGAGGCTGTTTTTCATGGCTTGAAAATACTCTTTTGAATAAAGCATACCGGCCCTTGAACTAAAGGGTCTTAGAGCATCTGCTTCAATGATATCGAATTTTCTACCGCAACTCTCTATATATCTTCTGCCGTCGCCGCTCACTATCTTGATGCGTGGATCGGCAAACAAAAGATTGAGTGGGCGGTAGCCAGTCTTTTGTCCATGCCGCTCTAAAAGTTTTGGCTGCGATTCGATGATTTCAATACAAGTGACCGACTTGGTTTCTTTATGCAGGCTGGCTGAAAAACATGTGTCACCTGAACCAAAGCCGATGATCGCTATGTGTTCAGGATTTGGGTGCAGAAAGAGAGGCAATAAACCAACCTGGGTATGATAGCTGCCGAAAGGCACTTCAGAATGTCCTTCGCCGTTGATAAAGACAAAGTGATGGTCGTCATAGGCCTGCTTGATGGCAGACAAGCCGGTATGGTCTTCTTCAAAGTCAAAATAATTGCTCGCACCGTGCAAAGCCACCCAAAGTTTTTCTGCTTGCGGCATAGCCAGGCATGGCAGAAGGGAGATGACTAGAAGCAAAGCGCCCTTGAGCAAATAGCTTTCGCCTTTACTTTTATTTGTTTCTCTTTTAAATTGCAAATAGAGAAAGACCGGCAAGAACAGTTGATTGAGGAGTATGAGCCCGATTAGTGAACCAAAGGTGCCTAGATATTTCAGACCAACTAGGGCAAGCAAAATTAGACCAAGAGTGCCGCCGATAATATTGGCCAGTTGCAGCAAGGCCACTTTACTGCTCAGTTCTTTGAGATTATCTTGCACGGTGTTTTGTAAGGCATAGAAAGAAATGCCCATCAAGATTGTCGGCGGCAAAATCATGAAACAGGCTAAGCCCAGATAGAGTGCTCTAAGCAGTTCGCCTTCAGTCGAAAAGAAGGTGCTGATCGAAAAGTCGGCAATCTCAAGGGGATTGTATTGGGCAAAGTAGTTGTTTAGCCAGGCAAGCATGGCTTCGGGCTGCGCTTCTCTGTAGATTATCGTGAGAAAAATGGCAGTATAGGCGGTTAGTGAAAGTTGCATCAGCAAGAAGCGCTCACCTGCTATTTTCTTTAGTTTGGTTGCCGCTATGAATGAGCCCAGGGCTAGACCCGAGAGGTAAAGAAAGAGCAACCAACTATATGTAAATGTGTTCGACTTGAGCATGACGCCCAGCAGTCTGAACCAGATTATTTCCAGCCCGAGATTGATAAAGCCCGATAGGGCATAAAGCAGCGACCAAAAAAAAAGGTTTTTGGTTTGTTCTTTGTCTTGGTTCAGACTCTTGCCTACTGACGCAATTGGCTCGGCTTCAACTTCTGCCAATCCATCTCTTTTTGAGTCAGGCGATTGCTCCGCCTCTTTTGCCTTTAGCAAGAGAGGCAGAAGTGAACCTGCAGCCAGGAAATTTATTGCGGCAGTAATAAAAATAGAAAGTTCAATTCCTAAGTGACGCATCAGGACCACACCACCAAGCAGGGCTCCGAGGGCGGCTCCCGCGGTATTGCCGGCATAGAGCCAGGCGATCTGAGAGGGGGCTTCCTTTATATCTTCGATTCCGGCTTTGGTAACCAGGGGGAAACTAACACCCATTAGCAGTGTGGGAATCGAGAGTGAAAGAAAGACCAGGGTTGAGATAAGTGTGGTGGGAAGTTGGGCGGTCAGCTCTAAGTAAAAGAAGCGATAGAGCAAAGGCAAGCTGGCCAGACCGCAAAGAGCAATAAGCAGTTCTATCAATATAAGAAGAATAAGGGCTCTTCGCCTCTTTAGATCTGCTGTGATCTTAGAAGCGAGCAAGCTGCCCAGCCCTAAGCCAGCCATAAAAGCCGCCGCTACTATGGCTGCGGCTCCGGCATCCGAGCCTAGCGAAAAGGACGAAAGCCGCTGCCAGAGCACTTGATAGACCAGTGAGCTAAATCCGCCAAGAAATACGAATAGATAGAGCATGTCTAAACAATAGCAATGATTGGGTTGTCAGCCACTATACTTCGTCTAAGTTAGCATGCTTTCTTTTATATACGGTCTCTGAAAGGTTCATGAAACGGCGATGAAAAGTGGCATTTACAGCCATTTTCAATGTTTCGATGTAGTAGGTGTCTCAATAGGCTCACCAGCTGCGCATCTTGAAAAATTTATCTTAGCTCATCTGCGAAGGCTGATAGTGGGCTTTTCAAGAGGTTGGTGCCTCTTGAGTTTCAGACAACGTATATAGCAAATCTATCTAAAGTGTACTAATCATGCTGTCTTGCAAAGTTGGTTAGAGCGGGCTTATGATGATTGGCATAGAAACGCAATTGAATCTTCTCTGTCGGAAAGCGAGTTTCCACTCTCGATCTTCCTTCGACAGATAAGACTTTCGAAAAGATAAGCCTAAAGCACCAACTTTCAGGGTTTGACTTTTCAAAGAGTCGCTCGTATTGATTCCAATTTCGTTTTCCCAACCAAATCCCATACCCTAAAGTCCTGCATAAGCGCGCTGCCTTCCCTACTCAGCAGCCGTGCTATGCCACTGTATTCAATACCAGGAGGTCATCATGAGAAATCCCGCCGATGTTATGGAAAGAGCCGAACTCCATGAAGAGAAAGGTAACTATGCCGAGGCGGAGAGACTGTACAAAAAGGCGCTCAGCCTGAAGTGCAAGGAAGTCGGCGCTCAGGCTTACGACCTTGTTCCTTTTCTCTACAATCTCGGCATGACACAATATGTCAACGATAACTTCGATGACGCACTCATTTCGCTCAATCGAGTCTTGACCTTGCTCACTTCCCAGCAAGAAGAAATCAATGCCGAGATCAAGGAAATTCGTAATCTTCTTTGTGATTTGACCCATGAAGCAGAACAGGCTTCTGTGCCAATGGCTGCCAATGCCTGAATGAAAAGGTAAGTTTAAACGCCAAGAGAAAAGAGAGAAAAAAGACCAACTAAGCTTGGTCGGCAAAGGGCGCGGCGGAAAGCTGCGCCCCTTTGTTTTTCTAAGGACTAATGGGGCTTTTGACCGCGCTGAAAGCTCTCGATGGCTTGATTGTCTGAGAGATCAAGAATAAATTCCTGCCACTCTCCATCTTCGCCAAGCAAGGCGGCATTGACTTGACCGGACATGGTGCCGGTAAATTGACAGGTTATTTGGGCTCCTTCCTCATTGGTAAAGCCTTCACCTTCGCAGAAAACTATTCCTTTCAGTTCCTTTCTAACACTTTTCCAAACAGTATCGAACAGCATCCAGCCTGCTTCGCTGTCCAGTCCAGTCAAGGGACTGAAGTTATAGATCACCCTCACTCTTTTCATATACTGACAAAGCCAGCGTACCGCCGATGCTGGATTTATCGGTACAGGACTGTCTAGCAGCATTCTTACCGTTTCTTCGATGGCTTCATCGAACTCCTCAGTTCCATAAGAAAGCTTGATTACATCGACCACCGGCTCGCCGTTATCCAAATGCAAGGTTAGCTCTTGCCAGTCGCCGGGCTCGCTTTCTTCATCCGATTCTATTTCGGCATCGATCATTTTTTCTTGCAGCCAATCAGCAATGTCATCTATTGATATGGCTTTGTCGGTGACACCAAAAAATTTCATTGTTTCCTCGGATTCCCTTTATATTTCAGTCTCTACCGGCCAGAGCCGCAGTCATGGCTGTTAGTCCAAGCACCGCATTTTTGTACACTTTCATATTGATTTTGTCCGGGGTATCTTCTTTGTGATGGTAATAGGGATAGCGGAAGGGGGCAGTATCGGTAATCATTATGGCAGGATAGCCTACTTTCCAAAAGCTGGAATGATCTGAAAGAGAAATGCCTTTTACATCTGCAGGTGCTGCCAAGACTGCACTTGGCGTAGTCTGGAAGAGTTGAAATTGCTTATGAGCTTCTTCAAGAAAGCTCTTTGATGAAAGGTCGGATATGAAGGCTAAGAAATTGCCGACATCGCTGAGACCGAGCTTACCCGCGTCCACTTCTTCAGGATAGGCTTGAGTACCGGCCCCGGCCGTGAAATAGCCGATTGTCTCAAGACTGATCATGCCCTTTAGTTTGACGCCCGCTTCTTTCAGGGCTGAAGCATAAACCAAGCTGCCCATGCCTTCACCACCAAAGTACATGGCTTCTTCATTGGCGAAAGCCACAAAGCGTATTGTCAGCTTGGGCGTATAGTCTTTCAGGTCGTTCAAGATAGCCAGCAAAGCTGCTATGCCGCTGGCATTGTCATTTGCCCCAGGCGTGCCTATTTCTGTGTCGTAATGAGCCCCGATAACCAGGCATTGAGGTGATGCTCCTGGCACCGTGGCTTCAATATTTTTGAAAACCTGCCCGCCATACTGATAAGCCTGAACTTCGACCTCGGCTAGCTTCCTTGCTTCTTGCTCTATATACTCAGCGGCTCTCTCTAGAGCTTGGGGCTTGCCGCTGTGTCTTTCGCCTATTGCTAAAGATAGAGTGCGAATATGCTTGTCTAGAAGAGAAAGAAGAGATGTATCTTTCAAGGCTGCTTACCAAATCAAAAGACAAAGAGAGAAAGAGCCTTCATTTTAAAGGGTCAGCTCTTCCGAAGTACGGTCGATTAGATGCTCAAGGGCAAGCAGGGTGAAGCGTTCGAAACGATCTTCGCTCAGGGCTTTATTTTCCACTGTCCAAGAACTATCGAAACCTTCCTTTATGAAAGACATGAGGGGGGCAAAGAGAGCTTCGTTTTGAGAGAGTCCCATTACTTTTGAAGTGGGCAAGAGAAAAAAATCCACTCTCTCGCCCCGTCGTTCTTTGCTTTGATCTTCACCTCTAATCACCAAAGAAAGCAGCGAAGTGGAGAAGCGGCTGCGAAAAAATTCTCTCGTCTTTATTGGTCTTCGCATATGATCAAATTCCGCCGCTTCCACTGTTGTGGTGGGCGCCTGCATCGAAATGGCTAGGGGACCTCTGGCGTTGGCTCTGGTCATTTCTTCTGCATAGGGTTCAAGCAGGTCATAAATGGCTTGCACCAAGCGCATTGACTCTTTCGCAGTCTTTTCAGGCTGCTGTATCTGCTCGCTAAGACGGGAATATTGCTCGGCCTTGGCGGCTAGATAGTCGAGATATTCGGGCTTGACTGAAATAGATTTAATTGACCGGCTAGTCTTTTTGAAATTATCAAGAATATGGCGGCTCAAACCATGAGCTGTCACGGCACTTGCATTAACATGTGATTTTGAGAACATAACGCCAATCTCAATGACTTACAAAACGAGTGCCTTATTAAAGATAAAGGTATTCAAGAGATTGTAGTAGTTAAGTAATTATCAGAGCCTAGAAGATGCCTGTCTTATATCTGATTGCTAGTCTATTTCTAGACCCTGTGCCAGTCTAGTCTTTATCTTCTGGAAGAGGGCGCGATCAAGCTCCTTCTCTTCCTGAGAACGCTTCTTTAGTGAATTGAGAGGCATCATCATTCTTTGGTTGCCTTTCAGCTTGTCGGCTTTCCTTTCTAGAAAAGCCCAGTAAAGTCTTGTTATTGGACAGTTTTTAGCCGGGTCGAAACGGCAACCTTTACAGTAGTCGCTCATTTTGTTGATATAAGCCGCCCCGCTCACATAGGGTTTTGTCGTCATCAATTCGCCCAGGGCGAAAGTGCCCATGGCAAGAACATTGGGTTCTACCACCCAGTCATAGGCATCGCTATATGCCACCCAAAACCAATCGCTTAATTGCCTTGGTTCTATGTCTAGCAAGGTCGCTAAATTAGAGAGAATCATCAGACGGGTAATGTGGTGACTATAAGCCTCTTCCATAACGTCTTTGATAACTGTATCTAGACAGTTGAGTCCTGAGCGAGCCCCCCAGAAAGCCGGCGGTAAATCTTCCCGACTTTCCAAAAAATTTGGTGCCGCGCCGCCGTCGGGTGTCGATAAACCGCCGGTCGAGCCCTTCTCTTTATACAAAGCATTGCCAAAGTCATGCCCAAGCCATTGGCTATAGCCGGCATCACCTGGTTTCTCTCTGCATTCGACCCCCTTAATATTTCTAAAGCCATCGGTTAAGGCGTGCATACCTCTGACATATTCTCGCCAGCCGATGACTTGTCTGATAAAGCCCTCTTTAGAGGCAAGTGGAATGTCCATTTCTAAGACTTCCTGCAAGACATCTTGGGGCAATATGCGCATTATATTGAGCAGTTGCGAAAGTCGGGTATGAAAGAGTCCACTCGACTGCGTAGACATGGCGTCTTCATATGGTCCGAAATGGGGCAGACATTCTTCTTTAGCGAAGCGCCATAGTCTCTCGGCGTCTTCGTTGGTGGCTGGCAAGGTCTCTAGATTGAGCTTGCCCGGATGATCGGCGAAATACTTTTCGATGAGATTGCCGACTTCTTCCGTCACCGCATTTGGTGCAAAGCTTGGTGCCTTGGGGGCGGGGGGACTGCCTTTCCAGGGCAGGCGGTTCTCGCTGTCGAAGCTGTACTTGCCGCCCACCGGCTTACTCTCTATAGATTTACTGTTTGCAGATTTACCGGCTTCCATGAGAATGCCGGTCTTTTGTCTGAGATGACGATAGAAGGCATCCATACGGAATTTACCGCTTTTGAAGACACTCTTGAGGTCCTCCAGTTCGGTCAGCCAGCCTTCGTGCCTCACCACCCGTAGTGCACCGCTTGCCTGCAAACCAGCTAGGTCTCGGCGTAATTCAAATTCTGCCGCTTCCATCATTGTGATTTGCCCATACTTCTTGCTGATTTCCGTCAGGGCTTGACTGTAGGGACCGCTCACAGCCATGTGTTCAACGGCAATGCCCTGGCGGGCAAGTTCTAGGGCGAAGTTTCGCAGATTGGCTAGAACAAGGGCTAATTTCTGCTTATGGTAGGGGCGCAAAGAAGGCTTCCAGGCATTTTCAATCAAGATGACACCGGCTTGCGAGGCCGGCAGCCGACTGAGCGGACCGATTTTGCTTGTGACCTGGTCATAGGGCAGATAAAACCAGGTTCGCTTACTCTTGTAATCAATCTCTTTTGTCAGACCAGCCAGTTCGTTTTTAAAGAGCGAAGTCATTGGGTCCTCATAGGCTGCTGTAAATAGACAACCGTTTATCGGCTGCTCCTTAGTCCGCTGAATTCTTCTCCTGACGACTGATTACTTTTCTTATTTTCCTTGCTTTCTTAGCAAGAATTTCGGAGGCTTTGGTGCGACCAGCTTGAGCCGTCATCTCAGAGAACATATCCATCATGTTAGCCACTTTGGGATGAAATGGTCCACGATTTAATTCGATGGTCTGCATGGCTGTGTAATAAATTTCTCTAGCCGAGTCTATGTCGCCCAGTTCTACCAATACTATCGACTTGACCATAAGGCATTCGCCATAAATTAATGTCTGTTTCAAGCCGCCGGCTTTCTCAAGGGCATCGACGGCGATACTTATATGGGCCATTGCCTCTTCATATTCTTGCTCTTCACAATAAATCAAAGCTAGTTGTTTGAGAGCTTTGGCTTTCTGTTCCACAGGTGAAGTTTTCAACTTATCGAGAAGATTGATCGCCCTCTTGTTATAGTCGATGGCTTGCTCTTTGCGTGCGGTTTTGCTGTAAAGCAAAGCCAGTTCTATATAATCCATGGCTTGCTCGATACTTCTTGGTCGGTTGGCTTCCCCGGCGTCTAGATTGAGTGCCTTGGTGAGATATTCTTCCGCCTCTTTGTATCTGCCCTGACAAGCATAAGCTTTGCCTAAAGAAAGATTGGCATCGGCAAGGCTGGGACCCGGCAAATTCTCTTTGGCGGCCAGCTCTAAGGCCGTATGGAAATGTCTCACAGCCTGACCGAAATAGCCCATATCGTAGGCCATGCGCCCAACAGCCATACGCGTGGCAAAGAGTTTCTCAGTAGTTGCCATGGCTCATCCTAAATTAATACAGGCAAGGTTTGCCAGAGTTTCTCTTATTTTACTGCTTATCTTATTTGAGCGGATAGTTGGCAATGAAAAGCTCATTGCCGATCTTGCTCTCTCTGGTTACCGAGCAGTTATTCATGCCGTACTGCAGGCTCCAGCTTTTGATATTGGCAAAGCGATAAAGTTTACGAACTTCGGGGCAATCGTCATAGGTAATCAGAAAGCGATGTTTAGTTTTCTGCAAGAGAGCCGCCAATTTCTCATGGTCGAAGGAATGCAATAAACCATCTTTGCCATAGAGCTTAGAAGCTGTGTAATAGGGTGGGTCTAAGAAGATGAAGACATCGTCACCCGGCTCTGCGATAAGGCTTTCGAAGTCGAGGCAGGTGATGCGCACATTTTCTAGAGCGACAGGCATTGGTTCTAATCTCTCAATAGATGAGAGGGTAAAACGGCTTTCAGCAGCGCTGCGACTGAAGCCACCAGCCCTGGTGGTACCTGAGAAAGTGACTCTATTGAAGAAGAAAAAAAACAGGGCTTGTTTATAGGGATCTTTTTCTTCAATTCGGCGAGCCTTAAGAAAATACTCCTTGGCTTGATCGGCAGTTTTGAAGCTTTGCAGAAGATTTTTCAGATCTCTAATTAGACGGCGACACTTTTTCTCGTCTTGCACGGTCAAATAGAAAGACGCTAACTCTTCGAACTTGTCATTGAGCCAATAGCTGTCGGCCAGCGCCATTGAACGGGCATGAAAGAATACACTGCCACCACCGACCATGGCTTCTCTATATTCGGCAACGCGCTTGGGCAAATGTCGACTGATGGCCTCAATAGCCTTCTGTTTGCCGCCCGGATATCGCAGAGGTGAGCGAAAAAGCTTGCCTTCGCTGTCTGCCTTTTCGGGGCTGATAATAAAAGAGTTGTGAGCTTTAGCCATACAACTATAATAAGCCCAGCCTGCCTAAAAATAAAGCAGCTATTTCAGATCTAGCACTCGTACTTTCAGTACGCCTTTCACGGCCGATATTTCGTCTATCACCGCCTGTGGTGCCGGTTCCTGTAAGTCGAGCAAAGTGCAAGCTACTTCGCCGCGTGAGCGGTTAAGCATATCAAGTATATTGATATTGGCATTCGAAACGGCGGCTGAGATACGCTCGATCATATGTGGAACGTTGGCATTGGCCACCAACATGCGGTGGGCGTTGCCCTGAGGTAGATGCATATCCGGAAAGTTGACCGAGTTCTTGATTTCGCCGTATTCTAGATAATTGCGCAGTTGATCAGCCACCATTATGGCGCAGTTCTCTTCCGCTTCGCTGGTCGAGGCTCCAAGATGCGGCAGGCTGATTACTTTGGGATGATCTTTCAATCTATTAGAGGGGAAGTCGCAAACGTAAGCGCGTACCTTGCCGGAATTGATCGCCTGCAAAATTGCTTCTTCGTCGGCTATGCCCGGTCGGGCGAAATTCAAAATGGTGATGCCCGGCTTTGCCTTAGCCAGACGTTTGCTGTCGATAAGATTGGTCGTCTCGGCAACAAGCGGCACATGTACTGTGACAAAGTCTGACGAAGCCAGGACTTCGCTCATAGAACTGACGCCCTTAACATCTGAATGCAATTGCCAGGCATTGCTTACGGTGATGTGAGGATCGTAGCCAATTACTTTCATACCTAAGCTGAGGGCGGCATTGGCTACTCTGACGCCTATGGCGCCTAAGCCTGCTACACCGAGAGTTCGTCCGGCTAGTTCGATGCCGAGAAATCTCTTCTTCTCGCTTTCCACAAGCTTATCTATTTCTTCGTCGCTGCCGTTCAATTGTCTTGTAAAATCCCAGGCTTGCACAATATTGCGCGATGAGAGCAGCATCGCCGCCAGTACCAGTTCTTTGACGGCATTAGCATTGGCGCCCGGAGCGTTGAAAACAGGAATGCCCAGTTTTGTACAACTGTCTACCGGTATATTGTTCACCCCGGCACCGGCTCTGCCAACCGCTTTGAGCGTGACCGGCAATTCCAGATTATGCATATTGAAAGACCTGAGCAAGAGTGCATCAGGTTTATTCATTTCGCTGGCAATTTCGTAGCGATCACGCGGGAAACGTTCTAAGCCCGCCACAGAGATATTGTTGAGGGTCTGAATCTTGAACATTATTTCTACTTTCTTAGTTGATTGTTCGATCAAAATCTTTGATGAACTGCGCTAATTTAGCCACACCGGCAACCGGCATAGCGTTATAAATACTGGCACGCATTCCGCCTACACTGCGGTGTCCGGCTAAGGTAAGCAAGCCGTTTTCTTTGGCTTCCTTAAGAAAGCGTTCTTCTAGTTTAGGATGCTTTGCCAGCACTTCTTTCTTGAAGACAAAGGGCACATTCATTTTGGAGCGACAATGTTTTTCAACCCGATTTTCAAAGTGACTAGCGCTGTCTATGGCTTCATACAGCAAGGCGGCTTTCTCTTGGTTGGTTTTCTCTATGGCTTTGATACCACCTATAGAAAGCAACCATTTGAAAGTGAGACCGGCAATATACCAAGAATAGGTAGGCGGAGTGTTTACCATCGACTCGGCCTTAGCCTGTTCGCTATAGTCGAAGATTGAAGGAGTTAAGGCACTGGCTTTGCCCAGCATATCTTCTCTGACGATAACAACCGTCAGACCAGCCGGTCCGAAGTTCTTTTGGGCGCCGGCATAGACCAAGGCAAATTTGCTTACATCAATTGGTTTAGAAAGAATGCTCGATGAAACATCGACCACAAGCGGTATATCAACTGCCGGCACCTGATC
The DNA here is from genome assembly GCA_019745415.1 of Candidatus Obscuribacterales bacterium. Taxonomy (GTDB): domain Bacteria; phylum Cyanobacteriota; class Vampirovibrionia; order Obscuribacterales; family Obscuribacteraceae; genus Obscuribacter. Next base: position 31,259 of record JAIETF010000050.1, on the reverse strand, counting down.
AAATTCGACACCGTGGATGGTCTCATTGTCTGTATAGTGTAAATAGCAGGAATTAGGGCTGAGTTTCCAGCTTTTCACATCGGGAATATTGGTGCCGTCGCCTTCAGCGGCAAGGGCGGCTTGGCTGAATTTACCAGCCTCTTCAAAGGCTTTTTGCGACCAGAAACCAGTCACTACATAATCGCAAGCGGCTTGCTTTCCGCCTGCCATCGGTGCCAAGTTGAGGGGAATGGCGGCAAACTGCCCCGAAGCACCACCTTGCAGAAAGAGAACTTTGTAGTTGTCTGGAATCTGCATCAATTGACGCAGAGCACTTTCTGCATTGTGGGCTATTTCACCGAATTCTTTGGAGCGGTGACTCATTTCCATAACCGACATGCCGGTACCATTCCAGTCCAGCATTTCAGTCTGTGCTTCCTTCAAGACCGCTTCGGGCAGAACACCCGGACCGGCGCTGAAGTTGTAGGGGCGAGTTTGCTTAGTCATTTTTTTTGTCTGGCATTTACCGAATCAGCGTTTGCGGCTCTCTTTCTCTTTTAGTTTGAGAGCTTTCTCTTTCAGCTTATCGGCATCTTTGGTCATTTTCTCTCTATCTTTGCTGGGCATATCGGTGCGCAGATTGAGGTAATAACCATATTGCTGCACTGCTTCCAAGAGAGTCTGTGAATTGGGATTCTTGGACTTTTCCAGGGCTCGTGCCAGACCCAAATGGGCTTCTGCCAAGCTGGGATTGGTAGAGATAGCGCTTCTGTATTTAGAAATAGCGCCGTCCCACTGATTTTTTTTAGAGAGTTCGTTGGCAACTCTGGTATCGTCTGCCGAAGTTGTGCGGGCTTGGGTCACTTTATTGAGACCGGCCTGGCCTCTCTCTTGCGAACCAGCCAAGCTCATCCCTTTTTTATAGGCAGCTTCGGCATTGTCCAAATCTTTCACCATCAAGGCAATGTCGGCAACTGCATAGGTCTGCTTAGCATCATTTTGATCGGCCAATACGCCTTTGATCATGTCTTGTGCTTTCAGGAATTCACCGGCAGCCATGAGAGCTTCAGCATAGGCGATGCGCTCACCGTCATTGGTGGGTTGTGCCATCGAGGCCAGGTCTGGTTTGTTACCAGAGAGCGACATCAACTTGGTTTTAGCCAATTGCAATTCCATATCATTGGCATTGAGTTTGATTGCTTCATCCAAGGTTTTCAGAGCCGCATCATAGTCGTTGGAAGCAAGCAAGGCTCCCACGGCCGCTTTCTGAGCTTTCTGATAAAGGGCCTGACTAAGACCCTTGACTGCTTGAGCATTGTTGGGGCTCATCGACAAGATGGTCTTGTAGTTCTTGATGGCATCATCCGGCTTCTCAAGCTTGAGGGTGATGTCGGCGATACGCATACGCAGGTCGAGGTTGTAAGGAATTTGGGTGAGACCGTTGCGCAGGTCTGCCAGAGCCAGTTCCAGGTCGCCTCTTTCTTGTCTGATATCGGCCATGCGAATGTAAGGTTCGGCATTCTCTGGTTTGATCAAAGTTGAGAGTTGATACTCTTTCAAGGCAGCCACTGAATTGCCCTGGGTTTGATAAGCTTGACCGAGCATCATTCTGGTCGGCCAGCTGTTGGGGAACTGGTAGAGCGAGATATTCAGCTCTTTAATGGCATCATCGACATTCCCTTGCTTCAAGAGGGTACTGCCCAGACCAAAGTGAGCTGATGAGTTTCCTGAATTGAGAGCAATTGCTTGTTGAAAATTCTGGGCTGCTTCAACTAGTGAGCCTTGGTCTAATTTGCACTGACCCAGAGACGAATAAGCATATGAATGTTGCGGATCAAAATTGACGGCATTTCTAAATTCACTGGCAGCCTGATCCATTTTGCCTTGCTCTTTATAGACACAGCCTAAGGCATAGTGAGCTTCGGCGGCTGCCGGCGAGAGTTGCACGGCACGGTTGGCCAGTGATTCGGCTTGAGCCAGATAGCTGTCTTTCTGTGAACGCACCGAGCCCGAGGACGATTGCAGACGGTTCAGTAGAACAGTGGCTTTACCAGCGTAAGCTACTGCATTATTGGGATCTGTCGCCAGGACACGATCGAAAAGATCTTCGGCACCGTCTAGTTTGAATTGTTTAGCCAGTGCCACACCCAAGCCCAAAGTGGCTTGCATGTCGGCTGGATTATTCACCAAGGCGTCTCTGAATGCTCCTTCAGCTTCGGCATATTTGCCCTGAGAAAGAAGTTTTTCGGCCGGCATAATGTCATGCTTGACTCGCCCCGAGAGAACTTGGGAGCCGCCGTTAGCGCCCTGAGCTGCGTTTTGACCGCCGTTCTGATTTTGACCGGACGAGTAACTGCCGTAAACTGGCGGCTGACTGCCTGGAAGCGGGACGCCGGGAATTTGAGCAAGTACGCTCAGATTGGAAGACTGAACCAAAAGGCTCAGCGAAAGCATAAAGTATGCAGGTTTGATTGTCATGAGCAAAGATCTCCTCTAGCTGAGCCAAGGATACAGGTCTTTGCCTTTCAATTCGGCTTGGCTACCTTTGCTTTTTACAAATAGATGAATTGAGAGCGATTTTCCTTAACTTCCCGCTAGTGAGCGAGAAGAACCGCCAAGACATCAGCCAGGCGCCGGTGTAAAAGGAAATGCCCTTCTCCCCTGACAACGTGCAATTTGGAGCCTTTGACGCTTTCTTGCAGGTGCAGAGCATGCTTGAAGGGGCAAATGGCGTCTAGTTCACCATGAAAGATATCGAGTTCACAGTCTAATTCTTCTAGGGCAAAACCCCAGGGGGCAGCCACTGCGTCATAGTCGGCGATGATACCGTCGCCGCCTTGTTTGACCGATTCATAGATAAACCTGGTCCCTTGCGAAATTGAGAGAGCTTTGATGATGGCTCGGTCCGGTTCTGAATTGACTTCTCTTTCCATTTGAAATTTCAAGATGGACGGAGGCAACTTGCCGGTGGAAGCCAGCAAAAGTGAAAGCAACCATTTCCAGGAAACCGGCCAGGTCAGGACAAGCCGGTCGACCAGTAAGCCAAGATCTTTAATTGCCTCCTGGCTATTGAGCGGTGCTACACCGCCTATGGTGGCAATGCGTCTAAAAGTATCAGGATAGGCAAAGGCACAAGCCAAGGCATAGGGACCGGCCAAAGACCAAGCAAAGACCGGCAGACTGTCATATTGAAGATGATCGGCTAGGGCTTTCATGTCTCTAGCGAGGTCGAGAAGGCGACGACCGGGTTGCGGGCAGCTCAGCCCGGTTCCGGGGCGATCAGGCGCGATAAGCTCGATATTTTCAGATAAACAATATTGATGTGCGAAGGCGATATCTAAGCGACTGGACATACCGCCATGCAAATAAAGCACCGGGCGACCACCGACGGCACCATATGTAGCATAGCCAAGAGTGCGCCCGTCACTCAGTCTTATCGTTTGACTGTCGGCTGTCATCTTCTATATCGCAGGAACTAGGGGCTGTGCTATTGCCTGTCACTAACATGGCTTTGCCAATCAGAGCACGCGGCGTCATATTGCCTTTGATCCAGTCCACGGTCTTTTTAGTGAGGTGTGAAACAGTCTGCTTGACCGGGCTTACACCAAGCACATGATAAACCTCATACATGCGTGTAAGCAGGAAACGAGTCTTGAGGACGCAATAAACCTTCTCTTCTTTGGCTCCAGGCATTTCTGGACGGTACTTACTTTTGTGCCTGGCTAGATTTTTGAAATTGTAGAGATAGTTGGCATTTTCAAAGGCATATTGAAAATTAGCCTTTAAGAGCTTGCTATGTTTGAACTCGTCGCCGTCATTGACTTTGTGCAGAGGTGATAGTCCTAATGAAAGCCATTTCTTGCCTTCGCCCTTAAACTTTTCCATGGCTTCTATGATGATCACGTCTACCAAAGAATAATTGCGATCTATATTGCTGCGCAGATGATTGGCGATATAACCGATCACTTCACCGTTTTCGTACATGGGGTCAAAAATAACAAAGCCGACAACTTCGTTGTCTTTGACGGCAATGAAGCGGCGCACGTCTAGTTCATCAACATAGACTATCGGGCGCACAATAAATTGCATGTCCGAATTGCTCACCACTTTCTCTTTCAGCCAAGCGTCTGAAATCTTTTTGAAAGCTTTGAAGAGCAGTTCGTCGACAGACTTGACCTCGACCACCTGAATGCCGTCTTTCTTGGCATTGTTGCGAGATTGCCGCAAAGATTGTTTTTTATTGCCCGAAAGTGAAAAATTTTGCACATCTATGATTGTTTCCACGCCAAGTTCATTGACACAAAAACCCATTTCAGCAAGAACTTGTGCTGTTTTATGTGAGGCGTGCAAAAAAATCGGATCGCTTTTTTCTTTGACAAACTCTTCTATAAGGTCTTTTAGGTCTTCGTCGGCACAAATAGGGTCGGCAAGCACACAGACCGAATTTTTCTCACGCATTTGCACATAGGCAATGAAGCCCTTATCTTCGCTCATGAAGTATTCCATGCCTGATTGCAGGCTGGAATATGCCAGAGAGCCTTTGCCGTACTGTTTCAGAGCTTCGATGCGGAATTTTGAAGTGGCGGTGCGATTGCTTTCACTTTTAATGGCTGTTTGCAGCCTCTCTTGTTCCAGCTTGATCGCTTTCATGGTTTTGCTCAGACCGCTGCGGGTGATGCGCAGGTCTTGAATCACCTTGAGGCTCTGGGTCATATTTTGAGGGGTCATCTTCTGGGGGGGCGATTTCTTGTCGTCTTTGGCTTTTGCCTTGCCCTTGTTATCGCCCTGGCTTTTAGGCTCCACTTCGCTTCTCCCAATAACATTAAAGTAAAATATGAACCTTTCTCTATTAGACCATTCTATATTAGCCCATTGCGGTCCAAAATATATGAGTCGGCAAAGCGAGTGAACTATGACTGTTGAAAACTTCGATATAGTGGTGCTGGGCGGTGGTAAGGGCGGAAAGTCGCTGGCTTTATCAATGAGCAAGGCGGGCAAGAGAGTCTGCCTAATAGAAAGCAAGATGATTGGCGGCTCTTGTATCAATGTCGCTTGTATACCGACCAAGACCATGGTGGCAGGTACCCGACTGCATCATGATGCCCGGCGAAATGGTTTCAGCAAGGCTGGCGATAGTCTGAAAGAAGTACTGGCTCGCAAGAGAGCCGTCGTCAGCAAGATGATTGATACGCATATGGCTCTTTTTACCGGCACCGAGAATCTCACTTTTATCAAAGGCTATGGTCGCTTTATCGAGAACAGTGAAGGTGTCAAGCAGATTGAAGTAACTGTTACCGATGAGACTTCGGGGTCACTAGAGAAGCGCACGGTATGCGCCCCCGTTATCTTTATCAATACCGGCACCAAGCCTCTCAAACCAGATCTGCCCTTGAGCCTCGGTTCAGAGAACCTTGAAATACTCGATTCAACATCGATTATGGAGCTGGAAACCTTACCCGAGAGTCTTGTCATCATTGGTGGTGGCTATATCTCTTTAGAGTTTGCCCAGATTTTTGCCCGCTTGGGCAGCCATGTCACTATTCTTGAGCGCGGAGATCAGTTTTTATCTCGTGAAGATCGCGATATCGCCAAGGAAGTTGAACTAATCTTGCACGGCGAGGGCGTCGATATTCTTTATGGTGTGAAGGTAGATGCCATTACCGCCGGTGAACACGGCAAGAAGATTTTGGAACTTACTATTGAAAAGGGCGGTGAAAAGGAAAGTCAGATTATTGTCTGCGATCAAATTTTGACAGCCACAGGCAGGGCTGCCGTCAATGAAGGTCTTAATCTCGATAAGATAGGCGTGGAAGTTGATGGACGAGGCTTTATCAAAGTCGATGAGAAGCTTGAAACAAGGGTGCCGGGAGTTTATGCCTTGGGCGATTGCAAGGGTGGCCCCTTCTTTACCCATGCTTCATGGGATGATTATCGTATTGCCCGTGATAATCTGATGCAGCTTTACCGCGGGCTTGAGCCAAAGAGAAGCACTAAAGGGCGCTTGATTCCTTATACTCTTTTTGTCGAACCAGAATTGGGACGGGTGGGCTTGACCGAGGCGGAAGCAAGCAAGTTGGGGCTTGATTTCAAGGTCTTCAAACTGGCGGCTGCTAAGATTCCACGCGCCGCCACAGAAGGTGAAACCAGGGGCCTGCTTAAGGCTATAGTCGACAAGAAAGACTCAAAAATTTTGGGTTTTGCCGCCCTTTGTCTCAATGGCGGTGAAATAGCATCGACTGTGCAAGTGGCCATGCTTGCCGGCATGACCTATGACCAACTTGCCAACGTAGTTCTCAGTCATCCCACCATGTGTGAGTCTCTCAATCTGTTGTTCCAGGAGTCTTGATGGAGTCAAATGCAAATGGTCTTGGGGCTTTAGATTTCGACCTCTATATTGCCTTGGGTGATTCGATGTCTATTGATCTTTATCCGGCAACCGATGCCAAAAACATCGACGGTTGTCATAACGATAATCTCGGCGCTGCTTCGCTCTTTCTGGTCAATGATGATTCACTCTTTCCCGAGTTTAAGGGTAAGGATCTTTCAACCCTGAATAACAGATTGTCTTTTCGCAATCTGGCCTTTGACGGTGCCACCACCAACGATTTGCTGCCGGAACTGGAAGACTTGCGTCAGTTTTCTGAAAAACGCTGTCTATTGACGCTCACCATAGGGGGCAATGATCTGCTTGCTTGTTTACGGCTCAAGGCTGTCTACGGCAGTGTGCCGGTCTCGGAAGTAGAGAGCATATTTGATCGTCTGGTGCAGATAGTGAGAACTCTGGAAACTATTTTGCCCCAGTCTCACATAATTATCAATTCCATTTATGACCCTACAGATGGTACCGGAAAATTCACCGAAAGTAATCTTTTTGATGGTCAATTGCCAGTAGAGCTTTTGGTCTATCTTAACTATCTGATTGAGAAGTTTGCCTCTAGCTATGTTGAAAATAAAGCGGGCGGTTTTTCACTCTCATTTTGCAATATCTACAAACATTTCTTGGGGCATGGTATGTCTGCCGCTGCAGATGGAGATTTTTGGTATTGGCGACCCCATCCGATTGAACCTGGTTATCTAGGTGCTTCTGAAATTAGAAGGCTTTGGTGGCAGACTATTGAGAAGAGATAGGGCATAAGATTCACTTGACAACAATGCTTCTCTACCCCATTATTGAGAGGCTTACCAATCGGCTCTCGAGAGAACATTTATGGACAAAGATTCAGCCTCATCAATGAGTGCCGTCGAGCTAGCGCCGCCTGTCCCCGCTAAGGCGGCTGAAGGTGATTTCTTCGCCCAGGTGCGTCACTGCGGCAAAGAACTTTTCATTTATCACTATGATCACCGCGAGAACATTGAACTGGCTGCCATCGTCACAGTTTTGTTCGTGGTTGTCTTGGCTTTGCTCAATTCTTCGGTGGCAAGAGAAATGCGGCGCAATTTCTTTGTTTTGAATGCCGCTGCCTTTGTCTTGGTGGTGCCCCAGGTCATTTACCAGGTGCTGGTCTTTATGCTCGGCATTACAGACATACCGCAGGCCTGTCTGATTTTTAACTAGAAAAATTGGCTGAAAAATTAGCCGACAACGGGATTTGAACCCGTGACCTACGGTTTACGAAACCGTTGCTCTACCAGCTGAGCTACGTCGGCACAATAGGTTATTATAGATGCCAATCATAAAAAATAGGGTCTTGAATCTCACCTGGTTACAAAGTTGCATAGACTTATTAAACAAGAGCCATGCCAAAGGAAGACGAAATAGCAAGGGGCGAAGCAAAGTCTGAATCTGCCCAGAGCAGTGCAGGCGATCTACATGGCGACCTTGTACATAAGGATAACAAGCTTGTCCAAAATTTCTGGCAGCAGGGGCGCGAAGTCGCCAAGCAAGCCCTGACCGCGCTTGATGACGCTCTCAGGCCTCTAGGGTCTATTTTGCGAGCCCATGACGAAGACGTCTTAAAAGGACCCGGCTGGACCAATGTCGCCTTAGATAAAGAAGGACCGTCGGTTCACAGACTTTTGGCTGCCAAGCCTGCCGACAGCTATAACTGCAAATATTATGTCAAAGCATGCATAGAAGGGCGGCTACCGTCCGGGGACGGACGTCATGAAGAAATTGACGCCAGCTATTTAAGCGCCCATGGCTATAAACAGGTGGAAAAGGGCCGTTTTGAAGCCGGCGATGTTGTACTTGTGGTCAATAAAACCGGGCTCAGTCCCTCTGTATACGCCCATGCCGCCTTTGTTGAATCTGTATCACCAGGCAGCGGCAATATCAAGACCCTTGTGCAGAAGCCGGATGCGGTCCATCCGGTTATGCGCTCTGATTTGAAGGCTTTTGCTGCCGCTTATGGTGTAACAGGTTCTCAAGACGGCAAGAGCAACTTTCTCATTGTTTTTCGCAAAGGCAAATGACAGAAAGGCAAATATTCAGCTTTTGTTAGATTGTTTGCCTGCTGTTAAATGACAGCTAGGTCATCTGAACAAAGCTGTTAAGCAAGCGTATGAGAGCTGGGCTCAAATGGCGCAATGGCTCTAGCATTCAGCCTCTTGCTTGTGTGAATCGTTGCTTAAACTTAGATATCTCAAACCTAGGCCGGGCTGGTTCAGCGGTCTAGAGTGGAAATACTAACGGTGAGTGGTTAAGCGAAGTGACCGCGAAAGCTGAGGGGCATTGTGGAAACGCCAGAAAGGCGCCAAATCGGAAACGAAAGCAAACAGCCCGCATTGCGTAAGGAGCTGGAACGAGCGCAATGAAATACTGTGCCCCGCAAGGGCATCCAGACAGTAGCTGAAAGTCGCTGCGGCTAAAGGCCGGGCGGCTTTTCAGTATTGGGGGTATTTAAGCTTGTGCGGGGCATTTCGCCTTGGCGAGAGTGCTAGAATACACTAGCTCTTAAAGCTCGAAATACTTCCCAACCTCAGTCAAGCACGGTGCCTGTAACCAGTCTTCCAAATGGGGCGAGAATCGTAACCGAGAAGGTCGATTCAGTCTATTCTGCTGCTATCGACCTTTGGGTCGAGGTTGGTTCTGCTTATGAAGAGGCGCTTAATAACGGCGTCACTCATTTTATCGAGCATATGTTGTTCAAGGGCACAGGCAAGCGCGACGCCGAGAGCCTAATGGAAGAAATCGAAGACGTGGGCGGTATGGTCAGCGCCTCCACTTCTCGCGACACAGTCAAACTTTACGGCTATGCTCTCGGCGATGCATTACCGGTGGTGTCGGACATAATGCTCGATATGGCTCTTGCTCCTCGTTTTGATGCTAGCGACTTCGAACTGGAGCGGAAGGTCATTCTAGATGAGATCGATATGTATGCCGATGACCCGGTTGATGTTGCCCAAGATCTTCTTTATGCCGGTATGTGGAAAGGGTCGCCCCAAGCTAGACCGATCACAGGTGGTGCCGAGGAAGTGAAGTCTCTTACCCTGGAGTCTTTGCGCGATCATTTCCAAAGATACTTTAGACCTGAGCGCATGATTATTTCGGTCGCTGGTAGTTTTGATGAAGAGCGCTTGATTGATTCGGTTTCGCAAGCACTCTCTCAGACTTTTCCAAATTCTTCTAAAGATCTTGCAGAACTGAGCCGCCCGACGGCACCGGCTTATTTTGCCGTTGAAGAATTAGTCGATTGGGATACCGAACAGGCTCAAATAGCCTTGGCTTTTCCAGCTATTTCAAGTCTAGATGAGCGGCAAGAGGCTTTGCAAATTTTGGATCTCTGTCTTGCCACTTCCAATTCTTCCCGTCTCTTCAAAGAAGTCCGCGAGAAGCGAGGCTTGGCTTACAGCATCGGATCAATGCAGCATTCCTACAGAGATTTCGGTCTCTATAGTTTTGGGGCTTCAGTTTCATGCGGCAACGCCGAGCCTGTAATGTCTTTGATATTTGAAGAGTTGGAAAACGTCAAAAAAAATGGACTGACTGATCGAGAAATAGCAAGAGCCAAAGCTCAACTAAGAACTGAAATCTTGACAGAGAAAGAGTCGATGGCGGCTCGCTCCACTGCTAATGCTTCAGACCTTATGTATTTTGGGCGCCTGAGCGACATCGGCGAGAACCTCGCTCGGGTGGAGAAGGTGGACAACGCTCAGCTTATCGAACTTGCCAGACTGATATTTGTAGATAATTATTCGCTTGTGGCGGTGGGACCGCAAAACAAGCTGAAATCTTTGTTTGCTTCTGCGAAAGATTCACAAGCTAGCAAAGGGCACAGGGGCAGAGTTAGGTTTGAAGGTAAAAAGAAGGAGAGCACGCATCAATGAAACTTCTAGAGAGAGAGACAGTAAAACTGAAAGTGAAGAGACTGCCGCATTGTCATAGTCTTCCTAAGTATGCGACAGCGGGCTCTGCCGGGCTCGATCTGACCGCTGCCATAGCCGAGCCGATTACTTTGCCTGCCGGCGATAGACGTCGCATTCCCTGCGGCATTCAGCTTGAAATACCGGAAGGTTATGAAGGACAAGTCCGTCCACGCTCAGGTTTAGCCCACAAAGCCGGTATTTCGCTGACCAACTGTGTTGGTACCATCGATAGTGACTATCGCGGCGAAGTGCAAGTGCTCATCATTAACCACGGATCTCAGGCTTATACATTTGAGCCGGGCGAGAAAATTGCCCAGCTTCTTATTTTGCCTGTACCAAGAGTTGAAATCGAAGAAGTGGAAGAGTTAGCGGAAAGTGTCGAGCGCGGTGAAGGTGGCTTTGGTTCCACCGGCAGAAAAATTGCCGACTAAACTTAAACTAGCTAGCAAATAGGACATATTCATGACTAGAGTGAAGGTGGTCATTGCCGGAGTAAACGGCAGAATGGGGCGGGCGGCTCTTGCCGCCCTGGCCAACGATCCAGGTATCGATGTGGTCGGTGCCTTTGGTCGCAAAGGAGCCCATTATGTGGGTAGACCACTGAACGAATTGGCACCGGAGCAAAAAAGCCTAACCGGCCTTGCCATTGCCGACTCATTTAGTAGTGTTCTCAATGCTTCGCCCGACGTGGTTTTAGACTTTATGATCGCAGAAGCCTCTATTGAACTGGCGAAGGAATGCTTAGAGAGAGGGATTCATCCGGTTATCGGATCATCTGGTTTACCTGAAGAGGCAGTCTCAAATCTGTCCAAGCTAGCCAGAAGCAAGGGTGTCGGCGGCTTGATAGTGCCGAATTTTTCCCTGGGGGCCGTCTTGATGATGGAGTTCGCCAAGCAAGCAGCGCGCTATTTCGAAAATTCGGAAGTGGTTGAACTGCACCATACCAAGAAACTGGATGCTCCATCGGGCACGGCAATGCACACGCTCAATAAGATGGCGGCAAGTGATGGCACTAAGAAATTCAACCAAAGAGATGTGGAAGAAAGAGAGCTAATGGCGGGAGCCCGTGGTGCTGCCCATGCTTCAGGCTTAAGGGTGCACAGTCTAAGACTACCGGGTCTAATCTCGCATCAAGAGGTTTTCTTCGGCAGCGACGGTGAATTACTTTCCGTCAAGCACGACAGCTTTAACACCAACTGCTTCAACAAGGGCATGGTCATGGCGGTCAAAGCTGCTCCTAATCTTACTGAACTTCAAATCGGACTGGAAACAATACTCTAACTCAAAGGAGATAATCTTGATTAAGACCGAGCCGCTCTTCGGCAGATTGATCACAGCCATGGTCACGCCTTTCAAAGCCGATGGTTCGGCTATTGATTATGACCAATTGGAGACCTTGATCGAGCATCTGATCAAGACCGGCACCACGGCTTTGGTTGTGGCCGGTACCACCGGTGAAAGTCCGACGCTGACTGAAGATGAGAAGAAAGAGTTACTGAAGCGCACCATTAGTCAGGTTAAGGGGCGAGTGAAAGTGATTATGGGCACCGGTTCCAATATCACCGCCAAGAGCATCAAGGCTACACAGGAAGCTGAAGCGCTTGGCGCCGATGGCGCTCTCGTGGTGGCGCCCTATTACAATAAGCCCAGTCAAGCAGGCTTGCTGGCTCATTTCGGTGCGATCGCCTCAGCCAGTTCCTTGCCAGTTATTGTCTATAACATTCCCGGTCGCACTGGTATCAATATTGCCGTTGAGACAATTGTAGAGTTGGCGCAAAAACATAAAAATATTGCCGCCCTTAAAGACTCCACCGGTAATGTGGATCAAGCTTCCGACATCGCCGACCGGGCGCCGGAACATTTCCGCATTTATTCAGGTGATGACAATATGACCTTGCCTTTCCTGAGCGTTGGTGCTTGCGGTGTAATTTCAGTAGCTTCGCATCTGGCAGGCCCTGAAATTAGTGAGATGATGGAAAGTTTCTTTGCCGGCAAATTAGATCGGGCCCGTGAGTTGCACTATAAACTGATGCCTCTCTTTAAGGGGCTTTTTATTGCCCCAAACCCTACTTGCGTCAAATATTTGCTTGGTCGCCGGGGGTTGATAAACGATAGTTTGCGTCTCCCCCTCGTGCCACTGTCGGCGGCACAGCAAGCTACTATGGATCAGCTGCAATAAGAAAAACAGATAGTAGGTTAAGACACAACCAGATAAAGCCGCATGAATAAGGAACAGCAATTGGGATCAACTAGAAAGAAAGTAGAGCCTCTCAAAAGTTTAGCCGGCACTTTGATCGGTGATACCTTGCCTGATGATGGAGTCTTGCGCATCATCGCTCTTGGTGGCTTGGGAGAAATTGGTAAGAACAATACTGTCTTTGCCTACGGACAAGATCTATTCATGGTTGATGCCGGTATGGCTTTTCCCACTGAAGAAATGCTTGGAGTAGATGTTGTTCTCCCTGATCTGACATTTTTGAAGCGCAATCAAGATAAGATTAGGGGCATTGCCATTACCCACGGGCATGAAGATCATATAGGCGGCATTCCCTTTATGCTTTCAGAAGTGAGTGTGCCGGTTATTTACGGGCCCTCTTTGGCTCTTGGTCTTTTGGCCGGAAAACTTTCGGAAGTTGGTCTGGAGGGCCGCACTGAACTGCGCCAGGTAAGCCCCAGGCAGACTGTACGTTTTGGTGTATTCGAAGTGGAGTTCATTCGCTGCACCCATTCAATCGCCGACTCATACAGCTTAGTGATCAAAACGCCGGTGGGCACCGTGGTTCATACCGGTGATTTTAAATTCGACTTTACTCCGGTTGACGGCGAACAATTCGACATTGCTCGTCTCACTGCCTATGCCGATAGCCCTGAAGGCATAATGCTCTTGCTTTCGGACAGCACCAATACCGAAAGAGAAGGCTTCACACCAAGCGAAAGAACAGTCTTTTCCAAACTAAACGAAGTATTTGCCGGGGCGCAAGGTCGCATTATCGTCACTACTTTTGCCAGCAATGTCAACCGCATGAAGCAAGTATTGCAGCTGGCTATGGATTACAATCGCAAAGTGGGTGTGCTTGGTCGCTCGATGCTTACCTTTGCCAGAATAGCAAGAGAACTTGGCTATATGTCTTACCCCGACGATCTGCTTTTGCCGATTGAGAGCTTGCGACAGATGCCTCTCAATGAAACAATTATTCTCACTACCGGCAGCCAGGGTGAACCCATGTCGGCTCTCACCCGCATAGCCAACGATGAGCATCGCCTGGTGCGCATCATCAGTGGTGATACAGTGGTTATTTCAGCCACTCCAATACCCGGCAATGAGAGGTCGGTGGCCAATACCATCAACGCCCTCTGTCAGCGCGGTGCCAAAGTGGTTTATGGCAGAGATGCCGGCGTTCATGTGAGCGGTCATGCTTGTCGCGAAGAACAAAAATTGATGATCAATCTTTGTAAGCCTCGTTACTTTATGCCGGTTCATGGTGAGTATCGCATGCTGGTCAAACACGGTGAACTAGCTCATGAATGTGGGGTGAAGAGCGAGAATATCTTTATCATGGCCAACGGCGATGTCTTGGAAATGAAGAAAGAAGAAGGTGCCAAAGCCGGAGCTGTCACCGCCGGTATAGTCTTGGTTGATTTCAACCGTGATTGGAAAATCAGTGAAGAGATTGTCTCCGACAGACGTAAGCTCGCCGATGATGGTCTTGTTTCGGTGGTTCTCACTGTCTCAGAGAAGGGGGCGGTGCTGGCCGGCCCCGATATAACATTGCGCGGCATTATCTTACCGCGTGATACTTCGGCAGAAGACTTTATCTTGCTCTTGCGCAAGCAGGTAGAGTCATTTATGAAAGCAGCGTCGGCAAACGAAAGAGCCAGTGTGGACGGGGTCAAGTCGCTTGTGGAAAGAGAACTCTCTTCCTATTTAAAAGAGACCGATAAGATAGAGCCCCTAGTGCAGGTTGTAGTTATGCGCACCGGTGGCTTAGGCAACCAACAAGAAACCGGCGCTATAACTTTTAAGAGAAGCAAGAGTTAAGCGATGACCTGGCGTGAGATCAGTGCCGAAGAAGTAGCCTCTCTCAGTCGGGTTTGCCTTATCGACGTGCGCTCTCCTTGTGAGTATTTAGCCGAGAATATTCCCGGCTCTCATAATGTTCCCTTGTTCACTGATGGCGAACGGGCTGAGATTGGTACCATTTATGCGCAAGAAGGCGAAATGGTGGCAAGAAGAAAAGCGCTCAAGATTATCTCACCAAAAATTTCAGACTTAGTGGAAGAAATTGCAGCCTTAAGACGTGGCGGTGCACCGCTGGTAGTGCACTGTTGGCGTGGCGGCTTGCGTTCTGAGGCCGTGGCCAGCTGCTTAAGTATTGTCGGCATAGATTGTTGGCGTTTGACCGGGGGCTACAAGGCTTTCCGCCGACATATCATCGCTGAATTTGAAGCTGGTGCATTTAATTATCAGGCGGTCGTTATTGACGGCTTGACCGGTAGCGGCAAGACCGAGCTCTTAGCTAAACTTTCTGAACGTGGTCAGCCAGTTGTCGATCTAGAGAAGTTAGCCAATCATCGTGGCTCTATATTTGGTGCTCTAGGGCTGGCTGCCCAACCTAGTCAGAAGAATTTCGAGGGCGAGCTTTTCTTTGCGCTGAAGCAGCTGAAAAGCAAAGTTGTTGCCAATGGTTATTACTTTGTCGAAGCGGAGTCGCGCAAGATTGGTCGTTTGCGAGTGCCGGATTTTCTCTACCTTGCCATTCAAAACAGCACCAGGCGCATTATCATTGAGAGTAATTCGACATTGCGTGCAGAGCGTATTTTGCATGACTATTTGGAGGGTGGAGGCGCCTTTGAAAAGCTGCCCTATTCTACTGATGAACTCTTGCTCAAAGCAATAGAATTACTTGGCTATGTCAAAGGGCTCAGCAAAGAGCTGCGTCACAATATAAGCGAGCAGGTTAATCAAGGCAAGCTCAGAGAAGCAGTCGAACTGATGCTGCAGAACTATTACGATCCACTCTATAGTCGCCATTTTGTCGATCAACCTTTGCTTAAGGTTGATGGCGCCGATCTTGATAGGGCGGCTGAGCAGATCTTGCAATGTCTAGAGAGTGAATTTAGGGTTTAACCTTCTGGTCTGAGTTTCAGAATGGTCTTATATCATTAGAGTCATTAGTCAAGGCAGCCTGCGGCTTTTATTCGCTTGCCAATTGATGCGGCATGTAACGGATAGCTCCAAAGCTCACTCTCTTACATCGAAAAGGACCTCAAAAATCATTATTGACCAATCGGTTCCTAACTGCTATCTTTCTATTGTGGACCAAATGGTTCCGAACGAGTAGTCAGAATACCTAAGATATTAAATGGAGAACCGGGCGATGAGAGATGTCGGCGGGTCAATAGATGGTGACGCGGAAATACAGCCAATCAGAACAAAAGAGCTAGTGCCTGAGGACGGTATGCTCGACTATGACGCACTGAAGGAACTCGCCTTGAGCTTGGGTGCAGACGACGTAGGCTTCGTAGACATTGATCGGCCCTCTATGTCCGATGAGAAGCGCGAACTGGAAAAAATTTTTCCCGCTGCCAAATCATTTATAAGCATTGTCGTTAGGATGAATCGAGAACCAATTAGGAGTTCCGCCCGCTCCATTGCGAATTTGGAATTTCACCACCAAGGGGAAGAAGTGAATTCGATTACTAGGAACTTAGTGGCTAAACTAGAGCGTCTAGGTATTCGAGCCCTCAATCCAGCAATGGGCTTTCCGATGGAGATGCAGCGCTTTCCTGGAAAAGTATGGGTAATTTCACATAAACCAATCGCTGAAGCCGCCGGTTTGGGAAAGAAGGGCATTCATAGGAATGTCATTCACCCAAAGTTCGGTAACTTCATACTCCTCGGCACTGTGGCCATTGACGCCCGCATAAGCCGTTATGATAAACCGATTGACTTTAATCCGTGTTTTGAATGCAAACTTTGCGTCTCAGCTTGTCCGGTTGGCGCCATCGCTCCAACCGGCGAATTCGACTTTTCTGCTTGCTACACCCATAACTATCGCGAGTTCATGGGTGGATTCACCGACTGGGTTGGTACGATTGCGGATAGTCGCGGTCGAGAGGAATACCAAGCAAAAGTGGCACCAAACGAAACGGCTTCAATGTGGCAAAGCCTATCTTTTGGACCGAACTACAAGGCCGCATACTGCATGTCGGTATGTCCGGCGGGCGATGACGTTATCGGTCAATTTCTAAACAGCAGAAAGGAATTTCTCGATACTGTCGTAAAGCCGCTCCTGAAAAAGGAAGAGCCCATTTATGTGGTGCCGGACACAGATGCTGAAGAATATGTCAAAAAACGCTTTCCACATAAAGAGATTAGATTAGTGAAAAATTCACTGATACCAAATACGATTGAATCATTTATCAGCGGTCTCAGATCTGTCTTTCAAAGAAAGCGAGCAAGAGATGTTGATGTTAATCTACACTTTACCTTTACTGGTAAAGAGCCCGCCATAGCTGGCGTACAAATTAGCAAAGGCAAGCTGACCGTGACAAGAACTCACCAAGGACAGGCTGACTTAAAAGTGACTGCGGATTCCGGTTTTTGGATTGATTTTCTCAATCATCGTCGCTCTATACCTCTGGGGCTGCTTACAGGCAAGCTGCGGCTATCTGGCAGTCCCGTGCATTTGCTGCAGTTCCAAAAGTGCTTTCCAGTATGAAACATTTCGGCATTATTGACCAAATTGCCCTAAGGAAGTGAAGAAAACATGGCCAGACCGAGAGAATTCGATATTCAGGAGGCAATGGAGGCTGCCATGTCGACCTTCTGGGAGTACGGATATGAAGCTACCTCTATGGATGACCTTCTCAATGCAATGGGACTGACCAAAGGCAGTCTCTACAAGGCTTTTGGCGATAAACACAATCTTTTTCTGCTCTCGCTGCAAGACTATCTTGACCGCCTTTTTGAGAAAATGAAGCAATCCGTTGACTCTGATGCCGATCCGCTACAGTCATTGAATTCCTTAATGGGCTTAGTAGAGGATCTTTGCTGCAAACAGACGACGCCAAGAGGTTGCTTCGCCGTCAACACCGTGGTGGAGCTTAGCCAGCGAGATGAAAAGGCCGGCGAGATTCTCAAAATGCACTTGGTGCGAGTGGAAAAGCTATTGGCTAAGCTGATAGTACGCGGACAAAAGAGCGGTGTTTTCCGAGCAGATTTATCTGCGGAGCACTTGGCTGAGGCCCTTTTTGTTTACATCTTTGGTATGCTGGCCCAGTCAAGGGGAATCGCCAACCAAGCTCGAGCCAGGCGTCTTTCAACCTTTGCCCAGGCAATGCTTCAATCAGCTTAGAAAAAATAGTAAAGGCAGTTCAGTACTTTTTTCCGGCACTATATATGGTTGCAAGGGCGACCGGTTATTTTGTATTTGCTGCGCAAAAATTTCGGTAGGATGCTTTTGCACCTGATGTATTTTTCTATTTCCGCCCTAAAACAACTTCCCCTCCAGAGACTGAAGGGGAAGAAATGTTGTGGTGGATTAGGATAGGAGGAAACACAGCTATTTGTATGGATGGATTAGCTGTACTCCAATAATACCAGCGGTAAGGAAAGAGGGCTGTTAAAAAACTTGAACTTGGTTTCATAAGCGCCAGGGATGGCATCTTAAAAAAAACTAACAGAACTTTCTCTCGCCTGAGTGCTGATAATAATCAACCTCGGCTTACTGCTTGGTAGACCAAGTGGAAGTATTGGCTGAATCTTGAGCCCTGCCAGGATACAAGAAATCAAGTGCACCCATGCCAAGGCTATTGAGGTTGTTAAGAGACTCGGTGGAGCCAGTAAAGGCATCGCCGTAGTTGGCGGATTCTTTAGCGGCATTCTTGGTCTGAGCAGTTATTTTGATGTTAGCCGGGCAGAAGACATAGACTTGTTCGCTCAATTTGTGGAAGTCGCCATCAAGAGCGGCGGAAGCTCCAGCGACGAAATCAACCAGCCTGCTTGCGTCGAGCTTCTTCATGTTTTCCAATGAAATAGTCGTGGCTGCCCTTGCTCTTAGGCACTCGACTATTTCGAGAGCTTCCTCAAAAGAAACCGGACTGAAAATGGAGATCTGCGTGCCAATCCTGGTTGGCGCCGCCTGTCTAGCCGAGCCTAGCGCCATCATTCTGCGGTCTTGCAAGGCTGGGAAAAGATCTATTTCCCGCTTGTTCGACTTTGTTTCATTGGCGAACTTGGGCTTCTCCTGGGGGCTTTCTCTATAGTCGTCAACCATGGCCACACCCTTTTAGTTAAATTTGAAAATACGGATAAAAACAGAGATGCAACAATTTTAGTCAATTATCTAGAACTTGCAAGTGGTGTTATTTGTGGTGGCGGCGCTAAAACTATAGAAAAACAGAGGTTGTTCAATATGCACCATCTATGGTTCCATGGGGCTTTTGGACAGATATAAGGGGGCAAGTAGCTGACAAGTCTTAAAATCGTCGGCAAGAGTAACCTTAATGTTCTGATTTGAACCCTTGAATATAAAAACGGTATTTCCATAGCTCTCTAAGATGGCGGCATCATCGGTGACACTAATACCGTCCTTGAAGGCACGTCTATGGCAATCCAACAAAAGAGGGAAGGGCGAACCCTGCGGTGTTTGTACAGACCAGAGTGCTGACCGGTCTAAGGTCTCC
The DNA here is from genome assembly GCA_019745415.1 of Candidatus Obscuribacterales bacterium. Classification (GTDB taxonomy): domain Bacteria; phylum Cyanobacteriota; class Vampirovibrionia; order Obscuribacterales; family Obscuribacteraceae; genus Obscuribacter. The sequence continues at coordinate 12,287 of JAIETF010000050.1, read as the reverse complement.
ACGATCTTCTCGCCGTCTACCCTCTTGATTGTGTCTGATACAGGAGTGCCGATTGAACAAGCCCCCTTCTCGACCAAGGTCTTTAGACAAAGACGGAAGGATGCAAGCCCGGCAAAGGGTCTGGCTGCATCATGCACCACCACATACTGCGGATTAGACTGGCTAAGAAATTCTAGGGCTAAATGAACCGACATCTGGCGGGAGGAACCACCGGCAATCGGTCTCACTTTTGCGGCGGCATTGGGCAAATTAGATTCTGTTGCAAGTCTGGCAAGATCAGCTTGCACGCGATCTATATATTGTTCCGGCAAGGTGAGAATAATAGTCTCGAAGATGTCTAAATATAGGCAATTTAATATCGACCATATATACATCGGATATCCAAACAGGTCGAGAAATTGTTTGGGTTCTTCAGCGCCAAAGCGTAAGCCACTACCACCGGCAGTGACAACCGCCGCAAAAGTACTTTGCATTGCTTCAGGCATTACTCAGCCAAAGCAGCAGTTTGCGCTGGTGCAACGTAATTATTATCAGAATCAGGAGACGCATCGAACATACCCAGTTGTACAGGCTGTTCAAGGGCGGCTACTATCTCTTCCGGCACTGAATAGTCATTGACGGCACCATCTGCGCCGGCAGCTGCTTTATCGGAAACAGTCTTTTCCATAGTTTTGCGCCAGGTTTGACCATCTTTAGAGAGACGGAAATATTCTTGGAATTTTTTTGTGGTGGTGAGAATGGGAGAGCGCCCTTCTTCTTTTCTATGAATCAGTTCTCTGATGAGCAACTCTTTTATGTGATCGTAGGCGCCGGCCCCTCTTAATTTGATGATTTCAGACTGCATTACTGGTTGCTTAATGGCGATAGCCGAGAGCGTGCGCACAAGTGAGGTCGGCATCTCAAAGGGAGCAAATTCATCAACTAAGTTGGAGTATTCGTCTTTGACCTGCATCATATAGCCGTCTTCATCGGCTATTTCTATGGCGCCGTCACGGCTTTCATAATCATTGATAAGCTCGAGCAGAGCCTGACGCACTTCTTGCACATCATGATTGACGCTGCGGGCAATCACAGGCGCTTTCAGCGGTTTGTCTGTGAGAAATAAAAGGGCTTCGATTTGCTTTTTCAAACTCATGATTTTTTCGCCTCACTCTCTAGGCTATCAACAGCATCGGTATTTGGAATTAAATTTGGAATGGTACTGACTTCGGTGCTGAAGTTGGCACTAATATCGGTGGCAACAGAACGACAGAGACTTAAATATAGCGGACCATAAAAGGTGTCTTGTTCGAGATCTATTTTACCGGCGTTTGATAAAAATAGCGCTGCCAAAAATGCTTCCACCCAGTCTCTTTTTGTACTGTATCTATTCACTAGATCGAAAAGCTCGATATTTGTTCCAAGATCGAGATTCTCCGATATCCATTGTTCTATCTTGATGATCGTACTTTCGATATCTTCGTCATGGGCGAGATCTAATATGTCGTCAACGTCATGTACTTCATGATAGCCCGATAGATCAATTTTCGCTTTCGGCTTCTTGTCCTGTCTTACTTTCTCAAGCTTCTCAGCCTCTTTCAGGGCTGCGATTAGTTGTTCGAGGGTGACCTTGCGTTCTCTTACCGGTTGATGCTTTCTTAGAGCCCGTCTGACAATAGCCCCTTCTAGATCTTTGAAAGTGAGCTGTCTCCCGACCTCTTGCTTGGCCGAATCGTAGAGAATCGGACCGCCGTCGGCGTCGAAATCTAAGAAGTCATCGACCACAGGTGGATTAATCGTATTATTGGCTTCGGTAAGCAAGGCTTCTGCTTTCATGCGCAAAAGTACCGCAGCATGAAAAATAACCTTACCCGACAATCTCAAACTCTCTTTGGGCGAAGTGGCAATGGTCTTGAGGAACTTATCGGTGACATCGATGATATCGACGTTCTTTGGATCAATCTCGCCTTTCTCGGCCATCTTGACCAAGATCTCAATACCGGAATCAGCAGAAAGCACGCCACTATCGAGGCTAACCTCGCCGCTGTTCTCATCCCGCTTACTTTTGACTTTCTTTTTGAGCGATTGACCGCCCTTTGCCGCAGGGGCAAAAGATTGTTCACTAGTTACTTGAGATTCTGGAGATTCTTGAGATTCTAAAGCTTTGGCTTGGGCAGTATTCTCTTTGAACTGCACTTCGGCTAAAGCCAACTTAGAAAGCTCGGCGGCTAGATTGATTTCAGTCATATTAAGCCAGTGCCTTCAGGGGTTCTTCATCCGGGATAACGACTTCTTTTATGCCAACTGTGCGTGAATAACCGTCGGCTCTAAGCGATACACCGACAGCATGGTCGGCATTCTCGATCATTGGTCGACGCAGGCTGACCACCACAAACTGGGCGCTCTCCGATTGTCGCTTGACCATCTGGGCTAATCTCTCGGCATTGGCGCCGTCAAGCATCATGTCGACCTCGTCAAAGGCATAGAATGGTGCCGGTGCAAACCGTTGGAAGGCGAATACAAAAGATAGCGCAGTTAGCGATTTTTCGCCGCCCGACAAAGCTTCTATGCGCTGCATCTTCTTGTCCCTTGGTTGGGCTCTGATAACCAGTCCGCCCTCGAAAGGACTTTCGGGATGTTCCAATTCCAATCTGCCGGTACCATGAGAGAGTTCGGCAAAGATCTGTTGGAAGTTGGTATTGATGGCGTTGAAAGCTTCCAAGAAAGTTTCTTTCTTAAGTTGACCATAGCCATCGATGCGCTGGATGATCTCTTCCTTCTCATCGGCAAGTGTATCCAAGTTAGCGGAAAGTTCCTGCTGACGTTCGGCTGTCTGGTTGTATTCTTCCAGGGCTTTCATGTTGACCGGTTCGAGAGCGCGCATACGGCGTTCCAGTCTCTCGACTTGCTGCTTGAGCTGCTCAACTGTTCCGGCATTTGGTTTTTCGTATTGAGGATTCTCTGCCAAAATGCGTTCGATTTCTTCTCTGACCAAGATAAGCTGCTGTTCAACATCGTAATGACTAATCTTGCGCTCGTTACGCTGCTCTTTAACCCTGATCAATTCTTGATCATGCTTGGTGCGTTCGATTTCGCTCTGGGTTATCTTCTCGTGGATATCTTCCTTAGCCTGGCGCATAGACTCCAACTCTTCCGATAGTTCGGAGACTTTGGCTTCCATTTCGGCGATAGATGCGCGCAAGGTGGCGATATTGTTTTCGAAGAGAGGCTTTTGACCTTCGAGATCATCAAGCTCTACCCCGAGGTCATTGGCTTGCACTGTCAGATTTTCACGATTGGTTATCTCGACGCGCTCCTCTGTTTCGATACGATCCAAATGGCGTTGAATTTCTTTATTCTCGGCATCAACGGCGGTGACAGTTTGTCTCAGCTCTTCCGACTGCAAAATGAGATTATCGAGCTTAGACTTATGACCCTTGTCGCGGGCGCTTTCCAGGCTGCCTTCCATTGACTCAATCTTGACTGTAATTTCTTTGATTGATGCATCGAGGGCGTTCGATTCGGTCTCAAGGGCGTCGATTTCGTCGCCCTTTTCCCTAAGCTTGGGCTTAATGCCTTCCACTTCTTCTTCGGTATCTTTGACAAGCTTGCGTTTGGCTTCCAACTCGGCCAGTTTGTGAGCCATATTTTCTTTGGCTTTGTTTAGCTTGGCCCGTTCTTCTGCCAGAGAATTCTCCAGCTCTTTTATGGAATCCTTCAGCCATCTAAGCTGCTCGGCTAAGCTCTTGGCGGTCTGCTTTAAGACCGATAGATCGGTCTCGCCGCGACTGCCGAAATGCATTCTGGCTTTGTTGTCGTTACCGCCCGAAATACTTCCCGACTTGTCGAAAAGCTCACCTTCCAGGGTAACCATGCGGGCCTGGTTGATTAACTTGCGGGCATTGTCCATGGTGTCAAGGACAATGGTTTGACCACAGGCATATTGAAAAGCTTTGACAAAACGTGGATTGAAATCGATCAGGTTGTAAGCAAAATCAATAACCCCGGGGCGATTGGGCAAAAGACCTGGGGGCTGAGTCTGAATGCGGTTCAGCGGCACAAAAGTAGCCCTGCCTGCTTGATTGGCTTTGAGAAATTCGATGCAACGCTTGGCGATTTCATCGTCGTCAACGACTATATGACCGAGCCTAGGGCCTATGGCAGTTTCGAGGGCGGTTGTGAATCTTTCGTCCACTTGACCTAACTGTCCAATGGTACCGTGCACACCGGCTATATTGGCGGAAAGTACAGCTTCTACAGCCTTACCATAGCCGCTCTCACCTTGTACTTCGCGAGTGGTTTCTAACTCTATAAGGCGGCGATTAACCGAATCTTGAGCCTGGCGCTTAGTTTCGATTTCTTCCCTGGTTGACTCCAGCTCTGCTTCATACTGCATGATGCTGCGTTCAATACCAGCCACCAAAGCACGGTGATCTTGATACTCACTATCCAGCTTGCCAAGCAGCCCTTTTACTTGCGAAACCCGACCGATCTGCTCGGTGGCACGGTTGCGCAGATTTTCCAGCTCGCCCTCAAGACTTTCTCTCTTAGTTTTGAGAGCGGTTTTGCGCACTTCAAACTGATGTCTCTCGTCTCTAAGCTTCTGCAAATCGGTATGCAAACCGGCGATCTTGTCTGAGGATTTGTCTTTCTCGGCGCGCAGTCCGTCGATTTCAGCCAAAATAGCATTAAGCGCCGCCTGCTTTTCGCCAAGCACTTCGCGCACAGCCTGTTGGTCGGCAGTATGCTGTTTCTTTTGCTTGCCGAGATCGCTCAGGTGTCTATCAATGGTCTTGATTTGCGAGCCGATTTGTTTGGCTTGCTTTGTTTTCTCGCCAATGACGCCTTCCAGGTTGGAAAGCTTGTTCTCTTCCCTGGTCAGTTCGCCTCGTTTGTTTTCCAACTCCTGCCTGATCAGAAGTTGCTCATTGCCGCCTTTCTCTCTGATCTCCTGTTCGATGCGACCAAGCTCTGCTCTCAGGCTGACCAAAGCAACCTCGGTTTTGTCTAGCTTTTCATTGAGGCTCTCTTCTTTGGCATTGAGCTTCTCAATCTCTTTCAGTTCGGCAGCTGCCTTCTCTTCCAGTTCAGCCGCTCTGACAAAAACCAAATCACGCTCGACGGTTTCCTTTTGAGTTTTCAGATCAAGATATTTCAAAGCTTGATCTCGGTCTGTCTTCAAAACTTCAAGCCGGGCCAAGATTTCAGTGAGTACTATCTTTTGTAGCTCAATTTTCTCGCCGACAGCCGTAAGTTCGTTCTGAGCTTGATCTATACGTCTGTCGAATTCGGCCACTCCGGCAAGTTCGTCGATGATCTTGCGTCTTTCGGTGGCACTCATGGTGACAATGCCGGTAACGTCGCCCTGCATGATCACGTTATAGCCTGTGGGGCTGACATTATATTTGATCAGCTCTTCATGTACTTCTGAAAGAGTAGAGACCTTGCCGTTCAGTATATAGGTCGAGGTATAGCCGTTGTCTTTTACTTTGATGCGGCGAATTACCTCAAGCTCATCGCCTTCGTCATTGGTGAACTTGACTCTCACCCTTGCTTCATTGCGCCCACTCAAGTTGTTGAGCAGATCGGGCAATCGCTCAGCTCTCATGGTGCGGGTCGAAGACAAACCAAGGGCAAAGAGCAAGCTGTCGATGATATTCGACTTGCCCGAACCGTTCGGTCCGGATATGGTGGTGAATCCGTCTAAGAGCGGGACCAGTGTTTGCTTGCCGAATGACTTGAAATTATCAAGTTCGATTTCTTTGATTCGCAAGAGTGCTTCCCCGAAGAGCTGAAATGGAGATCGGACAGAGGACCTTATACAGCTAATTGTCAGTGTACAGCCGAATTAGACTACACACTGCATTTGGTGTCAAGTATAGGGTTCCATTCTAGCTGGAAAGCCGCAGTCTGTCACCTTCTGTCAATTTGATATACATTAGTGCATGTATCTATTACTTTTAGCAGTCTTGCTTAGGCTGGCTTCTGATCGCACTAGGCGATATACTTTACTGGTTCTACTGCTCATAAAGAGGATAGCGATCGCTTGTCACAGTTTACATCTAGTCAGCTAGGAGACCTGCTTAGCGCTTCAGGTCTAGTCAAACGAGAAAATATTGACGGCGCTCTTTCAATGTCTGGTACTAGAAGACAACCTCTTGGAAAGATCTTAATTGAATCGGGGCTGATGACCGAAACCGAGTTGCTCGGCACCTTGCAAGCCCAGAACTTGATCAGAGAGAAGCTTTTAGAGAGCGATGCCGCTTTGCAGTTGCTTGCTAATGTTCGCCAGTCGGGCAAAAGCTTTGTCGATTGCTTGCTGGAAAGCTCTTATAGAGTAGAGGCGCTTGATTTTGGTATTGCCCTCGGGCGCCTGCTTATTGATGCCGGGGCAATCAGTGAAGAGGCTCTGAGAGAAGCCTTGGATACCAGTATAGTCTCTGGATTGCCTCTAGCCAGGGTGTTGATTCTGCATCGAGATCTGAGCGAACAAACTGCTTATGCCGGTCTTACTGCCATGCTCTTGGTCAAAGAAGGTCATATCGCCCGAAGCGAAGCGGTTGGCGCACTCAAACTTTCCCATATGCACGGTGAAAATATTGAGGAGATTCTAGAATTCGGCGGCTTCAAGAAGTTTAGAGACGGCAATATAGTAAGGCTGGGCGAACTATTGGTTTTAGCCGAACTAATTAGTGAAATCGACTTGCTCACCTGCGTAGAGCGCAGTCTTGCTTTAGCGATGCCCCTTGGGCAGGTGCTCGTAGATGAAGGAATTATGGCTGAAGAGCTGGTGCAGTCGGCTTTGCGTGCCCAAAAATATATCGAACAGGGTACGGTTGACGCCTTGCGCGCTGCACAGATGCTGAAATATTGCGCTCGCACCGGGCAGTTGCTTGAATTTAGTCTGGAAGAACTGGCATCGATCAAGCCGCGGCAGTTTTTTGAAGAGAGACCGGCTGACCAGGTGGAGCTTTTGGAACTAATGGGTTTGATCAGCAACTCAGATCTGGATCAAATCAAGCTTGTTAAACAGGAAGCCTCAGACTTGCATAAAGTAGAGAGCTTTATTATTGAAAAGGGGATTCTCAGCCCGGAAGCACTGGAGGCACTGCGTTTGGGTCTGGCTATGGTGCACAGCGAAAAGATTAGTCTAGAGCAGCTGGTTTTTGCCATGCATGTCTGGCTTTGGGAAAGAGGCGACTTTGGCAAGCTCATCAAGAACTTAGGCTGGTAGAGTCTCGAAACAAACTCAAGAGTCTAAAGAGTTTTGCCTTTAGCCCCAGCCGGAATGGCAATCTGTACAGGCTTGACGGCTTTCTCATCAAGCTTGAGCAAGGCCGGACTGTAAGCGATGTCGTCTTTGTCGGCCTTGATGATTGAGGTGACCTGGCTAATAAAGCGCTGTCCACCCTTGTGATTGAGGTGCACGGTGTCATAAAAGTCGTCATCTTGATAGCCGCCTTGGTCGGCCATATCAACAAGCGGCACGCCTGCTTTGGCTGTTTCTTCCTGTAAGGTAGCCATATATTTGTCGTACAAACCAGGTGGCAAGAGCTGCCTGTTCGCAGTCGATATGGGCATAGCCACCACATATAGTTTTATATTGCGCTGCCGACAAAGATTCAGTAGTGCCTGCAAGCACTTTTTCTGCTTGGCAAAGAGCGGCTCGTTCGGCTCTTTATAGCGCTTGCTATATTCCTTGAGACTGGTTTTCCAGACCTCATCGCGGTTAGTTCCCATCAAAAAGGGTGTAAGGTTCTTGCTTTCTTCTTTCTCCAAAAATGGATCAAGGCGAGAGGCTATGCGTTCAGCTGTTTCAGCCGTCTTGATTTTGTAGCGTCCGCGCTTGTGATAGAGAAAAACAGTGCGCTCCAGCATGAAATTTACTTTCTCGTCGAAAGTTTCGAGGAAAAGTCCATCTATTTTAGACATATCGCCCAGCCCGACCAGTTTATTGAAGACTGAAGTGACAAGGCCGGAGGCGGTGTTGTCTATGAAATCACGTGGAGCTATTCCATATATAAGGATTTCCGGAGGAGCCTTTTCAGTAAGGCACTTGTCTACCGCCAAATAGGCATCAGAAACAAACTGTCCGGGGGTAGCCAGGGAGACGACGTCTTTTTGAATGCCTACTTTTGATAGATCCTCTCTCAGACCTATGGAACGGTGGTGCATATTTACGTCTTTACCGAAATGTCCTCTCTTGACATCGACCGCCCAGAGCGGAGACATCACCAGAGATGAGCCCAAAAGCACCACCGGTGAACCGATTATATGACGAGGAGTTTGGTCGAGGGCTTCTTTAGCCTCAATAAGATTGCGCTGAATCTGGTCGCCGAGATCTGCGCCGGCGCTGGCTTTAGACTTTGCCGCCGAGAGATTGGTGATTACCCCGCTTTCGCCGCCAAGCGGTACGCCCAGGCTCACATTCAGAGCCATGAAGGCTAGTGCTGCCGTGCAGCCGCTACTGAATTTTTTCGCCGTTCCCATAAAACCCCATGTGGATGTCAGTATATTTAACCGCAGCGCGTCAGGCTTTTCCTTAACTGCAATTAGTTTTCGCTTCTTCTTTGTTTCTATTTCTGCTTTGCCAATTCTTTGAGCATAAAGAGTACTCTCTGCCGGTCTTCCTCATTTGCGCTTTTATTGAGAAATTGTTCACCCTCTAATTTTGCCCTCTCTACTTGCTTATCTTTATAGAGAAGATAAATCAGGTTATAGCGAGCCAAGCTCATCTTAGGATCAAGCTTGAGAGCATCTTCGTAGGCTTTGATCGCTTCTTTTCTATTGCTGCTGGTTTTTCCGGCTGCACTTCTCTCTTCGTCTTGCTTGGCTAAAAACCAGCCGCGATTGTAATGAACGATAGCTTGCTCTGGATTTTCCTGCACCCAAGTGCGGGTCCAATGATCGAGCGCCTTGTCGTCATTCATAGCGTTTAAGACTTTCATGAAGCCGCTGAATAATTGTCTTTTCTCTTCGAATTTCGGCTTCAATTCCAGGGCTCGCTCAAATTGCAGGCGGGAGGGAATAAATTCTCTTGCAGATAAATAGCACTGTGCCAACTGGAAATGAGCCTGAAAACTCTCGGGGATTTGATCACAGACCTTGTTAAGAAGTTTGATAGCACCGGCGGTATCACCGTCAAACTTGAGGCACTGGGCGGCTTCTAGGCTAAATTGTGCTTGTCCGGTTTGCTCTGCCAGCTGCTTATATAGAATGTGGGCTTGGCGATAGTCTTTCTGTGCCAGGCTTAGCTCTGCCTTAAGCAGTTTTGCTTCAAGGGACGCCGGATAAGAAGCAGAAATCTCGTTGCTCAAACTCTGGGCTTCATCTAAGCGCCCTTCCATCATCGAAAGTCGGGCCAGAGTCTCCATACTATAGAGCCTTAAGCGACTGCTGCCGCCTTTGCCGCCATTGCTCAGGCTTTTCAGGCAGGTGCGGGCGAAACCGGTCTTGCCTGAATAGATGCGGAGAAAGGCAAGATCATAGAGGGCTGCACCTTCTCTTTCTGTCTCACTAAGCTTATTGATAAGCTCGCCGGCCTTGTTCAGATCACCGGCTCTTGCTTCCATCATGGCAAGGTTAACCAGCATTGCTCCGCTCAGATTTTGCTTCTCATTTAGTTTGCGCAAAAGCTTGAGCGCTTGCGCCTGTTTGCCTTCCATTAACAATGGAAAGACTGAGCTGGAATCATCCAAAACCTTGAAGAGATATGGATCTGGTGGTTCCTTCCCGTATTCGTCTAGTACCAGTGCATTGCGCTCGCCATCCTTGAATAGGCTAATACCCTGACTCTTTACCGCTTCGAAAAGCCTATCTTTGCCCACTTTTGAACTGCCTGCGGTGCCCGGCGCACCGGTTTGCTCCCGGTAACGTCCCATAATAAAAAAGTAGGTGAGGGGGTCGCTCTTCTGGGCAAGCACAACTTCAATCTTGCCACCAGAGATGGTATTCACAAAAATGCGCTTGTCCTTTTCCAACCAGCGCTTCAATCTAGAGTTGGAGCGAACTATTTTCATTACTTCTTCTTTATCGAGTCTATCGGAGCCTGCCCCTTCGCTATCAGCAAGCTGATTCTCATTAGGGTCTTCTGTAGGCTGTTTCGCCGCCTCTTTAGTAGTCTCTTGAAGAGCCGCTTTGGTTTGCTCTTCAGCCAGCGCGGCACTAGGAGCAGTTAAAGCCAGACTCCAGACCGGATTTAGATTGATGAAAAACGCAAATAGAGTAGCTCTTAATCTGTTGATTGGCACAGGCGATTAGCTCAAAAAGTACTGTGAAGTAGTAAAGCATTATGGCATAGCTTGATTTCCCAGGCTGTGCTATGACTATGCATTGTATGCAATCAATATTCAAAGCCAGCAGTTTGACTTACGAGGTCGAAGCCGTCTGTCCCTGGTCGGGAGCCAGAGCCGGAATTTTGACTACACCTCATGGGCGCATCGAGACCCCGGTCTTTATGCCTGTCGGAACCAATGCCGCCCTGCGCGCCCTTACCTGGGAACAGACTGCCGATTGCGGCGCCCAGATTGTTCTCTCCAATTCATATCACCTATATTTGAGACCAGGTCACGAACTTATTAGAGAGGCAGGTGGTTTGCATAAGTTTATGAACTGGTCGCGACCCATCCTTACAGATTCTGGTGGGTTTCAGGTGTTTAGTCTTGATCAGCTGCGCAAAATCACCGAGGATGGTGTCTTTTTTAAAGATCATCGCGGTGGTAAAAAGCATTTCATCGGACCAAAACAGTCGATGGAGATTCAAAATGCCATAGGACCAGACATCATGATGGCCTTTGATGAATGTGTGAAGAACCCGGCTACAGAAGAAGAAGCCCGCAAGGCCATGGAACGCACCCACCGCTGGCTAAAGGTTTGCACTGAAGAACATAAGCGCAAAGAAGATCAATCTCTCTTTGGTATAGTCCAAGGCAGTATGTATGAGCATCTGCGCGAAGAGTCGGTGGCCGCAGTCACCGCTTTCGACCTACCAGGATATGCCGTGGGTGGTGTGGCTGTAGGGGAAGATAGGCGCACTATAGAAAGAATCGTTGCCCACACAACCCCTCTACTGCCGAGAGAAAGACCTCGTTATCTAATGGGTGTTGGCACTCCTTGGGATATTGTATATGCCATTAGATGCGGTATCGATATGTTTGACTGTGTTTCGCCCACTCGTCTGGCTCGCCATGGCACAGTTTTCACTACCAATGGTCAAATGGCGGTGAAGAACGCTGGTTTCCGCAAAGACTTTTCACCGCTCGATGAAAATTGTTCTTGCTCTACCTGCAAAAACCATAGCCGCGCTTATTTGCATCATCTAGTTAGACAAGGCGAAATGGCCGGGCTCATGCTCCTGGCGATTCACAATGTCACATTCTTGATTGAAGAGGCACAAAGTTGCCGCAAGGCAATCTTGCAAGGAAGCTTCCAGGATTACTTCAGTCGTTGGTCTTCAACTCGCGGACCTCTTGCAGTTCAATAGCCGAATCATCGGCTGGTTTTTCCAGCAAGATAGCATCTGCTTGTTTGTCACCGACAATTAGCTTGCTCGAACTTTCGCTTTTGCCCATCTCGCCTTTGAGTGCCAAAAGTTCAAGCTCGATATCGCTCTTTCCTTCAAAGCTCTTGAACTGCTTTTCCAGTGAATCGCCGGAAAGCTCTCCGAGAGCAAGGGCCTTTGCCTCTTTCTCTTGTACTTTTGATTCCATACGTTCCATAACGCTCAAGGCGCCGGAAGTGCTGGTCTTGGAAAGGATCTCGTTTGCTTTGATGGTAGCCTTGGCGGCTTTGTCTCTGGCGATGAGTACTTGTTTCTTTGTATTGGCTTTCTGAAGCTCGTTTTCTAATTCGGCCAGGCGCTGTCTCAGCCCGGCGGTTGCTTCTTTCTGCACTTTCAGCTGGGTCTCAAGGTCGGCGACAGCCTGAGCATAGCCCTGTTTGCGCTGCAGAGCTTGTCTGGCTAGATCGTCGCTGTTCTGCTGCACAGCCATAGCGGCGCGATTTTGCCAGGTTGCGGCCTGGTCTTTGTTTTTCTGTAAATCTCTCTCAAGCTGCTTTTCGGTAGCGATGGCTTGCGCCACTGCCTGCCTGACCGAAATGACATTGCTTTGCAACTCGTTGTACGACTGTTCAAGCATCATGGCCGGATCTTCAACCTTACCCAGTAGGTGGTTGAAAGCGGCTTTGATGACTTGTACTAAACGGTCCAGCATCGACGGCAACTCCTTCCTCTTAGACCCGCCTCAATTAACATCTAGTCATAGCATGAATTTGCTCTTAACATGATAGTAGACGAATCGCTTGTAACT
>JAIETF010000064.1 GCA_019745415.1 Candidatus Obscuribacterales bacterium | reverse complement strand
TAGCTGGATTAGCTTTCAGTAGGGATGGATTGTCTTCGCCCGGCCTTGCTGAATCTGATGTCAGAGGTAATGCAAATCGTTATTTCTTTTGCGGTCTAGGAATAGTCTTAGTACTTAGCACCTTCCTTTACTTGGCAGAGGCTCTCTGTCAGTCAACATTCACCATTGCCGAGTCTTGTTCTGCTATAGCGGCTGTAGAGATGTTGCGGTCTGGCGATTTTCTAACACCAACCTATTACGGCAAGCCCTTCTATCATATTCCTGGTCTCAGTTACTGGGCTATGCTGCCCTGCCTGAAAATTTTCGGACATTCTCTGCTTGCAGTCAGGCTTCCTTCCATTCTGGCAGCTCTTGCTTTGATAACGCTCAGCGCCCTGATTGCAAAAGCTTTGGCTGGCGCTCGAGCTGGTATCTTGTCTGCTCTAGTGCTCGCCACCTCAAGAGAATTTTCTCGTTACGCAGCCCTCTGTATGTGCGATATGTTGTTTTCGCTCTTTTGCTGTCTGGGATTGACTTTTTCATTCATGGCTTATGCAGAGACCCGAAAGCGTTCTCTTCCTCTCTCTTTAAGTTTGGCTCCTGGTAGTTTTTCAGAAGAAGTAAGTGCCAGCCGAAGTTCTTCAAAAGAAGCAGTTTTTGTTTGCTTGGCGGCTTGCTCTCTAGCACTGGCTGTCTTGACTAAGGGACCGATTGGTTTGCTTTTGCCATCTTTGTCTCTCTTCATTTTTCTTTGTTGCTATCGAAGTTTCAAACTCTTGCAAGGCAAGAACATTGCGCTGTCTGGTGCTGTCTTTACTGCAATAAGTTTGCCTTGGTTCTTCTCAAATTTCCAAGTGCAGAGCATGAGCTACATAGATTCAATGTTTTTGCATGAAAATCTCCAGCGTTTCATTGGAACAACCAAGAGTATCGGAGTGATTCCGTATAATCAGATGTTGGCTTTCCAACATCCGCCTTATTACATGCTCAAAGGGTTCTTTGTGCTCTTTGCCCCTTGGACTGTAATTTTGCCAATAGTTATCTTCAGTCTGGTGCGTTTGATGAGAGCGCAAAATGAGACAGCGAGGCTCAAGCAAGCAATTACTTTTGGCATTTGTTGGATCTTTACTGTTGTCGCCTTTTTCACTGCCGCTGATAGCAATTGGTCATACTATGTTTTGCCTACAATGCCTGCTGCTGCAGTTCTTACAGCAGTTTGCGCCAGTCGCTGGAAACTAGACTCTGAAGTCTTGAAAGTCGCAGTGAAGATAATTGCTTGGCTGGTGGTCTCGTCCGCATTTTTCGTCCCGATTGCCCTACCGATTCTTTTCAAAGGTCAGTTAAGTCCGGCTTTGTTCTTTGGCTTCAGCGGTGCGCTCGCCACTTTGGGCTGTCTTCTATTTTGGGCTGCTAGACGAGGAAGTCTATTTGCAGTCCTCTGCACCACTGGTTTGCTTACTTGGCTGATTACCATCTACAGCGGTGGTCAGATCGTGCCGACAGAACAAGCGCTAAAGAGTCCTTTGCCCTTAATGTGTGAGACCATCCAAAAAACAGGTGAGGGACTGGCTGTGAAAGTTCATAGTTCCCTAGGAATGGACTATAATCTGAGAGATTTGCTTACCTTTAGGACTCAGAAAGCGAGTGAGCTTTGCGATGATAATGCATGTCGGGAACTCGCAGGTAGAGGTGGTTTCCTACTTATCCCTCGTAGTTATTGGCAGCAATTAGGTGTGAAGGACAAGAGGTGTTTTATCATCTCCAGCGGTCAGTACGCATATCAGGACCTTTATGAGGCAATCAAAATAAAGTCATTGCCTCAATGGAAGCGCGAAGACCTGCTATTGGTGAAGTTGAACAGATAAGCTTTCGTGCTCCTACTGTGGAACTTGCGTAGTCTTAAGTTTTCTTCTTTCGGCAAAGAGATTGATTTGAAACGGTGCGGCTGGAACGCCTGTTTTATTGGTTAGATAACTTTCGGGATAGTCGCTGTAGCAGTATCTTAGCAGCACTGGCTTGTCTAGCTGGTCACTCCAGACTTTCACTTTGTTTGCAGATATTTCTGCGTGTGCGGGCAGAAATTGGCTATTTATGCCGCTTAGCTCAAAGCAATCCTTGCCTATGAGAAACAGACCGGTTCCTGCGTGGTCGAAGGTAAGTGTTACTCTGTTTCCTTCTAGGTCGGCTGACTTAAGTTGCGGTCCGAAACTGTTCAGTTTCTTCCCATAAATAGCTTCTGCGACCTGATTGGCAGCCCTTACCCCAAGTTCGTATTTCTTAGGTGGATGGATCTGCTCGGCGTTGCCTAGATCTAAAGATGTGATTTGACGGACATTGCGAATCTCCAATGCTTTTGACTGCGCCTCGCGCATCTGAGCCCAAACTCCATGCCCAAGGGTTTCGGTGAGACTCTTGCAACCAGGAAGCTGAATAAATACGAAGGGAAAATCACTTTGTTCCAACTTCCATCGCTCACGCCAAGAATCAATCAGCAGTGTGAAGAGACTGGCGTATTCCTTTGCTCGTCCTAAGTTGGCTTCACCTTGATACCAGAGTACACCCTTGATCGGGAATTGCAGGATCGGACTGATCATATAGGTAAAACCTAGAGAGCAAGCCGAGCCATTCAAAAATGTGATTTGCTCCTTTGGGGTGTTTGCTTGACGAAACTGTAAGACTCTCGAGTAGGGAGAGACTTTTCGCAAGTGACTGCTTGGGATCCAGACATCCAATGGACTGCCAGGAATAGCCGCCGTTATAACGCCTACCGGAACATTCAAATTACTTTGCAGCTTTTGCCCGTAACAAAGCGGCAGCGCTGCATAGTTCAATGTTCTAATATCGCTACCTTTGGTCCATGACGCTTTCATTTGTGCCGCGTCGCCTCTGGCTAAGGTAGGCGGAATCTGCATTATTCGCAAATTGGCGTTGAGGTTGTTTACTATTCGCTTTTGCTGATCGCCAGGCAGTTCTTGTACAAGTAGGGCCATATTAGACTGTCCAGAACAAAGCCAAACCTCGCCTACCATCACATCTTTAATCACAATCTCTTTAATGTCTCTTGTGTTAGATCTGACAGAAATACCTATTGAGTGCGGACCACCTGCAGATAATGGTTCAAACTCCACCTTGAAGTTTCCCTTCCCATCTGCGTTAACAGTCTGAGTGTTCTGATCCAGTTTGACTGAGATAAGCTCATTAGGAGCAGCTTTTCCCCAGATAGGAATGGTGCAGCCCTGCTGTAAAACCATATGATCTGAGAAGGGTAAGCCCAATTTCAATGGTTCATCTTTTCTCTGTGGAGTGTTTGCTTTTGCCGCGTTAGGTAGTGCAGTGAGTAAAAACAGACAGAGCAGAATGATGGTAAGAAGAGGTCTCAAATCGGATTCCTTGGTTGCTAGGCTAGCCTGGGCAAGCATAATAGTCTCTTTGTCGAGTTCATTTGAACGCGAGAACAAAGATGCACGACAGTATACACAATAATACTGGCTTGAGAGTAATTATTGCCAACTTATTTGACTCTTTGTGAATCGGAGCAGCCCGATATAACTGAATTCGCGGCACATACACTGCCATGCAGCTCTGGACTAGAGGCGAAGGGAAAAGAGAATTTGGCTTACTGTGAACTGAGTGGCTCTTTCAAAAGAGTGGAGGAAAACGAGAAAACAATACAGCAGTAAAACCATTGAACAGCAAGACAAGAGTACTGGTTCACTTGTGCACATTTGAACGGGACGAAGTGCCGACGCGACAACGGGACGAAAGGTGTAAGGTACGACAAGAAAGAGAGACGACGCTACGACAATACGACAAGTAGTACTGTTTGATAGGCACCTTTGCCTTCTTAAGCGAGGTTTAGTCCTACTCTACTTCCTTTGCAGAAGAAGTTTCTAGTGAAGAGCATGACTCAGTTCCTTAGCTGGTGGCTTGTCGATTCGATTTTTCTCAAAATCTATATTTGTTGAAAATAAAACAATACGAAGGTTCGTAAGTCCTACGGATGACCTATGCAAGTGGTGCAGAACCAAACTCAGACTGTCCGCTCCTTTTTATCGAAAGAGGACTAGGGCTCAAAGGGTTATGAGCGATTTACCTATTGGTCTAGGAGATTTTCTCCATCATTTATCTTGAAGGGCAAGAGTGGAGGCGCTGCGCTAGAATCGCCCAATCAGTTAGATCGGAGGATTGGATCTGGCTAACTCGATTTAGACTCGGTGAACGCTTTACATTAGGTTAGGTCATTGGCTACTCTCGTCCTCTTTTCTTCTCTCTCTCAGTAACTTTTAGGTATCTCTAGAAATTTCTCCTATGAGTTTCCTAGAGAATCCCTTTTGCTCCATTGAGTCGCTTGTCGAGAAATGCGCAGCAAATAGCGGTCCGAAGAATTACAGAGCTAGTCCGATAATGTATATTATGTTTCACTGACTAAAAATAGTGGTGGAAAAGCATGCCTGGTGGGCGTTTCGGGGAATCGAATTTTGCTGGCTTTTTTCGCTTTTCTCGACCATGGGGAGGGTGATTCTTTAGTCGTTAGAAAAAATAGCCTCGAATATCTCACTTTGCAGCCAACCCCGGCGAGCAAGAACTTCCTTGAGAGAATTTCCGCTGATTCTCTTTTCAAGCAGTCCAATAGCAATTGCTTCTTCTGTGATCAATCCTAGTGCCAAAAGAGAAAGAGCTTCCTGGTCTGTGCATTCTTCTTCTCCAGTAATCAGATCCTGAGCAATTAGCAAGCCGTCTAGTTCTTCTTGAGAAATCCATTGCTTCGCCAAAAGAATTTCTCCTAAAGGAATATCACTGGTGCTCTGGAGAGACATTGCTTCAGCTAGCTGCTCCAGGCTGATCATTCCCGAGGCTAGGCAGAGTTGGCCTAGACGCAAGCGTTTATTGAGTTTTTCTCCTTGATCCTTTGAAACTTCCTCGGCCGTTCTATCGCCATTTAAGCCCTGCGAAAGTAATTCGATAGCTCGTTCCAGCTTCGCATCCGACAAAATCTCTCTAAGGCGTTTTAAACGCCCTACCAGCTTATAAGCCTTCTGTTCGTCAAGAATAAGAGAGAGTCTGTCCAAAATAGAACCACCGAGAAAGACTTTGTCAGAAAAGTCTCAGATGCAACTAGAGAAAAAGAATACAACAAAGGCTAAAGTATAACTTCCAAGCACTCTTCGGTAGGTTCTCATTCATATGAACCTTATTTGGACTCGTCGTATAGTCGCAGGTACGAAGATACGTATTGTCGACAAGAAAACGAGAGCACGGTTGCAATGGATGTATGTACGTATCGTTGTAGTGAGGAAGAGACTAAGTGAAGAATGGTGGTATTGCAAAAACGTCGACCTTTTCTCATGTTGGACTTCACCTTTTTTTGAGGATGCAAACATAGACTGAATGCTGAACAGCGCTGCCACTATCAATAGATCCATAGACTTCAAGTATCTCTTCGCCGAATGGAAAGAGATGTTCAATCCTGCAACCGCCAGCAGGGACTTGATGGCCGGCATCACTGTGGCCATGGTTGCTCTGCCTCTCAATCTGGCACTTGCAGTAGCCAGTGGCGTCGATCCCTCTATCGGCCTCGTAACTGGTATTGTTGCCGGTGTAATTACGGCTCTATTTGGGGGACAACGGTACGCTGTTACTGGGCCGGCTGCCGCTATGGCTGTAGTCTTGATCGAAATTGCTCACGGTTACGGATTGATTGGAATTTGGTTCGTCGCCTTGGTTGCTGGTCTTTTGCAGATAATTGCCGGACTCCTTCGCCTGGGAAGGCTCATCACATATATTCCAATGCCTGTCATAGTGGGCTTCGCCAATGCTATTGGCATACTCGTTGTCTTCAATTCGCTAGGCGATTTTTTTGGCTTGCCCAACAAGGTGTTATCTCAGCCGACTGATGCCGCGCATCTTGCCGGTACACCTTTTGTTCCAGAATTCTTCAAGGATGTTTCGATACTACTTGAGAAAGTGATAGTTAATCACTCAACCAACTATCAGGCACTATTGATTGGTGTGATAGTGATTCTAGTTGCTGTATTGGTGCCTAAAGTAACTAAGGCGGTTCCTGGTCAACTAGCGGCAATTATTGTGGCTTCATTGGTCGCTTCAATCTTCCATTTTGATGTGCCGAGAATCATTGATCTTGCATCTATTCCTCCACTAGATCTAATTCCTAAGCTTCCGACATTTCCTACCAATCTTGGAGCCGAGCAAATTCAAGCTCTCTTGGTGTACTCACTAACCGTCTTTATGCTTGGCTCTATAGAGTCCTTATTGAGTGCTGCTGTAGCAGACGGCATGACAATGTCGGCTAAGCATCGACCTGATCAGGAACTGATTGGTCAAGGCATCGCCAATGTCTGCATGCCTTTCTTTGGTGGAGTACCTGTCACTGGTGTTATTGCTAGGACGGCAATTAACATTAGTGCTGGTGCTAGAACTAGATTATCAGCAATTGTTCATTCAGTTATGCTGGCGTTAATGGCACTTACTCTAACAAGATTTGCAGAGCAGATTCCGCTATCTGCTCTTGCTGGAATTCTTGTTTTGACCGGATTTCGTCTAATTGAGTGGGATGAAATTAGGGAGATATGGAGGGGGTCTCGCACAGAGGGCTGGGTAATAATCATCACTACTTTGGCCTCAGTTGCCGTCGACCTTACAGCTGGTGTTCTAGCCGGTCTTTTGCTAACTTGTGTCCTTTTTGTCAGGCAGATGAGCTCGGTTCGACTGGTTTCGGAGGGGGACGACCTTGATGAACGCTTGGCGGTGGGTCAGCAAATTCCAAGTTGCAAGTTTGTTAGAACTTACCTAGTCGATGGACCGCTCTTCTTTGGTGCGGTGCAAAAGTTCACCGAGACGATCCTTATCACCCAAGACCTCAAGGCTGTAATTCTTCACATGCGCGCTGTAAACGTGCTTGATATGACCGGTGTAGAGACTCTTTTGTCAATTCATTCACAATTGAGACGTAGTGGCGTGCGTATGGTAATTGCAGAATTGCCTGGACAGCCTCTTGAATTATTGCGCAATAGCGGTGCTCTCAAAGTTCTCGGACCAGAGAATTACTTCTATGATTATCGTGAAGCACTTTTGGACGTCAACGAGAAGCTTCTTACCACTTCTTGCCAGGGTTGCTCGGCCGGCTTGAAAAGTGATGTCAAAGACGACGGACCACGAGACTGCAAACTGCGCTCTGCCCTTTTGATGGACAACAGCAAATTGACCAAGATTCTCAAGGCGAGAATGGACCGCACGCAAAAAATGCTCACTGGTCAGTTTGAAGCAATTAAGCGAGACATGTCTCGACTTGTGCCTGTTAGAACTGAAGATGATATTCCGGAACCTCTCAGGGATACGCCTATTTCAACCTTGTTGAAGTGCCAGAATATGGGTCAAATAGAGAGCTCTCTCAGTGACAGTCCTGAGTTGATCATCGGTATGTGCATCGACTATAGAAAGTCTCTTACCTTGCCCCAAAATTGTGCCTATGTCATTCGACGAACCGGAGCCAATATGCAAGGCTCTGAGTTCTCGCTAGCTTTGGCTTTATCGGCTGGTATCAAATATATGGCTTTAATAGCTCATAATCATTGCATCATGTCTGACCCTCATAAAAAGCGCGATGACTTTGTTAAGTCTCTCTCGACGGTCCACGGCTGGAAAGTTGCTGAAGCCTCTCGCTTCTTCGATAAGCATGCCAGCTCCAGAGAGATTTCTGACGCCATAGATTTTTCCTTGAAAGAGTCTCGCCGATTGTCTAAGCTGTTTAAAGGCGCGACCTTTGTGCCAATGATGTTCTTGATTGAAGACAATATGCTCTATCTAGTCAAAGACTGGGTGGAAGATGAGCTAGGTAGAGATTCGCTAGAGCTAGCCGAAGAACTGGATGTTGGAGAGTCTCTAGTGTGAGTGACAAAAAGAAGCTTAGCGGCTTTGCAGTTTTGCTGACTTCGGTTGCGGTGTTGAATGTGGTGGCACTGCTGCTAGTCTATTTTTCACTTCTCAATCGAGGAATCTTTGATTTAAAGCCGTTAGAAACAAGTATGCCGTCCACGAAAGGTGAAATATCAGTTCTACCCAACCGGGAGTCGGCTCATCTTGTGATTTCTAAGAATACAGATGCATTAGACAATCCCAAGCTAGATGTTGAAGCAAAGATCGAGTTGCTGAGGACTCGCGCCGATGCTTATTTGTTGCTTGAGCAGTTTGCCGAGGCCTTGAATGACTATTGTGCAGTCTTGGCGATCAAAGTAGCAGCTCCTAGCGATGAGGCCAATTACAAGCAGATTCGCAAAGACTGCACCTTTGGAGCCGGCATTGCCGCATCTCATCAAGATAAATATGCCCAAGCGGCTGCCTTCTTTGAGCAAGGAGAGAGAGAATTTCCTGAAGACTCAGCTTTTGCCTTTTGCAGTATAGACTCTTTGGTCAGGCTTGGTCAAAGAACTAAGGCATTAGACAAGAGTCTGAGTTTGCTGGCCGCCAAGCCCAAGGATAGCGAAAGAGTGAGAATAGCCGAGGCATTCTTTCGTCTTTCCGACTATAAGCATCTTGATGCTTGCTTGGGCGATGCTAGTTCTTTCGAGAATGATTTCGACAGACAAAAAGCGCTGCTGCTAAAAATGCGCGCTTCTATTTGCCTGGGTGAATTCTCTCGTGCTAAACAGCTCTTTGAAAAGTTGCCCAATCGTGCTGCCGCAGAGGCTTCCTATCAAAAAAGTCTACTTTCTTGTCTAACCGGCTCAAGATTGAGCAAATCAATTAGTCTAGCTCAGGTGCGAGAGTTTGCCGAGAAGGTAACTGTTGAAGATGCCACCAATGTGCTGTTAGATCAAGATAGTGATCAAGACAAGTTCAACCGCCTTGTATATGCTCGGCAAATGCTCAAGATGACCGATGGCTGTTCGTCAAAAGAGGAACATGAACTAGAGGCAATAATTCTGCGAAAAGCTGAAGCTCTAAAGGTGTCTGGCAGAGATTGGTCTCGCTTGATACGCCTTCTTACTGAAAATGAGCGCGAGCGGTTGCTTCAAAAAAGACTGGCAGCGGCATTTGATGATGCTGATGAGAAAATTAGTCGTTTTGAGATTCTTACCTACTGTGGTGTCGACAGAGACAAAAAGAATACGCCGTCGCAGGCTGCTTTGGAGTCGCTCGAATATGGTCCATTTGTAAGAAAAGTGCGTGTAGCTCAACTTGCTGTCGCGCTGAACTATCTCACTCTTGCCCAGTCTATTGTTAAGAGACTCAGTGAGCAGCGACCCTATTCGAGTGATGTTGCTAGGCTGAATTTGCTGCTCTCTACTAAAGCCAATTCCGCCTTAAATGCAAGGGAACTCGACAGTCTCATTGGCAAATTGAAGCAGTCTGATCCAGCTGTATATGATTGCAATTTTTACACCAGTGGTTATTTGTCAGAATATAGCAATGCTCAAGATTTCGAGACCCTGGCTCTCGTCTTGCCAGGCGGTAATGGCACTGCTGAGACGCGCCAGTCGGCGCTCTTGAAAGCGGCTTTCTTAGGGGGACCAATAGTCGAAGAACTGCTTGCGAAATGAGTCAAAGCAAATTTCTGATTAGCCTCACGAGATTCGATAGATAATATCGTTAGAGACAATTAACTACGCTAGTTACTTTATATCGGGCTCTTTTGACTAGAGCTTGTCGTCTCTTGCTTTATTATTTTGTCAAGCGATGGCGAGAGGCTAAATATGAAAGACCGCTTTAACGTAATTTTTTTAGCACTAGTGGCTATTTTGGTGTCTACAGCCATTTTTGTAAAACCCCGTGAGCGTGTTGCTTCTCTCTTCGATGCAGACAAACTTGTAGCCGGTGCTTCCGCTTCAGGTATTTGGGATACTCGATTTGCTGAGAAGGTCATGAATACAGTCTTCTTCGGCTTGGTTCTCACCAAAGATGAATATACAATTCAAAATGCCGAGGCCCTTCAGGCGTTAAGATCATGGGCAGCCCGGGAGTTCCACAAAGATCCGCGCTTCCTTCATCCTGTGATTCTGCCTACTCCAGTTGCTAATTCGACTTATATAAACGCTAGCGTATACAGCGCCTTTGCTGCACCCTATTATGGCTTAAGGGCTATGACTGGAGACTTTATGAAGTGGCGAATGGAAGCTTACTCTCAGAGCAGATCATTCAAGACTTTCTTTGATAACTGTTATGACTACTTTGGTAGAGAGCCTGAGACCGCTTCTTTGATCGCTCGATATCAATCTGATCGAGCAGAGTTGGCAATTAACCCCCTCCTTTCACTTCTCTATTTCGCCTTCTTTACAGTCTTGGCACCGCTGGTGGTACCGAAGCTGTCATTGAAAGCTGCAGCCTGGCGTGCTCCATTTCTTTTTCAAGATAGTGGAGGTTCACCTCGACTGGCTGCAACCGTCGGCTATTCTTTCGCTGTAACTGCTCTTTTCTACTTTTTTCAGTCGGTAGTGGAAGAAGGCTTAGCTGGTCAGTCACTGTTAGCAGCCTCTTGTAGTGGTCTTGTTTCGCTTTACCTTATTTTTCCCATCAAGATTTCTGTTGATGGTGAAAATATTCACGTCTTGAGAAGCGGGCTGCGTGATCAAGTTTTGAAAACAGTGTTTTTTGCAGGGTCGAGCTTGGTGGTGATTCAAGCCTTAAACTGGCTTAAGCAGGGTGGTTTGACAAGTCCAGATCCCCTCTCTTTAGTTATCTCTGCTTTTGTCGGCGACTTTTTGCATGAACCAGTCCAGGCTAAAAAGACCTTAGCCTTTGTTATATCTGTTCTTTGGGCGGCGGGCTTTGCTTTCATTTTGCGCTCGTTATTGCGCAGAGGCGGCGTCAGCACGGCTGAAGTAACTAAAAGGCTGGCTGAGAATTCTAGAGTGCTTAAGTAGTGCTAGAATTAGCACTTACCAGCCCTTGTGTCGGAACTGGTATACGAGTCGCACTTAAAATGCGATGCCCGTAAGGGATTGAGGGTTCGAATCCCTCCAAGGGCAATTTTCTTTACAGTTAGGCTTCAGTCATTCCGGCTGGAGCCTTTCTTCTTGCAAGATTAGATTCAGAACTTACCCTGGCTAGATTAGGTCCAATAGAGTAAAGTAAGGGCAAAAAGCGAGGTTGGATTGTTGTCGTGAAACATAGCGAAGCATTCGAGAAGTTAGTAGCTGAGGTTATGCCTCGCATCAAAGAGATATCCATCGAAGAAGTTTTAGAGAAGCAGAAGAGCGAGCATTCCTTTGTTCTAATCGATGTACGTGAAGACCACGAATGGCAGCAGGGGCGTGTTCCTGGGTCTATTCATCTTGGTCGCGGTATCCTAGAGCGTGATATTGAAAAGTTGGTCGCAGATAAATCTACCGAGGTCGTACTCTATTGCGGCGGCGGATATCGCTCAGCTTTATCTGCAGACAATATGCAGAAAATGGGCTATGTTAACGTACTTTCCATGGCCGGCGGCATTCGCGGTTGGCGCGAGCGTCAGTTGCCGGAAGTAAAATGAAAATTAGAACCTTCGCCGTGTTTCGTCTTCTTTTCGCAGCAACTTTCTGGGTATGCCTTTTGTGCTTACTCGATTCTTCTTGTGCCTTTGCCGGTGGCGTAGAAGATTATCTATACGACTGGTCTCAGATGCGAAAGACCGACCCTAACGGCTTTTATTTGATGATTGGCGGAATCTCACTAATTGTTTTCTTGTCTCTCACCATATTTGGTGGCTTTATCTACTATTTGTACAAAGGCTGGGGCGAGGAACAAAAGAGCGAGGCAAGAAGAGCGGCTGCCATGCTGAACAAGGCGGCGCAAGGGTCTGATAATAAGACGGTTGAGGAAAAGGACGCTGGCGCGAACAATTCCACTTCCCCTCTTTCATCTCCTTCTGCCGATATCTCCCCCTCTCCTGAGGCTGATAAATAGCCGACCGTCGGATAATTCAATAAAATATCACCGTTGGTGGTGCTTTGCGGAAGTCAAGTGTTGCTAGCGATAGCGCCACTGCCCATAATGTCATAAGTACTTCCGATATCTGAGGGTTGTTCTATGGCTCAGCGAAAAAAACAGAAACTGATAATTGAGCATGTTCAAGCCGATGCTCTCAGTCTTGAAGGTCTAGAACCTTTGCTTGAGAATGGTGCAGTAGAGTTGGCCCAACCTGCTCAATCGCTCGACTTTAGCCCGGTTGAGTCAACCTATGGCGAAACAGCTCTGATATTGGACTTGCTCGCTGAACTTGAAAGTGTCAACACTCTCGTTCTTGAGACAAGTCGCCAGCTTATGCAAACCAAAGAGCGTGTGCAGGAACTTGAAACTCTTCTGATGGGAGAAGAGATCCTTGTCTCTCGCATCAAAGAGTTGGAAAGCGAAGTACAGCGAGTTATAGAGTTAGAGACATGGCTTGATGCCTTGAAAGTGGAAAATGCTTCTCTTAGGAGACCTTGGTGGAAAAAGATGCTAGGTCTTGCTTAAGCACTTTACTCTTCGTCTTCTTTAACCGGCGGAATCTCTTTCTCTGCCACCAACGCTAGACCGTCTTTGAATGGTCTAGCGTATTTGTATACTGGCTTCAAGACAAACTTTCCTGACTTGTCGACAAAACCATAGGGACCAGCTTTCTCGGTCTGGACCAGCCCTAGACCTTCCGAGAAAGGCGCCGCTTGGTAGAAGCGAAACTCTTTGCTGTTCCAGATTCCTGGTTCTGCCTCCGGCTTACCACCGCGATAATCAAAGAGCCCGGTGGTGTCATCAAAGACCACGAAATAGCCTTCTTTGACGGGAAAGATGTAGTCGTAAGTGCCGGTAAATGCTGGAGCGGCAAACTGTTCGTTTATGCAGAATTTGGTATCAGCTTGTCCAATCGACTTAGCATCGAAATAAGCCGGCGAGACAGCTTTGCTAAGAGAACGGTTAAGCTTCTCCGGCTCTTTAGGTGTTTCAGTGGTCAGGTATCTCACCCACATTTTGGGGCGGAGATTGTTCAGGGTTATGCCCTTGAACTCGGATTTGCGCATCAATCTTCCGAGATTGTCGAAGTAAAAGACAGTCTGATCGGGACTGTCTCCAGATAGACCGGTGCCGTTTGCTGCAACCAGCTTTCCTCCCTCCGAAGGATAAGCAATATCAAAACGAGCCGGCACCACGAATGTGCCGGTTGTATCGATGAATCCCCAATGTCCGTTCATTTTTACTGGAGCAAAGCCATCTTTGAAGTCGCCGACATCTTCAAAAGTAAACTGGAATAATTGTTTGCCTTCTTTATTTATAAAGGTCCAGCCTTTTTCCACTTTCACTGCTGCAATATCGGCACTGAAGTCGTGCGCACCAAGAAAGCTGGGTACTATTTTGATAGCTCCAGTCTTGTCTAAGAAGCCCCATCTATCGGCGTCCTGAAAAGCGGCAAGACCGCCGATCACCGCGCCGAGGCTTTGGTAAGGACGACTGAAGACAATCTCGCCTGATTTATTCAAGAAGCCGAGACCTTGAATTGTCTTTATCGGCGCCACACCTTCAGAGAAATTCCCGATTGCCAGCGGTTTCTTTTCCAGTTCATCAAGATTGACAATAACAGCACCAGATTTGTCGATGAAGCCGTTGGGTGATTTCTGCGGAGTGCTGCAAGCCGTCAAAATCTGAGACAAGATAGCTACCAGCATTACGAGTATTTTGTGCACGGTCTTTGGTCCCTTTTCTGGCGTGTCTGGCATGTCTGGCCAATTACTTGTTGTTTGATTGGCAAGCTGTGATTTCTTTTACATCGACATCATGACCGGCTTTGCGCCAGGCCATTGTGCCGCCTTGCACATTATGCAGGCTCTCGAAACCATGCTGCAAAAGCAAACTGACAGCCATGGTAGAGCGATAGCCGCCGGCGCAAATGACATGGAATGTGGTGTCTTTATCTAGATCGCTGACCGCATTTACAAGATCGCTCAAGGGCACTGAGCGCGCGCCGGGAATGTGTCCACCCACATACTCACCTTTGCGTCTGACATCAAGCACCACAACTTTCGGATCGTTCTTCAGCTTCATTGCTAATTCGTTGACTGAGAGTTGAGGCACTGATACAACTTTCAAACCTGCTTTCTTCCAGGTTTCGATTGGCGAGCCATCAGTACTCTTAAGATAGCCGGTGACGTTCTCCAGCCCTGCTCTGGCTAGCCTTATCACTGCTTCTTCCGCTTCTTCCTTAGAGCCGACAATTATCTTTTCTCTTTCTGCGTCTACAAGAATGCCACTGAACGAGGCAAACTGACCGCCTAAACCAATGTTCAATGCACCGGCGGGATGCCCCTGGCAAAACTCGTCTGCTGTTCTTACATCCAGCAATAGAGCGCCTCGCTTCTGCCTTGCCTCAGTTTCTTCGGCAGTCAATTCTTTCAATTCAGGCAAGGCCGCCAGTTGAACTGCGCCGCTGCGATTCTTTTCCACTGCTTTCGTAAAGTACTTTGGCACTTCCGGTAAGTCTCTGGTAAGCAAATCGATAAACTCATCTTTGCCCATTGGCTTGAGAGCCCAGTTAAACTTCTTTTGCTCGCCAATAGTTGAATGACGCTCTTGTGAAATATTCTTACCGCAGAGTGAACCGGCACCATGAGCTGGATATACAAGTGTGCTATCAGCTAGGGGCAGAATTTTGTTTTGTAGGCTGTCATAAAGATGTGCAGCCATTTCAGCTGGTTCAAATCCCCAGTGACAGACCAAATCGGGACGACCCACGTCACCAACAAAAAGAGTATCGCCGGTAAAGAGCATGCTTTCAAACTGACCATCGATCTCTTCTCTGGCTTCAGCCAGTATGCATATACTCTCCGGGGTGTGACCTGGAGTCTCTAGAATAGTCAGTTCGAGTTTGCCTAATGCCAGTTTGTCTTGGTCCTTTACCGCTAAATGCTCAAAAGCGGCTTTCGCTCTGTGCGATATGACCACCTTTGCTCCAGTGCGTGCGGCGAGTTCCATGTGACCTGAGACAAAGTCAGCGTGCAGATGAGTCTCAATGATGTACTTGAGGTTCAGTGAATGAGCTTCCAGTTCGGTCAAATATTCACTGACATCTCTTTGCGGGTCTATGATGCAAGCTTGCCCTTCTGAAGCCAAGACATATGAGGCATGAGCCAGGCAACCTAGATAATACTGTTTGAAATACACCATAAAATCTCACCTCTAGACCTCGACCCGCCGCAGTCTGAATTCCAGACTGACACTGCTTCAGATCTTTTGAACTATAGGCCTTCAATTATATAAGCAAAGACCTGCCCTATCGCTCTTCTTTGCAAGGTGGAAGCCGGTCACTTTAGAGTAATATTTGACAGTCCTTCATTTTCGGAGTGCTCAATGTCGCACAAAAGAATCCTTGCCCTTTCTTTGCTACTGACTTCAGTTTGGGGTGCGGTTGCCAGGCCTCTGCCCATTGGAGCCGAGGAAAGTTCGAAAAGCTCCGCTGTAACGAAAAAGAGGGATAGTCTGCGATTGTCGGCTGATGTGGTGCCAGAAAAGTATGACCTGTTCTTTGAGCCTGATTTTGAGCATGCCGAGTTCGAAGGCTCAGAAACAATAGTGATCAAGCTGGTCAGGGGCACCAAGACAATTGTTTTGCATGCGAGAGATCTGTCTGTGTATGACGCTTCGGTGGCGCGCAGGGGCGGTAAAGATGCCTTTGTCAAGCTTGATATCGCCCTCGACCGTGATTCCCAGATGCTTACTCTTAGCAGCAATAGCTTGCTTCCTCAAGGCGATTATGACCTGGCTATAAAGTTCAGGGGTAAGCTGTCAGAGAAGCTGGCCGGGTTCTATATGTCGTCCTTTAAAGACAAGAGTGGCAAAGAGCAGAGAATAGCCACAACTCAGATGGAACCGACTGATGCTAGAAGAATGTTTCCGTGCTTCGACGAGCCGGCCTTAAAGGCCAAGTTCAAGGTCAGTGCTGCGATTCCTGAGAATATGGTAGCTGTCTCCAATGGAGCGGTAGAATTCGAGAGATTTGATGCCCGCAGCGGCAAGAAAATAGTCAGCTTCAAGACCACCCCGCCCTTCTCTACTTATTTGTTCGCTCTTGTCATTGGTGACTTTAAGGCTAGCAGAACCTCAGAAGTGGCTGGGAAGAAGATAAGGGTCTTTGCTCCCAGCGGTAAAGAAGAGCTGACCGAATTCGCCCTAGAAGTCGCCGAGCGCCTGCTTCCCTATTACCAAAAATATTTCGGTTTCGACTACCCCCTCGAAAAATTGGATCTAATTGCCATTCCCGACTTCTCAGCCGGCGCCATGGAGAATCCTGGGGCGATAACCTTTCGCGAATCAGCTCTATTGGTCGACAAAGGGGCGTCTCTAAGTACGAGGATGAATGTGGCCGGTATTGTCGCCCATGAGATGGCTCATCTCTGGTTTGGTGATTTAGTCACTATGAAGTGGTGGAACGACCTGTGGCTGAATGAGGCTTTCGCCACCTGGATGGCCACTAAAGCCCTTGAGGCTCTTTATCCGGAATGGCGTCCATTTGATGAATTTTCTTTGTCCAGGGTGGCCACTCTTGAGGCCGATGGCTTGCTTGCCACGAGGGCCGTCGAATATCCGGTCAAGACTCCAGAAGACGCCATGGAAATGTTTGATGAGATCACCTATGAGAAGGGCGGCTCTCTCCTGCGTATGCTTGAAACTTATCTTTCTGAGTCGGTCTTTCAGGCAGGCATTCAACAGTATATGAAAGATTTTGCCTTTGGCAACGCTGGTACCGACGACCTTTGGCAGGCTTTGTCGAACGCTGCTCGCAAATCTGGTCAATCGGGCATTCAGAATGCCGATGTGAAAGCACTTATGCAAAGCTGGGTCTTTGAGAAAGGCTGCCCGGTTGTTTCGTTTGACTACGTCACTGAGAAGAGCAAGCAGGACAATCAGTCAATTAGTCTAAACCTGAGTCAAAATCGCTATTTGCGCACGGGGCAAAGTGAGAAGTCAAAATCAAAAGAGACAATCTGGCAGATTCCTCTCAATGTTCGTCTTGCTCCTGATGCAAATGGCGGGCGCTCATTGCAACCGGTCTTGTTTTCCACACCTGTGGCAAGCAAAAAGCTTAACGCTCTGCCACTCTTTGTCAACGGCACCGGCTGTGGTTTCTTTCGCACCAGATATGATGCAGTTGTTTTAGACAATCTGCTTGCAAGCAAGATCGAGAAAATGCTCAACTGCCAAGAAAGAGTGAGCCTCTATAGCGATTTACACGCCCTAGCTGTCTGCGGCTCTAACGCCAAGGCAGTGGGCGTCGAAAATATGAAGGGGTATATAAATGCTTTGACTCAACTTAAAGCCGATCAAGACCCTTATGTACTTTCTTTGCTTATAGGTCAGACTGCTTATTTTAATGATTTCATAGCCGAGGGACAAGAAGAAAAGTATGCCGAATATGTGCGCTCGCTGCTTAAACCCCATCTCAGTCGTCTGGGTTTTGAGCGAAAAGAGAGTGACAGCGAATTGCTCGGTCAACTGAGGGGGCGCCTAGTCATGACTCTCGGCACAATCGGTAAGGACACTGATTGTATTGAGTTTTGCCGCACAGCTTTCGCTAACTATATCTCAGATGAGACAACAGTCGATCCTGACTTGAGGCAGGCGGTGGCGCATGTCAATGCATTCAACGGAGAAGCCGACGAGTATTCAAGACTTTTGCAAAGCGTCAAATTGAGCAAGAATCCAGAGGCATATTACCGCAATCTCGGTGCTCTGGCTTCTTTCAGAGGCGAGAATCAAATCGACTATACACTCAATATGGTACTAAGCAAGGATGTCCGTGCCCAAGACGGTCCTCGTATCCTTTCGCGCTTACTGGGCAATAAGGCAGCAAGAGCGGCATGTTGGCGGTTCATCCAGAGCAACTGGTCAAAGTTGGAAGCCAAGTTTGATGATAAACATTTGCCCGATTTGATTGAATCTTGTGCAGTCTTTACCGAACCAGCCGAACTTGAATCTTTGCAGCATTTCGTCGAGGCTCATCCACTTAAGAATGGACGCCGCTCTGTGGCCAAGACTTTAGAGATTGTCAGCGCCCGTATCAAGTTCAAAGAAGGAGCAAAAGATGGTGCCCTAATGGTCTTTAGAGATGCTCTCGACCAAAAGACAAATTAGATCGGTGACTCGTCCTGAAATCGTCCTTCTCTGCTTGCTCTCTTTCTGCCTTGGAGTGAGCCCATCTGCGGTGGCTTCTCCGCAGGTTGTTTTTTGGTCGTGGCTGCGCGATGATGATCTTCACAATGCACCTGGGGCAGTGGCATACATGGTTGGACGCTGCGTTGTATCTGAGCAAACTGTCAAAGTCACGCCTCGTCTAAATAAGCTGATTTTGCCTCCCAAAGCCGAGCTTTATGCGGTCGTTCGCATCGAGACTGAGAATCCTTCGATGCGAACGATAGAGCCTCTTGTCTCTGATATTTTGGCATTGGTGCAAAGACGCGCTCCGGTTAGCGGCATACAAATAGATTATGATGCTCGTTTGCGGGAGCGTGACTTTTATCGTGCATTAATGAAGACGCTGCGCCAGAGAATGCCTAAGCAATTAAAGCTGAGCATGACAGCTCTTGCCTCTTGGTGTTTGCAGGATGACTGGTTGGCTTGTATGCCTGCCGATGAAGTTGTGCCCATGGTTTTTAGCATGGGCGCCGATCAGAAGCGAGTTCTTGACCTTTTGAAGGACCGTCGACTGAAAGTGCCTTTCGGTCCTAGCTGCGTCGGCTTAAGAATAGACGAACCTTTGAGTTTCCAACAAGTAATCAAGGACGCCGATAAATATGAGCGAATCTATCTCTTTAGCAGTAAAGGCTGGAACGCCGGTTTGGTAGAATCAGCTCTTTCCTGTATTCGCTCGGGTCTCAAAAATCAGTGATTGAGGAGTTTGCTCTAGCCATGCCGTCAATGCCTTCAATAGTTAGTTCGCGCCGTTTTCTCGCTCTAGCTACTGCACTCTTGCTGGGCTCGGCGCTACCGGTTAGCGCCTGTGGGCCCTTCTTTGATGATGTGGTTTTCTCTTACAAGAGCCATCCTGATTTACCTTTTCAACGCTTTGTCGGCGGCGAGGTTGGCATAATCAAACCCGGTTATGCTCGCTCTTATCTTGTCATCGCTTATCGCCATTTAAATAGTAAGCCACTCAGCCAGGAAGAAAAGAGCGCCGCCCTAAGACTGATTGCCTACAGGCTGGGCTCGTCTCTTTTATATCCTTTTGAGATTGAGCCGGTGTCGCAAGCCGCCAAAGATTCCAAGGGGGCGAGTAGCGTAGAACCTGATGCAATGAGCAAATGGTTTGAGACTCGCAAGAAAGTCTCTGGGGTCAAGAATAGAGATATGACCAGCTTCGATGTCTACAGAAATATCGAGGGTGAAGACTATATTTCCTATTTGAACTGCAGTCCCGATGCCTTCGCTACTGCCTCACGCACTCTAGAAGCCTATATTGCCAAGTACGGCAGCGGCGGCAGTGAGGTAAAGGAATGGCTTGAGGGGCAAGACCAGGTCTTTAGTCATTGCACCAGTCCGGGCTATGATTATGAGAAAAAGGCGCAGCGTCCCACGCCTCCATTTCCTGTTCCTCTTGCCGCTACTACCTCGCTCAGTCAAAGACAAGACAGGCTCTATCAAATCGCCGCTGCAAAGTTTTATTCTGGTGATTTCGATACCGCTAGGGGTCTCTTTAACGAGATAGCCCAAGACAAGAATTCTGCTTGGAATAAGATTGCGGCTTATATGGTGGCACGTACCTTCATAAGAGAAGGTACCTTGAGCAAAGACGCAGCCAAGGCTCGTAAAGCCCTAGAAGCAGCCTTAGAGAAACTAAACTCGTTAAGCCGTAGTGCCGATTTTACAAACCTTGCCGAGTCGATTGATGAACTCAAGCACTATGTCGCCATTCGTCTGCAACCTGATGAAGTCTTCAAAGAGCTTGTCGATCACCTAGCCAACGGCAAAAGCAAGAATTTCTATAGAGACTTAGGTGACTTTACTTTTGTTCTAGATAAGTACTTTGATGAGAGCTCAGATGACTATAGCGACACTCATCAGATTGCCAATAAAGATCAGGCCAAGTTGGTCCGTTCATATGACCTGTCCAATTGGCTCTACAGCTTGCAAGATTCTTCCCCAGAAAGTCTCAATGAAGCAAGAAAACAATATGCCCATAGTAAAAGTCTTCCTTGGCTTCTCTGTCTGGCTTCAAAGCTCAGAGCCTCGGACAAAGATTCTGCCGAAATCAAGAAGGCTCTTGCTAATGTAAATGGCGTTGGTATGACTGCTGCCCGCTTTCATCTAAGTCGCTTGCAAATTGAGTCGGGCGAACTGGCACAGGCACGCGCCACTATCGATCAGATGCTTGCCAAAGACATCTCAACCTCAGATAAGGCCGATCTGTATCGACTTAAGATTAGATGTGCCAATAGTCTTGAAGACTTGCTGAAATTGTCTTTCGTGGTACCGGCGGCGGTGGTATCTGGTTGGTCGGCAGTAGAGTTGCCTGAAGACTTTGAGAAAATAGAAAAGACAGGCAAGTATTCCAGCCGAGAATCAATGCTTTTGCCAGAAAGTGCAGCCTTTATCAATACTGGTCTTACCTTGAAGAGTTTTGGCAAATTGGCTGCTTCACCGCAATTAAAGACAAGGCAGAAATTTGACTTTGCCCAGGCTTATTTTGTCAGAGCCTATCTCTTGAAGGACAAGCAAGAGATGGAGAAAGCTTTCAACTTGGTGAAAACGCTTTTGCCTAAAGAGAACGCTGCTATTGTTTCGCAGATGCAGGCGCAAGTGGACAAGCAAGCAGTGGGAAGCGATCAGTGGAACTTCCTGGCTGCCTATCTGATCTTGAGAAATCCCGGTGCCAAGCCTGTAGTTACTGCCGGGCTGCCCCGTCGGGAAGCTTTCGCTCGTATTGATGATTATTCAGATAATTGGTGGTCGGACGTCAGCTTTGATGAAAAGGATGACGACAAGCCTTTTGAAGTGCCTGCAAAGGCATTGCTGGAACCTGCAGCTAAGCCG
Source organism: Candidatus Obscuribacterales bacterium (assembly GCA_019745415.1). Classification (GTDB taxonomy): domain Bacteria; phylum Cyanobacteriota; class Vampirovibrionia; order Obscuribacterales; family Obscuribacteraceae; genus Obscuribacter. The sequence continues at coordinate 89,027 of JAIETF010000064.1, read as the reverse complement.
GAAATCGATAAACTTAAGGCTTTAGGCTGCGCTCCAAACAAGCTCGGCTCAGTGGTCGTAGATTATGCAACTAAGTATTCGTCGGATAAGTTGGTGCCTGAGGCTTTGCATCTAGCCGTCAAAGCTACCCGTTTTGGGGCTAAAGACGATAAAACTACAAAAGTCTCGCAGGCTGCGTTTAAGTTACTTCACAGCAGGTTCAAAGGAAATGTCTGGACACAAAAAACTCCCTACTATTATTAAGCTCTCCCTGCTTGCCAGCTGTTTAATTGCTCAGCCAATTATTGATGCTAATACTCTAGTAGCTTCGGCAACAGAGCAAACGGCTGCTGTAGCACCGCCTTGCAAGACTTGGATCAAACCTCTCGGTAAGCCGCTCGCCGCTTTGGTTTGTGTCCATGGCCTTGGTCTAAACAGTAGTGCTTATGAAGATTTTGGCTTGCGTGCTTCGCGCCAAGGCATAGCTGTTTATGCGCTTGATGTGCGCGGCTTTGGTTCTTGGATCAAGTCGAAAGGAGCAGAGAATGTAAATTTCGACGACTGTCTCAATGATGTTAAATTGACCCTTGAAGCCGTGCGTAAGGCTAATCCTAATGTACCGGTATTTTTGCTCGGCGAGTCTATGGGCGGGGCTATCGCCCTGCGGGTGGCTTCTCTCTACCCAGAGCTTTTGAATGGGGTCATTTCGTCTGTGCCTGCTGGTGAACGCTTTCAGCAAGGCAAAACCGACTTGCAAGTGGCAGCCCATTTTTTGACTGGGCCAAGGCGTAAATTCAACATTGGCAAAACCATAGTCAATCAAGTCACCCAAAATGAAGACCTCAAGAACGAATGGACTTCCGACCCACTGGCGCGTCTAGATCTCTCTGCCAAGGAACTCTTGCAGTTTCAGGTCTTTATGAATGGCAACCATGACTGTGTCAAAAAACTTGTTAAATTGCCCGTGCTGATGGTGCAAGGAAACAACGATAGATTGGTCAAACCCGATGAGTCTTTCGATTTGTTCAGACAAATAGCCAGCCCCGATAAAGTGTTCTTGGCTGTACCCAGTGAGCATTTGATTTTTGAACAGTCACAAAGCCAAGATCCCTGGCAGCGTGAGCAGAACATGCGCATGGTGGCAATTTGGATGTTGACCAAGGTTTTTGGTCATGACCTACACAATGCAGATATTATGGCGTCATTTATGCGCACGCCGGCGCCCGCCCTGACTCAAGTCGCAAGCCAAACAAAAGCAGTAGAGTCGCTGCCGAAAGAGGCAGCCGCAGAAGCTGCCAGCTTTGCCAAAGATAAACCAGCTGTGCTCTTGTTCTACACAAAGTGGTGCGAAGGTGCAGACCACGTGGCCAAGCTTATGGAAGAAGCGAAGGGACAGTGGGGCAATCGGGTCAATCTAGTGACAATTGACAGTGATAGCAAGGAAGGCAAAGAGACCGCAAAGCGATTTGCCCTTGGTGCCATTCCCAGCATTTATTTCCTCAAAACAGGTGGAGACCTAAGTTCTGTAATGGTTGGTCAGGCTAAGTTTCCCAACTTTATCAAACAGCTAGCCCAGGCTATTATCGATTCAGACAAATAGCCCACCGCTCAGTTGTCGCTATCTGCGCGCTTCAGCTTTCGGTGCAGCTTACGGTATTCCTTCCTCACTTCATCAACGATAGGACTGTCAGGTCCAAAGACTGCTTTGTATTTTTCTATAGACATCTGATAATAGTTCTTCGCTTCATCAAAGCGCTCCATAGAGGCTGAGCATTTGGCTAGTTTCCTGTACATACCGGCTTCGGCATCGCCCATATTGAGTTTCTTGGCAATTTCGAGGGCTCTTTTATATTCATCTTCGGCTTCTTGAAAGCGACCATTGGCGTAAAGAACCAGGCCCCTTGTGCGTCTGGCATTCTCTACATAACTATTCTCCGCTCCTGAAAGCCTTATCTTGATCTCTACAGCCTTGGTGGCATGTTCTATGGCATCTGAGCGCAGTTTCGCCGCCTTCTGCAAAAGCTCTTTGTTTTGCTCACTATCATTGCTTTTCTTGGCGGACAACTCTAAACGACCGGCTTCGCCAATTTCTGCTCTAGAAAGATAGTCTAAAGTGTTGGTATATCTGAGGGTATCTTGCGGCTCTACCTCGGCTACATATTTGAATAACTTGTAAGCTTCCGGGTCATCTGAGCGTCGAATAAATAGCAGAACGGCAATTTCGTATTTGATATCAGCCAGTAAAGTTGGCTTGGCTCCTGCTTCTTGCGCCATAGTCAAAGCTCTGCGCAGACCGGCTTCAGCAGCTGAGGCATCGATTGAACGCAACTGCATGGCTTCGTTTACGGTTTGAGACCATGGATATTGCTCGGGCTTTTTGAAATTGAAATGAGGAAGTGCTAAAAAGGCGACCATTGCTGTGGAAAATAGAGCGGTCGCCAGCACGCCAAATAAAACTAGTCTGCGTCTCTTTTGCTGTTTTGGTTGGCTATAGAGCTTGGAAGCCGGGATAACAGCCCCCGCTTTCGCCAAAGATTCAAGCTCTGCAAGGAGGGCGGCGGCACTTTGATAGCGATCCTCGGGGCTTTTTTCCATGGCATGAAAGACAATTCTTTCTAGGGCATCGCTTATCTCAAGGTTCTTGTCTATTTCTTTGAATGGCTTGGGTGCTTGGCTGACTTGGGCAAGGAGCAAAGCAAAAGTACTATCGCCTGCAAACGGTGGTTTGCCGGTCAATACTTCATACATCAGACAGCCTAAAGAGTAAATGTCGGTGCGATGATCTATTGCCTGCCCCTGGCATTGCTCAGGGCTCATATAGAGAGGCGTACCAAAGATTTCACCGGTCTGAGTAAGTTTTGGTGATGATTGATCTTCGGTTAAGACCTTGGCTATGCCAAAATCCACCACCTTAACCAACCAAGCCCCATTAGTTCGTTTTTGCAAAATGATATTCGAGGGCTTAAGATCGCGATGCACTACACCTTTTTCGTGGGCATGAATGAGCGCTTTACTGACTTGCTTGAAGACATCTATTGCTTCGTCTTCAGAAATAGCTTCTTTCTGGTCATATAGATCATCCAGCAGATCATCGAGAGTCTGACCTTCAACAAAGTCCATGACGATAAATGGATGTCCCGTATCGGTTAGTCCAAAATCGTGCACCATGGCGATGTTCTCGTGCGAAAGCTGGCTGGTGGTGCGAGCTTCTTGCTGAAAGCGCAGAAAAATTTTTGACTGTCGGCTGAATTCTTCCTTCAAGACTTTTATCGCCACTATTTTGTCGAGAAGCAAATGTCTAGCTTTGAGAACTACGCCCATAGCTCCTTCGCCAAGCATACCTAAAATTTCAAAATTAGCACCAATCGGACCAATAGCAGCGATTACCGCGGCCGGGTCTTTCTTCTTTGACTCACCTACGGTTTGGCTAAAGTCTTCTGTATGCAGCGAACCGTTCTCAGTCGGCACCGAAACTAAAGTGACGTCGTTTTGGAGTTCTTGTTCTTCCAAGCTTGCTCTTCCTTAAGTATTTTTGGTAACCCTGTTTCTGTGCCTATCTTCAGGGTCTGTGTTTGGCTTCCCATTGTCTTAGCTTGGCTACGCCTTCTTCAAAACTCTGAGCATTGTTGTAGAAAGTATGGGTGCCGTCTGCTTTATCTGGATCTCTCACATAATAAATAAAATCGGTTGAAGCAGGGTTAAGCGCCGCTCTCAGGCTCTTCTCGCCGGGGCAGCCTACCGGACCAGGGGGCAAACCTTTATATTTGCGCGTGTTATAGCGACTCTTAAGATCAAGATCGCTTTGATAGATGATACCGTTACCCTTCCACTTGCCGGCCAATTTTGATGCATAGACTACAGTTGAGTCCATGGCTAGCGGCATGTTGAGCTTTAATCTGTTGAAGATAACCGAAGCAACAATCGGTCTTTCTTTATCTAACTTAGCCTCTGTTTCAATCACTGAGGCGCAGGTCACTGCCTCGTGTACAGTTAGATTTTTGGGATTGGGCGATTCTACGACGACCTTCTTGAGAATCTGTCTAAACCTCTGGGTCATCTCTTTGATGATGCTGGCCGGCTTGGTATCGCTTTGAATGAAGTAGGTGTCAGGAAAGAGATAGCCCTCTAGATTACTGACATGCGAATCTAAGTCTCTGACTAGGCTGACTTGATTCATCAACTTCAAGGCTTCATCTCTATTGGTTAGGTGAAACTCAGGTATTTTCAGCATGGCATCGGCGATTTCATAGCGGGTCCAGCCTTCTATGACGGTCAGTTTACGAGGTTCTATGCCACCTGCCTCAAGCACCGCAAGAGCTTCTAGGCTTGAGAGCGGTGAGGGAAATTTGTAGTCGCCGGCTTTCAGTACCGGTGTCTGTCCTGAAAACTTGAGATAAAGTCGCAGAATAGCCGCATTACCAATCACTCCTTGACTCTCAAGTTGCTTGAGAGTCTCTTCCAGGCTGGTTCCACGGGCCACGGTGAAGATCTGATTGGCATGGCTGTGACTTAGTTTTGTCTTGAGTGCACTATCGAAATAAAAATAGGCGCCAACCAGCGAGAGTATTGCTACCAATGCTAGTATCAGCAATATTTTTATAGCTCTCATTGGCTATAGATTCGGCGGAACACTCAAGATCCAACGAGGATTCTCAGCTGAGTAATCGGCCGCCTTAGTCAAATAGAGATTGAGCTTGACCAGACGTTCCTTAATCTTACTGTGAACGGGATCTTTACCGGTTTCATTTGCTTTCCCAGCTGCTTCGCCTTTCTTGGCTTTCCTGCGCACTTTAGACTTTGCCACTTCTTCCATAACTTCATTAGCTGAAACATCAAAGTCGTTGCTGACAATAAGAGGCTTGTTTGACTCTCTATGCAATCTGATGCAATTGCCTTCTATAGCATAAACAAGATTATTGAGGTCTAGCGCCGGTACTTCAATCAAAGTGTTCTTAATTAGTTGAGTCTCTTTGTTCAACACTTTCTCAAAAAACTGCACCGACTCAGGGCAAAGCCGACGTTCTTTGTCCAGCGACTCTTTATAGAGCAATTTCAATTTATCGGGACGGTGCTCTTTAATTGAGTTGTAATAGGCTCCGAACGCGTTTTGAATCGACTTCTTGTCTTGTTCGCTCAACTCTTTGATGGCGACGGTTTCTTCGCCCTCAGGAATATTGAAAGACAGTTTTTTATGACCTATTTCGCCTTTCGAATCATCAGCAGGAATGACTATTTTTGCGATCTCTTCAGATTTCGGTCCGGGGGTTCTTTTCTCTACTGTGACTAAAAGTTCAGAGTCTGGATGGCTAACATATTCCAATTCAATTTCATTAAGACCTTTGTTTATGTAGCCGGTAATATTCAAAGGTAATTTCATAAAGACGATAGGCCCGCCCAAGACATTGACACCGTCTATGGTGGCGGCTTTAAAGGGGAGAGCGCGACCTTTTACTCTCAAAACATAGGCTTTGTCGCCAACGCTTTGGATTTGCTTGCTCGCTTGAGTTTTATCAGCTTTTTCAGTTTTGTCGGCTTTGCCAGACCTTTGGGCTGCTTCGTCGCCTTTCCCTGTTGTTTTCTCTGACTTCTTCTCTATAATCTCGGCAATAGCTGAGTTGGCAGCTAAAGAAAGGAAAAGACCGAAGATTGTTAGTTTCAAGAGAAGAACCCTCTTGGAAGGCGATCTCTTGGCTTGGTTTGGCAGTTGCATATATCTAGTTCCGCTTGCGTCTTGTTGACCTGAACGCTTAATTTTAACGGAACAAGCAAAGTAAGCAAACGTCTGTCGCTTGTGATAAGCCACTTGGAGCATTAAAATCCAATTACAAACTGTGGAGACCTAATGAGCGTCCTGAAGACAGTCTTAATGAGTGCAAAAATTGCCCATAAAGCACACCTTGCAAATTATGCAAAGGCTGTCAAGCGACGCTCTGCCTTAGCTGCTTTACTTGCTTTCAGTCTCTTCTCATTCGGCATATCAACCACTGTACTGGCTCAGAAAACTTTGACCGGTTCAGTAGAAACCCTACAAAGCGGTGCTTCAGCTTCAGTTTTACCGGGAGCTGTTTCGGGTTCTATTCCGGGCTTTATAGACAACAGTAGGTTTGAGTTGAGTGTTAATCGCAGTTCGGTGGTAAAGCCGCCGCTTTTCAAAGCCTGGCTTGAAAAGAATAATCCTGATTTGCAGGCGATTCTTTCGGCAAACGATCAAAATGCAATAGTTGAAGTGGCAGGACGCTGGGATCACGCCGACAAGACCCTCAAGTCTTTAGGTCTTAGCTACCGCCACATAAAGAGCAAACAGATTACCGAAGAGTTATTGCAGAACACCAAGGTCTTGATTCTCAATTGTGCCGGTGAGCTGAAGCGTGATAAGTTGCAGCTGGTGCGTGATTTTGTCGCTCGGGGCGGCTATCTTCTTAGTACCGATTGGGCTCTTGATAATGCTGTGGAGTTAGCCTTTCCTGGGACCATCTCATTCAACAAAGGTCTAAACAAAAAGCCCATCTATCAGGCTAATTTTGTCAGTCCCGATGCTGTTCTAGCGGCTGGGACGGTGTATAAAGCCTACTGGAAACTTGACCAGGAGGCTCATCTGGTAAGAATCTTGGACAGTCGTAAAGTAAGAGTCTTAGTAAGCTCGCCTGACCTTGCTCTTGAAGACCCTGACGGAAAAGGGATACTGGCTTGTGTTTTTCCTTTCGGCAGGGGCTATGTTTTGCATATGACCGGACATTTCGATAATAATGCGGCCATTTCTATTGGTGATTTTCTGCCTGATGGAGCGCCATCCCTGGGTATTGCCCTGAGGCAGGCTCTGGCCACAAACTTCGTCATGGCCGCCTTGAGGGGGCAAAGTCTTGCCGTTGCCCACTGAGTCAATAAAGACTGATACGCTAAAGGCTTGTGAGTTTTTCTCAGGCATTGGCGCTTTCAGCGAGGCTCTCAAGCTGAGTTCTTTGGGTGAGAAAGTTACTGTGGTTCAGGCTTTTGACCAGAGTGAATGGGCCAATCAAGTCTATTTTCTCAATCATGATTTGGCGCCTGACAAACGTTCTCTTGCCACAATAAAGCCTGCAACTATAGCTAAGGATGCTTCACTTTGGTGGCTCTCACCACCTTGTACGCCTTTTAGCCGGCGGGGTCAAAAGAAAGACATAGAAGACGAAAGAGCCAGACCCTTTCTGCATTTACTTGATATGTTGCCACTCTTGAGACCTACCTATGTATTTATTGAGAATGTGCTGGGGCTGGAAGGTAGTCGGATGGAAGACCATCTGCGCTTGCTTTTCGCCGAGAATCAGTATGCATTTGACTTTATCAAGATTTGCCCAAGTCAATTTGGTGTGCCGATGCTCAGACCACGTCTTTTCTATCTAGCCATTGACTCACTAGCCGATGCACCAAGCAGCAAACGGCTGATGGAAGGTGCTTTGTTCCTGCCCTTGGATCACTTTAGAGTGGAGGAGGAGAAGAGCCGATTGTCGGCCTATCTTTTGCCGGAGCCGGAGGCTCAGTTGAGCCCAAGACTGAGCCAGAAAGAGTTTGAGCGCTATGAAAGCGTGCTCAATGTGCTTGACGGCAAAGACCAGAAGGCAAGGGCAATTTGTTTTACCAGTGGCTATTTCAGATGTCGCAAGGCCGCGGGCAGTATGCTCCGCGATGAAATTGGCGTACGGTTTTTTCATCCGCGCGAGATCCTCGCCTTGCTCGGTTTTTCTCCTCGCTTTGCTTTTCCTGAAGCCCTCAGTGATAAAGTTGTCTATAAATTGCTCGGAAACAGTGTTGATGTGCGGTCGATAGAATATTTGTTGCAAAGTTTATTTGGAAGAGATTATGCCTCAGTTCTCTAAAGGGCAGAAAGCATTCAGAGCAAGGGTGGGGGCGAAGTATATCGCCTTCAATAAACCCTTTGCCGTGCTCACCCAGTTTAGCCCCGAGAAACTTGCCGATGGCGCTGTTTCAGAAAAGCAGACTCTTGCCGATTTTTTCTTGCCCAAGCAGGTTTATCCTGTTGGGCGCCTAGATTTCGATTCGGAAGGGCTTTTGATTTTGAGCGATGACGGTCGTCTTACCACTTATTTGTTCGAAGGCAGGCATCCCCGCAGTTATCTTGTGCAGGTGGAGAACGTGCCTTCGCTGCAAACTCTGAAAAGCTTGCAGTCAGGTGTTGTGATTGGTGGCTACAAAACCTTACCTTGTCTGGCTCGACTGCTCAGTGCTGAGCCTAAATTGCCAGAGCGCAGCAAACCGGTGCGATTTAGAAAAAATATTCCCACTGCCTGGATTGAACTTACCCTTTGGGAGGGTAAAAACAGACAGGTACGCAAAATGACAGCTGCAGTCGGGCATCCCACCTTGCGCCTTTTTAGGCAATCGATAGGTAATCTTTCTCTGGCTAAATTAGATCTTGAGCCGGGTGAGTGGAAGGAATTGAATCTGGAAGAATTGAGTTTGCTGCTCAGTACAGGGTGCTCAAATGAAAGAAGCTCACGATGAGAGTAACAAAAACAAGAGTTCTTTAGGCAAAACTGAAGAAGATATCAGTGATGCCACTAAATCGAAGAGTAAAGAGAGAACAGACAAACCCAAAGACCTAGGGCTGGAAGCTCAGTCTAAGATGGTTGCAGGGGAAGCGCCAAGTACCGGTGCTGATCCAGTCAATAAACTCTTTAGACTCGATGAAGTGAGAAAAGGTTTGGAAAACCTTGGACGTCTGCGCAACGACCTAATAAACGGGCTTGTTAAGCGCCAACTTGCTGATGAACTTGCCAGTAACATCAGTCTAGATTTGTCGAAAAAATATATGCAGGGTAAGCGTCTGGCTGAGCAATTAGAGAAAGAAGGAAAGCCTTCAAAGCCGCTTAGTCGAGACGAGGCTGGCTCTCTTGCTGTATACAGGAAGATAAAGGACGAACTGCCGGCTAAATTTCCCTTTTACGATACTGCGGTGCTTAAGAAAGATTTGGAGTTAGGTATTGCCAAAAATCTAATCAAGCCTAAAGCCAGTAAAGCTGAGGAAAAGGCTGCAATAACCTTGCATCGAAATGCTTTGTCTGTTGATGATAATACCAAGGGCAGTGGCGAGGCTAAATTAAAGTCAGATTCTAGGCTTGTCTCTAAAGCAGAGTCAAAGCCAGCGCTAAAGCCAGATCTAAAGCCAGATCTAAAGTCAGATTCTAAGCATGCCTCCAGACCAGAGGCAAAGCCAGATCTAAAGATCGATACTAAGACTGAATTTAAGGCAAATTCCAACTCAAGATATAGGTCAGAACCCGAGTCTAAGCCTGTCGAAAAGAACAACTCTCAGCCACAGACTCAAGTTGACAATCAGGCAAAAGTGCAGATTCAGCCAAAACTCGAGACCACAATTAGAAAGTCAGATAACTCTCCTGGGTATTGCCAAGGTGAGATAGCTGCTCCATGCGATCCATCAGACGCCCCCAAGGGCAAGGTGCAGAAAATCGATCTCAAGTCTCAGCAAAATTTCATTGCCGAGCGAGCCGAAGAGCCCTCAAAGCCTGGGCATCTGTTGAAGGAGGCGGCCGAGAAATTGCAGGCTGATACAAACATAAGCCGAGAAAGCAGAAATTCCTTGGAGTCAAGAACACAAAATACAGATCAAGACCGAGTGAAAGACAGTGAGAAGAACAAAGATAAAGACCAAGTGCATATAGAGCACAAGAGCTTGGAGTCTGGGAACCCGGCAATACAAGAGGAAAGCAGAGCCAAACATCCTCTGCTTCAGAGACAAGATTCGACAGCGGCTGGCAAAAGATCTGAGAGCAATAAAGTGACGGGGCTTTCAGAAGAAGAGAGAATTCTCTTTGTCGGTATTGATTTTCTATTACATAAAATAGCCCGCTCAAGCCTAACCAGCTTGGTTTTTCATAGATCTTCCGAAATTGCGCTGGCTCGTATTAGCGAGGTCCTAACTTCTTCAGTCTTTAGTGATATTTTGCAGAAGAAACCTTTGGCGATTACCAATGCACCCGATCGCTCGGTGAAGACTCTTATCTTTCTGCCAACCCGCCTGCCTCAAGTGGAGCCGGCTGGGACAAAAAATAGAGATAGGCTGCTCTCTTTGCCATTTAGCAAGCAATGGCAGCATGAAAGAGAGCTGACTGGCAGTACCACATATAGAGCCTCGACCAAGCTTAATACTCTGCCTGATAGGGTCTTGCACCTAGAGAGTACCAAGATTGATAGTCGGTTCGAGGGGGCTCGTCCTGAGATCGATGTCAAAGGTGCTATGAAGAATTCAGTAATTAACCCTCTAGTTAACCCTGGTGTTAACGCAGCCGTTAAATCTGAAGTGAATCTGGAAGCAAGTTCAGAATTGCCGCCCGATTCTGATGGAGCAGCCGTTTATGCCGGACAGCAAACCAATAGACCTGAAGAGGAAAAGCCGAGCCCGTCGGGCTTACCTTTGCCCCCTACTGATGGCGGTGATGAGTTATATGCGCCAGGTGGAGAGATGGTTTTTGCCGCAATTATCGCTCTGGCGGCGGTGGCGAGAACTAGGCAGGATAATCTAGCAAGCTTTGGGGAGGAGCGCTCGATTGGCGGTCAAGTTTTGCAACGTCCTAAAATCTTGATTGCCAAAGATGATACTTTTGACTCGATTGCGGATCGTTTATTTCATGATCGATCACTTGCCCACCTAATTGCCGACCTCAATCTCAAAGTTTGTGATGAGTTCATACTGAGCGGCAATCGGATAATCAGGCTGAAAGTCAGACAAGAGATTCAGCTACCTGTCTATACCGATATAGTCAGTTTTAAAAAAGAGCGGGCCAATGCGGCCCTTTACAGTGCGCCTTTGGTCACAATAGTGGAAGACACTGAAATCTCGAAAGAAGCTTTGCGACAAGCCTTTAGCCCCTTTGTCAAAGGTCATTTGGTATAGTGCCGCTCAAGGGTTTGGTGCAAAGCCAAATTCGGAATAGAGCCAAGCATCAAGTTTTGTTTTTTGATCGTTGATACCATCAAGATCAATCAAACCCCTTCTAATCGCTTCGAATACAAGTCTGGTGCGAGGATTGAAGACCTCTATGCCGGCTGTCTCTCTGATAAATCCATCCTCGCCCTTAAGCAATTTGTTCAAGAGATTAGAGAGTCGGTTTTGCGCGCCTCTGTAAGAAATGTGCTCTTTCTTGGCAATTGCCTTATCTGTTAAGCCGGCAAATATATCCATCAATGTTTCATACTCGGCATCAGTAATGGCGGTGTCCTTCAGCCTTGTGCGAACGGCTTGAATTTGAGCGCCAATATAGGGCAGATCATGGAAATAGACGCTTTCTATCGCTTCCTTGAGTTTTTCATCATCTTCACTCTTCAATAGGTAGCCATGAATTGCTTCATCAGGCACAATTTTGCCGAGCTCGCGAATGTATGCTTCATGTTTATACTGCGACCAAAACAAAATCTTCAGCGTCGGTTTGTCCTGCCAGATTGTGCGAGCCGCTTTGATGCCATTGGTTCCCGGCATTGAAATATCCATTAAAATAAGGCTTGGATCAAAGGATTTTGCTTTAGCGATTGCTTGATCGCCGTCCAACGCCTCATCGAAAAGAGCATCCAGCTTTTGTTCGAGAAATATCGACTGACTAACTTTGCGGGCATGTTCGCGCAGAGAGGGCAGGTCTTCGCAAATGAGAACTTTAGGCTGCATACAGTCATATTCCTTAAGGAGACCGGTCTCTCCATATTTCAGATTTATACAAAAATTTCTTTACCGACCTTGCTTAACCGAGATACGCAATTCAAATTTCACACCCTTATCTTTCCCAGGGCATTCGATCTTTATTCTCCCGTTAATTAGAGCGGCTCTCTGTTCGATGTAGCGAATTCCTCTTGATTGGTTGCCATCAATCTCTTCAAAGCCGCAACCATCATCTTGCAACAGGAAAATTATCTCGTCTCCTTCCCTCGTGACCGTTAACTGCACTTGTTTTGCCCTGGCATGTTTGACCACATTGTTTAATCCCTCTTGAATGATGCGATAGATCAGGAGTTTCTCGATGTTGTCAAAGTGAAGCTGATCATCATCAAAACTTGTGTTGAGACGCACCATATGCCCAGCTTTGGCGGCTGAACTCTGCAAGAGATCATTCAGGGCGGCGATTAATCCTAAATCTTCTAGAACAGATGGGAAAAGACTATCCATCACCTGCCTGATCTGACTTGAGGCGTTCTCAATCTGCTTGTTTAGCTCAGTTATGGCAGTTTGATCAAGCTTATTGTTCTCAAGTTTTTTAAGCGAGATCTTCAAAACCTTTAGGTCGTTCAAGACCTGGTCGTGAAGGTCGCTTGCCATTAGCCTCCGGTCTCTCTCGTCTTGTGTGATCAGCTCCAGCTTGGCGGCATTTAAATCTAGGCTTTGCAATTGCAGCTTTAGATCTTTGTTTCGCATTTGCTCCTGGTCTTGAGCATACCTGCGCAAGAAGAGACCGAGCAAGTATGCCAGTAAAATAATAGAAGAGAGAGAAAGCGGAAAAATCGGTAGCTTTGTTTCAGATAGCAAATAGCTTGCTAAGGCAAAGATGCCTATAAGTTGCAACAGAGCCGGGAAACGAAAACTCGCCGGCACCGACTTGATGGTGAATGTGGTAGCCACTCCAGCTAGTGATACTAATATCAGTGCTGGTATTATTTCTGGTTGCAACGCATGCAGTATGGTCAAATTACCAGACCTAATTGCGCTGGTGAACAGTTCATCAAGGCTTCTCAGACCCAAGACCAGCAAAAGTGCAGTAAAGAATAGAGCAAAGACGATCATCTATGTTTAGTCGCTATTGCTTGCTTTTCACTTTCTGTATAAAGCCCTTGGCTAACCAATATTCAACCGAATTTACCGTGCCATGCTTCTGCACGAATTCCATGCGCCTCAGGCAATCGTCTTTGTCACCGCTGTAAAAACTAGCAAGACCTAGAAAACACTGAGCTTGAGTGAGATTGTATGTACTATCCTGGGCTTCCTCCAAGACTTCTTCTTCACTGGCTTTACCCTGCCAGTGTTTGATCAAAGAATAAGGCCACTTTAGCCTGTCCAGCTTACTTCTAGATTCCTGCAAAAGCTTCGCCTCAGCGTCCTTATCTTTAGCCGCTCTCTCGGCAAGCACAGTGAGAACAGCAGCGTGACCGGCGAAGTCTGAGCGCCAGCCCCCTTTGAGAAGCCATTCAGCTGTGGCGCGGGCTCCGGCTTTGGGTGTGTTGGTGAGAAGATAGGCTCCAGCCCGATTCACTGCCGCATATTTGTTGCCTGGATTGAGAATCAAGGCTTGATTGAAGTCCTTTATGGCTTCCATCGGCTTGAGGGTGCGCAGATAAACGGCACCGCGATTATTAAAGGCTAGGTCGTTTGTGGCATCGAGTGCAATTGCTTTGTCGAGGTCTTTTAGAGCCAAGTTGTATTGTTTGAGGTCACTATAGGCGGTGCCTCTTCCCCTGAAAGCTTTGGCACATTCTTTGCTGCGACCACCGTCGATTTTGATCGCTTCGTCGAACTCAGTGATGGCTTGCTTGAAGTCTTCTCTTTGCAAATAGTCTTCGCCGATCTCATAGTGCCGCTTAAACTGGGGGTTGAGTGCCAGGGCTTGGTTGGCAGGGCTGGCGGAAAGCAGGCCAGTCAAGCAGAGAAGCAGGCTGAGCGCAGCGGCCGGTAGATTGCGTAGACATCCAAGAATCATAATTTTCTCCTGCCAGATATTCTAGCTTCGTTGGCTAAAATATGGCTGACATGACCTTAAGGTTGGCCATTGCAAATAGTTTGTAAACAGACTCTTTACATCTTTGATCTATAGTGATCAAGAAGGTTCAACTGCGCCGATTTGGGTATGTCTAGAAAAGGTTGTGAGGTTTTGTAAGTGTCAAATAACTGGGGGTCGCAAGAATCCGACTGGCAGCTTAAGAAGTTGCAGCAGGATTGTTTGCGCACCAGCGATCGCATTCTTGGCGTTTGCTTTGACTCTTTGCAGAGAGAAGTGAAACAGGTTCACCAAGAGTACGAAAAAAGATTTGGCCCTCAATCGGCTCAGTTTACCGAATATATCACCATGCTTATGCAGAAAATGCAGGCAAGCGGCTTGACCACGCTCACCTGTATGGAATGGCTCAGCCAGGCTTCTAGTGGCTACCTGCCTCAGGCTAGCGCTCCTGCCGATTTCGATACTCAATCACAGACCCTCAAACATATTCCCGAAGAGTATAGACAGGGCTTTCTTCATGAGATTCCACCCAGCGAAACTCCTGGTTTTCAGTCCAGCTATCCGAATGACGACGAATTTGGCAGCAGCGAGGTGGATGCCCTTAACGCTTATCAGAATGCCCAACAGCACTCGCAGCCTATTATCGCCGCTCAGCCCTTAGCTCAACCCTCAGCTCAGCCAATAGCTCAACAGCTATCTGCCCAGACCGCCGCTCAAAACTCGATGCAGTCTGGTGCACAGCCTGTTGCTGATAATCATTCGGTTTGGGGCGCTGCTCCAGAATCAAATGAACTTCCCTTTAATCCTTGGGGTGAACCCCAAGAAACTCCGCCCATGCCGGCCACTCGTCCGGCTCTCAATTCCTTGATGCCGACTACTTGGGAGAACGGAGTGCAGGTAAGCCCTGCCTTCAAAATAGCGCCACCTGCTCCAACAGTCAGTGCCGGCGAATCTGCCGCCAGTCAGTCTATTTCGCAGAACAATCAACTAGCCAAAGTTGACAGTGTTGATGGGTTTGATCCTGGTACCACCTTGCAGTTTCAGCGCAGCCCTCTCACCGATCAGGGCTTGCATACTAGCTGGGGCCAGGATTCTTCCGGCGGATGGTCGAGCAATCAAGCACCAACTAACCCTGTCGCTTTGCCTCAACCCACTATAGCGCCGCCGCCTGCTCCTGCTCCGGCTACTCCTACTCCGGCTACTCCTACTCCGGCTACTCCTACTGCACACAGTCTAGCCGAAGCGGCTTACACTCAAGCACAGTCGCCCCATCCTGACCAATTTTCAAATCAGACAGGTGAAGCCCGATCTGCTGCCCCTCCGCAATATGGATGGGGGCAACCTCAGCCCCATGAGGGTCCATCGGTCGAGCCGCAGTTTAGAGTGAGCAATTCGAGCACTAGTGAATGGGCTAAACAGCAGCAGATTTCGCAGCAGTTTCAGATTCCTCCTTCGGCTCCCTTTGGTGGACCCGACCTGCCGCCACAGCCTCAAATTAGCCAGAATTGGACGCCGCAAAGCAGTTTGCCATCGGCACCGGCTTGGGGTCAATTAAATGGTCAGAATGTGCCGCCTCAAACAAACACACATAGTCAAGGCAATGCTCAGATGCAGCAGCAGTTCAATGAACAAATTGAGAGACGCGAAAACCAACAAGAACAAGACTATGAGTACAATCCTGCCACTGCCTGGGATTAGGACTAATCTATAGATAGTTAAGAATTTCCACCAGAAAACGTTCTGGTGGAAGATATTTTTCAAGGCGCCAACGCTGAACATAAGTACCTTTTGCGCTCACCTCCAGCACAGCCACTGTGGGCATTGAGCCATTGGTATTTTTCTTGGCAAAATTGATCTCTTCTTGGCTGCGCTCGGCATTGACCTTGACAAAGATGGCTCGATTCTTGAGTTGTCTGCCAATAGTCGGATGCTCAAAAACATCATGGTCGAGTTTGCGGCACCAGCGACAGTTATCGATATAGAAATCGACTATGAGCGGCTTGCCGCTTTTTGCAGCTAATTTAAGGGCTGAGGGTAAGTCCTTTTGCCAAGTGATTAAGCCAAGCTTGGCAGGTTCAGCGGCAGCCTTAGCTGGCGTTTCTTTAGACTCAATGCTTTGGCAATAGAAAGCTTGCACACAAAATACAAGAAGTGCGGGCAAAAGTGCTATACCAGCTAACTTTGCAAGAAACCTGCTCATTCTTCTTCCACTTTGTTTTCAGTCTTGTGATCTGACTTATGGTCTGGCTTGTGATCTGGTTTGTGCTCGGCTTTATGTTCGATTTTATGTTCGGCTGAATGTTCACTTTCGCATCCAGCGTCTTCGGTCCAATGCTTCAGATTTGCAAGCCGCCGCCTGACATCTTTGAGGGCAGAATTCCCTGCTATTTCTCTAGCAAAGGGCACGTTCAGTTTGGCTTCGGTGTAGCTGCTCAATTTCACAAGAGTCTTTTGTCCACCGTCTAGAGGCGAGAGGTCCCAAACCCCTTCGAAAAAACGTAGTTTATCGGAAGACATGAGGCTGTATTCCACCTTCTTTCCTGGTGTCTCAACCTCTTTATATGTACAATGCGCCTTACCGATTATCGGTAAATCTTCAAACTGTTCCTCGATTACTGCAACGCCATTATTGTGTGACACCACTTTACGGCGTCCCGGCTCCTGACTGCGTGACAACCTGATATGTTCGAACACCTCTTCCGGAGGCGCTTTGATGATCACTGAGGCTTCAACCGGCTTGCGGTCCTTAGCCAATGCCGGAGCCGGTTGCGCCAGCCAATAGTTCATGCCGGAGCTCACTAGAAGAGCAGTAAGAATATGCCTCTGATTCATAAGTTATGATTCTAACCTAACAATAAGGGCTAGGAAAAGCTCCCGAGCTCTTGATATTCTCCCTGACTAGAGGATGATCGGCTGTAATTTCTAGAATCAGCCTTGAATCTTGAACCTCTAGATAATATATTTTGCTAGTTCCCTTGGTGGTTTTGGAGAAGAGCTTGAAGATTAGTCGAAAGTATATCGGATTGAGTAAGCTAGTCATCTCTAAACTAGTTCTTGCCTGGTTTGTGGGTTTACCGGCCCTAGCAGATCCGTCCATGATCAAGCGCATCGTTCCAGCTAAAGTTAATCCGCCGGATCCTTTTTGGGTAGGTTTTTTCAATATTCTCAACTATGCTTCAGGCATAGCTATTGTTACTTTCATTGTGCTCGGAATTATATGGTTCATCAAGAATAGAAGTATTCTTGACGATGCTGATGAGGAGATGGAAGCCGAGAGCACAGCGTCATCAGAGCCGGAAGTAAGAGCAGATTCGAGCAGTTCTGAAAAGAGCGAGCCGGCACCGAACTAGAATAATCTGGACCAAACTAAGCTAGTTTGCATCCTAGATTTCGTACCTTACCGAAATTGCGATCATTTCTCCAAAGTCGCTAGGCATTGTCGTGACTCGAATTTCAACATCTTGCCCGGCAAGATTGATCGGCATCTTTTTGTCTTGGGGTTTATTGGTCTCAGTTGGATCAAGTCCAACTATTTTCTTATAGGAGCTGGCAAGGGGTTGATTTATCTGCAGTGGCAGCTTGCAATCTGCCTGCACCTGCCCAGATTTGATATAGCGCAAATTCATCGAACCTTTATCAGGTTCTAGATGAATATCGGTCCACTTCTGTTGAATTGCCTTTGTAACTATCTCTTTGGCAAGAGACAGCAACTGTTCACCAGGCTTGAGAGTTTGGGCCTTGCTCTCTGTTTTAGCGGCAACTGGAGCCGGTTGTGTTTCCTCTTTAGTGCTTCCATCAGGTATTGCAGTTTTTGTAGGCTCGGGTGAAGCTTGGGGCTCGGCGATAGTAGTTTGCGGCGAAGGGGCTTCAGGTTCTGCTATAGATTGAGATTCTAATTCTGGTCTAGATTCTAATTCTGGTTCTGGCTCTGGCTCAGGCTCCAGAAGATCGTTGTCTTCGCTTTCAGGCAGTGCCATTGCCGGTAGTGGCGTTGCCAATTCTTCCATAAAGTTGGTGTCTTCATTGAGGTCTGCAAATTCAGATTCGACCACTTCCTCCAGTAAGATTCTCTGAGGGTCCATTGCCAGAGCCGGAGCCACTTCGGATAGCTCATTAGCAACATTCTCAAGCATTGAATCAATGACATTTTGCTGTTCAAGGCGACTCTCGATATCGCCCGCGGTGATGAGAAATTCTAAGTTCTCAGGGGCTGCTTCTTGGGGCTCTTTGTGACCATTGCCATTGCTCGGGGCTTTGCTTACCGTTTTCGATTCGGTTTGCTCAAGGCTAAATGCAGGCGCGGCTGCAGCTTCGGCTATCGGTATAGATTGAGAATTTTCAGGCTGGTCAACAATCGTCGCCTCTAGAGTATCAGCAACTACAGTCTTTTCTTCTTTCGGCTTGGGCTCAGGGTTAGGGGCAATCTGGCTAGCAATGGCTTGCTGTTTGCTTTCTGTTTTGCTTAGCTCTTCCAAATCATCCAGTTCATCGTCATCTTGAAACAAGGCCGATAACTGTTTACGAGCGGGCATCTTGGAAGGCTTGCTCGCAGGCTTTTTGGCAGGTTCAAGCACCGGGCTTGGCTCTGGAGCTTCAGGCATCTTAGCTTTCATCTCAGCTTTTAATGAATTGCAGAAGAATTCGAAATCATCGGCTGTACAAACGAGCTTCTTGAGTTGTCCGCTTTTGAGCTGAATCTTGAGGGTATCTATGGCTATTAGGTCATCGGGGTCGACCATGGCAATGGTATATTGCGTGCCGTTTTGTGCGATCGGCAAAACCTTGTGCTTAAGTCTTATTTCCTCTGGTAGCAAGTCGACTATTTCGGGCGACGGCGGATGCTTGGATAGATTGATGTAGTTGACGCCGAACTGCAGTTCCAGAGCGTCCTTAAGCTGGTTGTTCGAAATGAGAGAGAGCTTCTCTAGAACGACTGTCAGCCGTTCACCTGAACGTTTTTGTTCGGCATGGGCCGCCTGAAGCTCTTCAGGTGAAATGAGACCTATTTCTAATAGCAAATCTCCAATTTCGTTGCCGCTAACCAAGCTGCTAACTCCCAATCAGGCCTTATCTCTTCTGCATCTTCGCCCATAAATTTTGTGCCACTGGGCTACTCACCCTAAACAGTTTATGTCTGGTTCGCTCTAGTGCACTATTGCTCTTCGCCTTTACCCGGTAGGAACTTGAGAACAGGGGCTTTGCTTAGCTGATCGATGACAATTTCTTCCACTGTGTAATGACAAGTGCTTCCGGCATTTTCTACAAGTAACCTAGTACTGCCTTCTTCACTGGAAAGAGCCTGCAAAGCCTGGCTCTTGTTTGTACTAGCAGCATCAAGGCGATCCTTGAGCAGAATAGCATAGACTTTGCCGGCTGGGCTGCCGTTCTGGCTGATCCAATCAAGGGCATCTAGGGTTTCTGCGGCTACTTTCGGCTCTTTTGCCGAGCCCTTCTTCAATACTTCTCGAAGTGCCGCGGCCAGCTCACCTTGTGAGCCTCTGCGATATTCTTGCAATTTCGCTGTTTTGCCAATAACGCTCAAATAAGGAGGCAATTCTCTAGCAGGTTCTTGAGAACCAGACTTGCTTGCTTCCTGTTTCACTTCAGGCAAGGTCGGCTCGCCCAAAACTTGTGCCGAAACCCGACCAGAGACCGATAAAGAAAAGAGAGCAGCCGCAGTAAGCCAAGCTTTCATGGCAAACTTAACGGCTGCTTCTCTCATACTGTTACTTCAAGCCAATTAGGTCTACTTCGAAGACCAAGGTGGCATTCGGAGGAATGACGCCGCCAGCTCCGCGAGCCCCATAGCCAAGTTCGGCAGGAATAATGAGCTTGCGCTTGCCGCCGACTTTCATGGTCATGACGCCTTCGTCCCAGCCTCTAATTACTGAGCCGGTACCAATCAAGAACTCGAATGGTTCGGCGCGATCTACAGAGCTATCGAACTTTTGACCATTGGTGAGCCAGCCAGTATAGTGGACAACAACGGTTTGACCCTGTTTGGGGCTTTCGCCTGTACCAACTTTAAGGTCTACATATTTGAGCCCGCTCGGGGTTGTGACTTCGGCCGCTTGTGTCGGTTGTTGCATTGAATTTTCGCCTGTTTGTGATGGATTTACAGTTTGAATTTTGGGATATGGATCTGCACCGCCGCCAGTGGCGTCACCTTGTTTGTCGCCGTCCGACTTTGCCTGGGTTGAGCAGGCGCTCAAGCTAGTTATAGTCAGTGCTAGAACCAGTAACTTTTGCCAAAGGGTAATTGATTTCATCGCTTTTATTCCTTTTGCCGATCCAGGAGGCATTTATAGCAGAGATAAGAAGACAAGTTATTAATCGGGTCGTAGTTTCACCATTTACCAGCCTTTAAGCTTCTGGCAAACTACCTCTTGAATATTCAAAAGGCTTTGGTATTTGCTTTGAGCGACAAGTTGGCACCAATGAGCGAGTCTAAACCGGCTTTATTGCAAGCAGGCAGCTTGGCGCTTTTTGAGCCGATTTCAAAGTCTAATGCCGACAGAAATTACTTTGTTCCTAAAGTCGATGCAGATAATGAGAAAAACAAGCTAAGCGGGGCCGATAAGCTAAAGCTCTTGGTCGAAGGTACGGCCCGCGGCATTGTCACCCACGGCGCCAGTGAGATAACCGAACACCCAGTCAGGCTTTCGGCAGAGCTAGCCGGTGGATATGCCTTGGGCTTGGCAATGAAGGGACCAGCCTGGGTTAGATTGCCTGCTCTCACTATCGCTACTGCAGGGGGCGCTGTTTTTGCCCATCAGGCTGCCGGTACAGTCTCTGAAACCAATAAGATACTCAGCAGAGCCGACTTAAATAATCTTGAACAGTCGCAGGAAGAAATAGCTAAGACCATGGGACCTCTGGCTTTTAATGCAGCACTCATGGGGCTTACAGCCAAAATGGGTACCAAGACAGAGTTGCCGAAAGAGCCACCCAGGCTACCAATACTGAATGGCGAGACTTTATCATTCAATTCTCCTTTTCCCTCTTTCGGCTCGTCGCTGAGACCTGCTTATGCCGGAGTCGGTGAGGTCTTGGTCAAACCGGCTGAAAACCCAATGTCCAACATAATGAAAATGGTGGGTGGCAATCGCAGCGAAAGAATCACCAGCGGGCGGGGCATTTACGGCGAGATAACCCACCGTTTGGACAATATGCAGCAGGGAGAAAGAGTGCCGGTAGTGCATGCCGATGGCACCACCACCACTTTTGACCAATCGGGCAAGATTCTTATAGGCTTTGGTAGTGGAGAGGCACGACTTCTAGACTTAGGCAAGCCGATTCAACAGGTGCACGCATCAGATTATGCTGAAGGGATAAGACATTTCAGAATCAATGGCGCCCAGACTCCCAACCTTGAAGTTAATCCCCTGGCCCATACTGTCAGGGCCGAACTTGCCGGTGGCCATCACTTACACATGATGGACAATACAGTCAACGGCTACACCTTCTTCCCTCATAGAGACGGCACCAAAACCTGGATTGAGTATGGCGGTAGAGTAGTGATGGAGCTTCCAGGCGGAGTGGCCGAGCACAATTTCGGCAAAGAACTCGCCCATGTCAGACTGGTTGAGAGAGCTGATGGAAGCAAACAGTTCCGATTCTTGTCCAAGGATGGAGATCTTCTGCCTCACGTCATTGAACTTGCCTCAAAGTCCGAACTTGATGCCAAAGAGACAGCCAAATATTTGCGCAGCCTGGCCCGGCAAGCCCAGCAGCAGGAAAGGCAGCAGCCTACTTTATCGCTTGAGCGAATGCAGCCGGGCGGCATACCGCAGGCTTCCACCGGCGCCGTCAGCGACCCGGTTAAGCGTATGCTACCGCGCTATCCTGGGTCTTTCGACCGCGTTTTCGATAGACATATCGCCGGGGTGGATACTAGGGTTATGCGCAGCGATAGTCTAGATAGTCCAGCCCAGATGGGTCTGGCCCAGCAAGGTCACAGCTGGCTTGTCACCAATTATCTCAATCACTTAGGAGGAAAGCGCCAGTAGGAGGAAAGCGCCAGTAGGAGGTAAATTAATCGAAGCTATCCAACTGCATCCTTAAGGGCACTCCTTGCCGCTAGAAACTTAGTTGTTACCGAAAGCACTTTGGCTTCATGCTTAAGCCTGCCATAAGTATCTTGCAATTCAAGCAGAGCTTGTTGGTCTTCCGGCACGCTATACATGGTTCCCGCCACCCAGAATGATAATCGCATTGGGTCTGTAGGCAAATCTTCGGGCAATTCAACGATACGATTGTTGATCTTGCTTGAGAGGCGCAAAATATCCTTGATATAGGTCATGATCTCGGCTTGGACTTCCTCACAGTCGTTATGGCTGGGTTCATCTTCCAGCCATTCAACTTCGCCTTGCAAATAGGGCAGGTCTTCTATTGTCCGAGTCACCCTAAAGCGCCTGTCGCCTTCAGTGAGAATGTTTAGGCGCCCATCCGGCAACTTTTCGACATCGATTATTTTAGCCGTGCAGCCGATAGCCCGTGCATGTGAAGAAACAGGCTCATACAAAAGCACTCCGAATATCCTGTCCCCTTCTAAGATGGTATTGACCATCTGCCTGTAACGGGGTTCAAAGATATGCAAGGGCAGAGGGCTACCTGGAAAGAGCACCACATCAGGCAGAGGAAACAATGGAATGATAGTACTCTTCTCTTTCAAACCCTTCTCCTGTCAAACTGGACGCACCGGTGTGTAATTGCAGCAATCGGCAGGACACTTATAGACCAACGCCGGGTCTTTATTAACCAATTCTATCTGGTCTACGACAAGTTTACCCATGAGCCTTTTGAAAAGCTCGCTATTGCCGCTCGACAGACTTCGAACGAAATTCATACCTAACTCTTTGGCTTTGGCACTGGCTTCAGTGTCCAAATCGTAAATTATTTCCATATGGTCGCTGACAAAACCAATTGGATGCACCAATACCGATTTGCAGCCATTCTCAGCCAGGCTGGACAAATGGTCGCAGATATCGGGCTCCAGCCAGGGTTGGCTGGGCGGTCCGCTTCGACTTTGATAAACGAGAGACCAGCCAGCCGGTTTCAAGCCTTTCTTTTCCAGACCCTCTATGGTCATTTTGCAAGTCGTTTCAAGCTGATCTTTATATGCGCAGCCGCTCGACATAGACATCGGTATACTATGGGCGGTAAAGGCAATCTGAATCTTCTCCGGATTATCCGGCTGTGATTTAAGAGCCTTTGCTATACAGTCAACATTAGCTTCGACGAAAAGTGGATGGTTGAAGAACACCGGCAGCTTATCTATTTCTATAGCTGTTTGGCTCTCTTTTGATGCTTTTTCTATATCTTCTAGATATTGCCTGCAGCCGGAATAAGAGGCATAGGCCGACGTGACAAAGCAAAGAGCTTTCTTTACGCCGGCCTGTGCCATCTCTTTTAAGGTATCGGCAAGCATCGGATGCCAATTGCGATTGCCGAAGTAGACGGGCAAATCGATGCCATGCTCTTTCAATTCACTTTCGAGGGCGGCAATCAGTCGACGGTTCTGCGCATTAATGGGCGAGACACCTCCGAAGAGCTCGTAATGATGAGCTACCTCTTTCATTCGCGCTTCGGGGACGTTTTTGCCTCTCAAGACATTGGCAAGAAAGGGCATGACGTCATCCATGCCCTCAGGTCCGCCAAAAGAGAGAAATAGCAAAGCATCGTATTTTCCGGTCACTTTTACCTCAGCTGTTTTTCTTTCAATAACTCAAGCACTTCCGATTGATTGGGAAATCTGCCTGACTTTGACTTCGAGAAAATCAGATCACCGCCGACTTCGACTTCAAACACACCGCCGTATGATTGATGAAGAGTGGCTTCCAGACCTAACTCTTTCTTGAGTTCAGCCGCCAAACTGACGGCTCGCGATTTATAGCCTCAGGAACCGCAATAGGTGATGTTTACTTCTTTCATCTCCAATGAATACCTCATCTGAATCTTGTTCTGTGGGCGTTCCCACCCTTTTACTTTATAGCTGCCATATGAACAGCAGACCCTTAATTTTATTAGATATTCAGGACTGCTTGCACGTTCATTACTATTGCTTGATAATTCGACAGACTCTCATGGCTGGCTTAAATTAATGAAATTATGTCAAGTGGCGTTCTCGCAAGCTCGTTCTTATTTCTCAGAGATCACTCTTCCAGGGGCCAGAGCTATCTCTAGGAACGCTCTTGGTTTCGCCTCACTGTTATTGTTTTTGACCGGCACATTTAAATGTGGTGCCGCTTACGCCGAGCAAGCGACAGATAGCGTCAATTTGACTAAACCGGAAGAGCGAGCCATCCCTTTTGATATCAGAGCTCTTAATGGCAAACTTGATAGTCTGCCTCTGTTTAATAGCAACATGCCCGAAGTGGTGCCGGGCCAAGACGGCGCGCCAAGGGTACTTCTCTCTACTTTAGCAGCCGGTGTTGCCGATTTTCCCGATGCTCATCTCTCTTATCGGTTTAGGGGCAAGTTCGGTGTCTTCATACACCACATAAATAAGCAAGACCAGTCACCACCCAAACTATTGAGATTGTCGCTCTATGCCCAGAATGAGAGTGTTAAACAGGCTCATATCAAGTTGCTCAAGCGCAGTACTTATCTAAGTCAGCCTGATGCACCATTTGTCAAAGACATCCCCGATCTTGAGCGGCTCGGTGAAAGTGGAGACTGTCAGATTAAGGCTCGTTATGCCGGTCCTGGCGATCGCTTAAGTTATGACTTTGCCACAGGTATTGCCCAGAAAGACTACCGCCAAGGAAGTACTAAAGTTGTAGAATGCCAGCCCCTAGGCTGTACTTTGCTTGAAAATCTCGATGTACCGACCCGAGCTCTCACCCCCGCTCTAAACGGCAGGTCTTACATCGGTTGGTTTGAAACTGATAGACCACTGCGACTCTTTTTAATTAGCAGTTTTGTCGACAATGCCGCGGCATTGGGGCAGGACCAGCCTCTCAAGCTGGCTATGAGTATCGACCGTCCCCTACCCCGTGAAAGCGCCAAGCATTTTCCCAGTAATCCTGATGCTAAAGGCGGAATAATTTACGGACGAGTGGCGGGCGTTTCAAAAGGTTTAACTTTCAAAAGTTACAATCATATCGATATCAAAAACAAAGCTCTCAGCCTTGCCTTTCCAGTCTCCACTCTCAAGGGTGGCACCTTTGGATTGGGGAATGGAAGCATCCAAGCCGCTCCAATGTATCGCCGCTATTTTGATACCGCATATAGGGCGCAAGGTAATTATGCCGTTTATCACAAACTAAGTTTCAGAATTGAAAATAAGACCGACTGCCCGCGCCTGGTCAAGCTTTCTTTTGTCTGTCCGCTCAAAAAAGACGGTAAGAAAGTGACTAACCTTCACTTTCTAGAAGGAGATTTGAAGACAGCGCCGGTCTTTTACAGAGGCACAGTTAAGCTAACCGAAGATAAGAAAGACACTTATTTTCATATAGTTTTGCATCGTGGACAGAAGTCCGATTCGCTCAAAGAACTGCAAATAGAGCCTTACGACTTCAAAGATATTAGCATCGAGTTTCTCTATCCTCCCGACGCCACGCCACCTCAAGCTGTCTTGTTTGAGAGTGCGCTTTAGAGTTTATTCGCCCTTCTCTTGATCTTGAAGATCTTGGCGCATAACAGCTAGAGCCGCCTCTGCGCGCTTCTTTTCGATACCAGCGCGGTTAAAAACTTCGGCAACATAGTTGTAGGCAAAATTGTGACGGAGAGAAAGCGGAGATTTCATTAGCTGCTCTTTTGAGTAGAAGTCTTCGACGAAAAATTGCTCTTTGGATATGGCAGCGACCTTGGCTGCGCCTTCGTTAACTAGTTTGTTTCTAGAGAAGACTCGAACCCAAAGGAAGTATTTCGGCCAGCCCACCCCCACTTGTGATGGGACAATATTGAGCTGCTCATACTCGACCCTCGCAGACTGGACTTCGCTCGAAAAGTGAAGCTCGAGATCGCGTTTGAGGAAGAAGTGAAATTTGTCTGGTGGCGGTAAGTGGAAAAAAGTCTGATCGAGTCTCAGCCACAGGAACATTAAACCTATGGGACCTGAATTGCTGCAGAACCAGACAATTGGCAAAGTGAGAAATAGCACCGTTTTGATAAAGCGCACAAGATTTTCCTCCTGCGCTTAGAATACACAGGTAACTTTTGAGCGCTGTGAAGTGACAGTAAATACTTTGGGTTGAGAATTCAGAATTTAGTATATCTATGAATGAATACCGAACTGCCTAGGACTCTACTTAGCGCTGGGTTTTTCTTGCTTCTGCTCTTGCTCACCTTTAACGGTCTCGTCTTTGCTAGCTTCGTTGTTATTTCCTGGTTCTTTCGCGGCTGTTGGCGCTAGTTTTTCACTCAAGGCGCTCAACTCAGCTGTTTTGCCCTTCTTATTGAGATATCCGCCATAGCTTTCGAGAATTTGTTTAGCCAGAGAACCGTCAGCCTTGCCAGGGTCGGTTTCGGGCAGGGCAGCAAAGGTTTTGAGGCATTTCTCAAAGAGTGTTTCGGTGTCTGCTTTGTCTAATAAAGAAGATACTCTTGCTAGATCCAATCTAGCTCTCAGTGCTTTATTGCTGTTCTCGCCGTCTTGTCTATCGGTCAACTGCGCGACCTGATTGAAGTTGTCCGCCGCTTCTTTCAACTTACCTTGCTTCTCATATAGTCGGCCCAGGCTCTGCAAACTTGGTACCCTTTCGTAACTGTTGCCGTTTTTCTTGGCTTGATATACCAGAGCGTTTCGATAGCAAGATTCAGCACTGGCAGTCTGTCCTTGTTTTTCATATACAGAACCAAGTTGATTGAGCAAGATGGGCATAGATGGGTCGCTATAGCCCCAGACCGAATTGCGCAGCGTAATTGTTTCACGCAGGGCGCCTTCCGCCTCTTTTAACTCCTTGGCATTGGGCTTACTAATCTTCAGCTTGTTTAGAGCCGTTTGGTAAGATTTTTCAGCCTTGATAGAGATTTCTTTCACTTTTTTAGGGTCGATGGTTATCGAGCCGTCCGGACCAATGCTTTGTACAGGCGACATGACGCTTCCGGCAGTGCTCGACCCTGCTGCCCCACCTCCAGGTAGGGACAACTTGCTGTAGGGGCTGGTCATGGCGTTGATAGTTCCGGCCGATGGCAGATTCTTAGGCATGGCCATCAAGCCGCCATATTCCATCAGCCCCTGCGCCTCGACAGACCTCAAGTTAATGGTTGAGAACACCAAAAGTGAAAGGGCATAAGTGATTGCGGTGCTTTTTCCGGCAAGAGGCAAAGTGCGGAACATAGTCCCTCCAAAGGCGAGCTAGAATTTGTTCATCTACGCCCATGTTATGCCCGCTGCGGGGCAAGGTCTCTCTTTTTTATATCTTTGGGAACGGTTTTGCCTGTAAAATAGCAGACATAACATATATTGGGGCTTGCGGGACGACCGCAGGTCTGTGGCGTTTCCAAGCAGGGTAGACCAGTGACATCTTTAGAAGCCAGTAAGACCAGTGACAAGGAAGACAGCAGAAAGTCGGTTAAGGTAGGCGAACTTCTGGTTGGGGCTTCTATAGTTAGTTCAGCCGAAATGACCGAAGCCATACAAGTCTCGAAGAGGCTGGCTGTGCCCATTGGTCGGGTTTTGACCATGAGCGGTTGTGTTAGAGAAGATGTGCTGGAAGGCGCCCTGCAACTGCAAAGATTGATCAGAGAAGGGACTCTCTCTGTTGACGGCGGCATTGAGACCCTAAAAAGAGTGCATGAAGACCGAGTTGAGCTAGCTGAAGCTTTGACGACCGAAAGTCAGCGGATGGCTTTGCTTGATACTGCTGAAAGTCTAGGCGAGCTTTTGCTCGATTCGAACATCATCTCTGAAGATGATTTGGTCAAGGCCATGCAGACAAGCTTCGACAATGGTGTACCCTTGGGCACCACTCTTGTTCTTCAAGGTTTGCTCTCACCCAGTCTCTTTCCCTCAATCTTGAGTGTTCACAAGAACATAGTTAGAGGCGTGACCGGCAGAGACGATGGTGTGAAAGAAATTCAGGAGATTTTCTTGCACTGGCTGAAAGCGGAAGAATCTTTGCGGGCCCATTCTACTTACAAAGAAAGTGAACGCAAAAACGATCAAATAGAAGCCGGAGCCGCGGTCACCGCTGTCACAATTGCACCGGCGATAGACAAAAAAACTGAAGAAGAGCAGGCCGCCGAAAAGACGGTCAAGGGCGGCGAAGCAAGAACTGGTGATTCTAAAGAAGCAAAAGAGGCAAAGAAAGATGCCAATTCTGCAGCCAAGACCGTAGCTGATAGTGAACTTAGATTGGTCGACTTGCTCAAACAGTCTGGCATATTTAGTCAAGCCGATGTGCAAAAGAGATATGAAGCGCTTCTGCGTGATCCAGAGCGTTCAGCTCGGTTCTTTATAGAGCTTGGTCTGATTGGAGTTGATGATGCCAAAGTCGCGCTCAGAGCCCATGGTCTTTTGGCCAAGGGTAATCTCAGCAAAGAAGAAGCAATCTATGCGGTGCGCAACGATCGCGTCAGTGACTACGAAAAATCGATTGTCGAAGTCAAGGAAGAAAAGGTAAAGCGCTATATGGACCAACAGTGGCGGGGCAGAATGTCCACAGTCATAGGTGGTGCCTTGGTGGGAGCCGTGGTAGCAGGCTTTTCCATCTCACGCAACAAAAAAGGCAAATAAAATAAGCCCGAAAAGCTATTTAGTCGCTTCGCTGCTTTCGCCCGGCTTTGCCTGCGGACTATTTGGCTCGGTTTGGCTTTCAATTTTTTCAGGATCAGCAGGGATTAATTCAAGCCCTTCCAATCTTTTGATAGCTTCTTCTTTGTCGTGCGGTAGATCTTTTTCCATTGAAAGAGCAAGCTCTCGCGCTGTTTCGGCATCCTGCCCTATACCTTTGCTTGCCTCTAATAGCAGTTTGTAGGCTTGCAGACGGTTCTTAACGGCTTCAGTATCTTCTTTGGGTTTACCCTTCATTTTCTGCCAATAAATCACACCAAGACAGAGCTCTGCCCGCTTATTGCCTGCCAGTGCTGCTTTGGTCAGATACTTGTTGGCTAGTGTTGGGTCGGCGCTGCCGCCATAACCAAGCAAGCTATAGACACCGAGTTTAGCGATTGCTTCAATATTGCCGCCCTCTGCTTCTTGCTCAAGGCTGCGTTTGGTTTCGCCTGCATACATCTGCACGCCTTCTTGCCTAGTTAGGTAAGAATTGAGATCGAATGTTTCGACACTGGCTGCACGGGTGCATCCAGCCAAAGCCGAGGCACAAAAGGGCAGAATAACTGCAGTCCAGAAGGCTAGACCGACGTTGGCTTTGCTTTTGTTTTTCTTTCTCAACGCTTTCAATCGGTTTTCTCCAGGCTGCCGCAAAAGAGCTGCTGAGGGAGCAGGTCATTCAAGCAACTTAGGCAGTATAAGACCATTTGCAAATCAGGAAAAGAAACCAAGTGATAACTGTTTCTTATCTTTAGCAGTAGAGTGTTCTAGACTTGCCGACATTCGGAAGAAAGATAACCGCCTATCATTGTTTCAGCTGTCTGTAGCTGATCGTCCAAGAAAGCAATATCAGCATGAAAGCCAGGTGCCAGTGTACCTATCAGCCCTGAGAGCGAAATGGCTCTAGCGGCGTTGGTCGAAGCCATCATGGCAGCCTCTGAGAGATTGCAAATTCCCCAATCAATCATGTTGCGCAGGGCATCATCAAGTGAAATCGATGATCCGACCAATTCGCCCTGCGATGTGCCGATTGCGGCTCGGTCAGAGACCAAGATCAATCGGTCGGCTCCTTTGAGTTCAAAGATGAGCTGACAGACCGGTGGCAGAACGTGCAGTCCGTCTGCGATCAAACAGGCACTGACTTTTTTGTCTAACAGGGCAGCACAAATGGCGCCGGGTTTTCTGTGCAATAAAGGGGCCATGGCATTAAAGGCATGGGTAAGCAGTCGGGCGCCGCGTGCGAAAGAGCGATTGGCCTCTTCGTAGCTGGCATTGGTGTGCCCGAGAGAAACCGCTACGCCTCTAGCCTGGAGAAAACTTTGGAAACTGCCGTCGGGGTCTCCTTCTAGGGCTGCAGTCATCATCTTTATCGAGTCGTCTACAAGAGTCGCGAGACTGCCTTCTTGGACGGCGGTCTCAAGGGACCGCACCCATTCGGGCGGATGCACTCCCGGTTTGAAAGGCGAAAGATAGGGACCTTCAAGATGAATGCCCGGCATGCGAGCGAGACCTTGCTCTGCTTGATCAATTTTGCCACTGTTGATTGGCTTGCCGGCGCCCTGCTTCTTAAGAAAGTCTCGGTGTTTGATTAGTGCAGGCAGGGAGTCGGTAATTAGTGTGGGAAGGAAGCTGGTTACGCCCCTTCGTGCTTGCTCTAATCGCAGCTTCTTTATATCTGCCGGGCTTGTGTCTTGCCAGAAATCGCAAAACGGGGCGCCGTTCATCTGCAGGTCAATCATGCCCGGTATGGCGACCAGATGGCGCAGGTCTAAAGCTTGAGCTTGCTTTTGCCAGATGGGCGGGACTTCGTCCTCTTTATAGAGGGCTTTGATCAGCCCATCTTCCAATAGAAAGACTGTTTCTTCGGTGGCCTCGGGCTTGAAAATGCGTTTTGTGTAGACCAATTTTGCAACCATAGAGACCTCAGGGCTTTCCAAGAGTAATTAGGGCGTATAAAATCAAGAAACGTACAGCTAATTCTTGCACTTATTCGATTTTAAGCATCTAATTTGGAATAAGCCTTAAGCCTGTACAATTGCAGCCAACCTGATAGGTATTTTGTTTAAGCATTAGTGTGCCCTGATCGAGCCAGTAAATGACCGAAAGCCAGAACAGTCCAAATAGTTCTTCTACCTCTCTGCAGTCGGTGCAGAATTTGGATTCGGCTGGTCTGGCTGCCAAGATAATGGAACTACAGGAAGCCTTGGTGCAGAGTCAGGAAAAGAACCTGATGCTCTCGGCTCAACTGCGTGAATTGGAGCGTCAGGCCCGCGACGGCGAAGATCTTAAGTCGGAATTGGCTAACCAGGGTTTGCTGTTGAGCGACAAAAGCAGAGAAAACAAGCAGCTGCACCAAGAACTTGGTCGCCTGGCCACTTTGCTCGAGCAAAAACTGCAAGAAGTAGAAGAACTTAGAGCCTCCACCACCGAACTGCAACACCAACTAAAGACACGTGAATCGGAGCGAGATCTGCTTGCCGTCATGTTGAATGAGGCTGAGAACGCTCAGCGCCGACAGCATACCGATGATCAACTGCAACAAGCAAACAAAGAAACACCAGGCTGGCTCAAGGCCTTCAAGGGCAAAAGCCCATAGTTTAGTAGCAAATAAATTTTGGACAGTACAGTGGAAGCAATATCAAAAGAAGTTCTCTCGGGCAATAGAAGAGCGCTGGCTCGGGCCATTTCTGTGGTTGAGAATGGCGGAGAAGAAGCATCACAGCTGGTGCGCAGTCTCTTTGAATACACTGGTCGCGCTCATATTATTGGCGTAACCGGCTCACCCGGAGTTGGTAAATCGACCTTGGTGGATGCTCTAATCACCGAATGTCGTAAAGAAGATTTGAAAGTGGCCGTATTAGCCGTAGATCCTTCCAGCCCTTTCACAGGTGGTGCCATACTTGGTGACCGTATAAGAATGCAAGGTCATACACTCGATAAAAGTGTCTTTATTCGGTCGATGGCAAATCGAGGACATCAAGGCGGAGTCGCTCTGGCTACCTATGATGCTATTCGTATGTTGGAAGCTTCTGGCTATGAGGTGATTATTATTGAGACCGTCGGCGTTGGACAGTCCGAGCTGGCAATTGCCCAAACCGCCGATACAACCGTCCTAGTTTTGATGCCTGGTTCGGGCGATGACATTCAAGCGATCAAATCAGGCATTATGGAAATAGGGGATATATTTGTTGTAAATAAAGGCGACCTACCAGGTGCCAATAAGTCTGCCAGTGAAATTACTGCATCTCTAGAATTGGCTTCTAGTAAGGCGGAAAAGCCCTGGCATCCGCCGGTAATTGTTTCGATAGCCGAGACCGGTCAAGGCATAGGCGAACTTTGGCAAGCAATCAAGAAGCACAAGCTTCACCTCAGCGAAGCCGGCTTGCTATCTAAAAGGCGTATGGATCGTATACAAGCTGAGCTATCAGAGATAGTTGCCGATATAGCCAGGCGCAATTTGAAGAAGTCTTTGAGCACAAATAATGAAGTCAAAGAAGTTCTCGACGACATAGCCACCCGTAAGGTCGATCCTCATACAGCTGCCAGACAGCTGATCGGCAATATGTTTCAAACCATCCAATACTGATAAAGATATCTTGGATAAATTTCAATAACTTTGTATCGCTCTAGATAAGCCAGATAGCAAAGATAGTCAGGTTTTCTTATTGGATTCACATAAATTTCTATGGCGGTTGCATATATGGTGCGTATGTAAGCCGGCTTGACGTGCGGATTGCCAGACAATACGATATTTGCCAAGGAACTTTACATTAGTTCTGATTGCATAAATTCTTCGGGCGGGACTTTTCGCATGTCTAAAATTGCCATTATCAGTCAACCCGACCAGGGCGTCTTTATTGACCTCGGCGGCTGCTCAAACTTGCAAGAGGCTCTAGAGCATCTCAGCTCTACTTTGCAGTCGTCCAACAAGTTCTGGAAGGGCTCTAAGGTCATTCTCGGCATGGGCTCTCTCAAGCTTTCCAATGACAAAGCGGCGCAGGTTTTGGCAATTGCCAAAGGAGTCGGCGTTTTTCCCGAAGAAATTTTTGCAAAGGAAGAGAAGACAAGGTCTGCTTTCACCGAGTGCGGTGTCAAAGTTTCTGATGTCAAACCAATGAATCTGCCCAAGGTCAATTTGGAAATTCCTAAAGATCAGATTCCTGAAGCTGAAGCAGAAGCTGAGAATGCAAAAGGCAAGGGTGTTGAAGTCAGCTCGGTAAGCGTTGTCGAACTCGAACATGACTCTCTCGAACATGACTCTATGGAAGAGAGCGATATAGAACTGCAAGAGAAATTGCCTGAAAG
This sequence comes from Candidatus Obscuribacterales bacterium, assembly GCA_019745415.1. GTDB lineage: Bacteria > Cyanobacteriota > Vampirovibrionia > Obscuribacterales > Obscuribacteraceae > Obscuribacter. Next base: position 56,315 of record JAIETF010000064.1, on the reverse strand, counting down.
TAAAGACGGCACCGCCGAAGATACCGCCAGTCAGATTCAAAAGCTGCCCCAGGTGCTCTATATCAAGCAGACTCTTCGGTCAGGGCAGACCGTCAGTCACAAAGGCGATTTGGTCATCGTCGGTGATGTCAACCCAGGCGCCGAGATCATGGCCGAGGGCGATATTACAGTTTGGGGTTCACTGAGAGGCATAGCCCATGCTGGAATCGGCGGCAATATTGAAGCCGAGATCAGAGCTCTCAATTTGCAACCCATTCAAATTAGAATCGCCCATGCAATCGCCCGGGCTCCTGATCGCAAAAGAGTCACATACGCCAATGGCAGCGGCCCTGAAACTGCCCGCATTTTCGAAGGCAAAATTCGAATCACCAAAAACAAGTTTGACTAAATGTCGAAGCGATTGAGCACCACACTCAATTGGTCAGTAAGTAAGCAAAGAGAACCCAAAGTAACAGCCACACGAGGAAATTAAATGAGCGGTCGAGTAATCGTAGTCACCTCAGGCAAGGGAGGAGTCGGAAAAACTACGGCTTCAGCCAATATCGGTGTCGCCCTTGCCACAAGCGGCGCATCGGTAGCCCTTGTCGATATGGATATCGGACTGAGAAACCTGGATATTTTGATGGGTCTGGAAAACAGAGTCGTCTATAACCTGGTCGATGTGGTTGAAGAGCGATGCAAACTCAGGCAGGCCCTTGTCAAAGATAAAAAGCTTCCCAACTTGAGTCTGTTGCCGGCGGCTCAGACCAGGGACAAGTCGGCTGTTGATGCCGACCAAATGAAGAAGCTCTGCGAAGAACTCAAGAGTATGTATGACTTCGTTCTGGTGGACAGTCCTGCCGGTATCGAGCAAGGCTTCCAAAACGCCGTAGCCGGCGCCGAAGAAGCAATTGTGATTACAACTCCTGAAATGTCTGCTGTTAGAGATGCAGATCGCATCATCGGTCTTTTAGAAGCTCGCAAAGATGAGATCAAAGAGTATCGTCTGGTCTTGAACCGCTATCGTCCAAACATGGTTCAGAACAATGACATGATGAGCATCGACGATGTACTCGAGATCCTCTCAGTCAAACTTCTGGGCGTTGTTCCTGAAGATGAGGAAATCATCATCTCGACCAACAAAGGTGAGCCTGTTTCAGGCACCGACAATGTTCGCTCCGGTCTTGCCTATCGCAATATCGCCAGAAGAATTCGTGGTGAAGAGGTTCCGATCATGGACCTCGAAGTCAAGAATCCCACCTGGATGAGCAGGATTGTCAGTTTCTTCAACCCTACAGTCAGGGTTTAAGGAGGTCAATCATGCAACGAATATTTGAATGGTTCATGCAACCGAAAGCAGACGGAGCCCGCACCACAGCCAAAGATCGCATGCGTAATATGCTCACGCATGACCGTCTAGAGCTGCCGGCTGGGCGTCTGGAAAGTCTCGAAGAAGAACTGGTGGCAGTTGTATCCCGCTATTTCGAGTTGGATAAAGACACAACCCAGTTTGATCTGCAACAATATGAGCGGAGGGCATCTCTGATTGCCAATTTCCGCTTGCTCAGATCAAAATGCTGAGCATTGAGTTGCTGCCTGGCTAATTAGGCTATTTGGCTTAGTTTCTCAATCAGGGGTCTCGCAAGAGACCCTTCTTTGAGAGAGCCAAAACCTAAACAAGGATAACTTTGACAACCCAGACCCTAGACAATCTCAACTTCGTTCCTGGTGCTCTGAGGAGCTTGATTCGTGCCGTTCAAGGCATCGATTTTTGGCTTCTCGGAGCAACTGCTTTTTTGATCATGGTGGGCCTGAATGTGCTGCATTTTTCGCAGCACACCCAGGGTTATTTTGAAAAGCAGCTGCAGTATATGTGGGCTGGGCTATTCCTTATGGTTGTCATCGCTCGCATTCCATACAAGCTCTGGACCAACAAATACATGGTCTCTTTCCTGTATCTGCTCAACCTGGCTTTGCTGGTGGCGGTAATGGTCAAGGGACATTCTGCTCAGGGGGCGCAGCGCTGGCTGGCCCTTGGCCCGATTACGCTTCAACCCTCAGAGGTAGCCAAACCGATAGTAATTTTTTCATTGGCTGCCTGGCTAAGGCGCTTCCCGATTAATGGCTTCTTTGACATTTTCAAGATCTTGCTTATCTTGGGTCCCCCTGCCGTCTTGGTGTTCAAGCAGCCCGACTTGGGCACTTCACTGACATTCGGCGCGGTCTTCTTGGGTCTATCATACTGGGCGGGCGCCACAGTCACCGATATCTTAGTTTTGGTCAGCCCCCTAATCAGTCTCATTCTCAATGCTGTGAACATTGAGTGGTGGCATTATTTCTTAGTGGCTCTAGGTCTTGTCCTTTTGCTTTTCTGGCGCCGCTTAGATTTCAAAGTTTGGTTGAGACTTTTATTGATTGTCGCCATAGTTGCCGCCAACTACGGCTTTGGTCATGCCCGTCCGCATTTGTGGGGGGTCTTGAAAGAGTATCAACAGAAACGTCTGACTAGTTTCGTCAATCCATATGACGATCCACGCGGCTCTGGTTATCACATTTTGCAGAGTCTGATTGCAATCGGTTCGGGTGGTTTTGCCGGGGCCGGACTAGGGCATGGCAATCAGGCCCAAGGCGCTTTCATTCCAGAGCGGCATACAGACTTTATCTTTGCCGTAATTGGCGAAGAACTCGGCTTTAAAATCTGCGGACTTGTAGTCTTAGCCTACTTGGTCATTTGTCTGCGGGCTCTCTTCATCGCCCATCAGTCTCGGGGCGACCCCGCCGGGGCTGCTATAGCCATTGGTCTAATGTGCATGTTCTTATTCCACTCTTTCATCAACATCGGTATGACCATCGGCATTATGCCGGTGGCGGGCGTTCCGTTACCTTTCCTCAGTTATGGCGGTACTGCCTTAATTGTCGATCTGGTCTCCATTGGTCTATTGCAGTCAATCTACTACTACAATCCACGCGAAAAGAAAGACGATCTCTGGGGCTAGTAGTGTCCGGAAACCTTGCCTGAACGGGTATATAGAACCTGTTGCCGGTAGGTTGGTATGGTCGACAAGCTTAAAGAGTCGGAAAGACCCCAAATAGAAGAAGGAAAGCCCGCTGAACCCGGCGGTTTGGATGCTGAGCGGGCTAGTGTCTTTGGTCCTGGGTCCGCTGCCACTTCAGTAAAGTCTGAAAAAAGTGACAGTCAGCATCTGCCTACATTCGTATTAGCCGAACTGCCAAAGCTTGAATTTATCAAGCCCGGTATTGATTCATCACAGGCAGCTGGTGCGGTATCTTCAGAAGGGCGTAAACTTCTCGAGCTGGCTGAAAAGACAATCAGCAACCCAGGCTATCCAAACTCAAAGCGAGAACTGGAACAATTTGTCAGCGATGTTGAGACTTTTGAGCGAAACGCCCGAGTCAATGGACTGTCTGCCGAGGAAGTACAGAAAGTCTACAAAGATATCGGTCGTCTTCTAGAGAGTACAGAGCCCGGACAAAGTGCTGCAATCGGTAAGAGTGGTGAAGGTATAGCCTCGGATCGCCAGCGAATAAGAGTGGCTGAACAACTTATGAATATGGTCGCCAGACCAGAGGATCGCAGCCAGGGCAGTTTTGATACTTGTGCCATGGCCACTGTTGAGGGTCTGCTGCTATCTGGTAAGACAGCCGAGCCCTCAAGGGTTACCTCAATGGTTGCTGATGTAGCTTTGACCGGCAAGACCAATGTCAGAGGTTTGGAGGTCAAGCTAGACCGTCAAAGTATGCAATCATTCGGAGAGCATGCAGATAATCGTGCTTACGGACAAGACAAACAGCGCCTGGCCGAGAATATTTTTCGCTTGACCGCAGCCAATACTTACTATGCTCTTATGAGACAAGAAGGCAAGGCTGAAGGTCAGTTGCAGTATGTCAGTCGCAGCGACGGCAATCGCCTGGTTTATAAGAGGGACGCCTCTTTGCCTGAGAAAGCCGAACTGGCAAATCTCAATAAACCCGAAGGACGTGATACCAGTCCTGGTGCGGCTTCCACTATGGTCGGTGAATCACGAATTCTCAATCAGATAACCGGAAAAGATTATAAAGACAGGATCTTGGTCAATACCAATACAGAACCTGAAGATAAGAAATGGGTGACCGGCTATGCAAGCCAGAAGGAACTTGATGAAATCGTCAAGCAAGCCAAGGAAGCCGGTAAGCTGCCCTTAGCAGTGGGTGTCTATACCGGCAATGCCATTTTTCAAAGCGGCAATACCTTTGACGTCTTAGACGGCAAGTCAGACAAACAGACAATCAGCGAACTCTTCTCTAGAATGTTCATGGATACTCACTCATTGCTCATTCAAGATAGAAGAAACGACTTTGGTTTTCCCCAATATCAAATAAAAAACACTTGGGGCTTGGAAAACAATATAAGCCCTGCGGCGAAAGATTTCTTCTCTGCCACCGAACCAGTCAAATCAAGTGAAATGGCACAGCGTCTAGTCGATTGGAGCGCCTATCAAGTCAAACAAGATAAGACTTATTATGAGCGTCTCACCGGCGCTATCGTCGCAGTTGGACTTTATGGCGAGAGGCAGCGCGACCAGGCCCAAGATGATGATCGCAAGGCAGCTGCCCTTACCGATGCCGCACAAGCAGATAAAAGCCTGGCGCTTCTATACGGAACTGTTCCAAAGGAAACACGAGAGTCTATTAGAAAGCTTCTGTCCAGCCCCAGTAAAGATAGCGAAGAGCAAGCTGTAAAAGACAAAATCTCAGGACTTCTCTTGAGGCTAAGTTACTAGCTGGTCGGTTCTTGAATGCATTAGATGACAAGTCGATGGCTCGCGATGAGAAGAATTTTGGCATTGAAAGGGTATGCAGATTATGTAGTTTTGAATTGAGTCATTGTCTATGTCCGATAAACAACAAGACAATCTAAGCAACGACGAACGTAAGTTGCGTATCGACGAACATAAACTTGAGATCGAGCGAGAAAAACTAAAGCTCGATAATCATAAGTTCGCTCATGACCGTTCATTCAAAAAGACCTGGCTGCCGATAATTTTGCCAGTCTGTACTACAGTTGTTATTGCCATAGTCTCATCAACAATAACTCTAATCGATAAAAAGGCACAAGAAGAAAGTACTAGAAGAGCCGGCATACAGGCTGAGATAAAAGACCGACATGACTGGTCGGTCAAAGTTGTTGAGCTATATTTGAAAAATCCTGCCTCATTTGACCTTTCAAACGATCGCGAAAAAGCTGGTCGCAACTTGCAGTTACTGGCCTCTGTGGCACCGTCGGAAGTGCAGTCATTGTTAGAAATAGAAGTAGCCAGGTTGACGCCGACCAGCAATAGTGACGGCACAGCCTCTTCTGACTGGCTTTCAACCCTGGGGGCAATTTCTAGAGTGCAAAAGGCCATAGGCAAGTCAAACCAGATAAAGAAAGCTGCCTATGGTCATGAAAACAGTGCCAATGAAAGTACAAACCAGCAGACTGAAGCAAAGCCTTTGCAAAGCAATCGATTTGATGAAATGACTGTCTATATTCAGTACCCTGAAGGTAGTAGCGAATTAGAACATGAAGCAAAAGAGTTCATTGCTTCAAAAGGTGCAACTGTTCATTGTCGAGCCGCTAAAGAGACGGGCAAAACCCTTTTGGTAAAGTACTATCTGCGCCGAGAAAAGGAGTTTGCCGAAGAACTTTTGCTTAGTCTGAAAGAGAAGCTAAAATTGAGCGATGGCGAGGCGCGTCTGATAAGAAGCCAGGGGCATACCATGCCCGAAGGCTTTATTGAGGTCTGGCTGCCCAGTTCGAGTCAGAAAGACAGCTCATCCTAAATGGTTTTTATAGTTTGAAACTGCCAAGTGCTTGGCATAGATGCTTAAGAGAACGGATAATTTACTCCGGATACTGGCGATGCAAAGATGGATACTAGCAAGTCCATCAGGAAAGTAATTGGAGAGTTTTGGGTCAAAAGAGGTAATAATGACCAGCACCCGCAAAATTGTCATAGAACTCGCCGCAATCAGCTTCTTTTCTCTCTTCCTTGAGCTCATGATCATTCGATGGCTGTCATCAGAGATTAGAACTTTTGCTTATTTCAAGAATGTCCCGCTCATGGCCTGTCTATTTGGCCTAGGCGTGGGTCTCGCCCTCAGCAAATCATCTAGAGACTGGAAGAAATGGGTCCCTTTTGCTTTGCTCGGCATTGTTTCTTTAATTTGTTTTGCCGATCCGCTAAAGCTGGTTCATATCACCATTGTCGACCCTACTGAATATTACATAGTCGGTCCGATTGCCTGGAAGGCTATGGACGTAAGCCGCCCGGTCGATTATGTCCTGCAGACCTTCAAAGGCTATGCCGTCTTGATGGGTGTCTATTATCTGCTTGTTTTGACCTTTATTGGGGTTGGCCAAAAGATAGGCTCTCTCTTTGATCAGCTTAAGCCTCTGCAAGCCTACACTGTTGATATTGCCGCCAGTTTGCTTGGCGTCTTTTGTTTCTCTCTGATGTCCTTTTTCTCCTTGCCGCCTGGCTGGTGGATGCTTCTGATCTTTGTGGTGGGCAGTTATTTCTTTCGCAAGCCTTTGCAAATTTCGGCCTTGCTTGTTGCCACCATTTTGGGCTTTGCCACCGCCGATCCGGGTGTAATCTGGTCACCGTATTATCGCATCAGTGTGAGAGACGGCATCATACCTGCCGACGGCAATAGCCCTGAACTATTTTATGGTTACAACATCGACGTCAATCATGATGGCATCATGGGGGCTTACGATAACCGACCTGAAACAGTCGGGCGCCTTACCGAAAAGCAAAAGGAAAAGGTGCTGCGCTACTATGACATGCTCTACGACTTAATCGGCAGTAAGCCTAGAACCGCAATGATCATAGCCGCCGGTGCAGGCAATGACTTAGCTTGCGGTCTTAGACACGGGCTAACCTCTATAGATGCTGTTGAACTAGACAAGACATTCATTGAGAAAGGCAAAAAACTTCATCCGGAAAAGCCCTACGACAATCCTGCGGTCACGGTTCATATTGACGATGCCAGGGCCTATATGCAGCGCTGTCAGAAAAAATATGACTTGGTAGATTTTGCTTACCTAGATGCTCACGCAGCCTTTTCATCTATGTCTTCGATTCGGCTGGATAACTATATCTACACTGAAGAGAGCTTCAAAAATGCGAAAAGGCTCCTGAACGATAAGGGTATACTGGCAGTCACCTTCTATGCCATGACCTGGTGGCAAGAAATTAGGGTCTTTAAGACCATAGAAAAGGTTTTCGGCGAAGAACCTCTTGCTTTCTGGTCTCCAAATGGACAGGCTGTCACTATTCTCATTGGTCCTGGTTTAGATAAGCAAGCTGCCCTGGCTGCAGGCTATAAACAGTTCAATCGCAAATATGTTGAAGACAATCATGTTCCTAAGCTGATAGCAGACTGGGATCGTGTGGAAACAACCACTGATGACTGGCCGTTTCTATTTTTGCGCGGCAGAGAGATGAGTCTTACCTATTGCGCGGGTCTGCTCTTTACACTGCTCATTGGTTGGGGCTTTGTGCGCCGCTCTTTTGGTGCTACAACCAAAGAAAATCTCAGCCGGGCAATGTTTTGCCTAGGCGCCGGCTTTATGCTGCTTGAAGTGAAAAGCGTCTCGCAGATGGGCTTGGTGCTTGGCGCCACATGGTTGACAAATGCCTTTGTGATCAGTGCAGTTCTCTTTATGATCTTGATTGCTAACTTGATTCAACTCAAGTGCAAATCGAAAAACCTCAAGCTTCCCTATATCTGCATTTTTGTCAGTTTGGTACTCTCTTATTTCATACCTATTTCGGTCTTTGCCGGGCTAGATATCGTGCCTAGGACAATAATCTCAAGTTTATTTCTGGCGTTGCCCATACCATTTGCTGCCTGGATTTTTGCAATTACTTTCAGTAATTGCAAAGACCAGTCGCGTTTACTTGGTATGAACCTACTGGGTACCTTGGTTGGTGGGGCGATGGAATATGTCTCCATGATTACAGGTATTGCCGCTATGAATTTGCTTGCCCTGGTTTTGTATGCTTTGGCTTTTCATTTCACCAGTAAAGCTGAGAGCGAAGATGGCTATGGAAAAGCTGAGCCAGAACTTGAACCTGAAACCAAAATGATAGATCAGCCTTAGAACTCGTTCTGACTTAATTCGCGTTCAATAGAATCTATCAATAAGGTGGCTTCATCATCGGTCATCTCATCGCTGTAGAGCACTGCCGCCACCAGTGATCCACAAAATTCATCGAGCCAGTCATCTTGGTCTGGATGATTGAGCAAGGACGCTCTAAGATTTTCTGAAAAGCCGATATCTAGCAATTCGTAAAGCCCATCGGTCAGACAGAGAACGGCATAAACCCCTTTTTTCTCAGCTATATCCCAGGGTCTATCAAAGGGACCTTCAAATTCCAAGCAACCAATCAAAATAGTCGGCTTCTGAGCGGTAGTGCAGGCACCAGCCGAGTAATCATAAACTCCACAGGTCATAAAACTTACCTTCCTATTGGTGACGGCCAGAGCATAGGGCTTGATCGGTTAACAAGGTGTAGAGGGCAGATTACTTTGCGTTTAGAGAGATGAGCACTGGGCAAAATAATAAGGTCGCGGCTATGGAAGTTCTTCCTTCTAAATCATGGAAATCAGAGCTTCCGCTCTCCGCGACACCCTTACTAAGTGCGGACGGTAATGCCAAGTATCTCAGTCAATGGCGAACTGAATGAAGTCTTCTTGCGCAGAGCTCGCCGTCTTTTTTTTCCACCAAGAGAAAATGCACAGAATTGTCCAGCCAATTTGCATGCTTCACTAATTGCCAATCTTGAATATTTTGGCTATCTGCTTTCAGAAGACCTATTCAAGCAGATAAGACAATTATCGCAAGAAGACCTAAACGAGTTGAATGCGGTCTGTTGCACCGCCCTGCGCGCTCGAGGAAACTGGGCTGCAGTGGTTTTGCCCATGTATCCTAATTTTCCTGAGCAAGTTATGTCTATGGCAGATGCCCTGCTATACATAAACGCGCTCAGCCACTACTTTACCGACGGCAAATTTATTCCGCCGTCAATTAAAAGACCGCGCCCAGCTCTGGCTGAGTACAGCAGCTTTCAAAAAATTGAACTCGGAAGCCTGGAACAGTTTGAAGAACTCTTCAGACCGCTGATTGATTCACCTGTATCTCTCGACTTGCAGGCACAAAGCGATCTAACCTGGTTTTTGCGTGTCTATTTGCCTGAAAACGGTCGCAATCCAATTGATTTTATCAAGACCACTCCTGCAAACCGCGAGATCAAAGCCGTTGTTCTAAAAGCTCTTTATTTGTATGGCAGAGACAAGCCCGAGCATTGGGCTCTAGTCAGTGACTATATAGTCGGACATCTGGAAACCGGCATAGATGTTCTGCGCTTTGCCGCGGCTTTGAGTGATGGCGATATATCGCTAGGTGAGCGCACAAAATATAAGAGTTTTGATAGAAAGACAAGACATTTACTTTTAAGAGCGCTTGAACAGACACCGCATTTGGTGGAAGACCTCTCACGCTATCCGCAGCGTTTTATTAGGCTGGCAGAAAGACTTCACCCCGGTGAATTCAAAGATAGATATCCACACTTTTTTGATGCAATTACAAAGCTCAGAAATAAGAAAGCACTAAATAGCTTCAATAGCCTTGTAGAAAGATATCTTGCTCAAGACCTGAGGCAAGCTTTGAATCTGCTAAAGACCCGACCAGGGGAGCTTTCAAGACGCCTAGATCTGCTTTTGAGAAGATCAGCTGGTGGCTCTGAGAAAGACAATGGTGAATGGCACAAGCAAGTGCTCAGTGTCTATTGTACTGTAATTGGTGAGGTGCCGACGCCGAGTCTTTTGCAGCTGGCTGAACATTTCAAGCACCGCAGCCAGAAGCGGTCTTGTCGTGTCTTTATGCCTAAAGGACCAACTGCTAAAGCCTTTTGTGTTGAAGATAAACTTCCTCAATTGCCAGAGAGTCTTTGTTTAGAGTTGGTGCAGATTATTGAGGTTGAGCTGAGGCAGCGTTTTGCCAAGCTACCGCCTTTGGGCAGATGTTATGTATCGCCTGATCTAAAGAGACTTAATCAGCCCTTTGCTCTTAGATCTGCATCGAAGGCTCTCTATACAGCCGCACGCGGCAGTCGCTTCGAGCTTAGCGCAAAAGACACCTTGCGTCTTTTTGTCTTCTGGCGCAACGGCACTTATCGTACCGATCTTGATCTTGCCGCTATCTTTTTTCAAGACGACCTTTCGCATTATGCCACAATTGCCTATTACGATCTAAAGCACGAATTTGGCTGCCATAGCGGTGATATTGTCGATGCGCCAAAGGGTGCTTCTGAATTTGTTGATTTTTCAATAAGTAAATGCTTGGCTAAGCAGATTCGTTATGTGGTGATGTCTGTATGCAGTTACACCAGGCAGTCTTACTGTGAATTGCCTGAGTGCTTCGCCGGCTGGATGGCTAGAGAGAAACCGAATTCGGGGGAGATTTATGAGCCCAGGACCCTAGAGAATAAGCTCGATCTTTCTGCCGACTCAAAAATAGCTGTGCCGGTAATTTTTGATCTAGTGGAAAGACAAGCAATTTGGTGCGATCTTTCTCTAAAGGCTATGCGTCTAGATAGATTACAGTCTGATGGTGAAGCGCCTCTGCCAGCTCCATTTCAACGCATTAGGGAGGCTCTCATTGGTCTAGGTGGTATCAATCCGGTTAACAACCAGGTTGGCTTTAGTATGATGCTTAAGGCTATGGTAAATCTAAAGAAAGCAAATTTATATGACTTGTTTCGACTGCACGCTCAGGCAAGAGGTGTATTGGTAGATGAAAGAGCCCTTGCCGAGAAAGTCTTTGACTATGATGCCGATCCCAAATTCATACTCAATCTTGCCGGAATAGCGGCTGAGTTTATGTGACTGTTTCTTTTTCGCTCATAGCAGCTGATCTCTATGTAGCCTATTTGCTTAGTTCATAGCTAGTTACTTAAGTTCTAGCCTGTTCTCCCGGCTCGTTGAGATTGGCGCCAATCGTCAATTAGTTGAGATTAGTTGCTTCGGTACAAAACACTCCTAAGGCTAATACTTACTTCTGCAAGCTCGCTTTAAAATCAGACGTGAGCAATACCTGTCCGCCCGACTTATAACCTTTCTCTTTAATCAGCGCCTGCACTTCTGCCTTTCTTTTGGCTGTGTCGGGGTGGCTGCTCAGAAATTCCAGACCTCTAGAGCCCTTCGAAAGTGTGAGAAGTTTGTCTTTGACTTGCACCATCCCCTCTGGATCATAGCCGGCATCAACCATAAACTTTAGACCGGCTTCGTCGGCTTGATATTCTGCATCGCGACTAAACTTTTGAAACATCACATACTTGAGAGCGTTAGTTACTTTAGATTGTTCAATGTTCTTGTCGGTGAGCTTTTGCATCAACCTTACTGCAAGAGCAGCAGTAGTCTGATCACTGACCCTTTGTGATACGTGTCGCAGCGTGACATGGGCTAACTCATGGCCCAAAACGCCAGCCAACTGGGCATCGTTATCAACAAGATTAAGCATACCGCGGGTCACATAGATACGTCCGCCAGGTATGGCAAAGGCATTTACAGTTTTAGAGTCTTCTAGAACTGTAATTGTAATTGGGAAAGGACTATTGGCGTTGGCTGAAAGCTTATCCATCATTGCCTTGACAAAAGCTATCGCCCTTGAGTCGCCTGAGACAGGAAACTGTTTGCGGACACTTTTGTCCATCTCAGTGCTCAAAGCTTCTTCTTGTGCGTTAGAAATTCGGAATGACCGGCGAAACGCCCCTAGCAACTTATCCTTAAGAGAGGCCTTATCGGTAGCATAACTGGGAGCGCCAGTCAGCAGGCAGAAAGATAAACTCAGGCTGATTAACTCTATTCTTCTCATAGTGCTCTTATCCGTTTCGTATCCTATTTCTTTGGTTTTTTCTTGAGGAAGGGACTGGAGATATTCTCCTTAACTACATCGGTTGTGTTTTTAAGGGCTCTAGTAAGACTGCGCTCTGTATCGAGAATAGGAACAGCAGAGCATTCATAACCTAAGATCAGCTTCAGCAATGCAGCCATTTCTTTGACGTCTGCTTTGCGATCTAGTTCCATATTACGCAGGGCTGTCTTGACCACGTCAGCTTGTCTTTCGTCTTTCAAGGCGTTTTCCACTAGTTCCGGCAAGTTAGGATTTATATAGAGCCTCTTTAGCATGTAAAAAATCAGCCAGCTGGAGAAGTTGTCCAGGTAGGCACCGAAATGCTTGAGTGTGCGGCGGGGGTGCTGAAAGGCCGGATCTCCGCTCTCAACGGCAGTTTTGCCCATTAAGGCGGGGACATACATGCTGTCATAGTCGACTATTTTAAGATCATTGTTGCAGAGCAGGATATTATCAAAACTCAGGTCACCATGGGCAATGCCCTGCCGCCTCAGGCACAAAATCATCTCTACAAAGCGATCGGCAAGATAGCTTGCGGTTGCTTCATTGACTGGAGTCTTACGCAGTTGATTCAGTGTCTGCCCCTTAATCCAGTCCATCTTTAAAGCCGGTCGCCATTCGCCATTTACCTTGATTCCGCGAGGCAAATAGTAGACTTGGGCAACATAATCTCTGATGCCTCCCTTGAGAGCAATCTTAATTGCCTCATAGTGTTCCTGACGATCCGGCACATGAGACATAAAGCACTTCAGGGCTATCTCTCTATCTTCCCCAAGAAAGTGATAGACACGCGAATTCTTGCCGATTTGAGTATCTTCGAGGCAGCAAATTGAGTTTCTCAGCTCAATATCTTCAAAATTGTCATTTGACTTGACTGCTTCATTGAAGTCTTTGAAGGTACCAAATGTGATGCCTTCATTTGTCTTTCGTTCGATGTTTATGGTGGCTGCAGTTGTGTCTAGCTTGGCTTCTCTTGCTTTGATCCAGGCAGGAACTGTGCTGATTGGCGGTAGTGGTTTGAGATCAATCTTGCAGGTGAGAGCTTCACTGACTGATGGAATAGCATCGAGGCTGGTCTCGCAGAATGATCTGATTAGTCTGGCGGTTTCGCGAATCTCTGGATGACTATGGCTTTCCAGTATGGCAAAGGCGTAAGACTTAAAAGGGTCTCCAAAATCTTCTTGCCTAAACAAAAGGCATTCATCGCCGCCGGCTAATTTGTGCCAGAGGCTGGTATCAAGGGTAATGCAGTGCATTGACGCAAAGATTATCCAGGCGGAAAAATTATCAAGATTGAGATTGAAGTGTTGCTTGTCCCGGCGCGGATGCTGATAGTTAAAATGACCTAGTTCTAGGCTGTCGTGCCCATCTAGTTCGGGCACATAAAAAGTGTCGTAGTCGATCAGTTTGATGCGGTCCATGTGGACAAGTAGGTTGCCGTGCTGCAAATCAAGATGGGCAAGCCCGGCACGACCAAGTGTTTGTATAAGCTCTTGAAAGTCTCTTTTGACGTTCAACAGTCTATCTGGAAATTGAATATTGGAAAGTATATAACTGTCCAGGCTTTCGCCTTCGATCCATTCCATCTTGACAATAGGGTACCAAGCGCCGTTGGCCTTTACCCCTTGCTTGATATATTCGAACTTGATTAAGTAGCGGCTGTTGATTGCTCGCAGAGCTTTCTCTATGGAGCGGTAACGTCTTTCATGACTTTCATCGTGCCAGTGGAAGCATTTGACCGCCCAGGCTTTGTCATTTTTAACCACGCGAAAAACAGAAGAAGAACTACCCACCAAGGCTAAGGGAAGACCTTCATGGTTGGTATCTACCTCTGCATCAATCAGGTCATCGTCGGCAAAGCAAAGCCCTGAATCTCTCAGGGCTTCAACATAATCACGAGAGTTTGGCCAGGACATGACCTAATTATAATTGCTTAGAGCAATTTCTCGATATCTTTGGAAATGTCTTCCGGCTTGGTGTTCGGCGGATAACGCTTGACCACGTTACCTTTGCGGTCCACCAGGAACTTTGTGAAATTCCATTTGATGGCCTCGCTACCGAGTACTCCGGGTGCCTCACCAGTCAGATACTTGTAAAGGGGGTGGGCATCCTTGCCGTTTACGTCGATTTTCTCGAACATCTGAAAATCTACACCGTAATTCTTTTTGCAAAAGGCGCCAATCTCACTACTGTTGCCCGGCTCTTGTGCTCCGAACTGATTGCATGGAAATCCCATCACAGCTAGACCGCGCTCGGCGAATTTTTTGTGCAATTCTTCCAAACCGGTATACTGCGGAGTAAATCCGCACTGTGAGGCGGTGTTGACTATCAGCATCACTTTGTCTTTGTAATTATCGAAAGACAGGTCTTTTCCATCTAGAGTCTTGGCTTTGAAACTATATATTTTTGACTCGCTCACAGTTTTCTTTTCTCCCTGGGACTTGTCTTTGCCTGTGCTTGCCTGTTGAAAGATTCCACAAACGGAAATCGCCAAAAGGGGCGCAAGGCAGAAGCTCAACGCTAGCAGTCTGTTTTTGGATTTATTCACAGTAAAGCCTCCGCTTTCTATGTCGCCATCTTAGACTTACTGTTATGAATGGCATGTGAACACTTTCAAAGGGAGTATGATAGCCGAGATCTTGGATATCGTGTCAGTAAAGGGTGAATCGATGAGTCTCAAGGAAAAAATTTCAGAAGACCTAAAGGTGGCTATGAAAGCCCGCGAGCAAGTGAAAGTCGACACATTGCGGTCGGTTCTTTCGGCATTTACCTATAAGAAAACCGAGCTTAAGCGCGATATCAATGACCAGGAAGAAATTGACGTGCTGGTCAAGCTAGTCAAGCAGCGTAATGATTCGATCGACCAGTTTAGTAAGGCTGGACGCACCGAACTGGCAGAGAAAGAATCTCTCGAAAAAGAAATAATCAGTGCCTATTTGCCTGCGCAAAAGTCTGAAGATGAAATCAAGCAGATTGTCAAAGACATAATCGCCGGGCTTGGCGAAGGTGAGCGCAATCAGGGCATGGTCATGAAAGCGGCCATGCCTAAGCTAAAGGGCCTAGCCGACGGCAACCTAGTCAAGAAAATAGTCTCAGAACTCTTGTCGGGCTGAGTTATGTAGTCCGGATAGTCTGAAGATTATCCTCTTGTTTTTGGCTGTTTGGGCATAAGCTTAAAGGGCAGGAGTCATCTGCGGCTGAGTCGGCTGTTTGTGAATTTCAATAGACCCTGAAGAGCTAGGTTGATCGACCAAGCCCTTTGGCTGTGTTCCCATGCAAACGTGCAAAGTCTTTTGCTCTCAGAGGTTGCACTTGGCTGTACCTCATATTGTCTAGTGGATCCATTTTTGCTCTGCCACTGACCATATTATGATGATACTGCCAGGCGATCCATTCAAACGGATTTACCGCAGTCTTTTTTCTGCTTTCAATCAGATTCTCTAAATCTTTGAGACTTCCACGGCTCTCTGCTGTGAATCTCTCTTGTAGGCCTTCTGATATGCTGCTGGCAAACTCGGGCATTGATAAGACATCACCAGCTATCCGCACAGTTTCAGGCGTATTGTCTTCTTCGCAGATTGCTGCAACAAATTTAGCCGTATCCTCTATTGAAGTAAAGTCACACTTTTGCATTGGGTCGCCGTAGAACGGTACGACCTTTTTCCCCCAATCGATAAAGGGCACATGCCTATCAAGTAAAGTATCCATAAACGCACCATTCAAAATGTGAATAGGTCTGACCTCTTTACTCTCAAAAAGTTTAGCCACTTCTTTGCGCATGGCTAAATTAAAATTCTCGCTCTCGCTAATCTTAAAGAAGTCAACACTAAAGTCAGACGGAATAAGCCTAGATACGCCTGCTCGATTGGCAGCTTCAATAAGATTGCTATGTACCTTTACAAAGGTAGAGGGATCATTTCCGAGCGCACTTATCACGAGGTCAAAGCCTTTCATTTGGTCACCGAGTGCTGAAATATCACTACCATCACCCAAAACCAGCTCTACACCGTGGGACTTCAATTCAATTGCTGATTCTTTGTTTGTGTCACGCACCAAGGCCCTGATTCTATGCTTACCCTGGGAAACTAGGGCTTTGACTATTTCCCCTCCGAGCATACCTGTAGCACCAACCAAAAATACATTCTTACCGCTCATTCATTGTCCCCAAGATGCTTGATACCAGCGAAACTTTTACTTCGCAGATCAAAAGACTTTTTGTCGGCAAAGCATGTCGCAATTTGACAAATACAGTCTGATTTTAACAACTGCCTTTGTCTTTTGTTCTAGCACTCACCGAACCGAGCAAGAATGGACCAAGATCATTTTGGACAACCTGAACCGTGCAATCTAGCAGCCTAGGGTGGCAGTTTCTAATTCTTTAGACATCTTCAAGGCAAGTCTCATCCGACTAGACCAAGCTGCTTGGCGGAAATGTTCCTTTATCTATAATCGCCTGACCAATATTGCCGCAGAAGGCCAAAATCCCCAAAGGAATTGCCGCCTCTGGTCCTGAGGCGGCCGATACACCAGTAGTAATGACGCCAACCAACATGGCTTCGGGCATTTTATTTATTACCCTTTGGGCTGTATTGGTCACAGCCTGGCAGCCTTTATTCACGTCAACAGGCAGTCTGAGGGGCCTTTGATATCTCTCAGTCATCATATTCTCCGGCAAGAAAAATGTTAAGTGCACTAAAGCTAAAGCCAGAGGCGTGAAAAACGCGTGAGTCGATAGGAAACTAGATCTGCAAAGCAATCCAGGGCTAGAGGCTTGTTAGAGTCAGCGCTTTATCCATAAGCTCGTCTGCCAGCGGCGCCAAGATTTGCTGTTTAGCCAGAGCCCCAAGGTCGTCCCTGAGAATGAAAACTCTAGAAGGTTTGAATTCTTCTATCTCTTCTCGAAGAGGTCTCAAGCATGCTTCTAGTTGGTCCAGCTTATTTGCCGAAGGTTCAAGTTCAATAATGACTTCTTGTGCTGAGGGCACTATTTCTTTTGCCGGCAGCGCTGCAAGCTTGTAGGCTTGCCTCAATTTTTCTCTCTTTGTAGGTAACTCGACTAGGCAATCTGCCGGCATTGGTTGGTCGAAACGGTCGGGCAGCGGCAATGTGCTATTGACGAAAAATATAAGGAGGTCTCTATTATCTACAGTCTTGTTCATGGCGGAAACCTCAGTAGCTAGGGCGCGAGCTTTCTTTTGCATCGCTGGGGAAGGGCTTGCCGAAGCGGTTAATTGAAGGCTTTAGCTCAACTTTTTCTTTAATTGTCTGATGTAATTGGGGAATGGTTACCCAACCATCCATTCTCTCGCCGTGCTGGTTGTCGAGCAGCACTATTGTTTCGCCGGCAGCATTTTTGGCTATGTCATGTATGGTCTGAACATGGGCACCACCAATGGTAGGCACTCCCATGGGCAGCATGCCATCTTTTTTGGCTTTATTGAGGCGATTGGCATCGGGCAAGTCGAATACCCATGGGTCACTACCAACTTGGTAGGGTCCTGCTATGTATGGCATAGGATACTTCAAGAGCATCTCAGAGGCTTTGATATTGTCGTCGACCGTCAAGTTCGGTCCACTGTCTTCTTTTCCGACATATTCGCCTCTGCCGTTGCGCAGACGGTCTTCTCCAATGGTGCGGGTCACCTGCACCATCTGCCCGTTGTAATATTCCTGGCTTGAAACTTTTTGCGACGGCACCATTGTATAGTTCCAGTCTCGTCTAGATTCTACTTGTTTGGTGCCGTTCACAACTTTCTCTACATCCATACGACCTGTTGCATACATGGCATTGATGAGGCTCATCTGCACTAGCTGGCTTGAGATATTGCGCAGCTTATCGCTCGGTTTATCAATGTTATAAGCTTTTTCGTCGTCTCCTGGTCTAAGTGCCTCTTTGGGAGGTTTGCATACTTCCCCTGCTGCGGTCGTCCAAGTGCCTTTCGTAGCCACATCTTTCACTAGTTGGGTGTAGGCATCGGGGTGCTTGGTGGCGGTATAAATCTCAACTGTAGTTATATTGCAGGTTGGATGTGCGCCCTGATCTATCTGCATCGGATTGCCGATATTGTGCAAAGCTGTTTCCGCCAGTTGGTTCAATTCTTTTCTTGAATATAGAGGACTTTCCACGTTCTCATCTAAAAGAGCGCGAATATTGTCGATAGACTTGACCAGACTTTCTTCCTTTACCCCCCATTTGGCGGCATTTTTCTCTAGATCGCCGACAAAGCGATCTAGGCGTGCTGTGTCCATGTTTTGGGCTTTTGCAGCAGTCAAAAGATCTTCTTTTGCTTCTTGCAAACTGTCTGAACTAAGTGATAATTCGCCCCTGGCGATTCTCTCTAGATCGCCGCATCGAGAGGTTCTACTGACCTGGTCTTCGGCTTTATTCTTATACTGATAGTCGCCTTCGGCATCGGGCAGCCCTTCAATGATCCTTTCTTTGTTATTTTCGCCAACAATAAAGACATCACTGTCGCCTTTTCTCGTCAAAGTTCTCTGCTTCTCAGCACCTTCTCCGGCGGTGAAAGTGTCCTTAATAGACTGTAGTCTCTCTCCATCATAGGTGAATTCGCGCTTGGCGCCACTTTCAAATCTTAGTTGCAGAGGGCGACCAAGTTGATCATACTCGGTGACTTTTCTAAAGTCGTCTCTGACCAGATTGCCGTTCTCTCTTTTGTATTCCAGAGCTCCATCGGTCGTCACTTTCAGGTCGACTTTGTCTTTATCTCCATCCTTAATCTCTAACTTATCAGTCTTGCTGCCGCCTTTATTATCTTTCCTTTCCGTCGTCACCGAGGCAATTTTGCCGTTCTCCCAAGCTATTTTGCGCTTGTCTCCATGATCATTGGTCAACTCGATAAGGTTGCCCTGAGCATCAGAACGTCTGCTTATGCCGTTTTCGGTTATAGCGCTCGAGCCGTCTTTGTATTTTGTTTGCAGTTTGCCTTCTTGGTCTGTATAGCTCAGGGTGCCGTCTTCTTTCAGCACCATGTTTTTGCGCACTTCTCCAGGATAGGCTGGATTGGTGTAAGAATCACCTTCCTTCTTCCAGGTACTTATCTCAAACGTATCTTCGTCTAATTTCCTAGACTCTTCTAGTTCGTCTAGAGTGCTGCCTTTATAGTGAGCGGTGAGAAGACTGCCATCGTTCAAGCTTGCTGTCAGTTTACTTGGCCATATACCAGCCTCCTCGCGCTTCAAGCGTTCTTCTTCGGTGAGGGCTCGGCTGCCGGCATCAAGATGCTCAAGCGGCTTACTGCCATCACCAGTGGTGAGAACGCCATTCTTGCTCATCGAGAGAGCGCCGCTCCAGTTGCCTGTCAGCTTGCCCTTCTCGTATATGGCATAGGACGACATTTCATGTCCGTCCTTCTTCACTACTGAACCATCTGAGTATTTATTGTTGCCGACAAAACGAAATTCGCGTTCGCCATTGATGGTCAGAGAAGTTATTCTATCCGGGTTCTGCTTATCTTCGTATTTTAGCTCTCTGACTATTTTACCGTCATTAGAGGTAGTCTTGATTATCTGACCGCTCTCATTGCGTTCATAGATACCCTCGTCAAGCTTTACGGTCTTGCCGAACTGCTGTTCAGCGCTTGCCGAAACTTCTTCAGATTTGCTTCTGGTTACTGGTTTCTCAATTCCGGCATTATTGCGAGCCATCTCTTTTTTCATTTGCTCGCAGTCTGAAAGGAGACTATTGAACCAGGCTTGACTCTCACTCGGGTTAAGAGGAAAGCCGGAAAGATCTTTGCCCTCACCGGCAGGTTTACCATCTTTATTTAGAGGCATAAGTTTTAGATAAGGCACACCTTGAATCTCTTCAGGGTTGATGCCTAGTTCCTTCAATATCTGCTTCTGCTCTTTGATTTGGGCTTGTTCGGCAGCGGGGAGCTTGGCCGGATCGCTGAGAAGTTTATCTATGTCGAGTTTGACAACTTTTGCTTTGCCGTTCAGTTCGGCTTCCTTTGCACTCATGGTGCGATCAAGGGCACGGCAGGGTCCGCACCAGGTGGCACCGATATCAATCAATATCGGCACTCCGTCTTTGAGGGCTTGCTCTCTGGCTTGTTTCAGCTCGCCGTTCTTGAAGAGCGACTTATTCTCGCTCTCTGCCTTTTGGGCTGGGAAAGTGACAGTTCTTTCCGAAACAAGATCGAGGTCTGGTACAAAGGGCTGAGCAGTTTCTTTGGCTTTATCTGCGCCAGACTTTAGAACACTTAGCTGCAAAAGACGCTCATCTTTTGATGGGCTGAAGTCTAGTGGTTGCAGATTCTCTTTATCGACATCTTGCTTAGCGGCTATATCTGGCTTTGCGGCTAATTCTTGCTGTTTACTTGCGGCTGGTTCTTGGGCTTTAGTAAGATTTTGGTTCTCCGGCTCTTGCTCTTTCGCCGGTTCATTCTCTTTCTCTTTTTTATCAATGCGCTCAAAATTCGACATCGCTAGCCTCAATGTAAATGATTCAGACCTTGGACCAGCCTAGGTTAGAAATGTTTCAAAGTGGTTGCAATTTTGAGTAGGTTGGTTCTACTGCTCAACCCGGCAGAGACAGTAGACAAACTGCTGTGTTGTACCGAAGGGCGTCTGATGCAGCTCCGAAGTATGCTCCAGTAGTCGAAACTTATTACCGAACTGGTCGTGAAGCGACTGCGAATCATATCGAACAACTTGAAGTCCGCTGCACTTGTCTGGACCCTCAGGACCGAAGGTTGCCACTATAACATGACCTCCGGGTCTAACTGAGGCAGCTACTCTACTCACGTAAGCCTCACGGTCTGCCGAATTGGTCAGGAAGTGAAAAACTGCTCTGTCATGCCAGATATCAAATCGCTGAGAGCCTAAAGACACCCTGGTTATATCATCTACAATCCATGAAACATGCGCTGCTTTAGGACCAAGTCGCTTCTTGGTGTCCTCTACGGCCTTTTCCGAAATATCCAGAACAGTAATGTCTGTAAATCCTTCGGCAAGCATGTCGTCGACAAGATTAGATTCACCTGCCCCTACGTCAATTATTGCGCAGTCTTTGTTTCCATCAGCGACCTTAATTATTGACTCAATCGACTTGTTGAGACGAGGACTATACCAGCTGACCGAGTCGGCCGGTTTGGTGTGGTAGATGTTCTCCCAGTGCTCTTTGTTTTTAGACATTTTTACCCTGTTTGGAATTGCTAGGCACTCAAGTTTACCTCAACAAAAGCCATTTAAGCGCGCCTGCCGCTTGGGCGCGAGCACAAAGTTCCCGAGACAACACAGTTCTAAAACTGTCGCTGCCGGTCTTTTTTCGCCCCTCAAGACTTGTAGCATGCTCTTGATGGCAAGTTAGTGAGGCACCACAGATTTAGACTTATGAATACGCTCAATTGCAAGCAGCCTTTTAGTTTACGCTTCTCTCAATATCTGAAAGAACGCTTTGCCCCTATGGAATATGGCTTCCTTTCCCTCGTCTTCAGCCTAGCTGGGCTTTGTCTTTCGTCCAGCCTGCGCTTGGGCACGGTCAGCTTACCCTTACAGAGCACGCTTTCGGCTATGGCAGTCACTCTGTTTATGTTCTTTCAATTGCGAGTTATTGATGAACATAAAGACCATGAGAACGACTGCCTCTATCTGCCTGAGCGCCCTGTGCCCAGGGGACTTGTTACACTCAGTGAATTGAAAGTGGTCGGACTTTCTCTTTTGGGCGTGCAGCTGGTTCTTTGTCTTACCAATAAGCTTACTTTGTTCTTGCTTTTGCTCTCCTTCTTTTATATGGGTTTGATGGCTCGCGAGTTCTTTGCCGGCAACTATCTTGCTCGCCGCCCCATGCTCTATATGCTGGTTCATATGCCGGTCATGCTCTTTATCGACCTAGTCATAACCAGTTTCGACTTTGCACTCAGTGGCTTCGATGCAAGGCTACTTTACTTTTTTGCTGCCAGCTTTCTAAGCGGCATTATTGTTGAGGTTGGCAGAAAAGTCTTACCTGCGCCGCAACCCGGAATCACAAGCTATAACGATATTCTAGGGCTCAAGTCTGTAACAGTATTGCTGCAGCTTTGCATAGTCTTAGCGCAAGTTTGTCTCTGTCTGGTGCTGTCGCCGCTTTCCCACAACTGGCTGGCACCGCTTGCTTTTCTGGTATTTGATCTTTTTGTTCTGCCAGGTTATGGCAAAGCAAGCGACCAAGCACTTGCCAAAGTGTTTGCCAAGCTCTCTAATCTCTCGGTTCTCTTTGGTTATCTCATCGTTCTGGTAGTTACTCTCATAAACTCATTTTTTCACTAGGGTAAGGGCAAATGAAAGCGCGAGGCGATAAATTCAGAATTAGTGAGAATGCACTCGGCAGCAAAGCCAAGAGTCTTTCTATGCTTGCGGCACTGGCTGCAGATGCCAAAGAATTGCACCCACTCAAAATGGTGCCTTACTCGGTACCGCCATTTGTTGTGGTCACTAGCGACTACAGAGAATTGGAAGACTTTCTTGCTATTTACTCTAATGAGAAGTTTGCGGTGCGCTCGAGTGCTATCGATGAAGACCGATCTGATGCCTCATTCGCCGGGCAATATGATAGCTTTCTTTCAGTCAAGAAGGAAGATGTGATCGAGCACATAGCCAAAGTTCGGATTTCCTATCAGAGTTCACGCAGTGCAGTCTATAGAGAAATTCTCGAAAGAGACAAAAAAGAGCCTTGCTTGGCGACAGCAAAAGTTTTAGAAGCACCAGTGATAGTGCAAGTCATGGTTGAGGTAAGCTATGCCGGTGTTGCATTCTCCAGCCATCCTCTCTACCAGGGACAGTCGGTTCTATCTATGACCACAGGTTTTGCCGACCGACTAGTCTCGGGCGCCATAGACGGACAGACAGTAATCTCAGCACGCGATTTGCCTACTGGTTTCAGAAGTGCCTGGTATCGCAAGATATTGCATGCTCTAAAGCTAATTGAGAAAAAGACCGGTGCCGTAGATATAGAGTGGTGTCTAGATAGACGCGGGCGTCTCTTTATCGTGCAGGCTCGCCCCATGACAGTCAAACCGCTCTCTATAACAGTCTTTGATGCCAGCAATATTCAAGAGTCTTATCCGGGCAAGACCAGCCCTCTGACTTTTTCATTTGCACAAGAGGCCTACCGCGAAGTCTACAAAAGTTTTGCCTTGTTTATGGGCGTGCCTGCTAAGAAAGTAGAAGCTAGCAAGGTCTTCGACAAGATGATCGGCTACTACCAAGGCAAAATTTATTACAACCTAGCCAGCTGGTACGAACTGGTTGCTATGTTGCCATTCTATCGCACCAACAAAAGCTTTATGGAATCTATGATGGGCTTGAAAGCACCGCTTAAGGAAGAGCTCGCCCCAACTGCGCAGTCTTCACTTGCTGAGAAGCTCAATAGCTGCTTTAGTTTTGCCAAAATGACACTTGCTTATCTGACGCTCGAGCAGGCGGTCGGCAAATTTGAGAAAAGACTAGAGTCGGCACTAAGTATTGACCGAGAAAAGATCAAACAAATGGATCTTATCGAGCTTAAGAATGTCTATACAGCACTCGAGGAGAACTTGCTTAAACACTGGCAGACTCCAGTGGTTAATGACTTTTATACGATGATTTTCTCAGGTGTCTGCACTAAGCTTTTTGAGCGTCATAATTTATTAGACTCAATGCCTGCCTATCTGAGCTCCGAAATTGCCGTCGTTTCTGCCGAGCCGCCGCGACTGCTCAACGATCTGGCTTTGGCAATAAAAGATAAAGATGAGTTTTGCCGATTGGTCAGACTAGAGCGTTTAACCGAAGCTATATCTATTTTAAAAGCTGAGCCTTTAGCCTGGCGGCAATACCAAGAATACTTGCTAAGATTCGGCGACCGCAATCTCTCCGAGCTGAAACTAGAAACACCCAATCAGGAAGATTGTCCGGCCGTGCTTCTGGGCACGGTGGCGGCACTTTGTCGAAAGCCTTTGACTGAGCTTGGCAACGGAATTGAATTAGAACAGGAATCTACTAAAAAGAAAGTGCCTCACTTATTGAGAATCTTGGCGCAGCGCACTGCTGTCCTCATTGCCCGGCGCGAGAATCTGCGCTTTGCCAGAACTAGAGTCTTTGGTTTGGTTAGGCTGATTTTCAACTGCGCCGGGGAGAGACTCTATCAAGCTAAATTGCTCGATAGAGCTGATGATGTTTTCTATCTAAGGCGCGATGAGATTTTCGCTGCGGCAAGCGGAACCAATCTTTCCTCTTTGCGAGGACTCGTACAAGTAAGGAAGCAAGAGTGGTTGACTTATCCAGACCAGTCACCGCTTAGAGTAAGTTTTGTTGGGCTTGTGCAAGCGAACCAGTCAATTAAGGAAGACCTCTGCCAGGCAAGTACAGAGGAGAGTGACTTTTATAGAGGCAAAGCTGCATCATCTGGCATCTATAGAGGTCGGGTGAGGGTAATTAGAAATCCCCACCAAGAGAAACTTGAAGCCGGTGAGGTCTTGGTGGCAGAAAGGACAGATCCTGGTTGGATTATGCACTTTAGCCTGGCCGGAGCGCTGGTGGTCAGCCACGGCAGCATACTTTCACATACAGCTATTGTGGCCCGCGAAATGAAGATTCCATGCGTAGTGGCACTAGCCGGCGCCGAGAATTTGCTTAAGGATGGCGCTCTTGTTGAAGTGAACGGTTTTACAGGCACTGTAAAAGTATTAGAAAGCAATGACGAGGTCTGTCATGAAAAATCAAAAATGCCGGTCTAAGCTCAGATACTCGCAGTGCTGGGAAGATGTCACTCCTCTTTTGCAGCAGATCTCCGGACTTGCCGGTGCCAGAGTTCTGTCGGTTGCCGCAGCCGGTGACAACACTTTATCGATTGCTAGTCTACCCAACGTAAGAGAAGTTTTGGCTTTCGATTTTTCAGGAGCACAGCTGGCACTTCTTGAGCTTAAGATGGCGTCCTTCAAAACTCTCAGTCATCTTGAAATATTGTATTTTCTTGGTGCTAGAGGCGATAAATCTTATGCTGATTACCGATTGGCTGTCTATGAGAAGTTAAGAAAAGAGCTTAGCCCACCATCAAGACAATTCTTCGATAGGCATAGGTCTAAAATTAAGTTCGGCGTTATTCATTCAGGCAAACTGGATAGATACTTCAGACTATTCTCACAGTTTGTTCTGCCCCTTTTGCATGACCGTAAGACGATAGACGACTTGCTGAAAGCAAAGTCGAGGCAGGCGCAAAGACAGTTTTATATAGAGCGTTGGCATACAGGGGCATACAAAATTGCCTGCCGAATTTTCTTTTCTCGTTTCTTTATCAGTTTAATGGGGCGAGATCATGACTGCTTCGATCAGGCTAGTGATTCTTTCGGCAACTTTATAGAAAGTGCAGTAGAAAAGCACCTCAAGTTTGGTCATCTAGCTGACAATCATTACTTGCATTACATACTGAGAGGCGGTTACGGAGAGCACCTGCCCCACTATCTAGAGGCACGTAACTATGAGGCAGTTAAAAATTCGCTTTCTAAAATTAGGCTGGTGGAAGCCGATATGCATAGTCTAGTTTCTAGTTTGGAAGCCCAGAGTATCGATGCCTTCAACCTATCAGACGTCTTTGAGTATATGAGTGAGGATGAGGCTTCCGCCCTTGCGCATTCTTTGCAGAGAGTTGCAAGTGCAGGGGCTCGCTTGATTTATTGGAATATGCTTGTTAAGCGCGATCTAGGCTGCTATTTGAAAGAGCAAGTGCAAGACATCACCAAATATGATGCAGACCTGCCTATCTATTGCCGGACCTTCTTTTATAAGTGTTTTGTTGGACAGGAGCTGCATAGTGATCAGTTGGTTTGACTATAGCGCTGCTTTGCCGGCCTTGCTTGCTGTACCGTCTATTTTGGCGATACTTTTGTTAGCCCTTAGATATGGACAACACTTCGGACTTAGCCTCTCTGGTGAAAGCAGTCGCAAGCTGGTGCATTTGCTTATGGGTTTGGTCTGCCTCAGTTTTCCTTTTGTCTTTTCCGACCCAGCGCCGGTCAATTTTCTTGCCCTATTTATCTGCATCTTTTTTCTTGTTTTGAGACTAAGCCCGAAGGCTGCCGAGTTAAGAAAAGTTCTCTTTTCGGTTGATAGATTTTCATTAGGGGAAATGTTCTTTCCCATAGCCGTTGCCACCATATTCAACTTAGCTTCTGCTCCTCTTTATTATTTGGTGCCAATGGCGGTGCTGGCTTTTGCCGACTCTGTCGCCGCTCTTGTCGGCGAGCGCTTTGGCTCCCATATCTATAGGTTGAGATATGGAGTCAAAAGTCTAGAGGGTTCCTTGGCCTTCTGGCTGGCTGCCATGTTGGCTGGTTTGAGCCTGCTTGTGGTCTGTGGAGTGGGAGTGTCCAAAGCCATTCTTGTGGCTATCTTGCTAGCCTGTATGGCCTGCGTTGTTGAAGCGATTTCCTTTGGCGGCGCCGACAATCTCCTCATACCGGTCTCAATTTTATTTGTTCTCGAGAAAGCGCTGCCTCTTCCTGAAGCCGCTTTAGCAGTTCAGGTTGTCATATTTGCAGGGCTTACATTGGCAGTGCTCATTAATAAAGAAAGAAGCAGTCTGAATGACGGAGCGACCCTTGGTAGTCTGGCTTTTCTCTATTTTGTCTTTACCGAAGGCGGTGTTGCCTATTTGCTTATGCCTCTAGTATTACTTTTTTCATATAAGCGGCTGCTGCCGAGGCGCTTTCGTTATCTCTCCAATAGACATGGCGGCGCTGCTGTTTTGTGTTTCATACCGGTTTTGCTATTTCTATTTTTACCGGCATTTCAGAGCTTGTTGGCAAAGCGTTTTCAGCCGTATGAGTTGCTTTCGGCTTATGGGCTGGCTTTCGCTATTCACGGAGCAATTATTGGTTCGGCTCATATTAGTCTAACTTCAAAGCGTAAGGGTAGAACTCTTCTGCTCATCATCAACACTTTCAAGAGTTGGTCTTTGCTCTTTCTTCCTTCCTTTATTTTCTGGCGTGGAACAACAATTGATTTAACCAGCTGTTTAGCAGCACTGGGTGGTTTGCTATGCGTATTTGCGGCTACTTTTCTTTTTGCTTGCTTAACTAAGGCAGGCGATGTTGATGAAAGGCTCAGCCGGTTGCGCTGGTTTAAACAAGGGGCACTGGCTTCTCTCGGTTCTTTTGTCTACCTAATGGCGGTCTAACTATGCACAATCAGAATTCCATTTTTTTCGAATGCGGCAGCGCCAGCACTTTAGCCGAGACATTGGCGGCAGCCTGCCAAAAGGCAAAGGGCAGTGGTAATAAGTCTATTATCGGACCGATAAATACAAATACCTGGTATCGCTACAGACTTTTAGAGAGAGACTTCAGTGAAGAGTCTTTGCCTCCATTTGGGGCTGAGCCTTATGATAGAGACTATAAGGAACAGCTTGAGATTTTAGCCGAATCTAGATTTACAGTGGCGGCTCGCTACCATTCCTCAATTTTCAGTTTCGACTCATCTGCTAAGGGAAAGCCTCATGCTTCCAACCCTAATTTCTTTAGTGACTCTAATTTCTATAGTGACTATTTATTCCAGGCTTTATTAGCCGAGATCTATGCCCTTTCTTGTCTGGCTTTCGCCGACAATTATCTCTATCAGGCTATCTCTTTTGATGCTTTCAGCAAGCTCTACCTCCCATTAGAAAATATCGTCAAAGACTTTCCCCCTGTACTTTGTAGATCTCAAAGCAGCGGCGAGTTGCTTGGCTATTGTCTAGTATTGCCTTACTTAAAAGACACCATTTTGTTTAAGACCATTGCTAGAAAGCCGGGCGCTCAGTTTGCTGGAATGGGAAGAGCTATGGTGGAAGAAGCGATCTTGCGCTATTCACAAAAGGGCTATAGCAAGGGTGTATTCGCCTTATACAAAGATGACGGCTCAAGTCGTTACATGCAAGACTGCTTCGGGGCTAGGGTGTTTCGCAGTTACGCCTTGTTTAGCCGCCATTTCTAATTAGACCCGCGGAGAATTTGAACAGATGAATATTTTCGATGTACTTTGTGAGAGAGCTGTGCTGGGCGATAGAATCGCCATAGCCACTGCAAGCGGTGCTATCAGCTATAGAGAACTATTTGTAAGAGTGAAGACTTATATTGAATGGTTGAGTAGAAAACAGAAAATTAAGCCCGGCGATAGAGTGGTTCTTGCCATAAAGCC
This sequence comes from Candidatus Obscuribacterales bacterium, assembly GCA_019745415.1. Lineage (GTDB taxonomy): Bacteria > Cyanobacteriota > Vampirovibrionia > Obscuribacterales > Obscuribacteraceae > Obscuribacter. The sequence continues at coordinate 28,222 of JAIETF010000064.1, read as the reverse complement.
CTCGATAGACTTTTATGTGGCGCTAATTGCCCTAGCTGGTATCGGCGCTGAGGCGGTTTTGATCGAACCATCAGATTTAGGGCGGGCACTGCGTTGTCTTAAATTTGCCAGACCGCAATATATCTTGCTTGGCCTAAAGTTGCTTTTGCCTCTATACCGAGAGAATAAAATAGAAGCGGTTAAGCAGAACTCCGACATCGCTTTGATGACATTTACCTCAGGCACCAGCGGCGGCATCAAGGCAATCGAGAGAAGCCATGATTTTCTTATGAAGCAAGCAGAAATTTTGGAGAATACTCTTGAACTCAAGCAATCGAAAATCGTTCTAACCACTTTACCTGTTTTCGTCTTGGCTAATTTGAGAGCGGGTTTGACTTCGGTTTATGTATCCCGTACAGATATGAAGTTCCCTAGAGACCTTGTCTCCAATGGTCTTTCTCTTGAGCCGGATAAAATCATATGTGCGCCCCAGTTCGCCCAGTTGTTGGCGAAATCGAGCGATACCGCCCCGCTACTGCGGGGCAAGCATGTGATTGTTGGCGGTGCGCCGCTTTATGCCCCAGTCGCTGCTGCGATTAGACTCCATTGCAGACGACTGACTCTCGTTTATGGTTCTTCCGAAGCCGAACCGATAAGCCATCTAGAGGTTGATGAGATTTGTCTGCAAGATCTGTACAAGGCTGCAAAAGAAGGACTGGGCTTGCCTTGCGGCAATATAGATACAGCGGCGGAAGTATTGATATTGCCTCTCACCAGCTTTGAAAAGTATCAACAGATGAGCGCGGCAGGAAAACTAGAGAAGGCTCCGGCGTCGCTCGAAGATAAAGTCGGCGAAATATTGGTGGCTGGAACTCACGTTAACAAAGCCTATTTCAAGGGTGTTGGCGAGGCTGAAAATAAACTAGCTATAGGCGAAACAGTTTTCCACCGCACCGGCGATACCGGCTATCTAAAAAATGGCAGACTTTATTTGACCGGGCGTAAGTCGTCACCCTGGTCGCATATTGTGGAGAGTTTTGTGAGCTTGGACGGTGCTGTAAAGAGATCAGCTTTTAGGGGTAGCGAAGGCAAACTATTAGTTGAACCAGTTAAAGGTGCCGTGTTAAGCGCTGATACTAGAAAGCTCTTAGCAAGAAACAATATAGCTGTTGAATATACAAAGCTGGCTGTAGATGCCAGGCACGGCTCTAAAGTGCTTGCTTAGATCAGTCTCTCTGTCTTTGCGGCGCACTGACTACGGCTGAACCCTCTTGTCTTTCGAAGGCTTCGATCTGTGCCACTGAGACTGCTGCCGCTCCTAGCTTGTCGCTATGACCGAGGGTGACCATACGGTCTTGCACGGCAAAAATATCTTCTATATGTCTAGCTAAGGCGCGGGCTTGCGGCATAACTTGTTCTACCGAAGCAGAAAGAACAAACTCTGAATTGACGCCGGAAGTCATAGTGTGACTGCGCTCTCCGCCCCAGGTGGTGCTGAAGCGCAAATGCAAATTGGCGCCGGGGGCGCAGGTTAAGGTCAGTTTGCGGGCAAAACCATGGCTATTGATATCAATCTCGCCAAGCAATTGATTGAAAGTGTCGGGGCCATTGGGTAGTTGACCGAGCATTTTGCCGGCGGGCACACCCAATTCTTGCGAGAGCACGTCTACTAGGGCGGCAAAAGAAGCCACTCCTTGCAGATCTATAGTTTTTCCAGTTCCGTCAAAATTCATGGCAAATACTCAGCTTATAGACTAACCTTATCTTAAACCTTCCAAATGATGCCAGTTGTTGGCAAATTCTTCAAGTACAGTAGTTTTATGCAATCAGATATATCTTTCAAGACTATTGCCGAATGGGCGGAGATGATCAAGATAGAGCACACGGTCTTTGCTCTGCCTTTCGTCCTCTCCGGTTTCATCCTCTCCACTCCGGGCTGGCCGGCCGCCGCGACCCTGGGCTGGACGGTTCTCGCCTTTGCCAGCGCTAGATGCGCGGCTATGACGCTAAATCGACTTATCGATGCCGATATAGATGCCAAAAATCCTCGCACAAAAGACCGAGCCATTCCAGCCAAGAAAATCAGCAAAGGGCTGGCACTGGCAATCAGTATTCTTTCTTTTGCAGTGATGCTTTTGGCTGCTTCGATGTTGCCGCCGATTTGTCTCTGGTTGTCGCCAATTGCAGTTTTTTGGCTTAGTTTCTATTCTTTTACTAAACGCTTCACCTGGCTCTGCCATATTGTCTTAGGCATAGCCTTGGGCGGCGCTGCTTTGGGCGGCTGGGTCGCGGCAAGCGGTGCTCTCAATGGCGTAGCCCCCTGGCTTTTGGCTCTTGCTGTCACTACCTGGGTGGCAGGCTTCGATATTATTTACGCATGTCAAGATACCGAGTTCGATAGCCTTGAGAAATTGCACTCCATTCCATCGCGCTTCGGCGTGGCAGGGGCTCTCAAGATTTCGCGGGCTCTGCATGTCTGCACTGTAATTTTTCTGCTCGCTCTCGGGCTTACTCTCAAGCTTGCTCTTTTTTATTATCTGGGGCTAGTCTTGATTGCGTCTATGCTTGTTTACGAACATCGCCTTGTGAAAGCAGACGATCTTTCTAAAGTGAACGCAGCATTCTTTACAGTGAACGGCGTGGTCAGCATTATTTCTTTTCTGGCTTTTCTAGCCGATAAGCTAATGCCGCTTCGTTTTTAAGATCAAGGGCGATGACTTCGCCATCCACCGCGCCAAAAAATAACTTCGAGCCGCTAATAAGCGGAATAGATTCCACTTCTTTCTTGAGGGAGTAGCGCCAGAGTGAGGCACCGTTTCTAGTGTCAAACGACTCAAGGGTGCCGTCTTTGCCAAGAGACAAAATCTGACTACCCTGGACGATGAGATTAGCTGCCGGTTTAGCCTTAAGTGGTGCTTTCCACTTCAGAGAACCGTCATATTTTTCACAGCAGTAAAGCCAGCGGCTATTGGTGGCAAACATAACCGAAGTAAAGACAATGGCGCCACCACGGTTAATGGCTCCAGCCATGGGATACTCCCAAATCAAGCGACCGGCTTCGGCATCAAGGGCAAAGAAAGAGCCGCTTTGGGTGCCTATATAAACTGTATCTACCGAAGTCACCGGCGAACTGACGATATTGCCCGATGAGACGAACTTCCAATTGAGGCGGCCGGTGGCACAGGCTATGGAGAAGACACTGCCGCCGCGACTAGCAAAATAAAGAGAGTCGCCATGTACACGAGGCTGCGAAACGATGGCATCACCGGCGCTGAAATTCCAGAGTTTACGCCCTTGTCTAAGATCTAATCCGGTTACTTGCCCTTGCATATCGCACAAGATAAGAGTATTGCCATAGGCAGCGGCCGGCGCCAGAATCGCTGCCTGTCCCCAGTACTGCCAGAGTGTTTCGGCTGTCTGCGGATTAAGGGCATGGGTGACTCCTAGGCAGTCACTGACAATTAGCTTGTCTGCTAAATAGAGAGGAGCTGAAAGTATTGGTGATCCTGCATCGTAGGCAAAGTTCAACTCACCGGTTTCACTGCTTAAGCAATAGAGTCTGCCATCGCTGGAAGGCACAAATATGCGCTTGCCTTCCCGGTCTTGCACCGGTGCTGCTGACCAGCCAATCGGACCGTGGCTGGCAAATTTCCAAAGAACAAGTTGCCCCGAATTTGTCGATGGGGTGAGATTGGCATCGTTAGCCGGTCTTGCCTCGAGCTTGTTCTGAGAGCTGGTGGCTACCACTTTGGTAGTGTCTTTACTTTTAGTGCGGGGACGGCTAGGAGCTGCCGGTTCGGGAGAGTTAGCATCCAAGCTCTTCGCCTTTTCTCTAGGCTCGTTTTTTGCCGCCTCTGCCGCTTCGCCCGCCAGTCTGCCTGTTTCCAGTCTTCCAGCTAGACCCATTCTGGCTACGCGCAGTTCAAAAATCAGGTCGTCCACTATGCCAAGCACATCGGCCATCGACTTATATCGTTCTTCGGGAGTCTTCGCCATCATGCGCTTGATCACTTTATCCAGCACTTCCGGTACATGTGGATTAAGTCTCTTTGCCGAAGGCACAGGCGCGCTGGTATGTTTCATGGCCATCTCGATCATGCCTTGGGCGCGGAAGGGCAACTGCCCGGTGCACATTTCAAAGAACAGGATACCCATCGAATAAATGTCTGATCTGTGGTCTTGCTGCTCGCCGCGGCAAAGTTCGGGAGACATATATGCCGGGGTTCCCATTCCCTTGGTCGACGAGTTCAGATAGACTCTGCCCACCAGCAAGCGAGCCAAGCCAAAATCACCAATCTTCAGGTCGCCTTCATTGGTAATGAATATATTGTCTGCCTTAATGTCCTGGTGCACCACTCCCCTTTTATGAGCGAAAGAAAGCCCTGAAGCTAGTTGCTTCATCCAGTTGAGGGCATGCTCAAGAGGCAGGGGACCCTGGGTGACCCGGGCTGCCAGATTGCCACCGGGCAGGTATTCCATGGCTACAAAATGATGGTCGCGGTTGGCTCGCGATTCTACGCCGATATCATAGACAGTGACTATATTTGGGTGCTCGAGCTGGGCTGCCAGCCTGGCTTCTTCTTTGAAAACCTCAAGATTTTTCTTATCTGCCATCAAGCTCGGCAAGAGCATTTTTATGGCGACATCCCTTAAAAGCAGTTCGTCGCGGCAGTGATAGACCACTCCCATACCGCCGACGCCGATTTCTTCAAGCACGGTGTAATGCCCGTCTTCGAGCTTTTCTCCGCGTGCAAAAATCTTTGGGGGCATCTGATTTCCTTAAGTAAGTCTCAGAAATTGAGCGGAATCTTGGTGAGGTTTTACAGAATCCATTATAAACAGTTAGAGTTTGTCAAGAAATCAAAGCAGCAGGTTGTAAAATAAACCTCTTATCGCCGAGCGTTAGCTAGAAACTCAATTGAGAAAGAAAATTAAGGACCTATCGATGAACCAATTTGATCTCGAAGTCGGGCAAGTATTCAGTGCTTCGCCTTCAGACCTTGATGAAGCCAAACCCGAGACTGTAGAACTTTCGCTAATTGAATACGGCGCCCAAGTGTTACAAGACGAGGCGGAAGCAATTCTGCGCATCAAAGATCGCCTGGCACCAAGCTTTGAACACGCTATAGAACTTTTAGTGGAATGCACCGGCAAGGTAGTTGTGACCGGCATGGGCAAGAGTGGTCACATAGCCACAAAGATTGCTGCCACTTTTGCCTCGACAGGCACACCCGCCTTCTTTGTTCATCCGGCTGAACTGCGCCATGGCGACTTCGGTATGCTCGATAGTCGCGACCTGGTCATCGCCCTATCTAGTTCGGGCGAAACTCAAGAAATCAAGCTTGTGCTGGAACCAATCAAACGCACCGGTCTCAAGCTCATAGCTCTCACAGGCAATATGCAGTCTACCTTGGCGCGCTATGCCGATGTCGTGCTCGATGTCAGCGTCGATAAAGAAGCCTGCCCTCTCAATCTTGCTCCCACTTCTTCCACCACCGCTGCTCTGGCTATGGGTGATGCTCTGGCCATGACCTTGATGGCGGTCAAGGGAATTGCGCCGGAAGACTTTGCTAGAAGTCATCCCGGCGGCAGTCTCGGTCAGAAATTAATCACGGTTGAGTCAATTATGCGCTCCGGTGTCGATGTGCCGATTGTTTCGCTCAATGCCGCCTATGAAGCTGTGTTGGAAGAAATCACCGCCAAGAAATTGGGCTTTACAGCAGTATGCGAAGACGACGGCAAATTGAGAGGTGTAATCACCGACGGCGATTTGAGACGTTCAATATCGAAATATAGAGAGTCGGTTTTCGAGAAGTGTGCACGCGATATTATGACCACTTCACCGAAGACCATTTCTTCGCAGAGCTTGGCTGTAGAGGCTCTGAAGCTGATGGAGAAATATTCAATCGCTGACTTGCTCATAGTCGACCATGCCACTAGACCGGTTGGTTTGATTGACCTAAAAGACTTGCTTAGAGCTGGTGTAATCTAAGTTTTCTTGAGAAACTCAGCCTGCTCAAGCAGTCTGTTGTTCCTAATTTCTTCGCCGCTGAGATTTCCCTGTGGATTTCTATATGGGAGAGCTGAGCTGGTGCTCAATCGATACTCCTCATCTTGGCTGAGTGGATAAATGAGACCCTTTGACTCTTGCATCAAAGCGGCATCAATAGTCTTATTGGCGGCCATGGTGCCCCCTTTTTTGCCGCCCACCGCGGTTGTCTTATATACATTCAGACCCAGGCTGCGCAAGGTACCCCGCACCGCCGGCGCCGCCGAATAAGTAAAGAGCATACCCCAGGTTGAGAGCAGTCTTTTGTATTCGGCAAAGACTTCAATGGTCCAAAGTTCGGTCACCTTGCGCGGCGAAAAAGGATCATGAAAGACCAGATCGTAGGTTGGCTCAAGTTGCTGCAGAGCTTGTCTAAGATCTTGATTGACGAATAAAGCACTGATTTTGAGATCGCCGATTTTAGAAGAGCGCGGTGTCAGACTGGTGAATAGAGAGCAGTCTATACCTTTATCAATGGCTTTGAAACAAGGCTGGGAAAGTACACGAGGCACGGCATCGCAAGCTAGGTCGTGGTCGGTGTCTATGGCGCAGATATGCAGTTCTTGCAAGCCCAATTGCTTATACTTCTCTTGGTCAAGTAAGTAATCTAGTAAGACTAGGCTGTTATAACCAAGTCCGAAACAGGCGTCGATCACGGCTAATTTTCCGCCTTCTCTGGCAAGATCTTGGGCAAAGCCCAGCCGGTCCAGCACAAAAAAAGATGGGCGGGCATAGTCCTCAAAAGCTTCGGCATAGGCACCATGCAAATTGTGATAAAGCTCGTTTACTGTTGGTTCTTTCAAACTGAGTGAACCATCAGCGGTGGCAACATACTCTCTTGGTATGGTCATTCAAAAGACCATGACGATTTTGCCGAAATTAGCATCGGCTTCCATCATCTTATGAGCTTGGACGATTTGATCGAAGGGCATGGTGCAATCTAGATTAGCCTGTAATTCTTTCTCGGCAATGAAGGGCAATAGTTCGCTTTCAAAACGTCTAGTAAGCGCTATCTTCTCTTCTAGGCTGCGCGATCTCATAGACGTGCCAATCAGTCTCAGCCTTTTCATCAGCATAAGATTGAGGCTAAGCTCTGTCATGGAGCCGCCCAAGAGCCCAATCAGCATAATAGTTGCTTTGGCTGCGGCGCACTTTATATCTTCTTCTACATAACTTCCGCCCACCAGTTCAACAAACAGATCGATCTCGCCGACCGCCTCTTTCACTTGCCTGGCAAAGTTTGCCTCTTTATCGCACTTAATGGCTTGGAAGCCGTTGCCAATTAAGACTTTGGCTCTATCTAATTTGTCTTGGGTGCGGCTTGTCCCTACTGATGAAGCTCTATATAACTTGGCAATCTGAGCTGCTGCCAAACCAACACCGCTACCTACTGCCGAAATGAGAACTTTCTGCTTGGGCTTCAGCTGTCCTTGTAAGACCATGGCATCAAAGGCGGTGACGAAAGCTTCCGGGTAAGCAGCCGCTTCTGCAAATGACAAACTATCAGGTATGGGCATAGCTGTCTCTGCATGCACAAGCAAGTATTCCTGATAGCTGCCGCCGCCCACCAAGCCGAAAACGCGATCGCCTGGCTTGAATTTGCTTACACTGCCGCCGACGGCTTCCACCTCTCCGGCGTATTCAAGCCCTGGGACATCTGCTGGCACGCCTTTCGGGGCTGGATAGCGGCCTAGACGCTGGGCAATATCGGCGCGGTTTAGACCGAAAGCGCAGACCTTAACAAGCAGTTCATCTTTGCCGACAACCGGTTTTTCCTTCTCGACTATTTTTAGAACATCGGCTGCGCCTGGCTCTGTGATTATGATTGATCGCATGGGGACCCTTTAAATGACTTAGCTTATCTTACTAAAAGCTCGACAAGCCAAGTTGGCAAGTTGTATTCTTTTTGCGTGAATGAAGCAACAGAAAAAGAGAATAGTACGCAGCCTAGCGATTTAGCACCAGATGCAGAGAGTGCTGTCGGCGATAAGAAGCCCCAGAAAGATGCCTGGGACAAGCTCGGCGCGGTGGCTCCGATAATTTCAGGCGTTCTAATCTTTATTATGGGCGGTTACTTTACCTATTCATTCAACCAGCAGCAGTTGAGGCTGCAAGAAATACAAACAATCGAAAAGTTTATACCCCACCTAATGGGCAATGACAAAAGCAAAAGAGCGGCAATTTTAGCCATTTCTTCCTTAACAAATGCCGAGCTGGCATCTAAGTTTGCCCAGATTTTTGCCAGTCAGGGTACTGTGTCGGCTTTGCAATCAATAGCCGAAACAGGTTCGGAAAAGGACAAAAGCGTTGCCGCTTCGGCATTGGCTGAAGCTCTAGAGAATCTGGCAGCCCGCGAGAGTCGCCTCAATGAGATGGAAAGCGCTTTCCAGAAAGCTCTTGGTGAAAGCGATAAAGCCAATGAGTCGCTCAACGGCCTCGATAAGCTTGACGAAGCTACCAGGCTCGAGAAATTAGCGGCCATGTGCCGTGAGCGAGGACAGAACAAGGTAGCTGACAGCCTTCTCAAGCAAGCTCAATTGATTAGAAATAAGGTGTCGGAGAAGTCTGAAAAGGATGAAAAGCCGGCTAATCCGCCCTTGCCGCCCGTGCCAAGCCATCCGCATCAGCCCCAGACCCAGCCTGAAGGTAATGCTGAAAAGAGCGAGGAAAAACCACCGGAAGCAGTAAATCAGACGGCTCAGGACAAGGCTTCCGCCGAGGCTGAGAACAAGGCAGTGCCTTAATCTATTCAGCTATGTATTGAGACCAGAACTCGGTTCTCTCTTTCCAATCGCAGTTACCACAGATGAGGGTAACCTTGGCTCCGGCTGTTTCATGGTTTGAGTCACCGGCGCCGTCCCAAACCGAAGCAGTCATCTCCACATACTTTTCATATTTCTTGACAGCGCCTTTGCAAGAAGGACAAATCATTTTTCCTGAATCGACGGCTTTCTTGATAGTTGATAGAGACATCTCCGTTACCTGAACATAGAAAGAGGTTTGTAATTGAATAGAAGCTAAGGATTCTACAACTAATCTTTGGCTTCTAAATTTCTACGTTTTTATGGCTTGACGAATTCTATAGTTAGATCTATTCTAAACACATAACCGGTTGGCAGTATGCGCCGGATTTCTTTTTAACTTCGATTTAGACAAGGTCTATATATAGAATAAGCCTAAGGAGGCAGTCATGAACAATACTAGTGAGAAGGATACAAAGCTAACCACCACGACCGATTTGACTTCGCGTAATCTTGAGCAAGCTTTTGCCGGTGAGTCGATGGCTAATCGCAAATATCTATATTTTGCCAAGCTTGCTAGACAACTAGGCGATGAAGAAGTAGCCGCTCTTTTCGAAAAAACAGCCAATGAAGAGACCAGCCATGCTTTCGCCCATCTTGAGCTGATTTATCCACTGGAAGGCATGACCACGGCAAAACTCTTGCAACTGGCATATGAAGGTGAAATGTACGAAACAGAAGTTATGTACCCTCAGTTTGAAAGAGAGGCAGTAGCTGAAGGACATCTCGATGCAGCCGGTGAGTTTATCGAACAGGCTAACGAATCAAAAGAGCATGCTGAGAGATTCTACAAGGCAGCCAAGAGATTTAAGGCTTTCAAACATGTCGAGGCTTTCCATGCCAATCGCTACAAAAAGATGCTCGACAAAAAAATATCTTAAAGAGTTATGATCAGTAGGTCCGGTAATCGCTATTTGGAAACTCTATCTTCATGAAACTCTATCTTCAAAATGAATGCAGGAACTAATCGTTTTCTGGCTGTCACCCTTGATGTTAGGGTATCGACCTACGATATAGATTATGCCGGACACGTTTCCAATATCAGCTATTTTCGCTGGTTGGAAGATATGCGGCTGAAAATTCTGGAAGAGTACTTTCCCCTCAATGAGCTGATGGAAGAAGGCTATATGCCGATTCTTGCCGGCAGTCAGATCAAGTACAAAAGGGCGATTCGATTGTTCGATAAACCCAAGGGTGAAATGTGGATAAGTGATATCACCGCCGCCACCATGACATTTTCCGGACGTTTTTTGGTGAATGGTGAAGTCTGTACTGAAGCCAGTCATCAAGGACTTTTCATCAGTAGTACAACCGCTAAGCCTTGTAGGCTTCCACCTCGCATTGTGGAAGCCTACAAGGCTTGGCAAGAGAAAAAATAGGAAATTGAGGTAAAGATAATAATGACTTCCTTAAAGACTCAGGCAAAGGTAGCCGTCATCACCGGTGCCACCAGTGGTATCGGTAAGGCAATCGCTAAAGCCATGGCCGAGAAGCATCTCTGTTTGGCCATAAACGGTTTTGGCTCTGAAGCTGAGATTGCCGGAGTCATTAAAGAATTAAAAGAGGCTGGTGCCAAAGACGTTGTGCATCTGCCCACCGATATGTCCCGCACCACGGAAGTTGAGCATTTTATCGAGTCTGCCATAGAAAAATTCGGCGGCGTAGACGTGCTGGTTAATAATGCCGGCATTCAACATACAGCCCTGGTTGAAGACTTTCCTGTTGATCGCTGGGACCAGATAATTGCCATCAATCTCTCCGCTGCTTTCCATACAATTAGAATGAGCCTGCCTAAGATGAAAGCTAAAAATTGGGGACGAATCATCAATATCGCTTCGGTGCATGGTCTTGTTGCCAGCACCCACAAGGCTGCCTATGTAGCCGCCAAACACGGAATAGTGGGGCTGACAAAAGTTGTAGCACTTGAATGCGCCGACACTGGTATCACCTGCAATGCTGTCTGCCCCGGCTGGGTCGAAACTCCCTTGGTGGAAAAACAAGTGGAAGCCATAGCAGCAGCCAACGATATTACTGTTGATGAAGCCAGACATAGGCTGATAAGCGAGAAACAACCTTCCAATCGTTTTGTTTCATTAGAAGAGCTTGGTGCACTTTGTCTTTATTTGGCAAGCGATCTGGCGGGTTCGATCACTGGCAGCAGTATGCCAATCGATGGCGGTTGGACAGCTCGCTAATGAGATCGCCTTTTAAGCATTTGTTCGCGACGTCGTTGTCCATATTCAGTATCACGGGCTTTCTTACTGTCTTGATCATTGGTCACCCCAGTCAAGCGCTAGCCAAGGACGGAAAGCATAAACAGTCGACAACGACTAAGCAAGCCTCTAAGCAATCGGCAAAACCGGTCGAAGCCGGGGATATTTCTCTTGCTGTGAAGACCTGGCTTAACAGACCGGAAATCAAACATTCCCGAGTAGGTGTCGAGGTGATGGATCTTGCCAGCGGCAAGGTGCTTTACCAGTCTAATGGCGACAAAAGACATACACCAGCCTCAACGGCCAAGGTAATTACCACAGCCTGTCTGTACGACTTGCTTGGTCGCGACTTTGTCTATAAGACAAAACTGCTCACAGCAGGATCGATCAAAGACGGTGTCTTGAACGGTGATCTTGCTCTTGAAACCAGCGAGGACCCTTCCTTTTCCAGGGGCGACTTAGCTTCTTTAGTTATGTCTTTACGCAATTTCGATGGTGATAAGAGCGGTGTCAAACTGCAAGCAGTAAAGGGCAAAGTCTACCAACTCAGCCCTAATAACGGCGCTGATAACTTTCATGTGCACTGGCTCTTAGAAGACTTTGGTCAGGAATGGATGCCTGTCTCTTCTTCTTTGGTGGTAGACAAAAATATTGCTTATTCCGCCGGTATTCCTAGTACCATCAAGATAGACGACGCCGGTTCGTCATTAAATTCGGTTTTGGACGGTGTTCTTTCAGCCGATCTGGCCAGTGCTTTTCTTATCTATGATGAGAATACACAGACTGCCAAGCTTTGCCGCGGTATCGCTTCCGGTGCCAACGGCAAGCCGGACCCAAAAGTACACAAAGATGGTCCTTTTGTAGTGGCCAACCCTACTGCCTTCAACCTGGCTTTGTTCTCAAGCACTCTGGCTGAAAGCGGTGTTGAATTTGATCGTCGTATTTTGAGAGACAGCAAGGTTCCTGGCTTTCTAGCCAAGCAGCCAACATTGGTTCTGGCTGAACATAGCTCAAAGCCCTTGCCCCAACTAATCAAGCTTTGCCTATATGAAAGCGACAATCTTTATGCCCAGCAGTTTCTGCGCACTATTGCGCAAATAGGACTCAATGCCGAGAAACAAGGCGGCGGTAATGGCAAGGCACTGGCTTCAAAAAGAACATCCGACCTGGAAGAGCGGGGGCTTGCCCGCATTGGTCAATGGCTTTCATCAATTGCAGTACCTAATGCCGAGGTGATTTTGTTTGATGGCTGCGGACTCTCTAGAAAGAATTCAGTAACTCCCCACGCACTAAATCTGGTGCTGCGCTATATGGCTCAGAAGCATCCTGAGTATCTTGATCTTTTGCGCAGTCAAGGCGGCGGAGGCAGAATCGTCAAGGGTGAAAGAGAAGAGAGGGGCCGGTTCCGATTCAAGACCGGCGCGATGGAGACAGTGCGCGGTATAACCGGCGTACTCGATACGGCTCAAGGCAAGAAGCTGGCTGTTACTGTTCTTGTTAATGGTCACAAGGCTTCGGTCAGTGATGTGCGTATCGTCATAGCCGATCTAATCGAAAGACTAAAGAGAGCCAATATAAAAGAGGCTGTCTCCTCAAATTAGAGCCTAAGTCAATAGTCGCTTTTTCAGGAGTCCACAACCGGCGGTGACCAGTCTTTTGCGAGTTTTGGTATTTCTGCCAGGGCTTGTTTGGGTTTAAAATATTCGCCGGCTTCAGACTCAAATAGAAGACCATTGGTTAGGTCGCTTAGCACTGCAGCAAAGGCGAAAGGCACAAGATAGTCATCTCGGTAGACTAAATGCAACTCTTGGGTCTGTTTAGAAAGCTCTTTATCAGTCTCCTGATCGACGATAAAGTCTTTAGCAATCTGTTCACGCTTGCCAACCAATAGTTTATTCAGCCAAGTTTGCTTTGTTGGCTTCTTTAGTTCTTCTAGTGTCTTTTTGTAGTCGAAGGGCGCAAGATAAATTTCGAAGCCGGTCTCATAAACTTTATTGCGAAATTCTTCTGGCCCAATCTTCGGGCTTACCTTGATAGGTATAAAACCCTGATCTTGAAAAGAAAAATCAGACTGCGGTAGGCAAGATAAACCCTCAGCCTCAAGCTTTGAAAGAAGCTCGGGCAGACGCCTGTCCTCTGGAGCAAAGGGCATATAGACAATGATTTCGAGAGACAATGTCTTTAGTGAACCGAGTGATGGGCGCTGATATTGGCAGCTAAGATATTATGCGATTCAGGTCTGGCTTTTTCTTCATAGACAGCTTTGATACGTTTGCGCAAAGCAAGAAGTGTACGAGGTAGTTCACTCTTGACGCCTTCGCGGACGATCCACTGCGGAACGAAGAAACCAGGATCGAGATACATGCTGTATGTAAGTTCGGTCTTGGTGCCACCACAGGTAGGGCTCATTTCCCAACAACCCCGAAAATCTTTAAGCGTACCGGCCACTCTTCTAAATTCTATTCTGCCGCCCTGTTCGTCTTGTTCATAGCGAGACTCAACAGTATAAGATAGCTGGGGCAAAAGAGGCAGTGGATTCGTATCCATGGTCATTCGCAGTACCGAAAGGTGACTTTGATCAGTCATTACCTCTACGTTTTTCACCCGTGGTGAGATTCTGCCTCTAAACTCAAAGGGGTTCACCATAATCGGCCAAACTTTATCGGGTGATTGGTCGATGACTATTTTGCCCATAACGTATTTGGTGCTGCCTACGTCCTTTAGTCCGACTACGACTTCACCTTTTTCTAGCTTTTTGCGCTCTTCTGCTGTGTCTTTCGATACTTCCGGCGCTATTTCTTTAGTTAAGCTGTGCACTCTTTGTGATTGAGCCGGCAGGCTTAAATTGAGACTCACCGCCAGCGATACCAATACAAGTAGTGCGGCTTTGTTTGATCTTGCGACTTTCAGCATCTTCTAGAAACTTCCCCTTGGCATGAGCCGGGTGGCTTTGCTGTAAGAAGATCACAAGTGGTCATAAGCAAACTTCTTTAGCGTACCTGCATATAGTCGAACATATATCGGCGGCCGTCAAGAGGCTTGCTTAAGACAAAAATATATATACAGTATGGTCTAAAAATCCCTCATATGGACATTATTCAGAGGTCAAGCGGATTCCAAGTGATAGCTTTGCCAAGATTTTTTATGTTTGCCACTGAGATTTAACTCATCGACAGAGTTGTCATTGGTAGATAGCGCACCAATTATGGTGTCATATGCACCTAGCATTGAGGGGTATGAGTCGCGCCGGTCGACCGTAGCGCTCTTAAGTCGGATAATTAGCAGCGGTTAATTTCAACAATTTCAAGTCCAAGTTTGTAGTTAAAACAACAGCACCTATTGACAAGCATTGGATATGATATAAATATTGTCTGACGATTATTTATTCGTTAGTCGGTATTAGTTAGTCGGTGACTTGAGAGGAAAACGATGCCAACCTTCGACAAAGACCAGGTTCCTTTATTTGCAAGAGAAGGTCTCTTCAGGCAGAAATTGAATCAGCTTAGAAACACCGGCGCCGTAAACCAGCCGGTTAAGCCTCAAGGCGACGCCCATAGCCGCTATAAGGAACTTGAGCAGGGCTCTTACCTCTCTAATGTCCAATCCACCATCGGCACTTCCAAAGGCGATCAGCAAGAAGCTGAGCGTATTGCTTTGCTCGATTCAGTCACCGAACTTTACAATCGCAACACAGTCACCCGCATTTTGCGAGATGAGCTGAAGCGGACCAAGCGTTACAAACACTCTCTCGGCATCCTGGTGATTAAGGTTGATGAATTGACCAAAGCCGGCAAAACCCACGGTCAAAACACCTTCGATTCCATCCTCAAGGGCACCGCCAACTTCATCATGAGTAAAGTGCGCGACGTAGACATTCCTGCTCGTTACGACTCCGATACCTTCCTGGTCATTTGCCCTGAAACCGACCCCAAAGGGGTTTCGGTTCTGGCTGAACGTATTCGCAGTAAGATCATGCTTGAGCGTGTCTCCGATGTCGGTCAAAACTGGCATGTCACAGTCTCGCAAGGTATCGCCGGTTATCCGGGTAACGCCCTTAAAGCTGAAGACCTCTTGCAGTCTGCAATAGATGCTGCCAACAAGGCCAATGCCTCAGGCGGCAATCAGACTGTTACAGCGGCAACCCAAGCCTAGTCTGCCCAGCATAGCGACAAGATAAGTCAAATAAACGGTATCTGCTCAAGCAGGTACCGTTTAGATTTTCTACCGCTCTTTTCCAGTTGAATTTCAAAAGTCGCCTGGGCAAGTGAAGCAACAGCTTATTCGCTGTCCAAAGCTCTCAATTTCTGCGGCGCACTGAGTGCTTCTTTGCGCGATAAAGCTTTCTCAAGCTCCTCTATTCTTCCGCTTAGATGTTTGTTCTTCTCTTTTTCTTGGGCAAGCTGTTGCTGCAACAGTTCCACCAGTCCGTTATATTCAGAATCATGATCTCTTAGATGGGTGGCTGGCTGCCAGTTTGGCTCTGCTCCGCAATGTTCTCTAGAGTAAGCATTCCGCCTCTCAAGTCATAGCCTTCGGAGGCATAATAATCCAGCACATGACTGAAGCAGATTTGATCTATCTGTTTCATGGCAATATCCTGATAACCAAGTAGCAGAGCCACATGTCCGTTGTTTCGCTTGCAGGCGCGGCAAATGTCATGCTCATCCTTGCGCTTCTGAATTTCTTCCAGCGTCTGATCAAAATAGCTGCCCAACCTAAACTTCTCTGTATCTCCCATGGCGCAGCAGAGTTGATTTTCTCCGCGCCAGTCAACGAATAAATAAGAAGACTGAATCGGGCAGGGGAGATTCTTGTATTTCTCTAGGAGTTTGAAATGAGGGCTATTCTTGATGTCTTCGTTATAAATCAAGGGCAAGGTCTTCAAGACTTTGCGATCTTCCGGCGTAAGCTCTGTCAGAGCCAAATCCGGCTCAAATTCGGCCAGTGCCTTTTCATAGGGGTGGAAGCCGGCCCAGTTAGTAGTGAAGGTCAAACCGAGACTGTGGGCGAATCTCTTCATGAGAATCTCTTCGTCGAGATTGCCGATATAACGGTGATAATGCACCTCAAAATGAGCTTTTCTGCCGCTGCGCTGCCAAGCTTCGGCCATGACCTTGATATTCTCTTTTACTCTATCTATCTTGCCGCCGCGGTGATTCTTTTCATAAGTCTCTTGAAAGTATCCGGAGACTGAAACTCTAATTGATGCAGGATTAGCGGCAAAGAAATCATCTACATTACGCGGCAGAAGATTGAGATTGGTGCTTATCATGCAAGGTATAGAGAATGTATTGGTAATGCGAACAATCTCATTCAATTGCGGGTGTAGAAGCGGTTCTGTAGTGATAAAGAGACAGACTGCAGATATATCAGCCTCGCTGGTGGCCTTAGCAAGCAAGTCTCGATAGGTGTCGACACTCATAAACTGCCCTGGCCTATTGATCTCGGCCATGTTACCGGCAGCACAAGAAGGACAACGCAAGTTACAAGAACCGGTTATGCCCACCGTCAATAGACAGGTGCGTTTCTTTTCTACACTTTGATTGTTCATAGTTTTTGCGCCACTATTACTGCCTGCTGATTTTGGTTCCTCGGATCATAAAAATCCACTATGCGGAAGTGCTGTGACCAATTGTCCACAAAGAACTTACGTGGGACAACCGCTTCACCATAGAATGAATCATCCCTTGGTCCGCCGCCGCCGCCTATGCGGAAATATTGAAAGAGCCCGCGCTCGAAATTTTTATTGGCTGCTTCAACTTCTTGCGGCGATTTGAAAATTTGAGAAAGCAATCTAAACCACTCATGCTCAAATGTTTTTTGACCGGCGAAAGAATAGCAAAACTTGATAAAGTCGCGCCCCTGTGTGGTCAAGATAAACATGCCGCCTTTTCTGAGCACTCGATGAATCTCTTTCATCCACTTCAGGTTGTACTCTTCGTTAATATGAGTAAAGACCGAGTAGGACCAGACGATATCAAAGCTTTCGCTATCTAGAGCTAAAGGGGGTTCACGGTCGTTATTGATAAAATTGCCGCTTGGAAAAAGATCTTTGCAAAGAGCGATGAATTTTGGATCAATATCGGCGCCGTATAGGTTTTCGCCTTCGACCAATTGCCAGAAAAAACGCATATGGCGACCCCAGCCGCAACCGAGGTCCAAGACTCGAGTCTTCCGGTCGACGGTGATACCTAATAGTTCAGAATAGCCCAAGATTCTCTTATAAAATGGAAAAGCCTCCATCAAAGCGGATTCACCACTGCAACCATTAATCAATAGCTGCAGTTCCGGCTCAGGAAAGCGAGGGAACTCACGCCCATCAACTATAGGATTGTTCAGGGACTGCTTTAGATTGAGCAAGACCTGATCTGTGGCGGCTTCCGCCCAATCTATCTCGTGTAGATGCTCCAGAGTCAGGTTCATTGTCCTCTCCTTAATCCAGTTCTCTTAGTCTTGCCGGTGGGGCGAATTTTGCCACAGGACGGCGACAGATATAGTCTTCTATGCGAAAAGGTTTATCGGTCGCCAAATTAAGAGAGGTCTTTTCTATCGCCACAAAACCCGGCAGCACAGTTAGCACTGCCGGCGGTGTGCCTCTGGCACTACCTATCATTTCCACTATTTCCAGAACCAATTGGGTCAAGCCGGTTCTACCGGCAAAATATGGATCTCGGTCAAACTCCGGCCAGTGCAGCCAAGCCCAGTCTTCGATTATATAGATACCACCCTCCCTCAGATGAGGAAAGATCACTTCAAAGGATGTCTTTGTCGGCTCATAGAGATGCGAAGCATCATCCATAACAAGATCAAGAGGTTGCTCAAACTCGCTCTTTAGAATCTCTCGCAATTTTTCGGCGTCACCTTGGTCGGTGCCCCAGTAGGTGCGTACTTTCTTTTCCAATTTATGGCGCGCTAGATACTGCTTGAAATAGTCACTATCACCCCGATTTGATTGAGAGTCTATTCCGACAAGCTTGCTTGGCAAGAACACTTCGTTCAAAATGGCTAAACTACCGCCATCCCACATTCCTATTTCAAGAATATTCTTGGCTTGAAAATTGGGCTTACGGCCAAAGAATACTTGGTACTGCTCAAAAAGCCCCTTTACTTTATAGAGCCTAAAGTGATTATCACCCAGGTTCCATTTATCATTGCGGAAGTGCTCCAACCGAAACAATAAGTCGCCTAAGCGCAAATGATCACTATGCCATTCAAAGAGATCGAACATAAGCTATTTCTCCAATCTCTCGCTGCGCAAATTTCTTTTCCCTTTCCACCGCCGCAAGGGCGCAGTCAATCGCCAAGAACGACTGGTTTTTATCTCCCTGATAATCTTACGCAGCAACTCTGCATAGGTCTGTTGCGCTAAATTCTCAGTCCAATCAATCTTTTCCCAGTCGATACTGCTTGCTATAGCTGTATCATTTTGCAGCCTAGCATTCCAATCGCGCAGCACCTTTGTCATCCGCCATGAAGGACTGCTAAGCAGTTCTCGCACCCTCTCTTCAAGCAATTCGATTTCGCGGGCTCGGCTATCGGCTGACCCTCCTCGTTGTTGACAGCGACCAAGAGTGCGCAAGAGGGTGACAGCTACCGGTAAGGTATTCTGATTGCTAGTGAGCTTTCCACCCGGTGCGTTCAAGGCGATTCTGCCTCTAGTTGCCTCGGTATGGGTCAGGTCGTTGCCTAGCTTGAGCAGACTGCTGTCAACAAAGACCTCTTTCTCGATGCCTATATTCTTGAGAATTTCTTGCGAACTAGCGGCTATTTGAATTGATTCAGCCGCTAGTTCCATATAATAACCGGCCCACTGTTTTTGATTGTTGTGCCAAGTTGTAGTTTCTAACAAGCCGCAAGGGAAAAGGAAGAGATCACCCTTGGTGAGAATGCGCAAGGCATAATCTACTGTAGCTAGATTGGGCAGATTGGAGTTAAACCCTTTGCCTATATGCGCCGAACGGAAAAAAAGTGCGGAGGGACACGGTGCTAGACGCCTTAGGTCATCTAAACCATGCTCGACTATAGCTTTGAGAGTCTGATTGGATGAATTGAGACCGATCTCTGACCAGTCGGGTAAACTCTCATCGGTTGCTGCTAGAATCAGGGCTGTTTGCGGTTGACTTTCGGCTATTTCGAGCATCTGTTCTAGATGCTGGGGGTGCAGCCAGGAGTCTTGAGAAAGCGGCTTGATATATTTCCCTCTGGCCCGCATCAAACATTCGTTATGGTTTTTGACCGCTCCCACCGGTTCTTCATTAATCCAGGGAATGATTCTGGCATCACGCGAGGCATAGTAAGTAACTATTTCAAGTGTGTTGTCGTCTGAATGATCGTCGGCTATCAGAACTTCAAAATTTTCGAAGGTCTGACACAAGATGCCTTCCAGAGTCTTGGCTATACTTTTCTCAGCGTTCTGCACAGGCAAGCAAATTGAGACCAGGGGATCTTCCGGCGCTGGTCCGGTGGGACCTTGCTCTTCCAGTCTAGCGGCCAGTCGTTGACGTTTTTCTTCTATCTCGGCATTGACTGCCAACCTGATCGTGTTTGCCGCGCTTGATCCGCTCTGAAAGACGGTATGCAACATCACAGCCGGCTTCTGTCTCTGCTGACTAGAGAGACCGACTCTGTCCTTAATTACTTTGACCAGTTTCTGAATTACTTCATTGCCGGCTGCAACCAACTCACTGTGCACCTCATTGAGATTGAGGGCACTGATAAGGCTCAGTAAACTATCTTCTTGGGCGGGCAGCGAAAATGCAAGAATTGGTAAAGTTTCGAGCGAGGGCACGCGCAATAGTGCTTCCAGCCCATTATTGAGATCTGCTCTTTCGACTTTACGCAGTTCAAGCAAAATGAAAGGAGTACCACCGCGGGCAGTGCTAAGTTCCACTGCTTTCTCAATCGCTTCATCTTCTTTAGTGCTATGGGAAGAAGCAATAAATAGATCTACACCGCCGGATTTTGAACCAAACTTGTTGATGAGAATCAAGTCACCGAGGGCGGAGTCATAGCTAAAGGCTTTTATTTTTGCCATGGTCTTAAGCCTCCAGGCAGAGGGACGTTTGCCGCTCTACATCTTGAAAGATTGAATCTTCGCTAAAGGCAAAGACTCTCACCATTCCCTTCGGTTTGACTAATTTGGGCAAGTGCAAGGCAAAGCCGGCTCGCATTGCGCTCGCTCCGAAGCGCTCGGCTAAATCGGCTCTATAAACTGAATTGATTGTACTGCCGACCAACTGATCATCGTCAAAAGCGACAATGGCGAGCAATGCCTTTTTGTTCTTGATGAAGGCATAGCCTTCAGCATAGAAACCACTTTCACCAATGCCTACCTGCTCTAGCTCGCAAATAATCTGTTCTGACTGGTTTAGCTGTTTCCCTTGCAGCACCGGTTTGGCATTGGCCGAAAGAGTGCAGTCGTTGACTAGAGCCGCCAAATGAGCAGCAGAACCTGGTTCGTAGAGTAAAGACTGACTCTGTAAAGCGCTTTTCGTTGCCTCTAGATATCTTCGACCGTGTTCTTTGTCTGGTTCAAGCACGGCCCCTTCCGCCCATTCGTTCCAAGCGTTGACAAAGATAATCTGCCTATCTCGAGCGTTGTGGCGCTTTGTCCAGGCAATTAACCCGCTCAGCCATTCTTGATAGAGCTCAGGGCTGGAGCCGAAATAGATCGTGGCTGCTTGCTTCTTGCGAGGCGTATTGTCCCAAGAGGGAAAGAGAGCGCGCAAAAGTTCATAAGATTGAGGAGCCCTGGTGATTGAATTAAAGACTACTGTTTCCTGGTCGAAGACAGTGGCAGAATCATGGACAGATTGGTGCTCGACTTTGCTTTCAACAATCGGCAACTGCTGAGTATTGGTGCCGTGGGGTGGAAATTCCACGCAGGCATCGAACCCCTGTACCTTCGGGTCTATCTCATAATTCTGACTAAGGAAGGTGTTGCACCTGATTAGATAAATATCGTCAAATCCTGCCGCTCTGACCAATTTACGCCAAATTGATGTCGACTTTCTTATGTCTAAGAATTGTCTGGTGTCATAGACCAATAAGACCGGCTTGCCGTCTATTCTTATGTATCGATCGTCTCTGAAATAGGGGAGTAATGACTCAATGAAGGCTTCAGCAAACTCATCCGAATAACTTTGCTTCACTAAAATCTCGTCTTCCGAGCCGTCCCAGCGCCTTGTCCAGTTTTCATTCGCCCAACAAAGACAGAAAGGAAAATCCGGTTCCGGACTCTCTAAAAGCTGTTTGAGCGGACGGTCCAACAAGGTTTTCTCAGGCGAGAACCAATAGTAGTAATAGCAAAAACCGTGCAATCCATACTCTTTAGCCAGTTCAGCTTGCTTGTTTGCCACCTCTGGCAGTCGCAGATCGTAAAAGCCTAATTCACCCGGTAGTCGTGGTTGAACGTGACCAGGATACAGTGGTTTGGCTCTTGTGACATTGGTCCATTCAGTGAAGCCCTTGCCCCAGAATTCGTCATTCTCAGGAATTGGATGGAATTGGGGTAGGTAAAAGGCTATTAGTTTGATCTCTGGGGATTCCATTTCACTCGGCGCCAAATTAGCTCACAGACTTCAGAGCTGCAGGTAAGACAGTTTCATGAAAGATTAACAAGAATCAGAATGCCTGTAATTGATTTACTTTCATTTTGCTGTTTCAATTAGCCAAGTATCCATGCCAGAATTACTGCCGTTTAAATGTCAGTGCAATCTTTTGGGTCTTGAAGAGTGGAAAACACCGCACAGCAGAGAAGAATCTACGAGCGTATTGCCGACACCAATGCAGAAGATTCGCTGGGAAAAATTTTCAGACGTATACCACAAGAAGGCGCAAAGATTCTTGATGTAGGGGTGGGTTGCGGCGCCCTTGGCCAAATGGTGCATCAAATGCGGCATAAAGACAAGCCTGCAAGCATCGACGGCATTGATCTTGACCGCAGTATGCTTGAGCAGGCTCGGCCTTATTATAGTGACCTTTTTCAAGCTGACATAGATAAGATTGATCCGGCTTTGATTGTGGGTTCACGTCGTTATGACGTTATTGTAGTTGCCGATGTGATCGAGCATTTACAGTTTCCGGCCCGCGCTGTGCAGCAACTTGGTAAGTTACTAAATGCAGATGGCAAAATGTTGTTTTCGGTACCAAATGTCACTTATATCGGTCTACTTTGCGAGCTTGCCAGTGGTAATTTTCGTTATAGAGACGAAGGTTTGTTGGATAAGACCCATCTGCGTTTTTTCAGCTATCAATCTTTAGTAGACTTGATAGAAGGTGCCGACCTCCAAATCGTCTTCGAAGATACTGTAAAGATGCCGCTTGAGATGACTGAGTTCAAAGATTACGACGCCTCTCTATATTTCAACCTCGACAATTTAGCAAAGAACCCGCACCTGATGACATATCAGTTTATTGTCGAAGCAGTTTCGGCTGGCTCCATCAAAGATATAAAGCGCTAAGGAGCGTGCAAGGTGATAATGGAAAATTCGGTGCAGACCGATAGCTCTTCTCAGTCAGCCCTACATAGCTATTCCTTGTACATAGAGCTAATTAAAAAGATTCTGGTCAATGCAATTTATTGCGATCCCCATAGAGCTTCCTGGGGAGAGCCTGTTTATGCCGCAAATGCCAGAGTCGAAGGGCGAGATTGTCCACGTGATGCTCACACAATGGTCGGGTTGAAACGGCTCAATAATTTTCAATTTTGTATCGAGACGGTTCTCAGAGAAAAAATCCCAGGCGATATATTGGAGGCAGGAGTTTGGCGGGGCGGCTGCTGCATACTTGCCAGAGCTCTGCTTAAAGCTGCCGGTGATACTACGCGTAAGGTCTATCTAGCCGACTCATTCATGGGCTTGCCAAAGCCCGACACGTCAAACTATCCCTTAGATGCCTCGCTTGATTTAAGCATCTATCCTGAACTGGCGGTATCGCTTGAAGAAGTACAAGACAACTTTGCCAGATATGATCTTCTTGATGACCAAGTCTCTTTTCTCAAGGGTTGGTTCAAAGACACCCTTCCTAAATGCGAGATTGAAAAACTGGCGGTATTGAGATTAGATGGCGACCTTTTCGAATCGACCATACAGGCACTCGAAAATCTATACCCAAAACTATCTAAAGGCGGCTTTGTCATCATCGACGACTATGGGGCTTTCGAACAGTGCCGTTCAGCAGTCCATCAGTTTAGAGAGAGCCACGAAATTTCTACACCTATAGTTCAGATCGACTGGACCGGTGCTTTCTGGCGTAAGGAATAGGGCAGACCATGACCGATAAAGTACAGTTCTATATCGATATTGTCGGCTCGTGTAATCTGCGCTGTCCCTCCTGCCCCAAGGGAAATTCAAGCCATGTAGAGAATAGCAGCGGCGTCATGAGCCTAGACTTATTAGATCAAATTCTGCTCAAGGCAAAGTCTGAATATAATGTTGAATCTATAAATCTCTATAACTGGACCGAGCCTTTCGTGCATCCTAAATTGCCTGAGGCAATTAGACTTGTGCATAACCATGGCTTAGCCTGCGGTATCAGTTCCAATCTTAGTTTTGCCCCGCGACTGAAAGAAGTAATGGATGAGAAACCGGAAGGTTTTAAGGTCTCACTATCAGGCTTTAACCAGGCGGTCTATGAGCGCAGTCATAGCGGCGGCGATATCGAGAAAGTAAAAGAAAACATAGAGCTTCTCGCTCGGTTATGGAAGGAAAATGGTCAGTTCACTTATGTTGAAGTGAATTTTCACCGCTACCTCGGAAATCTTGATGACGAGCTGGAAATGCAGAGATTTGTGCAAGGGCTGGGTCTCAATTTTACTAGTGTCTTTGCTTCCTTTTGTCCGCTTGAGAAAACTCTACATCTTTATGATTCTAGTATCGGCAGCCCGTTAACTGCTGCTGACGAAAAGCTGCTTGAGATACTTTACCTGACGCCTTACGATTATATTGAAATAGCAAAGTGTGTCGGCAAAAAATATGAATGCGCTCGCTATACAAACCAAGTTGTGCTCAATCACCTTGGCCAAGCGCAGCTCTGTTGCGTAGTTTATGATGAAACCAAATATGGTGTGGGTAATTTTCTGGAATTATCCAAGGCACAGCTTTTAGATAGGCGGCGCAAGCAAGATGTTTGTAAAAGTTGCTGTGAAATCAATACAAACGAACGCAGCTACACCGATGAAGAAATGCAGGCTATTCTGAAAACGACAAAGCGACTTAAGAAAGATCGCTTTAGGCAATATTATTCCAAGAACCAAGGACTGAAGGAGCTTATATTTTCTGATGCGGAAGAAATGGAACAGTCGCTTGGGGCATCTACAGCCGGCCAGGTTATAGCACTCGAAGCCTCTCTGGCCGCTAAAGATGAACAGATAAGAGAACTGCGCAAGCTTGTCGAGCAAGCCAAAAACAAGAAATAGATAAATAGATGACTGCCTATGCTAAGCTGCAAACCCTCAACTGGCAGGCTGATCGACTGCTTGTTGATGATCTGCTCTTCAAGCTTGTCTTAAGTGCCGACGATCAAGATGCTATCTGGAAGGAGAGCCCACACTTTCAGCTGTATAAGCCAAGGGAACTTGTGGAACAGTACGGCGAAACGCTGCAGACCTATGGGCTGGCACCTCAGAACATACTCGAGCTTGGACTTTATGACGGTGGCTCTCTTGTTCTTTGGCATTGGCTTTTCCAGCCAGAGAAAATTGTCGGAGTCGACATTGTAAGCAGCGGTGACAGTAAATACTTCCGGCAATATAAAGACGAGCACCAGCTGAAAGATAAACTGAAAACATATTGGGGAGTGGACCAGAAAGACGGCGAGGCTCTAAGACAAATAGTCGCTGAAAACTTTAAGACAGATCTAGATCTGATTATTGATGACGCCTCGCACTATTATGAAGAAACCAAAGCCAGCTTTGAAACTCTCTATCCCTTGCTGAAGCCGGGCGGACTTTATATTATTGAAGATTGGCAATGGTCGCACTGGCAAGAGTTTCAAAGCCATGACTATTTCAAAGACAAAGCCTCGCTAACCAAATTGCTCGGCGAACTTATCGCCTGGACAGGCAGCAAAGATGCCTGCGCCCCCAAAACAATCACTGTTTACTCGCGCATGCTTGTAGTAGAGAGAGGCGCGCAGGAGCCACCGTCTAATTTTAGGCTGGCTTTCAAATAAGCCGAATTGATCTAAATCTGCAGGTAAAGGCAGCCTTACCAGGACAGTTGCTTCAGCAAAAGCTCTAAATCGCTGAGCTCTGTGCAAGCCAACATATGAACGGCAAAGGCGCATTGGTCGTCATCTAAGCGACCACTGAGATAATGCTTATAGCATTGAAAAACTGGTTCTTCGATGGCTGGGTGGAGCAGACCTTGGTTATGCAAATAATCTTCCAAAGGACGGTTTTCAGCCTGGCTCTTCTCTTTCAACTGCCCAAGTTGGGGAATGTTGACGCCGAGGAAGCTGAGAAAAACGTCTAAGGCAGCCGGTTCGCCCTTCTGTTCAGTCTGGCTTTTTTGCTTATCGCTTTCCGATAGAGCTTTGGATAGCGACATGCCCGAGCCCTTAACGGTTGATAAGACAAAAGTGGCGTCGTCGGGCGAAAGAGTGCGGTTATTGATCATTTCTTGTATAGCCAAGGCCTGACCAAGCTCGACTTCTGAAATGATGCCTACCCGGGTCAAAACTTTGCCTAAGGGCTGCTCGTCGGTGAGACCCTCTTGTACTGCCTGCACTATGGCATTGTCGTCCACCATGCCCGATAGCAACAAAAGCTCGCCCAATCTTAGACTGTTGGCTTTCTTCAGTGAGATTGCACCGGGTTTAGACGACAGTCCCAGATTTTTCAAATGTCCCAGATTTTGCTTGACCAACTTGATTGAATTAACCGCAGATTCTCGGTCAAGTACGCCTTCTCTAATGAGAGACTGGCAACAAAGGGCAATAAAAGCCACTTCTTCGGCAATGGCTCCACGCATTGAAAGCACTCGCGCCAGAGGCAAGCCTGTGGTGAGACTGACCGAAAGGGTTTCAGCTAAGGTCTCATTGTCTATAATTTCAGCGTCAAAGAGCAGTTCGCCCAGTCTATTGGTAGATTCGAAGAAATCGCAGCTTTCGCCCAATTGATCTAGGGCTTCACTCAAGCTCTTGCCGAGCCTGGTGAGCTTGAGCGCCTCTATGCCTGCTTCCTGTGAAATTAGATGGTCACGAATTAGACTTTGTACGGTTAGTACATTCTTAAACCCTTCTTCAGTCAAGAAGCCAGATGCAATCAAGACTCGACCTACAGGCAAGCCTGTCTTGAGCGAAACAGGCATGGCGTCGGCAAACTGCGCCAGAGTTATCAGCTCTGATTTGACGAGCAAATCGCCTACTAAGATTTTAGAACCACGCTTTGTCATGGCTAAAAGTCTACAGCATGTCCGATTTTTTGATCATGGTTGGCAACTAGTGTTCAGCCAACTTAGCCTTTATATGTTCTATGCGATGTCCGATTTTCTCGCTCTCGCTGGTACGACCGCATTCCTTTAGAAATTGCTGATATTCTTTCAAAAGTTCAACTAGATTGGCAGTTTCGATTCTTGAAGAGGCTTCTTCCAGGCTAATAGCTCTAAGAAACAAGGTTTCAGCTTGACTATCTTTACCATGCCAATGATAAAGCCAGGCGAGATCAGGCATGTAATAGCCAAAACGGGTGGCGCTCGGACCAAAGACAGACTCGGCATTGCGCATAGCCAGCTCGTAAATGCGTTCAGATTCAGACTGGTTACCCTGTCTATCTAATGCAAATGAAAGACCCATCAATGAGTTGATTACACCCGGGCTGACCATGTTGAGGGTCTCAGCCTTGCTAATAGCCTCTTTGAAGCCTTGTTCAGCATCGGCAAATTGCCCTGCCGAGAGTTTATCTCTGGCTGTTTTTTCAAGTTTGAGCCAGTCTGAAAAGCCGGCATTTTGCATACCCTGGCTCAGATCGGCAGGATTTATCCGTCCGAAAGTCCTAGACTCAAGCTTTCTCTCCAAATCGGCAGCAGATACCGCCGCCATTGAAACTAGAGCAGCAAAGCAAGCAGCCAGCCCCCTTAACTTGGCCAAGCAAGACATCACTGGCCAGCATTCCGCGCTTTCAGGTCATTCATCTGTTGTTCGAACTTAAGGGCTTCTTGCCCTCGACCAGCTTTCTTAAGGGTATCGATGATAGAGGGCAAAATTCTGTTATAGAAATTAGGATGATTCTCGCCGCCCTTGAGCTTACCCTTTAGGTAATTTACATAGCCTTCGGGATCTTTCAAGATCACACCGGCATTATCTATGGCGGCAGGAGCAGTAGACGGTCCGGCGCCGGCTGTGTTGGCGCTTCCAGAATCTGCTTTACCGGCTTTGGCAGCTTGGTCCTTACCGCCGGCAGCCTTGAACTCCTTCGCCCTTTTGAGATTCTCTTCGTATTTGCCGATAAAGTCAGAAAGCTTGTTTATCTTATCTCTAAGTTGAGCCTCGTCTAGTGAATCAAGCGAATTCTCAATATCGACCAGGTCTCTATTGATGTCTTTGCTATAGCCGACTCCGGCGTCCTTGAGCCCTTTCAGTCGATTCAGTAGGGCTTCTCTTTCTGCTTTCAACTTACCGTCTTTGGCTTTATAACTGGTCACATCAAAAGCTTCAGGTGAAAGTTTTGTAGCCTGTTCGCTCTTCAGCTCTTTGTCTTTAAGCAAACTAGCGAGACCTTCAGAGAGAGTCTTTTGTTCATCGCGGTTGAGTCTGATGGTGCGATTGGTCAGATCGGCTGATGCATCATAAAAGGTAACCTCGGCGATCTTAACATCGGGCACTGCTTCAAAGCCCTTCTGGGCGAGCCTGAGAGCCTCCAGCTTAAGAAAGTCATCATCGAGAGTGGGATCAAGACCGGCTGAGATGATGATTACATCTTTGTCTATCCTCGAACTCACTTCTTTTTTCTTGCGCACATATTGATTTTCTTGCAAATAGCTAGTGGCGCGGGCATTGGGATCTTTTGTTTCTTCTTCGGTGAGAGCAAGCGAGGCAAGCAGCTGATCTTCACTCATGCTGCCGCCGGCAAAGGCCTTAACGTCTCCGGCTGAAATACTGATTTTTCCATGGGGACGGTTGGAACTGTCAATACCCTGAAAACCCTCATGAATTCATCTCCTTTTGCTTCTTTTTGGCCT
>JAIETF010000035.1 GCA_019745415.1 Candidatus Obscuribacterales bacterium | reverse complement strand
CACGACACAGCCAATGCCGTCGCCACAGTAATCTATACCAAAGCCCTAAAGCCGGGCGTGGCAATCTTTATGAGCGGAGTGCTCAACTTCTTGGGAGCCCTTTTGGTTGGCACCGCCGTAGCCCAAGTCATTACCAAAATCATCCCAGAAGGAACTGTGACACTACCGATGGTTGTAGCTGTACTTTTGGCGGCTGTAATCTGGAACCTGATTACCTGGTGGAAGGGTATACCGGTATCATCTTCGCACTGTCTGATTGGCAGCCTCTTTGGCGCCGGTGTCACGGCAGCCGGCATGGGCGGCGTAGAGTGGCACAAACTGCAAGAGGTCTTATTAGCACTACTAATTTCACCATTGATCGGCTTTACGGCCGGGGCTTTCACCACCTGGTTAGCACTAAAGCTTTCGAAAGAAAAAGAAAAGGATTTATCAAAAACCACCGACCACAACCCGATCATGCGCCTGCTGCATATCTTCTCCTCTGCTTCGGTAAGTTTCAGTCATGGCAGTAACGATGGTCAGAAGACTATGGGCATCATCGCTTTGATATTAGCAACGCATTTCTCGCAATACGGCTACACGGCTAAGGTAGTGCCTTTCTGGGTAATGTTCTCAGCCGCCTCGGCCATCGCCCTTGGCACAGTGATAGGCGGCTGGCGAGTAATTCGTACAGTGGGCACCAAGATAAGTCGTGAGAAATTAAGCCACTCCCAAGGCTTTGGTGCCTCAATGAGTACAGCGATGATCATTCTCATCGCTTCACATTATGGGGCACCGATAAGCACCACTCACACTCTCAGCTCGGCAGTTGCCGGAGGCACAATCCCAGTACACGGCAAAGAGAATCTCAACCCCAAAACTATGAAACTCATATTGCTAGCCTGGGTGCTAACATTACCAGTGGCGGCTACTCTTGCATCAGTCTGCTATCTCATTCTCAAATTTATTTGGCACGCCTGAGGTGTCTATGAAATATGTAGTCGCATTCAGCTCTCCTAAAAGAAGCTCAAAAACAATCGAAACAGCAGTCAGCCAAGCGCGCAGTACCGATGCCGAAATCGTGCTTGTCAGGCTTATTCCAGACCCGGGCAAGGTCGGTATTGTCGCTCAGTTGATATCGAGTGATCGCCCCCTAGACAAAGCGCGCATGCAGATAGATCAATGCGTGGAAGATTTGAAAGCGAGAGGTATCAAAGCCTCAGGCATCGTAAAAATGGGTGAGGTAGCGCAAGGCATCATCGACACGGCTAAAGAGCTGGGTGCCGATATGCTTTATGTAGGTACCACCAGCGTGGGTGGTCGGCAATTTTTCATGATGAAAAAGGACCCTATCGTGCATTATCTGGTTGAGCATTGCCCAATCTCTCTCTGTCTGGTTAGGCACGATATTAGCCTAGAAAGCACGGTCGAGCACGACGAAGAAGTCGAATTGGGCGAATAATTTAGTTGCCGCGATAGTCCATGCCAAGGTCTAAGAAGTCTTGCATAGCCCCAGAACCAGCGCTAGGCAGACAGCGAATGATTTTCATGGGGGGCAGACATTCTAAGATGCGGCGCCCATAATATTTCTTGGTGAGCCGGTTATCGAGAATGGCGACAATACCTCGGTCGCGGCTCGTACGAATAAGACGCCCTACCCCTTGCTTAAGACGCATAGTGGCATAGGGCAGGGCCAAATCAGTAAACCAGGAGCGATCAGGATCTTGCTCTAAAGCCTGACAGCGTGCCTCATATACGGGGTCATCGGGCACCTGGAAAGGAATTCTATCGATGATCACACAGCTAAGCTGACTGCCGTCAATCGAAACACCTTCCCAAAAGCTAGCAGTCCCGAATAACACTGCATTTGGTGTGGATTTAAACCACTCAATTAGCCGGGGTCTCGGCATTTCACCTTGCCGACGGCTTTCATATGGCAGGCGCGGCGCCAACTCTTCATAGGCAAAATTGAGGGCGTTGCGACTAGTAAAGAGCACAAAGGCCCGCCCCTCGGATAATTCGATCAGGCGCTCAATTTCATTCATGGAATAAATAGCGAAATCAGGATGATTGGGCTCGGGTAAATCTCTAGGCAGATAGAGCAAGGCCTGATTTTCAAAATCGAAAGGGCTGCTCACCAGCTTCTGCACCACATATCTGTCGGCACCAATTGAATCTTTGAAAAACTTGAATGGATCATCGCCGGCGGTTGCCAGAGTAGCCGACATCCAGACGGAAGAAATAAGATTAGGCTTGTTCAGCACAAAGTCGGCGATATACGGTGAGGCATCAAGCGGTGCTGCCACCACCTCTAGTTTCACTTCAGCGCGGTCGGTTCTCTCTACCCAGGTAACATAGTCCTGGGAGGGGTCTTCCAATAACTTCAGGCACTTTATGTAGGCTGAAATAGTCGAAATCAGACTTTTTGCCTTCAACTGAGCCTTTTCTCTAGCCATCTCGACATCAAGAATATGCGAAAAATCGCAGTTCTCAAGCCAGACGAGCAGCTTGTCTAGAGACTCAATCAACTCTTGCACGCCTTCGACTGTCTCATGTAGGCGAAAACGCGGCACCCTAGTCATATTGTAGAGGTGGAAATAGAACTGTCCGGAAGCGATTTCAATATCGCCAAGCAAATGTGCCGGTGCGTTAACGCGCTTTGCCGCCCTAGCCAGCAGGCGCTTTATGCCTCTATTGCTCACTGACAAACTAAATGCGTCGGTGGCAACATCAGGCAAGTGGTGCGCTTCATCAACTATAAGATATTGATAGGGCGGCAAAATGCCACCATGCGAGGCGGCATCAGCCAGCAAGAGAGCATGGTTGACCACAATCAAGTCGGCTTTCTCAGCCCTTCTTTTTGCATCAAAGTAAAAGCAACTGTTGAAGTTAGGACAACGATTGCGCAGACAGTCATCCGAGTCTGAGTTGATCTCCATCCATAATTCACCAGGAGGAAGAAATGCCAACTCTGATATGTCGCCGGTTTCGGTCGAATTGACCCAATCGACTAAGTCGGGCTCAACCGCTTGTTCCAGCAGATGATCGTGAAAGCGCCGCATACCCAAATAGTTGCCACGCCCCTTCAATAGAACGGCACTAAATTTAAACGGCAAAATCTCTTGCAATGCCGGTATATCTTTATTTATGTACTGCTCTTGCAAGGCAATGGTGGCAGTTGAAACAACCACAGTTTTTCCGCTTAATAGCGCGGGAATTAGAGCGGCAAAACTCTTGCCTACACCAGTACCGGCTTCGAAGACTCCGGTTTTACCGCTTTTAAACGAACGCGAAATTTCTTCAGCAAGCTCAAGCTGGCTTAAGCGGTTTTCATAACCACCCAGCTTTTTGGAAAGCATATCGAAGATATCTTGAACGCTGTAATCACGCGATTCAGCAACAATCTCATCCACTAATGGAGGTAGCAAAGGCTTAGAATCTAACGCCGTATACGATGTAGATTCGGCAGGTCCGGCCTCGTTACCCACGCCCTATTACTGGCTGACAGAACCCGCTGGCTGAGCGGATTGAGGAGTATAGTCGGGCAAATTGAGTGCTTGTCCTAGCTTGAGGAAGTTAGCGTTTCTCAGACCATTGGCTCGGCAAATTGCATCCAGAAGTCTAGGAGAAGTCTTACCGTATTCGCGCACTGCAATAGCAGCCAGAGTATCGCCATTCTGCACTTCCACAGTAGGGTGGGCCGGCTTGAGGATGGCGCTGGGATCGATATTTTGAGGGACGAGCGGCTGCTGCGCCACGGGCTGAGGAGCGGTAACAGCTGCCGGTTTATCGGATGGCTTACCGGCATTTGCGACTAGCGCTGATACAGCTGAATAGCCCCAGATGACAATCATTGATGTCACCGCTCCAGCAAGGAAGGCAATCATCATATAGAAGCTGGGGGTGCGCTTGCTCTGTGCCTGCTGGAAGAAGTCTTGGTGGACGCCCGGCCAGAGAGCTTCGAGCTCATCTGCACGAGGAGCGTGCACATCGGAAAAAATGTTAGCGAAGCCGCCGGTATCACGCTGAGACTGCCTTTCTCTGCCAGCTGAAGCAGAGACGCGCTGAGCTTCCCTCTCAGCAAGGGAGCGTGTAGATATCGAACTGTAGGATTCCCGTGTGGAGGCTTCTGTATCCCTCACATACTCGGGCAAACCTTCTACTTCCAGTTTATCTTGGTCGTATTTGATCACTGTGTTCATCTCTATGTAACGCCACTGGGGTAACACTTGCAGCATATTATCCCTATTGTCACTAGAAAGTCAAACTTCTTCCTTGCATCTTGAAACGCTCAGCAGGTTAGCGTTTCAGAGAATCGAAAGTTTTTGATGAGACGGCAAACACAGGCAAGAGCCCGCATCTCAGGCTGTCATATTAATTAATTGACAACCTCTTCTATGTTTACACCCTAGTCTTAAGCCCTGATTACAGGCGCCTTTACAAAGGTGCCAAAAGCGCCATGGCATGGCAAAATTAGGCGATCATGGCGGAGAATGCTGCATACAGCAGTGCGTAGCATCTATCACAAATGCATAAGCGTCACATTGGCAGCAAATATACCGAAGAACACTAAATTCTGAGCGCCGATTAATTGTAAAGAAGATTACCCTCTTGACATGCTCATTTTTCTCACATTAATAAACCGACAGGCTGTCAATAGGTATTAGTCTTGTTTCAGTCCGTGAATCTGACCAATGGTTTGCTTTGTACCTGCTACCACCAGCGATGCTCTCTCGGGCTTGAACTTCTCCTTAATAAACTTATTCAAGCCATCCAGGCTTACAGCTTTGATGCCGGCGGTAAGTTCAGGAAGAGGGTTGGGTTGATTGCTTAGAACTAGGGTCTCGAGAATAGTGCGTGCAGCCAGATGACTATTAGACATCCAACGAACGGGCAAACCGCCATACATAAAGAGCTTTGTCTCTGCCAGTTCAGACTCTGAAACCCCCTGCCTAGAAAAGCGCTTCAATTCACCCTCAATATTTCTGAATACTGCCGGCAAATTATTTGCCACCACAGGCAATTCAATAGTCCAGAGAGTGGTGCCAGGCAAGCTCTCCACATCCGATGAGAGGTCTTCCAGAGAAAGGCTGCTCATCAAGCTGGACTCACCAGATATCTTCTGAGCGAATCTTGAGAAGATAGGATGGCTGGTCAATGCACAATCACTAAGCAAAAGTAGTGGATAGTCTGGAGCACCGGCACCGGTGTCAATCAGTTTACCCAAAGTGATCATAGAGTCTGTGCGCTTCTCGATGATTATGGAGTTTTTGAGCAAGCGCTTCGGGTTAGGTTGAACAGAAACTTTTTTGGCAGCACTCTTACCGCTCCAAGAGCCAAAGTATTTCTCACCCAGGCTGACGGCTTGCTCTAAACTAATATCACCGACAAATACCAGAGTTGCGGCATCCGGCTTTACGGCGGCGGCATGAAACTCTTTTGCATCTGCCAACTTTAGATTACCTATGAAGCGCGCCTTATCGACCGGTTCCATGGGGTAAAAGCTTGTATTGGGTGCAATTAAGCCTTGCAAAAGGGCCCTGTCCACCCTCTGCTCAACTGTATTTTCCTGATGCCTAACTTTCTCAGCTGCGCGCGCTTTAGCACTTTCAAAGCTTTCATCAATGAGCTGAGGCTCCAACAATTGTCCAGCCATAATTGCAAGAATGTTTCCGGCATCTCTAGATAAACACCTTGCTTGAAAGCTTATCCACTGCGGTCCCGAATCAAACTTGACCATAGTAGCCGGCGCAAGACCAAGCTCGTCTTGCTTTGTTACTGCCTGGTTGCGAGTCATTCCCGCTGAACCTTCATTCATGAGACTGGCAAGAAGAGAAGAAACTCCTCTTTTGCCAACTGGTTCGTATGCTTCACCGGCTTTTACCGCCCCAGCAATCTGAACCACCGGACTGACCTTGGTTTCTAAAACGGCAATAGTCATGCCATTGCGCAACTTGCCTCTCTTGATATTATCTCTGGTGCTGGGCGCGTCTTTTGCATTCTCGGCGATCAAGCGACGAGGGGCGTCGACCGCAGCGCCATCATTATCTTTATACGCGCAAAGGTCGCTCAGCAAATCAGTCAGACTGGCCTTCTTCTTTGAAGGCTTAGCGCCCTTTTCAGAGGGTTTTGTCTTTGTAGATTTATCTTCGGACTTGTCGTTCTTGGCTTTAGCATCTTTATTTTCTTTAGCGCTCTTGTTGTCTTTTGAATCTTTGCTGTCTTTAGATTCTTTCTCTTTAGGTTCAGACTTTGGCGCAGACTTTGGCGCCGCACCAGCAAGAATGCCGACTACCCTATTTTCTGAAGAGAAATAACGCTTAGCCACACGCTGCACATCTTGAGCGGTGACCGCCTTGATGCGATTCTGCCAACTGTAAGCAGCTTGCCAATTATCTAGACCATCAAAAAAGCCCAAATGAAAAGCCAGCCGATAGGGACCATCGCGTTCGACTAGAAGCTGAAACTCGGCGTGATTTTTGGCTCTCTTCAACTCACTATCAGAAATAGCTCCCGCCTTGACCTGCTCAAGGGCGCTGTCGAAGCCTTCCAAAACCTTTGAGGCACCTATACCGCCAGCCCCTTGCAAAGTAACGGCAAAAAGACTGGGATCTCGCTTAACCTCAAAAGCCGACCTTACGGTGCTGCACAGCTTGCCATCAATAAGTTTGCTGCGCAGTCTGCCACCTACACCGGAATAGAGTACTTTCTCTAAAACAGCAAGAGCGGCCGTGTCGGCATCGGCAAAGCCGGGAACGTGATAAGCAAGAGAAACCACATCACTAGCCCCGCCGTACTTCATATAGATTCGTTTCTCGGCATGTTGAGGCGGTTCGCTGACTCTCACCGGCGGCGGTGCATCACCTTTAGCAAGTGGTCCAAAATATTTTCTGACCAGTTCACCGGCTTTATTGCTGTCAAAATCGCCGACAATGACTAGGGTGGCATTGCCTGGTTGATAGAATTGCTTGTAGTGCCGTTTAGCATCATCGAGAGTAAGCTTCTGCACATCGGAAGGCCAGCCGATAGTAGGATTTTTGTAGGGATGTCTAGTAAAGGCGGCTGAACGTACTTCTTTGACCAACAAATTGACCTGGTCTTTAGCCTCTTGCTCCAGCTCTTTCTCGATTCTTTTGATTTCTTGGCTCACATCATCGGCGCTAAAGCCGGAGCCCTTCATGCGCGCCGATTCAAGACGCAAGGCAAGTTCAAGCTTGGCAGGCGCCATCGTCTCAAAAAAGACAGTAAAATCGTCACTGGTAAAGCCGTTAAACATCCCGCCATTGCGCGCAATCAATGCGCCTATTTCGCCTTTTCTCAGTCCGCTTACTTTCTGAAAGAGCAAATGCTCCACCAGGTGAGAAAGACCAGTCTCGCCAAGGTTCTCGTTGCGCGAGCCAACTTTATAAAAAACCATCGAGCTAAAGACTGGAAAAGAATGCTCTTCGAAAAGCAGCACTTTTAAGCCGTTTTCGAGAACTATCTCTTTTACTTGCGGCGCGCTTGAACCATCAATTTCGCATCGAGCCGGCAGCGGTAAGAGAGTTGATAAAAGACCGAAGGCTAAAGCAATGGCTCCGCACTTCTTCTGTAATTTGTATTGAATCGATTTCATGTGCAACACGTTACCACATGCTCGAAAAACCGTTAAGAGTGGTTGAGATCTCTAATTTAGCTAGCCCGGCAAGACATCCTCTTGATAAAATTTCTCAATAAAGTCCGCAAAAGAGCGCAAAAATGTCAGCTCAAGATAGCGAAATACAAGCAGGTGCAAGCCAAGCCGGTCTTTGCAACCCCGCCGGGCCCGAGCTCTCAAGCAAAGAGCGTGAAGCCTTAGGCTCAGCCTGTCAAGAAATAAAAAACAAGCCTCAGATGGCGCGCAACATAGTACTGGCAGGCAATCCAAATGTGGGCAAGTCGGTAATTTTCAACGCTCTAACTGGCGCCAATGCCGACGTTTCCAATTATCCAGGCACCACGATAGATATCGCCCGGGGCAAATTAGGAAGCGATCAGCTGGCCGATACACCGGGAGTCTATGGCTTATCTAGCTTCAATGATGAAGAACGCACAGCTACAACAATGATTCTCAAGGCTGAAATTGTGATAAACGTTATTTCAGCCCTGACCCTAGAAAGAGACCTCTTCCTGACGCTACAGCTCATCGACCTGGGCAAGCCGATGCTTTTGGTGATAAACCAAACTGATGAAGCCAAAAACCGCGGCATGCAGCTTGACGTCAACAAATTAGGCGAAGAACTCGGGCTAAAGGTAATAAGTTGCGTAGCCGTGGAAAACCTAGGCATCAACGAAATTAAGGACAGCCTATCACAAGCAACCATCGGTAAATGCATAGATGGTGCGGCAGAACACCTGAAGCCACTCGAGCCCTTTGTCGAGAGCGGCACCATATCTAGAGGCGAAGCTCTGCTATTAGCCGAAGGAGACGAAGACATCATCAACTCGGTGAAAGCTAGAGAACCGCAGCTATTTCAACTAGATGTCGCCTCTGGTGCCGCCAAAACAGCCATCTATAGCCAGAGACGGAAGAAAGTCAATCAACTCGCCGAGAAGGTGGTTGCACGCAACAAGCACGGACAGAATCTTTCGACCAAGCTTGGCAGACTCTTACTGCACCCGCTATGGGGTTCAATTATTTCTCTTGCCGTCTGCTATCTGATTTTCTATCAGATGCTCGGGGTCTGGATTGCAGGCAATCTAGTCGACCTGACCGAAAAAAAAGGCATGAAGGTCTACTATGAGCCTGTAGTGCGCCGCGTTGCCGCTAATTATTTTCCATGCTCTATAGAAGTTCAAGGCAAAACCTGGGTTTTCGATAAAGGCACCAAAGAAGAACCGGCTAAGCAAGCCGAACTAGACCAAGCTATCAAACAAGTTCCCGGCAATGAAATCGCCTTTCACTTTTGGCACCATCACAACTGGCTTGCCGCCGTCGGTAATACCATAGTCGGTGACTATGGCTTAGCCACTCTGACAGTTACATACCTGCTTGGTCTGCTCATGCCCTTGGTGATTGGCTTTTATCTCGGGCTTTCACTAATGGAAGATTCAGGCTATTTGCCTAGACTGGCTGTATTAGTCGACAGACTGATGAACAAAATCGGTTTGAATGGACGAGCAATTATTCCACTAATACTTGGTCTTGGCTGTGTGACGATGGCAACCATCACCACAAGACTTTTGACCAGCCGCAGAGAAAAAATTATAGCCACCGCACTATTAGGAGTGGCAATTCCTTGCTCGGCACAGCTGGGAGTGGTCTCGGGCACCCTGGCCAGAGCCGGAGGCGCAGCCGCCTGGGCGGTTTATCTCACCTTGGTCTTTGGTATCTTGGCCTTGACCGGACTTATGCTCAACGCAATTTTGCCCGGGCGCTCAAGCGGCTTGCTGATTGACTTGCCGCCCATGCGACTGCCGCGTCTCAATAATGTACTTAAGAAAACCTGGAAGAAAAGCTGGAACTTCTTGCTGGATGCCATCCCGATGTTCTTTCTGGCCGGCTTTGTGGTCAGCCTGGCTGAGATGTCGGGCTTGTTGCAGCTATTCATGAATCTGCTTAGCCCGATTGTGGTTTCTTGGCTGAACCTGCCGGCCGACCCGCGCATCCCTACCACTTTTATATTAGGTATAGTGCGCCGCGACTTTGCTTCTTTCGGCATCTCCGACATTCCGCTTACTGCTGTGCAGGCGGTTACGGCGATGATTGTCATTACGCTTTTCGTGCCGTGCATCGCCACAGTAGGCGTGATGATTAAAGAGCGTGGTCCTAAAATCGCCTTCACCATCTGGATTGGTTCCTGGCTGGCAGCCTTCGCCATTGGCGGAATAGTGGCCAGGGTCTTACCCTTTATCTTCAACCCGCTGGGCATTACTTAAGGTTACAAAATATTGGACCTGGCTAAACCTTGCCCCAGCCAGGCAAAAGAAATGATAGTATCTAGATCTCGCATCTATGGCAGGCGTCGCCAAGTGGTTAAGGCCCCGGATTGTGGTTCCGGTATGCGGGGGTTCGAGTCCCCTCGTCTGCCCCATTTTCTTTTAGTAGACATCGAGAAACTCGCTAGTTCATCTTTTCGGAACTAGCGTTTTCTGCTTTTTGCTTGATGTGCTACTTTCTCTCACGCGGCAACCTGAATATAGAAGTATCTGCTAACTGTTTGCCTTCGGTTGTCGTTATACTCGGCGGTGGCGCTGTCTATCCAACCGGTCTAATGTCGAATCAGAGTGTCCATCATTGAACGAGCGAGCAATTTTGCAACACACGGAGGCGGCAATCCTTCAGTTTCTTTTGAAATTATGACAAGGTTAGAAAATGAACAACCGTTATTCTGCGCGTCTAGGCTGCCAGGTTGCCAGACTCACTAGCTTTGCTAACCAAGTAGTGTATATGTATTATACAAACAGATACAACTGGACCG
This sequence comes from Candidatus Obscuribacterales bacterium, assembly GCA_019745415.1. Classification (GTDB taxonomy): domain Bacteria; phylum Cyanobacteriota; class Vampirovibrionia; order Obscuribacterales; family Obscuribacteraceae; genus Obscuribacter. The sequence continues at coordinate 100,976 of JAIETF010000035.1, read as the reverse complement.
GTATCTCTTGCAGGAAAAACAAGTGGAACAGACTAATGCTGAAGTGTCTAGATTCTGGCGGGAATTTGATGAATCGATCAATAACCTTCAAAGCCTTGCGCTCGAAGACGAAGAAATTACCACGCCGAATGAATTTCTAATTGAAGCTACGAAGTTCTTTGTTGCCAATCTGCTGGCAGACCACAAGAAGTTAAAACGCACTGGTTTCCACATTTCTGAAGACGGATTTGTTAGTTTGATTTGGCGCAAGGGAGAAAGTTCCCGTCTAGATGTAGTTTTGTTTTACGAGCCGTCTGATGATACTGTGTCTGCTAAAATCATTTACAGCAATAAGAAGAATGTAGAGTCTCAATTAGTTCCCTTGAGCGGCTGGAATCGAGCAAAAAGCCTCACGGAGCAGACCTTAAGTTTAAGGATTGCTTTAGCTCGAAAATTCGAGCTAGCTCCTGCTGCATAAATTGAGAATTAGCGATGAAGCTATACAGAGTCATTGCCCGCAGACCCAGAGAAACTGAAGAGACAGCTCCAGCAGATCTTAAGAGACGTCAAAAACAAGGCATCTACATCGAGAATGGAATATCCGTTTTGCGCTCAGATAAAGTAAGTAGCTATCAATCAATTCTGAAAGTAAAACTTGGACGTAAGGCAAAAAAACAATAACCGCTACGCAGTTTTGTCTTGTGAGGTCCAATCTCTGCTTTCTATGGGCTACCATGTAAAACTTGACAAAGAACATGTGAATATTCGCTGCCCAGACTGCGATAAGGCTAGTTAGCCCGATATTTGCAAAAGTACAAAAACTGCATGTGCTCTTGATTTAGGTAATAGTTTTGAGCATCTGCTAGTTCTTCTCAGAGATTTCAAAACTGTAATTCCGGTACCCAAGACTTCTAACAAGAAAACCAACTAAATGTCGACAGCGTTCAAGGCAATGAGATTCACCGATATCTAAGAAAGCAGTATTCAACTGATTGTGAGTAGCCAGCCGACTCTTTTCACCTATCGGCACCGGCGGATCAGCTTTAGCACCAAAAGCATAGTACAACCTGCACTTAAGCCTATAGCTAAAAGACCAGCCCAGACCTCCAGAAACACCTGCCACCTTATACCCTTTGCAGGCAATCCGAAAGCACATCTGCTAGTATGAGACTGCCTTAGATTGTGCCGTTTCAGCCTCGCAGGAGCTACTCTTGACCACACAGGTTTCAGACCACGAAAATGCTATAGACACAAACCCTGAGAGGGTTAGAGCCACTTTACGCATTTATCATCCGGAACTCAATCCAGAAGAGATCACCAGCCTGATGCAGGTCAAACCGACCATGTCTTGGACAAAGGGCGATGATGCCTATGGTTGGACCAAAAGACCGGGGAAGAAGGCACCATCGGGCGGCTGGCTCTTGAGCAGCCGACAGAGAGTAAAAAGTAATAACGCCATTGCCCACTTAGATTGGCTTTTGGACCAACTAACCGGCTCGGCGTCAGTGTTGAAACGCCTGCAAGAGCAGGGCTTTATTGTCGATGTAGTAGTAGGATGGCATGCCACATCGTGGAATACCACACCGGCTCTAACCCCCGAAATTATGCGCAGACTGGCGAACAATCACCTGCCCATCTGGTTCGACGTCTATCTTTATGACGAAGAGAACTAAGGCAACTTAGTCATTTTTCGAAGCAAGCTATCTAAGCAAGCTATCTAAGCAAACTTTATGAGCCTCAAATCTACCGATACCCGCCGCCATACTGAACATCGGCTATCTTTTTAAATTTGCGAGGATCCCAAAGATAGGTCCACTGTTCGGTGGCGACCAAAAGTGTGGCACCATCGGGGCTGTACATACAAGCTCTAATTGGATACTCGTGAGCGATGGTGCCAATCATCTGCCCATCTGAAATTCGCCACAAGGCGCAATTGCTGCCGTCCAAGACGGCAATCTGGGAAGAATCAGGGCTAATCACCAGAGAAGCAATGCGATTAGAAAGAGGAATCTTGGTAAGAAGCAAGCCCTCGACCGAAGACCAAATCTGAATGCTATCGGCGGTGACAGCAATGAGGTAGCGGCCATCTAGACTGACAATCAGCTTAAGAAGTTGACTTTGTAAGTCGCACTGTTTGCGAAACTCACCGGTTGCCGACCAGACTCTAAGCCAGCTGTTGCCGCCGGTGACAATAAAAGATCCGTCCCGTGCATAAGACATCCAGGTAATGGCTGAACCATGTTGCAGGGCTAAAAGTTGAGAGCCTGTATCTGCACGCCAAAGTGAAGCAGTGTCACCAGATACGGTTACGAAATTTTTGCCGGATGGGCTCATCAATAGCACTTTTGAGCCGGCAATATAAGGCACCATTGCGCTATGATCATTAGTGGTATTGCGCACCGGCATGCCGCCGGTCGGGTCGTCCAGATAGAGGGGAATCTTATTTCCAAATACGACGGTGTTGAATTCGTTGACCTGGGCAAATGCCGAGGGAGCACTGGCAAAAAGCAGCGACGATATTGCCGCAAATTGCAAGAATTGGAAATGACGGCTTTTTCTCATGACAATGCCCCTGATTGATAAAGTCTTTCGGTGTGGCATAAGGATAGTTGAAAGCAGTAGGAAAATGAAAGAGGTAGCCATGGCTCAAAACAAAAATGGTCAGACCGGCAGCGCTAACCTTGAGGTAACTGGAGTTACTTTTGTGCAAGATGAAACCGAGAGCACCAAGGCCGACCAAGCGGCCAATCTGGATAAAGCCAAGAAACAGAATATCAAGAAGGCATCTTTTCAACTAAGCCCCGAAGACCTTGGTCGACTTAACACAAACAAGGGTCTTCTGCACCTGCTTAAGGCCAAAGATATTAGAGTGCGCGACGTACTCGAAGAAATTAAGTACGAAGAAGAGTTAGTCAAGCTGCAAATCGAACTAGTCAAATTGCAGCGCTGGGTGCAGAACAACAATAAACGCGTAGTTGTGATCTTTGAAGGAAGAGACGCCGCCGGCAAAGGCGGCACAATTAGACGATTTACCGAACACCTCAATCCGCGAGCGATGAGAGTAGTAGCACTGCCTAAGCCGACCGAGGCTGAAAAGGGACAGTGGTATTTTCAACGCTATACCGTGCAATTACCAAACCCCGGAGAAATAGTCTTCTTCGACCGCTCCTGGTATAACCGAGCCGTGGTTGAGCCGGTGAACGGCTTTTGTACAAAGACAGAATATAACCGTTTCATTCAACAGGTTCCCGAGTTTGAGCACATGCTCTACGAAGACGGCATCACTCTTATCAAATTCTGGTTCTCCATATCAAAAGAAGAACAAGAAAAACGCTTCGAATCAAGAAAGGTCAATCCTCTTAAACAATGGAAATTGAGCCCGATCGATGAAACAGCGCAGGACAAGTGGGATCTCTACACCCACTACAAAGAAGAAATGTTCAGCAAGACTCACACATCTTATAGTCCTTGGATCTTGGTCAAAGCCAACAACAAACTGAGAGCGAGACTGGAAAGTATCAGATATGTGCTCAATCTCTTGCCCTACGATGACAAAGCCAACGTCAAGATCAGAATTTGTCCAGATCCCAATATAGTCAATCGCTTCCATCGCAACGTCATCAAGATTGATTGATATCAAGCACCAAGTATCGAACCGGCGCTTCTATAATTCTCTATATGAGCCGGGCCAAAGACCTCTATACATCTGAAGCAGTGCTTGCCATGGCACCTGATGCTGCTTCCGCCAAAAACGGGAGCGACCTAGCCAATAGCCGTAAATGGCAAAATCTAGGTGCTGCCGAAAACTGCCTTTGGGGCGAATGTCAAGGTAGTGGCAGCAAGCCTTACCAGACCAGAATCGACCTGAGTGCTCCCGCTTTCAAATGCTCCTGTCCGAGCCGAAAATTTCCTTGCAAGCACGGGCTCGCCCTGCTGCTGCTAGCCTTGAAATCGGACGACCTCTTCAGCCTCGGCGAACCGCCGGACTGGGTTACTGAATGGCTGGAAGCCCGGGATGAAAGGGCAGTCAAGAAGAAGGAGAAAGAAGAGCGCCCGAAGAGCGAAGAAGAACTGCAAAGGCAAGAAGCATCAAAAGAGAAAAGAAAACAAGGGCGCATTGACAATGTCGAAAGCGGCATCGACGAACTTGTTACCTTCATGAAAGACGTTATAAGGCAGGGCACAGCCCAGATACAAAGCAAGCCTGTCAGCTACTTTCAAGAGAGAGCTGCCAGACTAATAGATGCCCAGGCACCAGGTCTAGCCAATAGAGTGATAGACCTATCAGCCACTGCCGGCGGTGACTGGCAAGGCAATATGCTGGCCGGACTCGGCCAACTCTTTCTCATTTGCAAAGCCTTTGAACAAGCCAAAAACAATGCTGTTCCCGAATTGCTCAAGCATGACATCTATACTGCCATAGGCTTTAACCAGTCGCAAGAAGAATTGCTAAAAAACGAGGAAAATCGCCTTGATGGGCTTTTCTGCGTGCTCGGTCAAACGGTGACGCAAGAAGACAAACTGCGGGTGCAGCGCACCTATTTCTACCATATCGAAAGCGGCAACTTGGCTCTCATCTTAGACTTCGCCCATGGTATAAGCCCCTTTTCTCGGGTAATAGCGCCGGGCAGTCTTTATCAAGCCAGTCTGGTTTACTTCAAGTCGGCAACTCCTCTGCGGGCATTAATCAAAGAAATTGGTCCACGGCTGGAAGATTCTAATTTAGACTCTCAGTTAAAAGGGGAAACAGTAGAAAGCGCAAGACAATTTCTTAGCCGCCTGCTTAGCGAGAACCCATTTATAGACAGCCGTCCCATCATTTTCTCGCGCTGCCGGGTTTTCTGTCTCAACCAGAACTGGTGGCTTAGAGATAAAGACGACAATCATCTGCCCCTAAAGACCGGGGCGCTTGACCTTTGGCCGGTAGTTGCCTTTAGCGGTGGGGCTGAAATAGACTTGCTGGCAGACTTTGACGGACAGACAGCCGTGCCGATTTTGGCGGCTCAGAAGGGCGAAATTCTGCGACTGGAGGCAAAGAAAACCAGTCTATGAACCAGGCAAGTCAAAACAAGAAATCGGTGCAAGAAACCTGGCAAGCGCTTAAGACCAGCTGCATTCTCGGCACGCGCCAAAGCCACAGCCTGCCCGCAGGCAGCGGTTTATTGCCGCAAAAGCTGGCTTGTCTTGAAGAAGAACAAAATAGAAGTCTTTGGCAGTCAACCGAAGATCTTATGCTGGCCAGGCTTGCTCTTGCCTCTTCGGCACTGAAACTGAAGGCGCCGATATCAGATGCTCTCAATCAAGAATTAAGGCAAGTAAAACTCTCGATCGCGAAAGAAGAAGATAGATCGGAAGCCCCGGCACGAGCTCTTTCGGTCTTGAACCAATTGCTTACCGATACGTCTTCTGTTGGGCAAAAACTCATTGGAGATTGGCTTAGTCTCTGCGCCGAGCATAACTATGTCGTAAGCAAACACAGACTACCGAATCTAATCGCTCTCTTTAGAGACAAACCGTCTTTGGTGGCAAAGCTGAAAGCCTGCGGCGGCGAACGACTTCGCTTTCTCTTGAGCCAGAATGAAGATTGGCGAAAGCTGCTTGAAAATGAGAACCTCGACTTTCAGAGCCCGCAAGAGCTTATAGCTCTCTTTCAAGAAGGCTCAGCCAAAGAAAGAACTGCAGCGCTTTTGAGGTTGAGAGAGCTTGACTTTGCCCAAGCCGAAAGTCTTGTCGAGAAAAGTTTCGACAAAGAGACTCTCGAATCAAGAATTTCGATTGTCTTAGTTCTAGAAAAGAGCCTCAGCCAGGCAGATCAAATCTTCCTACAAAACAAAGCACTCTTAGACAAACGCAAAGAAGTGCGCGAGTTGGCAGGGCTTTTGCTTTGCAGAATCTATAGTTCGGCTTATAGCCAAAAACTAGTTTCCATTCTCAAGCAGCGCATAAAACTGCAAGAGAAATTTGAACTGGATTTTAGCGATATAGAAAAAGACATCGTCGATTTTGAAGACCTTGTCGTCAAGCAAAATCCAATGGGTACGATGGGCGCCAATGCACGCATTGTGCTTAATATGCTGGCGCTTGCAGACCCGCTCATCTTCAAAACTTTCTGTCAACCAGAAAGTTTAGTGCAGCAAATCAATGCCAGTCAGTGGCGAGAACCGCTTCTGTATGGGCTCTTTCAATGTCTGGCCGACTATCACAAAAGCCCAGAAAAGAGCCAAGAGCGAGACCAGCTAGTTAATTACTTGACTGATAGCTTGCTTGAAAGCAATGCCGACAGCCTTAGAGAATCAAGCCACGGTATAAACTTTCTCAAATCGCTCAGCCAAGAAAAGACAGAGAAACTTGTCTTATCGCGTCTACCTAAATGGAGCGGTAGCGGTGGCAATGCAGCGCCGCGTCTCGATATGTGGAACTATCTCATACATCATGATGATGACTGGAGCGAGGAGTTTTCAAAAACAATCGCTCAATTCGTCATCAAGGAGTTGTCCGAGAAGGTGCCGGCCCTCGGTTATGAATTTACCATGAATGCAAAACAATTCGCCTCGCGCATGCACCCAGAGACGGCAGAACTAGTTCCGGCTCTGCATGCCGCTGTCATAGACAAAGATTACTTTGCGCAATCGGTCACGCAGATGGCGGAAATCATAGCTTTAAGAAAAGAAATGCAGCAATCATTCAAATAAAGAGGAAAGAATGGACGCCCAATTACTGAGAGAACATGCCGAAAACCAGTACAAAGAAGAGCTGGATGCGCTTAGCAGCGTGGACAAAAAACAAAGACCGCCACGCTGGAGAATGTCACCATGGGCGGTGATGACTTATTTGATGGGCGGCAAATTGGAAAACGGCTTTGAGATAAGCCCCAAATATATCGGCAATAGACGCACCATAGAGATCGCAGTAGCCACACTCACCACCGACCGAGCACTCCTGCTGCTCGGTCTGCCGGGTACAGCCAAAACCTGGGTAGCTGAACATCTCGCTGCCGCCATCAGCGGCGACTCAACCTTGCTCATTCAGGGAACAGCCGGCACAGCGGAAGAGTCGGTACGCTATGGTTGGAACTATGCCAGACTCTTGGCTGAGGGACCATCGATGCAAGCGCTCGTGCCCAGCCCTATGATGGAAGCAATGAAAGCGGGGAAAATAGCCCGAATAGAAGAGTTAACCCGCATACCGGCAGACGTGCAAGATACTCTAATCACTATTTTGTCTGAAAAGACCCTGCCGATACCCGAGCTTGGCGCTGAGATTCAAGCAGTCAAGGGTTTTAACGTAATCGCCACAGCCAACGATCGCGACAAAGGTGTAAACGAACTTTCCAGCGCGCTCAAGCGTCGCTTCAATACTGTCATTTTGCCGGTTCCTGCCACCATAGAAGAAGAAATAGACATTGTGGCAAGACGAACCGAAGCCATGGGTAAAGCACTGGAATTGCCGGCTGAGAAACCGGCAATAGAAGAAATCACCCGAGTCGTGCAGATTTTCAGAGAATTAAGAGGCGGCGCCACCTTAGACGGAAAAACAAAACTGCGCTCGCCTTCAGGCTCTATGAGCACAGCTGAGGCAATTTCGGTGATGAATAACGGACTTGCTCTCAGTGGTCACTTCGGCGACGGCGCCCTGAAAGCCGAAGATCTTGCCGCTGGTATAGTCGGAGCCGTTGTAAAGGACCCATTACAAGATAGCCTCGTCTTGAAAGAGTATCTAGAAACGGTCGTAAAAGAGCGTGATGATTGGAAAGATTTCTATCGCTCCATAAGGCACCTACTCTAATGATCTTCGGCATCAGGCACCACGGACCGGGCTCGGCAGCCAGCTTGGAAAAGGCTCTTAGAGAATATGAGCCCGACATCGTATTGATAGAGGGCCCGCCTGAGGCTAACTCACTCATTAAGTACGCAGCAAGGGGCAGTGAACTGATACCGCCAGTGGCGCTGTTAGCCTATGCAAGCGATGATGCAAAACAAGCTTGCTACTATCCCTTTGCAGAATTTTCGCCTGAATGGCGAGCCATGCTGTATGCCAACGAGAAGGGCTTACCTTGCCGCTTTATCGATCTAGGGCAAAGCAATTGGCTGGCGCTTTCAAGACAATTGAAAGAAGAGAAGCTAAAGGAACTGAGCCAAACCGAAAGAAATGGCGCCCCGGAAAGCGCGGAAGCACAAGAAACTCAAGTAGCTCTAAATACTCTAGAAGATCCGGAAAATCTAGAGGATTTAGAAGAGCTTGAGAGCTTAACCACTTTGGACGACCAGAAAGAGAAAGCACCGCCAATACATAGAGACCCAATTGGTACTCTGGCTAGAGCCGCCGGTTATGAAGATTCTGAAGTCTTTTGGGAACAGTTGATTGAACAAAGAAGGCAAAAAGAAGACAATGCCTGCGGAATATTTTCAGCTCTGCTGGAAGCAATGCAAGCCTTGAGAGCACAAGAGCTGGAGCACCCTCAAAATAGTAGCGATGACAACGAAAAGAAACTAGACTACGAAGACGAAGAAGACAATCTCATTGAACCTCTGCGTGAAATAGCAATGAGGCAGAATATTAGGCAAGCCAAGAAAGAGGGCTTTGAAAAGATCGCCATCGTATGCGGTGCTTGGCATGCCCCAGCTCTCACCGACGAAATCATCGACCGCAAGGGTCAAGCCAAGCAAGACACTGCCGCCCTCAAGGGGCTAGCCAAGCAAAAGATAGAAACCACCTGGATTCCCTGGACCAATGGCCGACTCTCTTTTGCCAGCGGCTATGGGGCTGGTATAACAGCACCAGGCTGGTACGAACACATTTTCTGCACCGAAGGCGATCCCACCTTGCCCTGGCTGGTCAAAGCGGCCAACTTTTTGCGCTCGGAAGACCTTGACGCTTCTTCCGCCCAGGTGATAGACGCTGTGCGCCTCACTGAAGCCCTCACCTCTCTCAGAGAACTTCCCCATCCGGGTCTATCCGAGCTAAACGAGGCCATGCTTGCTTGCCTGCTCGGCGGCAATCCCTTACCCCTAAGTCTGATCGAAAACAAACTGCTTATCGGCGAAAAACTCGGTCAGGTTCCGCCAGACATACCAGGCACACCGCTGACCAATGACACATTGCGTCAGACTCAAAAACTGCGCCTCAAGCAAGAAGCCTTGAGCAAGACTCTGGAACTCGACTTGCGCAAACCACTCGATCTTGAGAGGAGCTATTTTCTCAATAGACTGAATATATTGAATGTAGCTTGGGGGCAGAAGCAAAAAAGCCACATCAAGACCAGCACCTTTCATGAAAACTGGAAACTGGAGTGGCGACCGGAAATGAGTCTAGCTCTTATTGAAGCTTCAATATGGGGAAAGACTCTCATCGAAGCATCTTCGAACAAACTCATGGATGCAGCCACCAAATGCTCTTCTTTCAAGACTCTGGTAATGCTTCTCGGGCAGGCGTTGGAAGCCAATCTGGAAGATTCTATCGAAGGTTCGATGCGCCTAGCTAGTGAGCGCTCCAATGCTAGCCTAGATGTATCCGAACTCATGAGCGCCCTACCTGTGCTGGTGAGCATCTCTCGCTATGGCAATGTCAGAGAAATCGACGCCGCCCTTGTCAAAAGTCTAGTCGGCCATTTAGCCGAAAAAGTGATTATCAACCTAGAAGCGGCACTGGTTTCCCTTGACGACGATGCCGCCCGCTTTATGATGCGACTGATTAGTGACTGCGAAGAAGCACTAAGAATCTACGAAGAAGATAGATATATCGGCGAACTCTATACCTTACTAAGCAGACTAGCGCGCAAGTCATCTATTCACCCTCTGATAAGCGGGAAAACAACTAAGTTATTGTTTGATGCCCGCCGCCTTGACAAAGCGGATGCTGGCGCAATTATGCAATTTAGTCTTTCTAAAGCATCAACCCACGCCTATAGCGGCATGTGGCTGGAGGGGTTTCTTACCGACAATGCCCAAGTTCTTATTCATGACCATACTTTCTTTCAAGTCGTGGATGACTGGTTGCAAAATCTAGAAAGTGAACAGTTTCAAGAGCTTTTGCCTCTTTTGCGCAAAGTGATGGGACCCTACAGCAATGCCGAAAAGCGCAACATTCAAGAGCGCGTAGTCAGTCAAACCAATTGGCAAGTCAAAGGCGAAGAAGCAGTGAGTGATAACGAGCTTTTGCTTTTGCCGGTACTAGATAAGGTGCTAAGTCTTTTGGGCGCAAGTGGCTTTGGTCGGCAAAGCAATGGGGTTTAATGAGATGTAAGCATGAGCGAAGACAACGAGCACAAAGACGAGAAAGAAAGAATTAGACGCTGGCGCCTCGCCCTTGGCGATAGCAGTGAAAGAGGTGCTCAAGGTGCCGAAGAGTTTGGACTATCAGGTGATGATATGAGCATGGATAATGCTTTGGCTATGCTCTACGACCGAGACGAGAAAAACAAAAATGCTGAACGTGCAGCCAGCCTTGGCGCCTCTAGCCCAAAAGTGGCAAGATGGCTCGGCGACATTCGCAAATATTTTCCCACCACCGTGGTTTCGGTTATGCAAAAGGATGCCATGGAAAAACTCAATCTGAAGAGCATGCTCACCGAGCCGGAGTTACTTTCTACCCTCACTCCCGATATTAACTTAGTGGCCACTTTAGCCGCATTATCTTCAACTCTGCCGAGCAAAAGCAAGAGCACTGCTCGCTTAGTGGTCAAAAAGGTGACCGACGAACTGACTAGACGGCTCTCCAATCCGATGAGACAAGCAGTCATTGGCGCCCTCAACAAGGCAAAAAGAAATAATCGCCCTAGACATTCCGAAATTGATTGGAATCGCACCATTAGGCTTAATCTAAAGCACTATCAGCCCCAGTTCAAAACAGTCATACCAGAGAGAAGAGTGGGCTTTAGCCGTAAAAGGTCTAGCCTAAAAGACATCATTATGCTTGTCGATCAGAGCGGCTCGATGGCTACTTCGGTGGTTTATGCCAGCATTTATGCAGCAGTGCTGGCCTCAATCAGCGCCCTCAACACCAAACTTGTTGTTTTTGACACCGCCGTGGTCGACCTTTCAGATAAATTGAGCGACCCTGTCGATGTTATTTTTGGCACCCAGCTTGGCGGCGGCACCGACATAAACAGCGCCGTCGGTTATGTCGAGACTCTCATTTCAAGACCCAACGAGACTATTCTAGTCTTGATTAGCGATCTTTTCGAAGGCGGCAATCAATCTCAGTTAAAGAAAAAACTCTTGAGACTGAAAGGCATGGGAGTTAACCTCATCGCCTTGCTAGCCCTGAATGATGATGGGGCACCGGCCTTCAACCCAGATCTGGCCGCCTTCATGGCTCAAATCGATGCTCCCGCCTTTGCCTGCACACCAGATCAGTTTCCAGAAGTAATGGCGCTGGCTCTCAACCATGGTGATCTAGCCGCCTGGATAGCGCGAGAGAAGAAATAACTTTACTTGCGCTGATTTTACTTGCGCTGATAGGTGCCCATAATCTCGCCGAAAGCAAGTATGTGCCCGGCGATGGCTTTCTTGAACTGCTCTTTATCAGCACCGGCGCTGAGGGGCAGGCGAGTATCGAGGGCATAAACTCTAAAGTAATAACGATGCGGCTTTCCTGCCGGCGGCGAGGGACCGTTATAGCCGGCTTTGTCAAAGTCATTCTTACCCTGCATAAAGCTGGCGGTCTTGTACGACTTCTCCAGTCCCTCTTTCAATGATTGAGTCGAAGGTGCCAAGTCATATAGCATCCAATGCCACCATGTACCGACCGGGGCATCAGGATCTTCGCAAGAAACAGCGATACTGACCGTACCTTTTGGTACAGCGCTCCATCTCAGCTCGGGTGAAACATCTTGACCGTCAGCAGTGAAACGCGCTGGTATAGGTGCATTGGCTGCGAATGCCGAAGTGGTGAGATTGAGACGCTCGGCAGGCTGGGCTGCGTTAGTTGGAGTTGCCACCATCAATAGTGCAAAAGCAGTCAGGGCTGAGAAAGCCCTAGGCACTGCGCTAATAACTGGCGCCGGTACTAATCTTTGCACCTAATTCACCTCCGTAATTTCTTTCACTCTCAACTCGTTTCTTTTAAAAATACCGCTTATTTTGAACTTGTGCCCGGCAGCCTTCTTTGTCTGTCCGAAGGCTTTCCTTGCTTTCTCGCTGCCTACAGAGTCTAGGTCTAACCATTTGCCTTCGCTATAGAGTGTATAACCGGCTTCTGAGCAGGCGGGTTCGAGACTGCAATGTTTGGTATGTCCCTTGAGAGTAGCTAAAGGGTCTTTCCCTGCTTGCTTTAGCTCGGCAGCACAGGCGCGGTCGAGCAAATAGCCGGTATAAGTCTTTATCTCAGCATCTTTAGCCTTATCTTGGGCAAAAGCGCAGTTAGCGCAAGCAAGTAGAACAATAGAAAGAGTAAAACCTGCACAGCTCTTCAAAAGATTGAAATAATTTGCCATGATTAACCTTGCCTTCACCTTACAAAGAATCAGCTTTCAGCTAAATGTTATCAGATCGCAAAGGCATTAAATAAAGGCGCCATCTTGACCTCGCAAACTAATATAGAAACTCTGAGAAAAGAATTGAACAGCCTCATAGCACCTTTCAAAGAGGAAGGACGACAGGCGGCGGCAAGTCTGCGAGAAAAAATCAGACCCAGTTTGCTATTGCTTAGCAACTGCAGTCAGATGGCTGGAAATGGCGGGCACTCTCTTTATGGTTCAGCACCGCAGGCAACGGTCGATTTTAGAGTGCCCACCGATAGAGAAGGCAAGCCCATGCGCTTTCTAGCTCAGCTTGATTTGCAGGCTCTCACTCAATGCGGCAAAGAACATGGGATGGCTATAGATTCGCTACCAGAACATGGACTACTCTTGTTTTTTGTCGGGCAAAACCGTTGCCGCGATAGCGAAGGACAGACCCTAAAGGACCGCCAGTCATTCAGCGTGGCACTCAGTCTTCGCAAGCCTGAAGAACAGCGGAGCAGCGACGATTCAGCAAAAACACCCATTCGCTTTGCCTTTTGCCAACTCCTACCCCAATCTTTACAGCCCCAGATAGCTGAACCTCTAGGTCAGGCGCTGGCTGACTTTGCCGCCAAGTTCAACCAGTACACCATAGACAGCCTTGCCGGTGAAGATCTGTTTCTCGGCGCCTGGCAAGCTGAATACCTGGCTGCAAGCCAAGATCTGAAAATCATGGCATCTTTTTGTGCCAGCGGAATAGGTTTCAATCACAAACGCAAAAGCGATTGGCATTATCAACATCTTGTGCAGGAAGCACCAAACTACGCCACTGCATTTTATTTGAGAATGCCGAAAATACCAGAGACAGTAGTGCTGGTCAAACCTGAAGACTCTAGAGCGAAAGCCTTTGAAAAGGCTTGGCTCTTTCATATCTAGGGCTCTTACTTAATTTCGCGAAAAACAACTCGACGATTGCGAGCCCGGCCTTGCTCACTGGCGTTAGATTTCTCAGGTTTGGTGAAACCGTAACCCACAGATTGCAGGCGACTTTCATCGATAGAACAGTTCTCGACTAGATAGCGCTTAACAGAGCGCGCTCGCCGCCTCGAAAGATCCATATTGTATTGATAGCCGCCAATTGTGCAGGTATGTCCCTCCACCTTGAGTTTGAGACCTTTATCTTGTTTGAGATACTTGCTTAAGGACAAGAGTATCTCTTTGCTCTGCGGTCTCAAGCTATCTTTATCAAAATCAAAGAGAATTAGATAGCTAGTAGCTATACCATCGCGCTTGAGATGATCGTATATATCTTTTGCCTCGCGATTGGCATCGCCTAGATCGCCATTGACATTGCCTAAAGAGACGACCCAACGAAAAGGGGCGTTTCCTTGAATAATCATGGGCATGTGCGGATTATCCAAGATCCAATAGGTCCAGCCGTTATCGCAGACTGCCTTAATCGCTCGCAGTTCTTGAAACTGCCCTTCTACCTTAATGCGCACATTTTCAAAGCCCTCGGCTCTTATTGAGCGAGGAATCTGCAAAACTTCAGTGTGATTGACAATAAGTGATTCGGGACCATCGATGGCAAAGGGTGAGGTTTTACCTTCTTTGAGATCTTTATAAAGTGCATCAGAAATTCTCAGCACATTGGTATAGCCAACCAGTGTGCAGACTTCATGTTTAGGGTAAAAGAGAGAAACTTTATGTGAAAAGAGAACATCTCTATTATCCACTTTGCGAGAACCGCTGGCATTAGCCGGCGGGCCTATCTCCCAGTCATAAATGAAGCCCTTGCCTTTCTCTTCACATTCGGCAACTCGGGCGACAAAATCATAGTCTCCAACCTCTTTCCACTTGGTATCAAGCCCTTCGAAAGTGTGCACGGTCACCGTCAAACCAGGAACTATACGCAGGGCCGTGGTCAGGTCAGGCGACTCTAGAATAGTCGTCACACCTTTCTCGGAGGATGCTGCTCCGGCGAATATCGGCAGAGCCGAAGACAAAGTAAGCGCGACAATTAGAGAAAGAAGCAACTTTCTAATAAGGCTACCCAAAACGGCCCCCTACCCTACAGGACTGCAATAAAAACGCAACTATCATTTTAAACACAAAGATGATTAAAGAAAGCTACAGTTTCGGCATAGTGCCGCTTCGTTTTTATAGATTGAACTTAGGAATCTCGCTTGCGGCGAGAGACGAGATGAAATTTACCAGGTTAATAAGTTCAGAGGAAGATCATATATGTCTAAAGGAACAGGAAAAACCGGCGGAAAAGCTGTGGGTATTGACCTTGGTACAACCAACTCGGTGGTAGCCGTGATGGAAGGCGGTCAGCCGACAGTGATTGCCAATGCTGAAGGAGCCCGCACTACCCCCTCCGTAGTTGCAGTATCGAAGTCGGGAGAAAGGCTGGTGGGACAGCTAGCAAGACGTCAAGCCGTAATCAATCCGCAGAACACTGTCTATTCAATCAAAAGATTTATGGGAAGACACTTCCAGGAAGTGGAAGGCGAAAAGAAAATTGTTTCATATAAGGTAAAGGAAAGTCCCGAAGGCGGCTGCAAAGTTCCGATGGGTGGCAAAGACTATAGCCCTGAAGAAATCTCGGCGATGATTTTGCGCAAACTCAAGGAAGATGCCGAAAAGTATCTCGGAGAGAAAGTCACCTCGGCAGTCATCACCGTTCCCGCCTACTTTAACGATTCGCAAAGGCAAGCCACTAAAAACGCCGGGGCCATCGCCGGTCTGGAGGTGCTGCGCATCATCAACGAACCAACAGCAGCAGCTCTTGCTTATGGTCTAGAAAAGAAAAAGAATGAAACCATCCTAGTCTTCGACTTAGGCGGTGGCACCTTCGACGTATCTATTCTGGAAGTAGGCGACGGACTCTTTGAGGTGAAATCAACCGCCGGTGACACCCACCTTGGCGGCGACGACTTCGACCATAAGCTGGTGCAGTGGTTTGCCCAAGAATTCAAACAAAGCGAAGGCGTAGATCTAACTAAAGATCCGCAAGCGCTGCAAAGACTGACCGAAGCAGCGGAGAAAGCCAAAATCGAGCTTTCTTCTGTAAATGAGACTTCAGTTTCGCTGCCTTTCATCACAGCCAATGAAACTGGCCCCAAACACCTCGACATGAAGCTGACGAGAGCCAAGTTCAATGAGCTCACCAGAGACCTTGTAGAGAAGCTGCGTAAGCCAGTGGAGCAAGCACTGGCCGACGCCAAACTAAACTACTCCAAGATAGATGAAGTTGTCTTGGTAGGGGGTTCAACTCGTATTCCAGCTGTCAAAGAAATGGTGAAAAACCTGACCGGTGGTAAAGAGCCGAACCAGAGCGTCAATCCCGACGAAGTCGTGGCAATAGGTGCTGCCGTGCAAGCCGGTGTGCTGGCTGGTGAAGTAAGCGAGATAGTCTTGCTCGACGTCACGCCACTTTCGCTCGGTATAGAGACCATGGGCGGTGTCTTTACAAAGTTGGTGGAAAAGAACACCACTATCCCCACCCACAAGTCGCAGATTTTCTCTACAGCAGAAGACAATCAACCCAATGTCGATGTAATGGTCTTCCAGGGCGAAAGACCTATAGCAAGAGACAACAAACTTCTAGGTACCTTCTTGCTGGACGGTATTCCACCGGCTCCAAGAGGCTTGCCTAAGATTGAGGTTTCTTTCGACATCGATGCCAACGGTATACTCTCGGTCACAGCCAGAGAACAGAACACCGGCAAAGAACAGAAAATAACGATCACCGCCTCGACTAACCTGACCAAGGAAGATATCGAGCGCATGATTCGAGATGCCGAAGCAAACGGTCAAGAAGACCAGAAGAAAAAAGCCAAAGCAGACCTACGCAACGAAGCCGATGCTCTGATCTATTCGGTCGAAAGACATCTGCAAGATTTTGGCAGCATCACCAGCAGTGCAGCAAAGGCAAGAGCCGAGTTGCTCAGCTCTGAATTAAGACAGAAGATCAAGGATGACCTTGCTTATGAAGCACTCAAAGAAGCGTTGGACGATCTTGCCGCCCATCTGCGCACTATGCAAAGTGAGGCCCAAGCAGCCTCGGCTTCGGGCGCAACCGCAGCGCCCACAGGCGAGCGCGAACCGGTAGGTGCTGCGGCCGGCGGCGCTTCATCGAATAACAGCGATGTGGTAGATGCCGAAATAGTCTAGGTCAAAAATTAAACCTGCCATTCAAACCGGAAATTTAATTTTCCGGTTTGAACTTTTTGTTCCGAAATTACGTCTTACATATTGTGAGAACAATACAGCGATCCGGTGAACCACATTACAAACAGTGATTTGGCGGCGCTGCTTTACAGCGCTTTTAAAAGGAGCAATATCATGAGAATCAAGTTTCCCTTACCCGCCCTAGCCATCGCCCTTAGCCTGACCACACTAGGCTCTGCCCTAGGATCATCAGTTAATTCAGCCTACGGGCAAAATGCCGATACATTAATAGCAGACACATCTAAATCATGCCAAGACGGCACCTGTGCAAAGGCAGAAAAAGACTCGCAGAAAAGAGGCTTAGGTAGAAAAGCCAAACTCAACCTGAGTGAAGACCAAAAAGAAAAAATGCTCTCGATCAAGAATAAATATAAAGGCGAGATGGAGCCAAAGATTGCCGAGCTAAAAGAACACAAACGCTCAATAAACGACCTCCTCACCCGCGAGACAATTGATAAAGAAGCGATCCTTAAAGAGCAGTCCAAAATCAATGCCATCATAGGCGATATCGCTTCCGCTCGTCTTGCCTACCGCATTGAAGCTAATGAGAATCTCAATCCAGAGCAAAGAGCCACACTGAGAAAATTAGGTGAAGAGCGCAATTTTGCTGGACGGGGTAAACATCACGGCAAAAGAGGGGGCAAGAAAGGCGGTAATTTGAAACAAAAAGCCAGCGCCCCTTCAGAAGCTTAGAGCATTATGCCGAGAGTAAATGCAACAAGAGCCTCGCTGGCGAGGCGAGGCTTTTGTTGAGTTCTCTACAATGGCTAATATAGCCATTACTAAGATAAGATCAAACGGGGTTTTCCCTGAACTGCAAGTTGCCAATCTAGTTTTGGCTAGTTGTTATTTGACTTGAACTTTCGCTTTGACAGCAACCGCCTTTCTTAGTCGGCAAAACCTTCAACTGATCTAAGAAGCAGCCGTCTTCAAAGTCCCGACAAGAAGAATTACAGAGAATCACTGAACAAAAAACAGGTCTAGCAAATTGCCGGCGCCAAAGGAAAAAACTCAGCACCGGACTGTCATCCGGCACTTCAGCCCTAAGTAGACTGCGGGTTCCAGCGCAGCAAGATGCTTGAAACGAAGCATCTTGGGACTCTTGAGCCAGTGCACACTGGGTGGCGCTGGCTAATAGAATAGAGAACAAGAAGAATAACCGAAGCATTTTAGCTGACTCAAAATCCCAAACGGACAAAACGACAAATAGGACAGTGCAAACCTGTACCTCGCAAAGCGTAAGATGCACCAATATTGAGGGCTGTGCCTAATACCGCACGAGCAGCTCGATTGCTCTTTGACTGGGGCATATTGATCGGAGCGGCAGGTTGAACAGGAATCTGAGGAGCAACAGTTTGACTGGGGCTAACTCCTAAAACAGGGGGCAAGAGTGCGTCCTGATTGGAACGCAACTGGAAGACCTTACCGTCTTGCGCCACCGGCGGATCACTGCGTGAATATTGAGATTCGAGCAACACTGCTTCTGAGCTTGCAGGGGAATTTTGTGTATTTGCTATGGAACCATTTGCGGCAGAAGGAATCTGCAATGGAGAATGGGGTCCAGTGTTTCTAATGGCGCTTTCCATCGCCGCTCTAGCTTCGGCAATCTGGGCGTCGCCGGGATTGAAGAGTGAGGCAGCGCTGTAGTGCCCTAGAGCGGCGACATAATCGCCGCGCCCCTCGGCGAGCGCACCCAAATTGAAATAGGCATCACTGTTGCGAGGGTCTTTGCCGAGAGCCTGCCGGAAAATCTCCTCCGCCAAAGTCAACTCTCCGCGTCGATGGCTCTCCGCCCCGTAGCGCAGCAATCGCTCCACCTCAGGGTCTTTAGTAGCGGCGGTCGGCGGCGAAGTCGGCTGAATAGTGCCTCGCAGGTTAGGAGCGGTCTTTGGAGGCGCTCCGGCGCTAGGCTTTCTCGCTGAAGACAGCGTTTTCTTGGAGGTGGCGGTGCGTTTCTTTGCCAAAGCCTGAGTGCTTGTGAGAGTCAAGGAAACACAGATTAAAGCCAAGATGGCTAGTAGTTTATTAACCATGCCTATTTACCGAAGTGGTTTACCATTAAAGCAGTACCTAAAGTAAGTACATAAATTAAGACGCCCTTACCCTATAAAATAGGAACCTCTTAAGTAGAGTCTAAGATAATAAACTGGTTCGGCCAAATAAGCAGGCAAAATGCCCATTTTCCTAGCAAAACTGAAAAAGCAGCCCATATTGGACCTTTCTTTCCTGGTCTTCAGCTTGGCTTTATTTCAGACAGTCTGGGCAGCACCTGTACAGGCCCAACTAAGCGGTGCTGGGAACCAAGCCAGCAGCCCAGAACCGTCATCGTCTATTCAAGGAGAGATTAAAGAAGAAGTAGATCTGGAAACGCTCAAGAACGACGCCCTGGTTGAACCTCAAGCAACCACGACAAATACGACCTCAAGAGAGGGTGTCTACAGCAAAAAACTCTTTATACAAGGCGAAAAGGCTCTTAGAGAACGGCGCTATGAGACAGCCGCGCAGTTCTTGAACATGAGCTTGAAAGAATTGTACCGCAGCCATGATCGCAGCCACCTCAAAGATATCGAACTGGCTAAGGCTCAGCTTGATCTAGCCCTTCAACACAATGAGAGAGCGCTCAATGTTCTAAGCAAGCTGGAACGGTCCCTAGGCAAAGCCGACGAAGCCAGTTCGTTAACCACCGGCGTCATTCAATCAGAACTTGCGGAAGCCGAACTACGCCTCGGCAAACTTGATAATGCCGACCGGCATATCAGGGCGGCTCTAGCCTCACTCAAGAAAAGCGCCAGTAAGTCGGGCACCCTGCCTCCCTCAAACGAACTAGGCAAGGCCAAGGCAAGAATGGCGAAAGTGCTTGCTCGTCGAGGTCTTTCAGAGGAAGCTCGAGAATATTTCCGAGATGCAGTAGAGTTGATGGAAAAGTCACCCGGCTATAAAGAGCTCGACCTATCGGATGTGCTTAGAGAGGAAGCCCAGTTCTTTAGAAATATTGGTCTGCGAAAACAGGCAGCTCAAATCTTCGACAAAGCAGCCAAGATAAAAGATGAAGCCAGCCATCCACAGAAAACCACCGAATTAGCAGGACAAGTAGACTATGTCTGGGAAGCCGGTGCTCCTCATTCCCATGAAATCATCGATCAAGATTTTCCACTAAGATACATTCAAGCAAACAATATAAGAGTCGCCACTACAGTCATAGATCTTTGGGAGTTGGCCGGACTTTTGATCTGTGTCACCAATGTAGATGAACACAGACATATCCTTGGTCTAGGGCAAGTTCATTTCTTTAAGGTAAAGAGAGACGCCGCCACCGGGCAGGTGAAAACCTATGAAGAGATTCCACAAGTGGACCATCGCCTTATCGACCGCATCAGAAGAGAAAGAAACATTTGGGATCTTACTCAGAATCGCCCATGGCTGGCTAATATCCAGAAAACCAGAAACTTTCGCGGACTGGTTCCGCCGAGCGGTCATGATCTGTTCCGAGGTCCCAATGTCTTTGGCGTTTGGGGGGAATGGCCTGGGGTATCACATGTGGTGCCCACCAGAGTCTCTATTTTGCCCAGTCGCGAGAATGTTTTTTATGACGACGAGCAAGAAGAAGGAACCAAAGAAGGCGGTCTAATACGCTCGGAGGGAATCAGGCAAATGGGTCTCATACCCATCAATATGGAGCCACTCGAATCGCGCACCGGCGAGCTCTTCTATCTCTATCCCCGCGACGAAGACGTCGAAGTAAGAGTCACTGTCGGCAATACCAATTTCAGCTTTCCATTTCACTGTCGCAAGCGCAGAATAAACTAGTTTTAGTAGGAAGCTTTAGTTAGAAGATCTGGTATAGCGATTCAAACAATCTCTATAACCCTCTACATAGGTTGGAAAATCAAGGCTCACTTTCAGGTCTTCCAGAACCTTGCGCCCGTTCACTTGCCGATTGCCTCTAAGTGTTTGATGCACAGCGCTCAAAGGAACTGAATCCGGCATGGGCAGCCCTAGTTTCTCGCAAAGAAAGCTCACTAAATTTAGATGAGTTTCCGGCTTCAGATCACCAACCACATAAGTGCTACCGGCACGACCACGCAGGAAGCCCGCCTCAATAATCTTCCCCAGGTCTTTTAGATGAATTCGAGAAACATAGTTTTTGCCATCACCGGGAAGACGATATTGACCGGAAAGCAATCGCAGATGTAGACCATACTCAAAATCATAGAGACCAGGCGCCCTTAGGATAAGCGCATCAAGAGAGCGCCAGATTTCCTCAGCATCGAGACGAGATCGAGCGCTTTCTTCAGTCTTATCAACCTCGGTATGTTCATCGATTATGCCTTGCTGTTTGCCGTAAACTCCGGTAGATGAAATATAGATCAATCCAGACAAAGGAACCTCTCGCAGGACATCACGATAAATCTTGTCGGCGTTACCATCAGGAGGAAAAGAAACTAATATATAGGACTGGCGGCAAGCTGCTTGCAATCGGACGCGCAGAGAGGTGGAAGAATTTAGCTCATTTGCATCGGAGCAGATAATGGGCTCGATACCCAAGCCTTGCAGATGGAGAGCGCGCTCTGCACTGCGCGTAGTGGCATAGAATTTATTGATGCGCAGAGCATCGGTCTGCTTAAGTCTGCCAAAGACCGCCAAAGCAGCTCGCCCAGCACCAAAAAACACCAGAGAGCGACCTTCTTTTGCTGGCTCGTCGCGAGCGATAAGGGGCAGACGCTCAGCCTGTTCAAGAGTCTCTGAAGCTTGTGTTTTAACAGACTCTTCGCCCATTACTTACTTGCAAAACCGAGTTCGTCCAAAGCCTCGCTCAGCGGCACCCGCATTCTTTGACAATAATGCAAAGATGGCACAGCCTGCTCTATGCGAAGCTTACCGACAGCCAACAACTTGGCGCAGTCCAAAGCGGCTTTCATGGTTAGCTGATCAAGCTTGCCTGATGCCACCAAACTAGAAGCGACATCGCCGCCCTTACTTTCAGCGGCTTGCCAATCAGGTTCACTCAAGAGACCCGACTGCCGAAGTAAAGAAAGAGCTTCTTTGACTGGTCCATCCACCGACTGGGTGCGATAAGAATTACCAGAAATCATTGTCTCAGCTAGCTTTTGCAGAGCTTCATCCATGCTGAGTGTACCAGAACGCAACTGATCTTGCAGAGATAGTGCCGTCTTTAGCTGCGGCGCTGAAATAATGCCAGCCATCACCAGAACTTGTCCAATCTGCGGCTTCACCTTAACCACTGATTCACCAGGGCTTAGCTTCAAATCTGAGGCATCAGCCTCAAGAGCAGAGCCTCTTATATGGGCACGGCGAACAGCCTCGGCTGCCTTGATGGCGGATAGAGTCCCTTGACTGACCAAATTCTGCACCTGCAGAGCAGCTTCAATTGTAGCCTTAGGTACAAGCCCAGCATCTACAAGAAAAGTACCGAGCATGACATTGGGACGTTTCCTAACCAGGTCAGGGTTGGACACCACCACCTGCGGTGCGAACTGCTGTGCATAAGGATCGGTTACTGGCAATCCGGTACTGATTGGTACTGTGGAAGCAGCCGTCAGTGGGTCTTGGGGCGGCACCGGCGCTACGGGCATTGCTCCATAGCCAGCACCAGAAACAGGACCGGAACCGGGCGAGCCGCCCGGAACTTCGCCTTGACCTGATACGCCACCTGATATTCCATATGGATAAGGCGAAGGCGTATATCCGTAGGGATAACCAGGATAACCAGCCGGCGGGACCTGACCGGGGGGATAACCATAAGGGTAATAGCCGTAAGGGTAGGGGGGATAGGCCATATTTGCATTAGGATTCAAATTGGCATTAGGATCTAAATGCGCATTAGGCGCAGAAGACTGCTGCGGCACCGGATTTGAAGACACAGAATTGGAAGAGACCGGGGCAGGACTGGCTGGAGCTTGGGCATTGGCAGAGTTTGGCAGCTGCGCCTGCGCTTGCTGCTCATTTGCCGCTGAAGAAACCGGAGCCGGCGCACTACCATCATCTGTCATCTCAGTCATCAAATGATTAGGATATTTCGCCTCGCCTTTTTTCTTGTAATAGCCTGAAAAATCATTATCTTCCGGCTTCATCAAGGCATTTTCATAAGACGAACCAGCGCTGGCATCATAACTTCTATCGATGGAGGGTCCACTGAAGGCCTCGGATGCTTCAGCTTGGCCGCGGTCTAGTACACTGCGACTGCGTTGACCGCCATCGACTGCCGTTTTTGGCTGCTCAGTCGGGGCAAAGATATTGGGACCATCGCTAGGCAGAGAAAGGGTCAATACGTCATACAAGAGTTCAACATCATCGAAGCCCGTGCTCCACATTACTCTAGAAGTAGAGCCTTCGCCTTCATATAAAGTCCAAATCGGCTCTGTTGCACCGACATCTGCTCTCACTGTAAGAGAAAACGGCAGACCAAGATTCTCACTGCGCCATGGCAACTCCACAGTGCAAGATTTGGCTTTCTTAGCCTCGTTCAAAAGATTTCGAACATCGGAAAGCCTGGGCGTTCTGGCGAGCTTATCGAGCCGAAGATACTTTTTGGGTTTGTACATCAGAAGTAAAGTAGAAAACCGAATTAAGAGATTATCTTTTAATTTACCTTCCCAATCAAGGGTGATAATAACCCTACCTAAAAGAGCCAAAATTCCAGAGGACAATGAAAAGCATGCTTAAGGGCAAAAAACTGGCTGTTATCGGAACCGGGAAGCTGGGAGAAGCACTGATTTCGGGACTTCTCAAAAATGGTGTTCTACAGAAAGAGGATATCTGCGGCACGGTGGCCAGGGAGAGTTCTATAAAGCGAGCCCAGGAAAAACTAGCCATTCAAATAACCCTTGATAACAAAGCTTGTGTAAGAGACAAAGACATAATCATTTTGGCTGTAAAGCCCCAAAATATGGATAAAGTTCTCAAAGAACTGGCCGAGACAATCACCGAAAAACAGCTGGTCATTTCGGTTGCAGCCTCTGTTACTACAGCATTCGTGCAAGAGCGACTGAAAGGCAAAGTTGCTGTGGTAAGGGCTATGCCCAACACTCCTTCGGTGATCAGAGCCGGCATGAGCGGACTATGCGGCGGCGCGCATAGCACTCAAAACGATCTAGCTATGGCAGAAGCCATTTTCAAATGCGTCGGCGAGACAGTCTTTGTTGAAGAGCACCTTATGGATGCAGTAACCGCACTTTCTGCAAGCGGACCAGCTTATCTTTATGTAGTTATCGAATCTTTGGCTGAAGCCGGAGTCAAGCTTGGTATACCAAGAGAAACCTCGACCTTGCTTGCCGCCCAGACAATGTATGGAGCAGCCCGCATGGTTTTGGAATCGAAGGCACACCCGGCTCTTCTTAAGGACACAGTGACCACGCCGGCCGGTTGCACCATAGACGGCTTGATGGAGTTGGAAGAGGGCAAACTAAGGGTGACCTTGATCAAGGCAGTGGTCAAAGCGGCTGAAAGAGCAAAAGAGCTAGTACACCGCTAAAAGACCACAAACAGTATCAGTTAAACCACTAAATCAATTTCGCTGGGCAAATCTTTCTTGAGCGACTCTTTTGAGAGGTCGTTCAAACTTGTTCCTTGCAGCGAAAGCTTCTTGAGTTCGCCTAGTGAAATCAAGAAGGGCACACTGGCATCATCAATCAAAGTATTGTCCAGCCAAAGTTTCTCGAGACTCTTCAGGCTTCTAAGTTTCTCAATCGCCTTAGAGGAAATTGGTGTGCCAGAAAGATCCAACTCTTTCAAACCTTGCACCATGGCTAGTTTTTCAGCATCGTCGTCGGTCAACTTGGCGTCCGAACCATCTATTGAAAACAAATAACCGGTGGGAAAACGCTTCAAGAGGCTTGTATCAACTCGTCTGTCTTTAGCGAGTTCCAACTGAAACTTCTTACCTCGAGGCAGCAAAACCTGACCTTTAGCTTGACACAGCGGTTCCCAATAATCAGGGTCGTCTTCAGACTCAACCAAAATCTCGCCCAAGCCTTCCGTTTCAGGCAATTCCACCAGAACCATATTGGCGGGTACTGATTTTGTTTTCTCAGAAACGGAAGCGACTGGCGAAGCGGTGACAGGCTTGCTCTCCCGCCCACCTTTAGCTTCTTTAGAGCCGGCCGAAACAACCAAAACGGCAGCCGTCGCCAAACCTAAGAACAGCTCGACTGAAAGTCTGGAAAAATCGATATCGACACGGGTGACGCCTCGCCCCATTGCCTCGCGCGATAGTGACGGCGGAGAAAAAATAGAAGCGAAACCAAGCGGACTCTCCACGGCCCCGTACTCTTTCCATGGTGGATAAATACCGATCATTGTAAGAACCGTGAGACCCAGCCATAGATTCTTGATTTGGCTTTCCTTGAGCACTTTATAACCCCACTAGCTGCGATATTAAACGCCTATTTTTCGATTTGCATTTTATGGTAACCCTAACCTTATGCAAGTGATCTAAACTATGTAGCCAAACTAACACTGGAGTCATGAAAACACTTTTACGCGCCGCTTGGTTCGTATTGAAAAGAGGTCTTGAAAATGTGGGAAAGATACAACCTCATGGGACAAAACTCCATGAACCAGGGGAAACCAGCCGACGCCGAAGCCCATTTCAGACTGGCTATAGCCGAAGCAGAGAAACTGGATGCTAAAGATCCCAAGCTTGCGGCAAGTCTCAACAATCTTGCCAACTGCTTGCGCATGCAAGGGAAGTATGCCGAAGCTGAGACCCACTACAAGAGAGCACTAGAAGTAAAACAGAAGGCCGTAGGTCCCTTGCATACCGACCTAATAGGCATTTACGAAAATTATGCCAAGATGCTTAGAGCCGCCGGCAGAGAAGCAGAAGCAAACAAAATGGATGCGCATGCCCGGGCCATCTTCATGAAGAAGTAGAGGAAAACAATGACCAACTGCAAAGTGCAAAGCAAGCATAAATATCTGAGCGGCTTCGGCAATCATATGGTGAGCGAAGCCCTTGAAGGAGCCCTGCCACAGGGACAGAATTCACCGCAGGCGGTGAACTACGGGCTTTATGCCGAGCAGCTCAGTGGCTCGTCGTTTGTCATGCCTCGTCACGAGAATCTCAGAAGTTGGCTATATCGCATCAGACCTTCGGTCTTGCACGGCGGCTTTAAACGGATTGATAATGGCTTACTAAGACATCGCCCCTTTGTCGAAGAAGAAGCTACCCCGGAACAATTGCGTTGGGATGCCATCGACTTTTCAGAGCGAAAAGAAGATTTTATTGAATCTCTAAAGACCATAGCCGGCAATGGTGATCACGGCTCTTGCCGCGGCGCAGCCATTCATATCTACACAGCCAATAAGTCAATGGAAGACAGCTTCTTCTACAATTCAGATGGAGACTTTCTGGTTGTGCCAGAAAAAAACAACCTTGTAATTGATACCGAGTTTGGTGCAATTGATCTAGCTCCCGGTGAAATCGCCGTTCTGCCCCGCGGTATCAAAATGCAAGTCAGACTAGAAGACGGACCGGCCAGAGGCTATGTCCTGGAGAACTATGGTGCGCCTTTCCGGCTGCCCGGGCTAGGCCCCATAGGTGCAAACGGACTAGCTAACCCTCGCGACTTTCTGGCGCCTGCTGCTTCTTATACAAACCAGGAAGGTAATTTCCGTCTGATCAATAAATTCAGCGGCAATCTTTTTGAAGCCGAGCTAAAGCACAATCCACTTGACGTGGTGGCCTGGCATGGCAATTATTTTCCCTACAAATACGACCTTTCGCTTTTCAATGTCATCAACACGGTCAGTTACGACCACCCAGACCCATCGATCTTTACCGTCCTCACCTCACCTTCCGAAATTCCCGGGACTGCCAATATTGATTTTGTCATTTTCCCGCCCCGCTGGATGGTGGCCGAGAAAACTTTCAGACCGCCCTATTATCATCGCAACGTCATGAGCGAATATATGGGTCTGATTCACGGTGTCTACGATGCCAAAGAACAAGGTTTCGTCCCAGGCGGGGCCTCGCTTCACAACTGTATGACCGCCCACGGCCCAGACCGCGACACGTTTAACAAGGCTTCCACCTGCGATTTAGGCCCCGTTTACCAGGGAAACACCCTGGCCTTCATGTTCGAGAGCAGCCTTGTCTTTACACCAACCAGTTTTGCCATGTCTACAAAACATAGACAGGCAGACTATTTGAACTGTTGGCAAGGGCTTCCTGTAAATTTCAAACTGCCAACCAGGTCATGAGGTTTATAAACTGGCGAATAAGGTGGAATAAGATCTAAAAAGGAACCACAGAGAGGCAGCGATGAACAGACTACCGCCGAACAGACAGGGATCGGGCTCAGGAGCAGGTGAAAATCCGGCAGGAGGACCACGTCGGCTTAGATTGCCGGTGGAATCTTCTTGTCCTTCAATGTCTAAAGTGCGTGTCTTGCTTGAAGAAGCGCAGTCAAAGCGGGGCACACTCATTGAGATGCCATGGACCCAGAATGACCGCAAAGGCTTTGTGATCACTGTTCAATGGGACGAAACCCTGAAAGACCCGGTCTGGACTCTTTACGAAGAGTCGGAGGGGACTTCAAAAGTGGTATGGACTCAACCTTTCGCAGCCCAAGATCTAGAGTTTATGTACGACATTCTCTCAATGTCGGCGGGCAGCGGCGCCTCTGAGATCCCCGAGGAACTTAAGGTGAAGCAACCGGAAGCTCCTAAAGTAGCCGATATAGAAAAGTTCAATAGCCCGGCAGCCCCGGCGGCTGCACCTAGTCTGGGCGGCGGTTTAGGCGGTCTGGGCGGTGGATTAGGCGGCGGTCTTGGTGGTCTGGGCGGTGGACTTGGCGGCGGTCTTGGCGGGCTTGGTGGACTTAACCCGACTGCTTCACAGACCAACCTGCCACCGGTTCAGCCTGCCGGCTCTATGCCTCAATCTATGCCGCAGCCAATGCAGCAGCCTATGCAGCAGCCAATGCCGCCATCTATGGGACAACCGATGCCGCCCCATCCAGGCTACCCAGTGCAGTATCCCCAAGGTCAATTTCCACAAGGTCATCCCGGCTATCCACAGCCGATGCAGCAGGGTATGTATCCGCCTGAAATGATGGGCGGTTATCCGGCCCAGTATCCACCATATCCAGCCCAGCCAATGGCGCCGATGCAGCAGCAGATGCCGGCTCAGCCCATGTACCCGCAGCAATCAATGTACACACCAGTGTCCACACCGGTAGCCACACCGATGTCTGGTGGTCTGCAAGAACCAAAAATTCCGCTCGACTATCACCTCATCGATAAGCGAGCTAATGTCTTGTTGGGAACGCTCTTGAGAGAGGCCGGACTGATCTCTGAACCGACATTGGAAGCCGCTCTCAAATTGCAGGAATTAGTTAGAGACGAAAAGTTGACACCGGAAAAGGCTCCTGATGTTTTGAAGCGTCTGCACGCCATGGGCGGCAGTATTGATCAATACTTGACCAAAGGCGACTTGGAAAAACCAGCTGGACTGGCCCAGGCAACTAAACAAGCCGTAAGCCCTTCGAGTGCTAGTTCAAGTTCGAGTTCCAGCTCAAGTGCGGCACCGGGTCAAGCCCAATCGGGCGGACAGAAAGACTTGAAAGGGGCCTTCGACCTTTTGCAGAAAGCTCAAATTCTCACCGAAAACGATCTGACCACAGCCTTGAATGTGCGCAAAAAACACGGCGGTGATGTTGTACAAATCTTAGAGGCAGCAGGCAAAGTACATAGAAAGACAATAGATGCAGCTCTTATGAGTTTGCCTTTGATCAGAGAAGGTCTGATGAAGATCGAACAGGTAATCATGGCACTCAATTATTGCGAGCGCATGAGAGTTGGTTTTGATGAAGCTTTGGATGAAATGGGCTGGCAGAATCCCCGTAAACTCAGGACTGATCTGCCACTATAAATCGTCCTTTAGAAAAGCAGGCGGATAGATGGGAAAGCAAATCGTACTTATCGACAGTGACCAGCACTTTTTGAAACTGGTCGCTTCAGTTTTGGAAGGACGAGGGCATAAGGCTCTGCCGTGTAGTAATCTAAAAGAAGCAGACGAGAAAATCAAAACCGCCGATATGGTAATTGTCGGCAGCCCACTCAGTGAAGGGGGCGAACTGCCATGGCTATTAGAAAAACGCAGGGCCGGCATGACAGCCAAACTGGTTCTCGTCGGCTCATCGGCAAACTATATGGAAGGTTTGAAAAACAAGCTCACTGCCGACCACTCAGTCTCGCTTTCTGTGCACAAACCGCTCATTCCCTATATTTTCGGAGCCCAGGTAGATCGCACCCTGGACGATGACAAATCGGAAGCGGCTGCTCAGAAGATGAAAGACTTTGAGACTATGTTTCTGGCGTTGGTGACAAAGTACGCCAGAGTGCTGCCCAATAGAATCATGGAACTGGCAGAAGCAATACAGAAAGCTAAGAACGACCCTAGTAATGCCGAACTCACCCAAGAGGTTCGCGGACTGGCGCATAAAATCAAGGGCACAGGCGGATCATTGGGCTTCAGAAAAGTTTCGGAGTTGATGGCCTATATCGAGGATGCCGCGGCCGAGGTAAGCAGTAAACCGAGGGACGAGCAGCTCATAATTTGGTCGGAAGTTGATAGAAAACTCTTAGAAGTGAAAGAAGCCGGAGATTCGGAATGCCAGGAAATAAACGAGGCAGTAGCCAGTTCCGGTATCAAGCCGCAACAAGCGGTGCATAATCCAGCCATGACTCGCATCTTGGTCGTTGATGAAGACCGGGGATTTTTAGATATAGTTTCCGAGCTCGGTAAGCAAAGGCTGGTTGAAATTGTCAGAGCCGCCGGGCTGAAAGAAGCTCTGGAACAAGCTGTAGTCTATCCTCTTGATGCTGCTCTGATTAACGTTTTGCCTGAAAAGCCGGAGCAATGTTTTGGTCTGGCGCGCCAACTCAGAGAACTGCCTGGTTATGAAAACCTTCCCCTAGCTTTCGTTTCGGGTCAGGCACTGGTCAAGAATATGGTGGAAGCAGCCCATGCCGGGGCTTCACTTTATCTAGATAAGCCGATTGCTTCAGATGCCCTGGAAAAAGCCGTACAACACTTAGTCAACATTAGACAGGGCGGCCGCCCCCGCATACTCATCTGCGACGACGACGAATTCTTTTGCAATACAGTCGCCCTGGTGCTGCGCAATGAAGGCATGATTGTGCGCATCCTCAACGATCCCTCCAAAATTCTCGACACCATGCAAGAGTATCCACCCGAACTCTTACTCTTAGACGTGATGATGCCGGGAGTGACTGGCTTTGAAGTCTGCCGCATGCTCAGACAAATTCCCCGCTGGCAAGACCTGCCCATTATCTTCTTAACTGGACAGACCGGAGTAGAAGCACGCCTAGAAGCCTTTCGCTCCGGTGGCGACGACTATCTGCCAAAGCCTGTGGTCAACGAAGAACTTTTGACCAGGGTAAAAGTGCGTCTTGACCGCTCGCGCATGCTCAAAGACCGCTCCGACAAAGATACAACCACCGGACTCTTGCTGCGCCGCGCCTTCTCGGAACAACTTGGCGCCATACTGGCAGAAGCTCAGAGATTGAAAACAACTTTTGCCATCTGTCTACTTGACGTAGATCATTTCAAAAAAGTAAATGACACTTACGGACACCTTGCCGGTGATAAAGTGCTGGCTGGGCTTGGACAACTGCTTTCTCGCCGTTTTCGTGTAGACGATCTACGTGGACGCTGGGGCGGAGAAGAATTTATGTTGGCCTTTAGAAGAGAAACAAAAGCCACCATGCATTTAGCAGTGCACAGAGTTTTGGAAGAGTTCAGACAGATTACTTTCACCGGCGACAAAGGCGAAGAGTTCTGCAACAGTTTTTCAGGCGGCATCGCCGAGTATCCGCTCGATGGCAACTCAGTCTTTGAACTCGTGAAAGTTGCCGATGCCAGACTCTATATGGCTAAAAAACGCGGACGAAATCAGATTGTCATCGACGACGAAGAAAATATAGAAGAGAAGAAGGAAGGCACCACTGAAGGTGCCTCCGCCCGCTAATCTAATTGATTTAGCTTTATTGCTGCCCTCTTCTTTCTTCTAAGATGCGATAGATTAGATTGCGATTTTCTTCTGTGGCAGGTTGCCTGCCATAACTGCCGTGATAGGTGTCGAAAGCACCTCGCTTAGGCACGGCATTCTCAATGAAGATCAGCCATTTCGAACCGAGTGCAGGCATTTTGTCAGAGCTAAATGTCCACCCTGGTGGTTGTTTCTCACTACCGGCTATCTTCTCATGAAATTCAAAGCGTATCGGCAAGGTGGCTGATAAGGGCGGACCTTTGAGAATTTCGTCAATATGGAAAAGAGCGATCGGTGGTCTGAAATAGGTAATGTCATTTTCTAGCTCATACTTCTTGTATGTACAAATAGCGATGAACTCGCTGCTATGCTCGAGATTGCCATAGGTGAGGGCATAGCTTGAAGTAGTGCCGACATCAGAGGCGTGTATCTTTGGTGGGGCAATTACTTTTACAGGTGCATCTTTATCTATGTAAACAGGCGGAGGCAGGTCTTTCTTTGGAGCCGGCGTTCTAATTTTGGTAGAGAGCGCAGCTATCTTTGAAGAGACAAATTGAAGATCAGAGTCTACCGAATTAAGACCTTGGCGCAAGTAAGGCAAGGCTTCCTCATACTGTCCAGACTGGGCCAAGGCCTGTCCATAATATGATTGCAAATGCACTTTTGATTCAGGTTCAGCCTGCGACAAGGCCGAAACTGCAGCTTTAACTTCCTGCCAATTACCGGCCTTGTAGGCAGCCTGCAAGAGACCCCAATTAAGATCGACCGAAGCCGAAGCCTGATTTATAGCCATGCTATAGCTCTTGCAAGAAGCAGTAAAATCCTGCCGCTCAAACGACTTTAGAGCATCACGCGCCAGCTTAGTGACTGTAATGGAGCCAAAAAGACCGGCATCATCAGGGCTATAGTCTGCCGCCGAGACAGATGTACAAGAAAAAAGGAAGACGCACGAAAGAGAGATAGCAGACGCTATCTTAGAATTCTGCATATTTACGCCCCCAAAGAAGAAATGAAACAAAAGAGCAAATTCCAAATCTGCCCTCAAATCTAGATAACCGAACTCAGGAGGCGGACCTCCCGAGCTACTTCAAACAAATAAAAGCAAGCCTCATATATCTGGGCAAAAAAAACAAGAGAAGGAGTGCAGAAACTCCTTCTCTTGTTCTAGCAAGAATCTGAAAGGTCGCCTAGGGCGATACCAGACTATCTTTACTCATCGTCATCATCACTGCTCTTCTTGGTCGGTGCCGCAGCCGGTTTCTTAGCCTTGTTCTGCTGTTGCAGCATCTGCTGATATTGCTTCTGCTGTTGCAATTGCGCCACATACTTCTGAAGATTATCGAACTGTGGACGGAATCTTTCACCGGCTCTACCGTACTCGAGAAGAGCACCATTGTAATCTTTAGTCTGCATGAGCAAATTGGCAAGATTACCGTGATAGTCGCCATTGGCCGGGTCTAACTGTGAAGCCTTGCGATAGCGCGCTATGGCACCGGCGGTGTTACCGGCAGTATAGAGATGATAACCGTAATTGTATTGCAATACGGCATCATTAGGCTGCAAGGCCGTCAAAGTGGCGAAAGTGGAAGAAACTTCCTTGGCACGGCCAAGCTTTTGATAGCAATCGAGCAAGCTCTTATAGATTGCTACTTTACGCTCGGTCGGACCTTCGGCACGAGCGGCTGAAGCAGTGAAGACCAGCGACAGACAGGCCACAGAAAAGACAGTCGTCTTAAAAAACGGTTTCATTTACTATGCTCCTTACTGCTGACCACGGTGATCTTCGATCACCTTGTAGATTTTGTTGCGATTCTCGTCATTGGCTTCCTGTCTGCCATAGCTGCCGTGATAGGTTTCGAAGGCGCCGCGTTTAGGTACGGCGTTCTCAATGAAGATTATCCACTTAGAACCAGGCTCGGGTAGTTTATCTGGTCCAAAAGTCCAGCCTTTAGGCATGACCGGTGTGCCGACTTTGTCATGAAACTCATAACGAATCGGCAAAGTCGGGTTCAGCGGCGGTCCTTTCAAGACTTCGTCGATATGGAAGATGGCGATAGGCGGACGAAAGAAGGCGATATCACGTTCTTTCTCGTACTTCTTGTAGGTGCAAATAGCAATGAACTCAGAATAGTGGAAAAGGTTTTCGTACGAGAGTGTGTACTTAGACTTTTCCGACACCTCATCAGCATGAACAAGGTCGCGCTCGGGAATCTTCTCAACAGCAGTAACTTCTCTGTACTTCACTTTGGACATATCGATATCAGGCTTTTCACCCGGCTTTTCAATTTTGATAGCCATGGCGGTCAGTTTTTCATTGACGAAAGAATTGTCTGCATCAAGGGTGGTAAGAGCCTTGTTCAGAATCGGTATAGCTTCTTCATAACGACCCACACCGGCTAAAGCTCGCCCATAGTCGCCTTGCATATGGGCTTTGGCGGCGGGCTCTTCATTAAATAGAGTCTCCATTGCCGACAGGGCTTCGTGCCAGTTATTGGCTTTAGCGGCAGCCTGTACCAGTCCATAATAAAGCTCTGGTGCTTTGACATTCTGGCTGACCGCCTTTTGATAGCGTTGTACAGCAGTGGGCCAGTCTTGGCGTTGAGCCGCTTTCAAGCCTTCTCTCGCCAGCTTGGTAACCGTAATAGACCCGAACTGACCGGCATCATCACCGGCTGTATCCATCGCTCTCACAGGCACCGAGATAGCCAGATAAGAAAGAAGAGAAACAAGAGCCGCGGCTCTGAATGCTCTGAATATCCTCATCATCTAACCTCGAATCGAAATAAGCGTTACCGAAAACAAAAAAACTGAATTTATCGGAACTAGTGGATTGACCGACAACTCCATACATAGGCCATTTTCCACGTTTGAGCCATTTTATGCCACTTGACAGTCCTGTTTTTTAGATTTGCAAATATATTTTTGTCGAATGCATAATTGTCACGACCGATAAAGATGTCGAGAGACTATTCTTTGTTCCAAAAAGCTCGACATTTAATACTTCACTGTTTTCGCACTTACGGCTTTCTAGACTTTTCCAAATAGCGCAAACGCAAGGCATCCCCTAAAAGAGTACGATCGGGCATGAAGCGAGCCATAAAGAGCATAAGCAGCCCTGATACAGAAACACCCAGACCGAGAGGCGCAAGTGGCATATAGGCCAAGCTTGAAGTAACTAGAAGACCTGACACAAGTAGGATACCGCCAACCAAATAAGCAGCACCGATAAAGCTGCCTGGTCTGCCTAAATAGAGCCCTGCATCAAGAGCATGACGCTCGGCAAGATCTAGCACTTCTTGATCTATATACCGAACAATCTGATCGGAATCGACACTAGACAAGCTGGCCTGAAATAAATCCACTCCACCTGCATTTCGGCCTATCTTTTCAAGCAAACCATCATGGAATGCATTGCCACCGACCTTATCTGAATCTGATCCACTCTTCTCAAATAGGTAATGCAATTCATCAAGCACCATTTCTTTAGTGACCGTACCTTTCTCGGAATACCCCTGCAAGAGAGGGCTGTCACCATCTATGATGGCAGGCTCAGACTTAAGTAAGGGTCCAAATTTTCGAAAGGAAAGCAAGGCGAAGAGAGTGGAAAGCGGCAGCAAGAAAAGTGGATACCAGTCGAGAACAAAGTAACCCAGCCGAGACAAAAAACTAGGATCTTTAATAAAGCCGGGAGGCAAAGCATAAAGTACATGGACTTCATCTAAAGACGCTGAAGATCTTGAATGAGGCAGGCCAGAAAAACTATAGATCAACTTGCCAGGTCCTCTATCAAAGCGAGTACCGCCCAATTCTGCATCACTGAAGCGAAGATTCTTTAGGTTTTGCTGCTGGTCTTTTTGCCCATCTGGTCTATTGCTAAGGGCGAAAGCCTCTGCCTGGTGGAAGCTTAAACCTTGACTGAGTTCTTTAGGCAAGTGCAAACTTACGGCAACATTATTGAAAGCAGTACACTCTTTGGAAGACCGCAGCGTATAGAGGAATTTACTAGATTGAGGGCTGTTTATTAGGGCATGCCGCAACACATAGTCGATTTCGAAGCTGACCGGCAAATTAGTGGACCGTCTCTCGGCGGCGGCACCAGCGCCTGAAAAAGCCACGCGCAGAACCACCTGACCGCTCTCTTGCTTGAGCTGAAAATAGGCGGGACGTTTTTCAACTTTCACTGAAACTATACGAAAGCCGCAGCCATGACTGAGAGGTATAACTCGCTCAAAATAGCGGTCACCGGCTCCTTGTTTAACCGAGAAAGATTCATGAACAAGACAATTTGAGAGCTGGTCAGCCTTTATATCGCTTTCAAGCGATATTATCTCGAAGGCATAAACCTTCTGACAATTGCCCAAGCAGGCCAGACAGGCTAAGGCTAACCAAAATCCATAAATCAAAATTCGATACACCGCTCTAGACCTGCTTTTTGTTTTGTTTGTTCTATCTGCACTATGATCTGGTTGTTGGCAGGTCTAATTATATAATTGCTCCAAAACTGTATGGAGTTTTAAACCAGCGGGGTTATATGGAAGAGTCATGTCAGATTTGCCGCAAAGCCAAGGAGGAAACCGGCAAAAGCAGCTATTACTTGTTCGAGACCGAACACTTTAGAGTGAGACATTCAGACGAAACTAAAATTGCCGGCTACTTGATAATCGAAGCAAAGCGACATTTTTTGGACTTATCAATGGCTAAGCCTGAGGAGACGGCCGAATTCGGCGATTTACTCTCTAAAACCACCAAAGCAGTGCGCCAGGCAACTAAACCAATGAGGGTCTACACTTTCAGCCTGGCAGAAGCAGTTCCCCATTTCCATATGCACGTTATTCCCCGGCAAGAAGATATGCCTAAACGCTATGTCGGCAGAGGCATCATGTCCTACCCCTTAAATCCACCCATCGATTACGAAACTAGAGAATCCGTTTCGCTTTCTATCAAAAGAGCATACAAAAGCCTCTAGGGAAACCCTAATAAAAATATAGCCCTTCCCAGACCTACCCGATGCAGATGTCAGGTATCTATGTATCATGAGGTACTGTGGGGTGACGTGGAGAAATGGGGACCGAATCAGGCGGAATATACAAACTGAACGATGGGCAAGCTTTAACGGGCGAACTCTTCTTTCGCTCGGGTCTGATTAGTATCGACCAACTCTGCCATGCTCTGTATGTAGCGCATAAAAACAGCCTGCCTCTCGGGCGGGTGATGATCATGCTCGGCATAACCAAGACCAGGGTTTTAGAAGGCGCTCTTACCTTGCAGAATCTGGTCAGACAGAATCTGCTCAGTCTAGAGTTGGCAATTAAATGTATGACTTATCTCGGTACCGAGCGAATAAGAGTAGAAGAAGTACTTTCTGAACTTGGCTGGAGCGGTAACCCGCATAAAGACGAAGGCAACTTGGGCGAAATTTTGGTAGAAGCCAAAATACTTACTAGAAAGACAGTCGATGACGCTCTTGGTCTCAGTAAACATATCGGCTTACCCCTCTGTCGAATCTTAGTTTTGCAGGGTATGGTCTCAAATAAACTCCTCAGCGCCAGCTTCAAGGCCCAAGAAGTGATTCGCTCAGGCCGAGTCAAAAAAGAAGAAGCCATTCAAGCTCTCGCCTCAGTGGCTAGCATGCTTGAATTTGAAAAAGCTTGCGAAAAGGTGGTCGAACCAAAGCAGCCCTTCATCAAGCTCGAAGAACTTTTACTATTGGCTCGATTAATCACAAGAGAAGATCTATTTCGCCTGGAAAGAGAAGCCGAAACTAAAGGATTCAAGACACTCGGAGAGTATTTGCCGGGTCTCTTCAATGCTCCAATCATAGCCGGCGCGGTGCGCTTGCAGGCGATGATCGCCCGCTTCGAGTTGAATCCTCTTTCTGCGGCATTGGCACTAAGACTTATCGCCACAAAAGAAATGAGTCTCACCGATAGCCTGAAAGAAGTAAGCAAAGAACCGGCACCCTATAATGGCGAGATTAGTCTCTATCATTTATTGCGTCTATCGGGGCTAGTGACTGCCTTCGACCTGAGAAGACTAGGGCATTTACCAGCTCAAAGCACCAGTGAAGCAATCGAAGAAAGATTGATCAAGACCGGAATCTTGAATAAAGCGTCTTTAGATGCAGCCAAAAGATGCCACCTTATGATGAAAGAAGGCTTTCTCACCGCAGAACAGGCTCTAATTGTTTTGCAACACTGGTCTTGGAGCGGCGAAGGTTTAACCAGGGTACTAGAGAAACTGCACTGGGGACCAGGCAATATGCCGACCTTGCACGCCCAAGCTTTTCGCAATTAGCCTAGCATTTTAATTTATTAGCCGCGCACCCAGGCTAGCGCCGCCAACTTCACTGATATAGTTGCTTTCTTGGGCACGATGCCGATTTCAACTATTTGTGGTTTAAAATCGACAGCTTGCGCTTCCTTTTCAAATTCTTCGTTCAGGCGACTAAGTTTCTCCAAAATTTCGTCAAGATTTTCTTCGGCTTGCTGAGCCGCATCACGCTTGCGGCTTACTTTATTGAGATCGCGAGCGGCGCTATTTGCCCTAGAAAGAGCATTCATCTTGCGCCCCACAAAAGCACCAAGTACAGTGGCGCCTATCGACAAGGCCGACTCCATCTCGAGCCGTTTAACATCTGCCTGATGAGCCTCGGCTTTCTGCCTGGCAAGACGCAGTTTTTCTTCCAATCTCTCAATCTTGGGAGCATACTTCAAACGCATAGACTCCAGCTTCTCGTCTCGTTTTTCATTTAAGACCATGGAAAGCCTTACTCTAAAGTCGCGCTCACTCTCGTTTACAGCAGAGACAATGCCGCTTACTTGCTCTTTAAATAGCTTTAGTCTGGTATTTGCATAGATATGCTCTTCCCAGTCGCGACTGAATGCCTTCATTGCCGAGGCGCTATTGAGCGCCTTCGGCACAGGTAAAAAACGCAGCGAATCTTGGTCTGGCGAGGACAAAAGTTCATCATATACAATTTTGATGTCTCTAGACTTACTGAAATCGACCGGCAATGGTGCGCCGTCCGAAACCGGAGTCAAAGATGCCTTAGTGCGCAGGACATCGAGATTGAGCTTACTGTCGGTAAAGCGCAACTCGGCAATAGTAAGCAAAAAAGGGCACCACTCGCCGCGTGCCGGCGTGAACTCGGCCACCCGCGCCGGAATGAAGTATTGCTCAAGCCCAGGTGCCAGCAAAGGCATGCTCTTGTCGGGGCTGCCAATTGCTGCTTTAACAGGATGCTTTTGACCGCTTTCGCCATCTATGGCAGCAGTCTGCCCTGGTTCACTTTTACTTGCCCCTTTAGCTCTATTTTGATAGAGCTTACGAATATCTTGCCTCGACAGAGGTCCACGCAAATAAGAAAGAGTCGGTCTAGTACGGAAAAGCACCGCCCCATCTTCATGAACGTTGCTCATCAAGAAAACTCTTTTGCCAAGCTGCGAGAGCAATTGCTTCACCGCCATGCGATCAAAACCTTGCGCACTACCGGCGCTACCACACTGGGCAGCCAAGCCATCAAGGATGCGTTCCTTATCTTGCTCGGTTTGTAAGCGCCCAATAAACCAAATTCCAGCATTGGCTAGGCCTTTATAGTCTAAATCGACAGGATTCTGAGTAGCGAGCATGACTGAAAGACCAAAGGCTCGACCCTGCTTTAACATGGTCAGAAGAGGCTTCTTACAGGGAGGATTAGCCACCGGGGGGAAGTAGCCGAAAATTTCGTCCATATAGAAAATGGCCCGCAGGCTGCGTGTGCCAGATTGTCTGCGCATCCAACTCACCATCTGGTTGGTCAGCAGGGTGACAAAGAACATTCGCTCTTCATCGCTTAAGTGTGCAATAGAAAAAATTGAGATTCGCGGCTTACCCTGTTCGGTATAAAGCATACTGTCGATATCTAGAGGCTCGCCCTCCAACCAGGCGGCAAATGAAGGTGAAGCAATGAGATTATTGAGCCTGTATGAGAGTTCAAAGCGCTCTTTCTCAGGAAAGAAAGATTCTAAATCAATGGCTCCGACTCTAGCAAAGGGTGGATTCTGAATCAGCCCAATCAAAGCGGTCAAATCAATCTCTTTGCCGCTTTTCCAGAGAAAAGAGAATATGTTGGTGAGTAGAACATGTTCTCGGCTGTTCTCTAGAGCCTTTAGACCGACCAAGCTCAAAACCGATTGAGCCGCACCGGCAAGCCGTTCAACAAATACTTCGGTATCGTCGATTTCATCCAAGCTCGGGGCTTGGAGAAAATGCAAGAGCGATATTGACCGACCAGCACTACCGCCCGGAGTATAGATATCAAAGCTGGCACTATCATGCATTCTGGCAATACGCTTTTCATCCTGCCCGCTTTCCAAAAGAGCAGCTTTCCACTTTTGGGCTTCCGCTTCAGCAAACTGACCAGTACTCAGCCCATGTCGCCTCGCCTCTTCGGCATCGACCCAAGGCTCAAACGCAGCACCATTCAATTCTTTGAAGGCAAGCAATAAATTGCCTATGTCGCCTTTGGGATCAATGGCAATGACCGGTATACCGTCAATTGCGGCTTCTTCCAATACACTCAGGCAAAGCCCTGTCTTGCCGCTCCCGGTCATACCGATGACAAGCGAATGGGTGACCATATCGGCACTATCAAGAAGTACCAATTCGTCGCTTTCGACTTTATGACCTAGATAAAACACACCCAACTTTTCAAAATCTTGCATTTAAGCCTAAATTCCTGCTTAGTCCCCGCTAATTGCTTCAGTTTAACTGTCAGCACAGATAGAAGCTCGCTTGACATTGCCTTAAAATCGATACAATTTATAGGCTATAATTCAGCAAAATAAAGCCGCATAAAATAAAGACGTATACAGGATTAAGCTGCATAAATGAAGCCAGAGAACCAAAACAATCTTGACCGCTCTGTGACAATCAAGAGAAAGAAACAGATTCCTGGCATCCTATTAGGCAGTATTGGCCTGGCATTTATTGCTCTGGCTTTCGCAGATCCGCGCTTCACTGTTCTGGGCGGTCCCTATGGTCAGCCTGACCCGCAACCTGTGACACCACCGGTGGTCCTGCCTCCGGTCATTTTCCAACCTCCGGTTGATAGACCACCGGTAGTCGTGCCTACCGATGTTACCAACTCTCAACTGGTCGCCCCCACCGGTCTGGGCAATATACCAATCAACCCGGTAGATCCTCACACCATGGCTCTACTAGGTGTGCAACTCATACCCGACAGCCAATTTCCGCCCAATGACAAAGTACAACAAAACGAAGACTGGATAACCGTTCTCTCTACAGAAGGCTCGGTGTTCACTAAGATCAACAACTATACAGTCGATCTCAAATCAGGAGAAATTCTGGTTTCAGTAAAGAGTCCTTCCAAAATCGCCTTTGTCGTAACTCCTTTCGGCACCCTAGCATTCAGTGCCAATTCAGATGCACTGATTAGCTTCAAAGACGGTGTCTTGCGCATAATGAATTTCGACGGCGACGGCATGGCTATTAAAGCACAGCTCAATAAAGGTCCCTTCGGCGGTCCAGCCGATCCGACCGTAACTATAGCCTCGGGTTATGAGCTTATCGCCTCAGAAAACAAAATAGGCAATAAAGAACTGAGACCGAAAGACGGCATTGCCAGGCGCTATTCTAAGGTTTTAGAAGACGGTCATTTAGCAATTTCTGAATTCAGCGTCGAAAGTGCCATGAAAAACTGCTCAATGGTGGCAGACCTTTCTCAAAAAACAAGCGGCGTGAAAGAAAGACGCATCTTGTCTGATATGTCGAAAATGGCGGCGGTACTGAACTACAAACATGGTACCCAAGGTTTCAGCGCCGATAAGTAAAGCAAGAATCATCCTAAGCCTAGTTTGGCTGGCGCTATTGAGCTATTTTGTTTGGGCGCCGACTATCGCTCCTTATTTTTTTGAGCGATGACTTTCTGCACCTGAACTATCTTGATCGAGTCTGCCATGGCGAACCCTGGCTGCTTCTAGACAATTTCAAAAACACTTGGCTTGGCGACCGTTCTTTCTTCAACTTCTTTCGCCCCCTAGTCGAAGTCAGCTTAGCCTTTGACTATCTGACCGGCAAGGGCAGCCCCATAACTTTTCACATTACAGCCGTACTTTTGCATTTCAGCAATAGCCTTCTGGTCTACTTCATAGCCGCTCACCTGACAAAAACAAAGAGCTTAACAGCTTTGACGGCTGCATCTCTCTTTGCCGTAGCGCCAAATCATTGCGAAACAGTGGCTTGGATATTATCTCGCAGCGATCTGCTGGTCACCTTTTTCTATCTCGCCTCTATATTAGCCTTTCTCATAGCCGATTCCCGGTCAGAGACTAAAGACAGATTGTCATCCGCCTTTAGTCTTCTCTCTTGTCTGGGGCTGGTATTCAGCTTACTTTGCAAAGAAGCGGCCATCTCCCTACCTTTCGTATTACTCGCCTTATCACTGAGCCGCGGCACAGCCAGCAAAAACGCCAGATTCCATTCAGGCAACTTCTTCATTGCCCTGCTTTATCTTGCCTGGCGCAGTTTTTCCATCGGCTCGCTCTATGGCGGTTACAGCGGCTCGCTTGGCGAACTTTTGAGTTCATCACTTGGCACACGCTGGTTCGAGAGCGAAGCCTTATTCCAGGTCTTCCATCCTTTCAATCTAGCCTATTTCGACAAATCTCATCTAATCAGATTGGTCAGTCGCATCACCTGGTTTGCCCTTGGGCTTTGCGTTCTAATCAATATCAGACGACTGGAGGAGAAACAAGCCACTTTCTTGTTTCTCCTTTTCTGGACTGTGTTCTCATTGCTTCCCAGCCTGCAGATACTGGGGGTAAATGCCTATATGGCAGGCAGCCGCATAGTTTATTTGAGCGCGGCGCCTTTTATGATTTTTCTTGCTCTGCTGCTGGAAACAAAACAGCTTCGGGTTTCGTCCGCTCTCTATAAGACAGCCTTATTGAGCCTCTTTGTCACTATGACTTGGGCTGCCAAAATGAACAATCAAGCCTGGCTTGAAGCCGGTCGTACAATTGAAAAATTACAGCGAGATCTGGTCAGCCTGGTTGAAATAGACAGAAACACTAAGGTAGTGGTTTTCGACTTGCCTCAAAATATCAAAGGGGCACATTGCTTCGCTTATCAGGGCATTTTGCAGGGCATGCTCAAACCGCCCGTGACTGCAAATGATCTATCAAGACAGGTAATTGCCCTCGATTTTCAGCCTCTCTTCGACGGCTTCATTGATGCCTACACCCTGCAAGAAGCCTTACAGCACAAAGAAAAATATCGAGTCTATCGCTATGACCGCCGGTCGGAGAAATTTATTTCTTACGAAAAGCCAATCTCAAAAAAAGAATACAGCACTATTGAAGCCTCTTTCAAAGCAAGCAAAGCTGAAGAAGCGAGCTTCATCTCGCTCTATTATGATCTTAAGGCGGCATGCGACTTGAATAGCTTATTAGGAATCGGAGTAAAGGATCTGAAGCTAAAGAAAAAAACCTCGCTATATTTTGCCTGGCCGGACGATCCTGACCACGACTATAGCGCTCCTTTCCTGCCTATAAAGGCTAATGAGAAGAAAGATCTTCTTTATATGCCCATCAGTGATTATCGCAACTGGTTGGCTTCCGAAAAGCTCAGTCTTCTGAGAATGACCATGCCAAAAGAACTCTACGAGGTCAGGGCGGAACCGACTATTGCACTACAACCACTCTCGGCAGTGTCACCGCGTCTAGTGGCAGAGGAAGCAGATAACGCCCATCTCAATCGGGTTGAACTTAGACAAGAGATTGCGCTCAACTGGGATGCCACGGCCATGAATTTAGACTGCGACGAGCTTTGGCTCGAAGGCGGTGAAAAATATGTTGCCTTCAATCATTACACCCGCCTGTCACGCGACGATAAACCGCTCAAGAAAGCACATCTAAAAGTAAGATTGAAAGCCAAGAAAGGTCGTTATATACTCAAAGCAGTCGATTTTCCTGAGAGCGGCTGGTATCAATTGCGTGTGCTGCCTATAAAAGACGGCAAACCCTGCGGTTTAGCTAGTAATACAGTGATCGTTTTTAAAGACTGAAGGGCACATGAAAATTGGCTTTACTAACCTCAAACAGTACTTAGTATTTAAGAGCACAAATAAGCCGGCGTCATCAAGCTTGATGCCCATGAGTATGGTTCTCTTCTTTGCCATTATCATCCTGGCAGTCTCAATTACCATAATCTTCTCAAGATGCCTTCCTAGTTAGAGATAGAGCCTGCATCGAACCCAAGACACCGGCTTCTATTAATCTCTCGCCAATTTCGAAGCCAAGCTCCATACGCAAAGCCAGCACTTGCTTGTGCAAATCATCAAGAAGAGCTTGAGAAGCAGCCTGGGCGTCGCGAGCATAGGATTCTTTATATGAACTTACCGCAATTGCTTCGCCGATATTATAGAGAGCTTTTCTTTTGCCTTGAAAATCGTAGCCGGCAGCAATAGGAATTATGGGCACATCGAAACCAGCCTCGAGGGCGGCAAATGCCACCTTAGTCACACCTTTTTTAAAAGGATGCGTAATGCCGTCATAGTGAACCGTGCCCTCGGGAAAAATGACAAAGGGTTCGCCCTTTTCGAAGCGGGAGAGTACATGAGCGACAAAGTCATAACGAGGAGAAGAAGGAAACGCCCCTACTTTAGTAAGTAAAAAGCCTTGAAAGCCCTTAAGTTCATTTGGATGCACCATAAAGCAAGCGGGGCGATTGATTAGTCGCCCGATGGTCGGACCATCGAAGCGCGAAGAATGATTAGCCACGCATATAAAGGGACCAGACTTAGGTAAATTCTCGACACCCTTAATCTGTATATTCAGATAATTATCGAGCACTATGCGGGTCAGCCCGGCCAATATGGCAAAACTAAAGGGATCTTTTCCATCGACTACCTGGCGCAACATTTTTTGAACCTCGTTTGAACCAACACTCTCAATTTAGTAGATGGTAGGAAGGTAAAGATGTCGCTAAACACACTTCAAAGACTGTTTTGAAACTTCAATTATTTAATTGGCTGCTTCGAGGGGCTGCTTCGGCACAAGCAATACATAAACCAAGGCGGCAACACCGAAGCCGACAAACCAGCCATAGTCGTACAAACCCTTAAGTGCGGGAAGAAAAGCGCCTATCCAGGCAAGCAAACAGCCTAAAGCTGT
Organism: Candidatus Obscuribacterales bacterium; assembly: GCA_019745415.1. Lineage (GTDB taxonomy): Bacteria > Cyanobacteriota > Vampirovibrionia > Obscuribacterales > Obscuribacteraceae > Obscuribacter. The sequence goes on along the minus strand of JAIETF010000035.1, from coordinate 57,114 downwards.
GGCCAGCAAACTCTGCCAGTTCCAAGTAGCTTTACCGACGCTATAAAGAGAGGACAGATCGAGCTTGGTCTTGCGCACCAACCAGTAATCGGCAATTAATACGCCGGCAATCGCCCCCAAACCACCGGAATAGCCCTGCAGCCAAAGGAAGATATAACCGGAAGGATCGGCAATAAGCCGCCAGGGTTGCATGAGAATGCCCACCAGACCGGTGATCAAGCCGCCTGTTTTGAAAGAGATATAGCGAGGAAAGGCATTGGCAAAATCATTTGCCGGTGAAACCACATTAGCCGCCACATTGACCGAAAGCGTAGCAAGAGCCACGGTAAACATCGAAACGACCACAACAAAAGGCTCTTTGAAGCGCCCGATCAGTTTGACCGGGTCCCATAATTCGGTTAGCTGGGCATCTGGATAAATTACTATAGCCGCCGAGGTGATCATCACCCCCATGGCTGAAAACAATGCCATAGCTGTGGGCAGCGCCAATACCTGACCAATAGTCTGCTCCTTTTGTGAATGCCCAAAGCGAGTAAAGTCGGGCATATTGAGCGACAAAGTAGCCCAGAAACCAATCATGGCCGTAAGCGACGGAATGAAGACCTTGAAGAATTCGCTTGGGTTATTGAATTTACTTTTCTGCTGCAGCAGATCACCTAAGCCATGAGCGTGATTTACCGCCCAAATCAGCAAGGCGAAAGTCATGAGCAATACGAAGGGAGCGGCAAAACTCTCGACTTTCTTGAGCAGGTCCATACCCTTATAAACAATGGCTATATTGATCAGCCAGAAGACAGCGAAAGAAAGCCATTCGCCGCCGCCATGACCAGCCAAATTACCACCGAGAGCTGAGAAACCAGGAATAAAAGCACCAAACATGGTGCACAATGCTTGACCGCCGATCCAGGCTTGAATTCCAAACCAACCGCAAGCCACCACAGCCCGCATTAAAGCCGGTACGTTAGAACCATAGGTGCCATAAGCGGCTCTGGCAAAGACCGGGAAAGGGATACCATATTTGGTGCCTGGATGCGAATTGAGCAAAATGGGCAAGAGCACAATGACATTACCGAGCAAAATGGTAAAAATGGCCTGCCAGGCATTCATACCGGAGGCAATCAAACCGGAAGACATCATATAGGTGGGAATACAGGCCGACATGGAAAACCAGAGAGCGACATAGTTATAAGTAGTCCAGTTGCGCTCGGAAACCCTGACCGGGGCAAGATCGTGATTATAAAGCGGGCTTTCCTTGAGGGCTTCCTGACTGGCCTCAGACAGTTCCACTCGACCATCTTGGTGCTCAATCAAATTTTCAGAGTTCTCTGGATCGCTCATTTTGTGGTATACCAGTTTTAGAGTTATAAGTCTTGGGGAGTCAAAGGGTGAGTATACCTAAATCAGGCAAAACCACAAAGACAAGAAAGAAGAAAGCCGATGACACTTTGGCTTCGTGCCCAATGAATGGGCAGGGCTGGTGTCCCTATCCATTTTCAATCGCCCAGCTCAAGCGCCGGCTAAAGGCAAAGGCCCAAGCTCAAGCAGAAGCTGCAGATGCAGACGAAAATAGAGCTGACGCGGAAGCAAAAGCTAAGACCAAGAGCAAGAGAAGAAAAGCCTCTTGATTAAATGCCTTTCTCTAATTGTCTGCCTGCTTTTCCTGCCCATTTCTGCGGGGCAGGCTTTGGCCTATACCCTGGAAGGTGGGGTGGAGCATGTCGAGCGCATGCCGGCTGTGGCACCCGAGCTGAGAGCCGGGGCAGAGTTTAATTCAGAAACATTGAAAACCTCGTCAGGCAACAATTGGATTCGTATTCCAGCCTTTCTAGCCGGCACCTGGCTGGTAAAAAATGAAACTGCAGTCTATAGAAAAGATTTCAAAACCGGCAAAATTTATCAGTCGCCGCTTACTTACAAAGCCAGACATGAATTTAGCTATGGACACCAACAAGACCGCCAGGGAGGCATCTGGCATTATGTCGGGGTACCTTATACCAGCGAGACTCGCAGCTCTGAATATATCGAATACCACAAAGTCTCACGCAAAGACTTTCAGGTACTTACAGACAGCGAAGTAAGATTTCGCAGTCTCATGAACGTGGTAAGAGTCTCGCACTACAACGACGATCGCATCTCGGGCAGCTTTCAGCAAGAAAGCATAACTAGTTATAGACCACTAGAAGACGGCACAATTGAACTTACCTCGTCCACAAAATCATTCGACCAAGCCGGCCTGCCTAGTTTTGAAACCTGCAACAACGCCGTGATCAAGCGCTCAAAACCCTTCAAGCCTGCAGCCGAGAAAGACGGCAAAGACCTAAAGGCACTCTTTAGTGAATTTCTAACTGCCACAGGCAAGAGCAATTTGTTGCCCGACTAAGTCGCTATTTGTTTTAGACCGGCTTGTACGGCATAAAAGAAAGAAAACCATCACCCTGCCACATGCCGCAACTGATGGTAATGACCAAGCCGGAACCCAAATCAAGCTTGAAGAAATCACCGCGCGGGCTAGCAGCAACACCCTTTACTTGCCGCCCATAAATCCAACTCCAGTCCACCGAACAAACTGCCTCACTTTGCTCTGGCACTTCTTGGGCCGGCTTAACCGCCATAGTGACTTGCACGGCACCGCCTTTTGTTTCAGCCGAAAACAAGATAGCCTTGCCGCTCTCAAGATATATGGCAAAAGCTTTCAAACTTGACTGTGCTTTGGTTACAACTTCGCCTGTTAATACTGTCATATCTATCCCGACCGCCTACGAAATACTATCATTATGCAAATACTGGCATGACAAATAGATTGAACTCCAATAATTATGACGTAATTATCATCGGCGCCGGCGGCGCCGGTTTGATGTGCGCCGCCGAGGCAGGCAAGCGGGGGCGACGGGTCTTGGTACTAGACCACAATAAAGAGATTGGCAGAAAGATTCTTATATCAGGGGGTGGTCGCTGCAACTTCACCAATTTGGGCGCCCGCCCCGAGTGCTATGTTTCAGGCAACAAGCACTTCGCCAAGTCTGCCCTTTCCAGATACACCCCCCAAGACTTTATCAAGCTTGTAGAAAAACACCGCATTGCTTACTACGAAAAGAAACTAGGTCAACTTTTCTGTCGTGACTCAGCTAGTCAAATAGTCGATATGCTGCTTAAAGAAGCCAGGGAAGCACAGGTAGACTTCAAACTCAATCGAAAAATCGCCAAGGTGGAAAAACCAGACCGTTTTCTGCTTACCGATGACCGCGGCGAAGTCCAAGAGGCGCCCTGCCTAGTGGTAGCCACAGGCGGTCTGTCCATTCCACAAATTGGAGCCACCGGCTTTGGTTATGACCTAGCCCGACAGTTCGGCCTAAGAATAACCGAATTAGCCCCGGCGCTGGACGGCTTTGATTGGCGAGATTCAGATTTAAGCGAGTTTACTAATTTAGCCGGCATCTCCCTTGATGCTCTGGTGTCGTGCAATAAGGCTTCTTTTAGAGAAAACATTCTCTTTACTCACAAAGGTCTATCAGGTCCGGCAAGCCTGCAAGCTTCACTCTACTTCAAAAAGGGCAGCCCCCTCTCGATTGATCTATTGCCGGACCTATCAGTAGAGAGTTTCCTAGCGCAAGCCAAACAAAAACACGGCAAGCAGGAAATAAAAAACATACTTTCAGAGATTTTGCCTAAGCGCTTTGCCGAATATTTCGCCAGACATTTGGCAATAAGCGGTACCATGGCTAATCTAGACGGGAAAAAGACAAAACTGCTTATAGATAACCTGAAAAGCTGGCAAGTCATACCAGGCTCAACGGTAGGATACAAAAAAGCTGAAGTCACCAGAGGCGGTGTCGAAACAGCTTGCTTGTCTTCGACCACGATGGAAGCAAAGGAAGTAAGCGGGCTCTTCTTTATTGGCGAAGTAGTAGATGTTACCGGCTGGTTGGGAGGCTACAACTTTCAATGGGCTTGGGCTTCAGCCTATGCTGCCGCCCAAGCTCTTTAGCTGCCTTAGCCCTATTCGGATACCCCATAATAAGCTAAAATAGATAAATATCTAAAGGTCTAGCGCCAAGATCAGCACTGAAAATCCCGGAAGCCTAAGTCTCTTACATCTAACTAGCAAGAACGAGGGCGATCTTATGCCCGGTTTCACTCTCAAGAAACTAAAGATAAACCAGGCTCTTGCCTGTTTATCACTACTTTTCTTTTCTATATCAAGCACCGAAAAGATCGCCGCGGGCTCAAGCAAAAACACTATTTCGGTCACAAAGATAGAAGCAAACGTACTCAGCCACGGTCCCTGCCTAATCTACTTCAACGACAAAGGCGTCAAGCTGGACTTAACCGAACAGCATGTGGTTTATTACTGCTTCGCGCCTGACTGGAAAGTTGTCACATACAACCCTCGCAGCAATCTAGGCAATGCTGTGCCATACGAATATTGGAAGTTGAACATAGCTGGCAGAAAAGCCGCCTTAACCGACCGTCTCACCAGCACCAATACAAACTATCTAGGTTTACCGGTGCGCAAAGTTGAAAGAAAAGTCTTGCCCGCCGACAGCTATGTCAGTCAAGCTGAATTTATCTATAGAGACGGCACTGACAGAGGCGATCTAATGACTTCGCAATCTATCTGGGAAACCACCGGCTATAAATTGCAAAAGAAACAACTAGATTTTCTGCGCTGGCGCTTCGACCTTCCCACTCTGAACGGTGTAATTCTCAAACAAGTCGACCGCTTCAAATCGGGTAGACAGCGAACTATGTTCGAAACCAAGAAAGTCAGTCAAGTTGAAATAGCGCGAAATCAATTTTGCTATCCGAGCGGCTATAGAAAAGCTAAATCTTCCGAGGTAAAGGAAGAACAAAAGAAATATAGACAGGCTGCCGATATGTTCGGCACGCTTATGGGTGACTGAAATAGCAAACAAATTATTAGGAAGCCAGACTCTCGCTTTGTCCCCAAAGTCAGTTCTCGTGCTCGTCTTCGACCACGGTTTTTAATTGGACGCTTTTGGGAAATGCTAAGTTAGTCAAAGATGCTTAGGCAAGAAAGAGCGATGAAGATAGTTCCAATATTAGTATTCTTTGTAATCTCGTATACCTTAGCCGACTGGGGCTCGGCGCAGGCTGAGCCACTGCAAGGTGGCATCAAGAGCGACAACGAGATCAAACCATCACTTACTGTCTTGACCGGCGAAAGCAAGAAAGATGTCTCACTAAAGCCGCCGCTGCAAGGCTCCCTCGACCACAATTATCTGCAGTCTTCAACTTCGGTAATTCAAATCTCGGGAAACAAGTATCTTAACGGCGGACCGACTCTGCAATCGGGGACCAACCAGTCTTTCTTGAATATCCAGGTACCATCAACCAGTTATGGACCAATTCGCACCTATGGTTCCGGGGTGATAGCACCTATAGTTACTTCACACCAGGAAACCAGCACACAGACCTATAGAGTCCCAGAGCAGGTGAGCACCCCGGGTCGGTCAGGCGCCGTCACAGACTATGGCAGCCCCAAACCAAGCCCGACCTTGGCGGTTTCATCGGTTAGCGGAGTAACCACTTATGTGCCTGGTTTTGAAGTCAAAACAGTGACAAGACCAAGTAATTTGATGACCGTCTATCATTGCATTCACGGCAACCTGCCTTTTCTTTGTCCCGGTCATCATATTATCGAACCAGGCTATAAAGCCGAGTACAACCAATACAGCCCTGACCAAATCAGAGGCTTCGATAGCAAGAACGGCACGCCCACAACTGTGGTGGAACAGAACAAAGTCAAGCCATATTCAAGCCGAGAAGGCATAGTGACCTGGGCGCCGGGCTATGAAGTAACGGTTACGGTACCGCATACGGTTAATGATAGCCTGGGCGGCAAGTGGACGACCAATATGACCGCGCTAGGTGCCACGGCAAAAGGAGGCAACTTTAGACTGCCGGTGGATACCAATCCGGTTTTTGTCAATATGCAAAGGGTTCCCGAAGAAGAAACCGCCACCACACTAATGCTGCCCGCCCTGGAAAAGGCAGCGGTGGCAGTCAGCCCCAATTGGGGACAGTGGTACAAAGACGTAGCCAAAGCAATTTATAGCAGATGGCAGTATGCCGATGTGGGCATCGGAACAGCAGTAGTGCAGGTTAAGGTGAACCAGGTGCATGACCTGCAAGCCCAAGTGGTAGATTTCAGAGCCGCCCCCGATGTAGCTAGAAACGTCAAAATTGAAACACAATTCAGAGAGGCGGCTCTTAAGGCAGCTAATAGCGTCAAATACTATGACATTCCCGGTTTTCCAGCCGGTTCGAATCAGAAAGAAGTCACTTTCAATATTGAACTTAAGCGGGCCGCCGATGGACCAGGCGGCTTCAGGGTAGTCAAAGGCGACGAAGAAGAGAGTAATACCACCAGTAGTATCAGCACACCGAGGCAAGGCGAAGGGGTGAAGAAGGTTAGCGACTGGGAACTCTAGTTAAGATATAGGATTTTTTGGACCGGGGGCTTTGCTTGTATCCTGATTTCCAGAATCAGTTTGCCCGTCGCCTGCAGTTTCCTGGCAACTTTCAGCTAAGCCTGAACCGGATGGTCCCGATGGTCCACCACTGCCGGGAGAGACGACGCCGGCATTAGCAGTGGCAAAAAGCAATTCTTCCGGACTGGCGTTGCGAACTGCTATAGCCAGCCTCAGTCCACTGAAAATGAACCAAACCGCCATACCATGCACTATAGTTCCAATATACTCGCCGCCGCTCAAGCAATAGATGCCATCAATGAGCGCCAAACTGATACCCATTGCAAAAGCCCAAACCTTGCCTTTACCTGCAAATATGCCAAAGACAGCCATGAGGGCGATATAAAGGACATTGCTGGCAATAACAATCAAGGCACCGGCATCACCGGCAGGTGGCCGCAGAAGATTGACCACTGCCACAATCAATGAATCAGACATACCTAAAGCCAAGCCGAAATTAGACTTGGTAATGAACATAAAGAGATTGACGACCGTGCATCCGGCCATCCAGAAAAACCAACTGGCTGAACTCCTAAAAGCCGCTTCCAATCTTGGATCCATATTTTAGTCCCACCAAAAGTACCAAACCGTTGAGTCTACCAGGTTACCAGCCAGCTCTAAAATTGAGCCGCAACCCTGCGCCACCAAATCATAACAGTAATAATACTGGTCAATAGCCAGTTCTAAGGCACTATCATTATCAGTGGGCGGATTATTGACTATGAATTCGAAAGTGTCGTAAGAAAAGAAAGCCGGTTCGGCAGAATATCTTTCATACCAATACTTGAAGCCGGCAACATGATGCGGCGCATCGGGACAGGCATTCCAACCGCCGAGCTTAAGCAGGGCAGGCAGATGCCAGGGTTCTTGCAGAGGGCAGAGTACCAGCAAAACTTCAGAAAGCTGCTGCATGGCGAAACGTCCCTCCTCGTCTACGCGCAAGTCGAGCAGTTGCACCAAAACATGAGCCGGTTCCGCCTCTTCGGGCCATTCCCCCATCAGTTCATCATTATCTTGAGGTTCAGGCTCCTGCAACTTCAGCCAAGACTTAAAGTCGATGGCTAAACCTTCACTGACAGTTTCATCGAAATATGCATCAAAGTCTTCGTCATGACGCTCTAAAGTCGAGAAAAGCTCGTCCATAACCCCGTCATTCTGCACCAAAACAGGCCAGAGTCCGGTTTCTTTGTGCACAGCCCTAATGGCATGCCAAACACCGGTGGCTTGTTCGCTAGTGACCGGTACAAAATAGAAATCGCGGGGAAGGTCCTTCTCGACCTTCTTTACTAAAGCGGTATCGATCTGGAAGCGCTTCAACTCTTCCAGAATTTTTTTGTGGACCTTCAACTCAGGAACCATATTAGGTTGCGACTATACCGACTGGGAGCTTCCTTTCAGTTCTGCCCCCAAACAAAGAGACTGAAACTCCCCTGACTTCTCACTTCTTTCAAACCAGAGGCTAAGAGCAAATCGCGATGGCGTGTGCGCGCCAATATATAGGCCTTGGGCAATTCAGTCAGCCGCTTGAGAAAGAGACTGTGATTGTTGAAATTCTCTACTTTGCGAAGACTATAAAAGGGAACCCCGGGCTTGCGCATGTCATAAACCAGAATCGGCAATGTAGACTGACCGGCAAAGCGACTGAGTTCGGGCAGACCGCCTTCCCAGCGGGCTGAAACCAAGGGCAAAACCCTGGCCAAATAGTAATTGAGACCTAAGGTCATGGCCACCGCAAAGAAGAGAAATGCAGCCTGACTTCGATTAGAGCGTAAAAGAGCCAGGGCGACAAAAGCGGCAAAACCAGCAAAGCCGGCAAAGCCTGTTATGAGAGGGCTCAGTTCGGGTGGACAGTCTCTAATAAACGAAATCAGCTTGGGAGCGGAAATGCCCACCGCTGCCATAGCGCCGACTATCAAGAGCAAAGGTGCAGCAAGTGGTGCAAACTTATTATTTTTGATATGCCGGTCGAGACAGTCGACGGTCAGTAGCGCCAAAGCAGGAAAAGCAGGCAATGTATAAGGCAAGAGCTTGGACACTGAAATAGAATAAAAAGCCAAGGTGAAAAGTACCCAGATAGCGCAATAGAGCCTGAGCGATGCCGTTTCATCTAGGTCATTTAGTACTTTTAGGTCTTTTTGTTCTTTGAACTTGGACTTGAGCGCGCCGACGCCATCTTTCAACAAAACCGGCACATAGACTGAAAAGGGCAGGAAACCAATGAGCATAGCCAGCAAGTGGTACCAAACCGGCTGCTTATGAGCATCTACGTTGGCAGTAAAGCGTTCGACATTCTCGCGCATGATAAATTCGTTGAAATAAGCCCCTTTCGTCACATATATTTCAGTGGCAAACCAGGGCAGAGCAATGAAAGCAACAATAAATAGACCAGCAACCAGTCTCAGTCGCTTTATCTTTTCAAGAATGTTGCCGGTCAGCAAAATATAGATGCCGACAATGGCACCAGGCACAACCAAACCTACTGGTCCTTTGGTCATGACAGCCAGACCAAGCAAAATCCAGGCAAGAAAGGCGGCTTTGCTTGTTTTGTCATGCATAGCCCGAAAAAATAAAAACTGGGCCCAAGCCATAAAGAGCGAAAGAGGCATATCGGTGATTGCTTCTCTAGCCGTGCCTAAATAGAGCGGTGCAAGAACCAAACTGAAAGAAGCAATTACGGCGGCGAAAAGTCCGACATAGCGCAAAACAAAGGCATAGGTCACACCAATTAAGGCCAAGCCGCAAGATGCACCAAAAAAGCGGGCGGCAAACTCGCTCACCCCAAAAATTTTCATAAAGAGGGCCATTGCCCAAATAACCAGGGGCGGCTTGGTGAAGCGCACCACATAATTTAAATAGGTAGTCACATAGTCGCCAATAACCAACATCTCTCGAGCCGGTTCGGCATAGAGGGCTTCATCAGGATTGAAGAGCGGATAGTCACCGAGCCTGGCAAAAATGACAAAAGCGCAGAGCAAAAGAACCGGAATGAAGACCAGAGACTTGGACAAAACTTTTACCCTAATTAGCTGAAGAAAAATTCTATATGCAAGCTGAGATAAGCAAGCTGAATTGTCCTCTATTTTCAGTTAACAGGAGAGAAGTCTCTTCTTGACATTGCCGCTTATTAAGAACTTGGTTAACTATACTTTCTTCTTTATCTATATAGGCTCCTGATATGTGAAGCTATGGTAATGTCAAATTCAGTAAGTAAAGGTCAGTAAATATGGAACTCTCACATAGACTCAAGTCGATTCCCCCTTACGTTTTTGCCGAAATAGACAAAAAGCGCCAGGCCGCCATTGCCAGAGGCGTAGACGTTATCAATTTGGGAATCGGCGATCCGGACCAACCCACACCGCGCCATATCGTCGAGGCTATGCACGACGCTGTCGAGAATCCGGTCAACCATCACTATCCCCCTTTTGGTGGTAGCAAAGAGTATAAACAAGCGATTGTGAAATGGTGCAATAAACGCTTTGGTATCGAGCTCAATGCCGACACAGAAGTAACTTCCTTGATCGGCTCGAAGGAAGGCTTGCATCACACCATTATGGCCTTTATCGACAAAGGCGACATCAATATTATTCCCGATCCGGCTTATCCGGTTTATCGCACATCAACCATTCTTGCCGGCGGTGAGCCCTATTTCATGCCGCTCACACCCGAAAACAAATTTATTCCAGACTTAGATGCAATACCAGAGGCGGTGCTAAAGAAAGCCAAGCTTCTCATGCTCAACTATCCAGGCAACCCTACAGCCGGTATTGCCGATCTCGCCTTCTTCGAGAAAGCAGTTGCCTTCTGCAAAAAGCACAATATTCTTTTGGTGCATGACCTCGCTTATTCCGAAATGACTTACGACGGTTATAAAGCTCCGTCCATTTTGGAAGTTAAGGGTGCAAAAGAAATCGCAGTCGAACTGCATTCTCTTTCAAAAACCTATAACATGACCGGCTGGAGAATTGGTTTTGCCATCGGCAACGCCGAAGCAGTAGCAGCAATTGCCAAAATCAAGTCGAACGTAGACACCGATATTTTCAAACCGATTCAATTGGCAGCCATAGCGGCTTTCGAAGGTCCAACCGATCATATTGATTTCTGCAACAATCTCTACATCGAAAGAAGAGACTTGGCCGTTGAAAGACTGAAAGCCTTAGGTTGGCCGGTACAGCCGATTAAGGCCACTTTCTATATGTGGCTGCCCACCCCTAAAGGCATGTCATCTGCTGATTTCTCAGCCCTGATGCTCGACAAAGCCGGCATAGTGGTGCCGCCTGGTACAGCTTATGGACCAAACGGCGAAGGTTTCTTCAGAATGTCTCTCTGCCTTGACAAAGCGAGAATGGCTGAAGCTTTCGATCGTATGGCGCAGCATTCAATCACCTACGACATGTTGCAAGCCAAAGTGTAGAGTAACCCCAGAAGGAGCCCTCTTGGGCTCCTTCTAACCAGGATTGGTCGGATGCAGAAAGGAAAGAGCTACTCTGCAAAATCGATTCAGATATTGCCGGGCAACCCGACTGCCACGGCAATACATCAGATTCTCACATGGGCGCTTGAGAATCTAGACAAGCAAGTTGAAGTAATTTGGCCCTCATCAATCAAGGGATCCGAGTATAAACTTATCGCCCACGCCGACCCCATGGGCGGTGACCCGAAGTGGGCACTTGCCGTGTCGGAGAAAGGCAAAATGCAGAGTCTCTGGGATTTTGCATCTTGTGATTCGCTTTTAGTCTTCAACCGCATCGAAGCCTCTCTCAATGACAGAGAGGGAGCAGCGCAGCCCGCACCGGGAGTGACTACCAGCGAAGAAGAAAAGGCGGAAGAGAAGGCTTTCTTTTACCTCAATGAAAATGCTGCCAAACAAAGATCAACTGTGCCCATACCTCCGATGGGTCAAGAATCTTCCCTGACTCGCACTGCAACTGTTCTAAACGGCGATCTGGCTTTTGTACAGATAACCGCCTTATTGCAATCAATCAACCTGGCAAAGATGACAGGTCGCTTGGAAATCACATCGGATAAGGGAACAGCCGAAGTCTTCTTCATAGAAGGGCAGCCCTTCCATGCCACCTCTCCTGAAAATAGGGGAGCTGAGTGTATTTACGAACTGGTCACCTGGAAAGAAGGTCGTTTCTTTTTCCAGCCCAAGGTAATCACAAAACAGCGCACCATCCATGATACCTTGGACTCTTTGATCATGCAGGGCGCGCAGATCTTAGACAAGTACAACTTCCTGAAGAATAGCGGCTTCAAACCAGATACAATTTTAGTCAAACTCATTCCCAGTATCTCTGATGCCGACCTAAAGAAACTAGTACAGCCGGCCATACCTGTCGACTTTGTTTTGCAAAGACGCTTTTATGATGCTGTCGACGGCAAATCGAGCACAAGAGAGATTGTCGAAAAACTCGGCTACCTGCGCAGCCAATGGGTGCCGGTCATGTGCAATATGCTCACCTGTGGACTGGCCGGCTTTGGCACCATTACCAAGAGAGTCGGCAACCTGCCGCCACTCGAACCTAAGACTGTGGACTCGGCCGCTGTACAACAAGTGATCATGTCGCTGCGACGCGGCGATACCGGCATGTTCAACTTCCCGGCTTTTCTTTACTTTCTAGAGCAAGAATATTTTAGAGGACACAGATCTGGTAATCCCCTGTCGGTAATTGTCTTTGAGATGCGCGTCAAAAGCGGACCGAACGGATCAATTCGTGAGCCACTACCGATAGGGGCACTAAGAGAAGCAGTGCTGCGCATCTCGCAGGCGAAAAGGCATAATGATTTACTGGCACACTACGAAGCTTTCGACTATGCCTTGCTCTGCCCAGAAACCAAAGGGGAAGGAGCCAGAGTCTTTGCCAAAAGATTGGTCACGGCTCTAACCAAGACACCCTTAGCCACCGGCGTTGATAGCCGCACACTTTCACTTTCTTTTGGTGCCGCCTGTGTGCCCGAAGATTTCCTTGAACTAGGTCTTTTGCTTTCAGCTGCCGAAGCGGCTAAAACCAGTGCTCTCACCCAAGACAGCCCGGTCTTGCTTTACAGAGACCTGCAAGGCGGCGGTTAAATGCTTGATCAATCTGAGCTAACGGGCTTGAGCCTGGGAAAAAGCATAGCCAGAAAGGATGCCGGTCAATTAAAGAACAAGCTCAATAAAGCAGGTTTGCTATTGTTCAAACAAGATGCCGACAGCGATTGGGCAAGATTAGCCTTGCTCATCTTGCTTGGAGCTGCCGCTATCTCGATCAAATCGGCAGCCAATCTGCGTCGACTACTTACTGATTTGCAGAAAGCAGAGGAAGGAAACGGCTTTACCCAGAGCATCAAAGAATTAGAAAACAGAGACGATCAAAGCCTCGAGAGTGTTCTAGAATCGCTCTCCAAAAACTCTCGCGCCAAAGAAGCTCCACAATTGCCAGTCGACGTCCTGCAGTTTATCGACCTTCTCAGCACTGCTTTCGAAGCCTTACAGCAGCCAGACAAAAAAGACTCCAATCGCCGCCTAGAAAAAGCAGACAAAGAAACCAGCGCAAGAGACCTAATAAAGTTCACCCAGGTACTTACGCCTCTAGATATAGTCTCGTTTATGGTGCAATGCAACCTGGCCCCTTTGCTGGCGAAAGACCAGCAGGCTTCGCTTGAAACCTTGAAGATTCTCGACCCGGCCTGCGGCACTGGCAATTTTCTTTTTGCCGCCCAAGAATATCTCTTGCCTTACTATAGAAAGAGGGGAGAGACCAACCAGGAAGCCTTCGCTAAGATCTGGCGGAACAATCTTTGGGGCATAGAAATAGATAAAGCAGCTCTTTGCTGCCTCAATTTACTGAGAGCCTTTAGTCAGATTCTGCACGGTCTGACACCGCAAAAACTAGCAGTAAACTTGCTTTGTCTTGAAGAAAAAATTAGTACCGATGAGAGGAAAAGCTTACTAGGCTCGCTGGATAGAGATGACAGGCGCATAGCACCATTTCATGATTGCGACCTGGTCTTAGCTAATCCTCCTTATTTAGGACGACGCTTGCTTGATAGAGAACTCAAAAAAGCTCTAAAGGAAAATTATCCTGGCTGCCATAATGAATTGGGCCATGCCTTTCTCAGCCGGGCTCTCGAGCTGGTCAAGCCAGGCGGTAGAGTAAGTTTCATAATGCAGAGTTCTATTCTTTCTCTGCCAAGCGCTCGACCTATAAGAGAACAAATATTAGACAACCATCTTGAAAATGTACTGCTGTTAGGCTCAGGCGTTTTTCCATTTCTAAGCGGGGAGAAAGCTGATAGCGCCATTTTGAATATCAGACAAACGGCTAAGCAAGTCGACCTGGAAAGAAGCGAAATCGGCAAAAAAGAAACCAGACAATTTGATCTGCGCAGCAGTGGCGACGAACGCAGTCAGGCTCTTAAGTCAATCTTGCAGTCAATCTTGCAGAAAGAGATGCTGAGCAAGTGCCTGATTAGGAAGCAAGAAGACTTTCAAGCCCATGAAAGTAAGGCCTTCAACTTTTCCAGACCGCGGGCGGCTTCTAAACTGTATAACAGTCTGCCAAGGTTGGCTGACCTGGCTGAAATCAAGCAAGGCTTGGCGACCTCCGATAATGAACGTTTTCTTCGCTATATCTGGGAAGTGGAAAGAGACCTGGTCGGCAAACGTTACCAACCCTATATCAAGGGGAGGGGTAACAAGCGCTGGTATCACCCCATCGATACAGTCATAGACTGGCAAGACGAAGGCGGAGAACTAAAGAAAGCAGTTGAATGCGCCTATCCCTATCTCAAAGGTCGAGTGCACTGGGTGGTGAAGAACGAAGACTTCTACTTCAAAGCCGGACTGACTTTCTCTTTCGTCGGCACAAAAACTCTGGCTGTGCGCGAAATGCCCGCCGGTTGCATTTTCGATGTCGGTGGTTCGGCCATTTTTCCCAACCAAATCGACATTTATTTGTTGCTTGCCTATTTGAACAGCAGCCTAGCCATGACCTTTGCCCAAGACATCAACCCCACAATCAACTTTCAAGTGGGTGATCTGAAAAAATTACCGGTGCCGACCTTTGAAGGGGCAGAAGCTCAAAAATTGAGAGATTTAGCCCTGCAAGCCATACAAGAGAGCAAAAGGCTCTTCATGCTTGAATCACCACAGATAATACCAGCGCTATTTAATGACGAAAGCCTGGAATCAGAGTCGTCTCATTTACCTGACTTTCAGACATACACAGTAAGTCAGGATGGCTATTTGTCTTACCGGAGAGCACATCATCTAGCGCTGGAGAAACTAATCGAACTAGATTCGGCAAGCAACGAGCTCACCCTTAAAATAGCTGCCCGGGGTATGAGTCTTAGTGAACATACCGAACTTATGAGTTGGGTCGATAACTTTCAGCGACCAGAGAATCAAAAGATCAAAGACAGCAAAGAATATTGCCTGGCTTTCATATGCGCCCATTTATATAAACGATTGATCAAAGAAGCCATAATTGATCTTGCCTGTTTTGTGGAAGAGAGCATTTTTGAAAAGCAGTATATAGAGACTCAATTGGGAGAAAATCTGCTTTCTTATGCAACTAAGCTGAATGAGAAGCTCCCTTCGCTTTATCATCAGCAACCGCCCTTCTTGGTCTTACAACTAGGCGGCAAGTCATATGCAGCGACAATGAGCCTGTTCAAACTGCCTAGCCAAGAAATGCTAAAAAGACTGCAAGAGAAATGCGGCGAGATCTCTACCGAAGAAAAAACTAGGCTTTTACTTTTGCAAAAGGAAGCCGAAGGACGTTCCCGCAAAGTTTTTGATTATTTGAAGCAGCAATAACTAATAATTCTGACGCACAGTCTCATAGTCGTTGCGAGTCCAGCTGTAGCCGCCTTTAACATTTGTATCGGCTATATACTCAGCTTCAAAACTCACCGACTGTCTTTGCGAACCCTTTGGAAAAGTAAGACCTGGGTTACCCTCTAGAGAAGAAATCACGCCGATGAGAATACGGTCGAAACGCTGTTTACCAGAAGGTCTGGTGATTTCGGCAACAACATGCCTGTCTCTTGTGATTGTTACTTTCATTGTGGCTGAACCTCTGATCATCGCCACCTCTTGCCAGCGCGCATAAATCTCGGCACAAATTTGCTTATGCCAAGCTTCCCAGGCCAGAGTCAGTTCTCTAGAGCCGCGTTCAGCGCCGATGTCAAACTTATTGTTAGCAGCATTATCGAAGGCACCGCCGCTCAAACGACTGTCGCTCTTTGCCGCAGCGGCAAACAAACTAGTATCGACCAGGCCACCGGCTCTCTCACCCGAAAATGAGCTTGGGGGCATAGTGCTTGTGGAAGAGGCCCGGGCGGCAAAGCGAGAAGGAGCGGTGGGAGGGGCTGTATCGCTTTTACTGTCGGAGGAAACTGTTGCCGGTCGAGATAGCCTAGTGGTAGGCTGACCGGCACCGTTCATGAGAACGCCGCCTCTTAAGACTTCTGCTGCCTCTGCAGTTTGAACTTCAGCCTGAAAGAGAAAGAAAGCTAAGGCGAAAACCAACCCGAAAACCCAAAAGGTCTTGCCCAGGCTAGCGACATTTCTCTCTCTAAACGGACTCATTTTCGAACCCTCAAACTTTGCTTGACACTGAAGATAAAGGACGGAACGAGAGGCAGGCTGTTCCCTGCAAATAGTTTAGATTAATAGTTGTCCAAGACAAAAACCGAGGGCAGAACACAGGCAACCTTAACAATTCAAAAATATTCCCTTAACCTCACCTTTCCCAGACTACACTCATCATATATACAGTACTCGGATAACCAAGTAAGTAATAAGGATCAGTCATGGAACTGGCAATAGGCATATCACTCACCGCTGCATGTTCGTTCATCGCCCTTTGGATTAACGACCGCTTCAATGTCGGCGGCGAGTTAAAAGAATAACCGCACCAGCTGGCTTAAAAAACTGAATTTCGATTGGCCCAGACAAAACGCTTCAATAGCGGGGCCGGTCTGAAGCGCTCGCCGTATATTTGGAAATTTTCTTCCATTTGTTGCAAACACTGCTTGAGACCCATATCCGAAGCCAACTCCAAAGGACCTTTGCGCATACCGAGACCGGCTTTTAGAGCTGAATCTAAATCTTCCGGCTGGCAGATTCTCTCTTGCAAAGCCAGAAAAGCTTCGTTGATCATGGGCAAGAAGAGATTCTCAACCTGCATTTTTCCTTTGGCCGGGGCTTCAAACCGGGCTACTTTTTCGATTAGTTCAGTGAGCTGCAAATTGACACCACTTCGTTTCTTATCGCCGTCATAAGCATAGAAGCCCGCACCAGTTTTCTGCCCGAGCACACCACTTTCCACCATAACTTCCAAGAGCTGCGGCACGGCAAAGCGTGGACCATACTCCTGCCAATTGTAACGAGCCACACTCAAGCCTATATCGGCGCCGTTCATGTCTCGCAAAGCCAAGGGTCCAATAGGCATGACATAGTCGACAACTGCCTGATCAATCTCTTCAACACCGGCTAAACCACTGGTCAAAACATAGAGCGACTCATTCATATAGCGCCCAAGCAGACGATTAACCAAGAAGGAAGCGCATTCTTCCACGCGCACAGCCAATTTACCGATAGAAGCAGCCAAGTTGAGAGCGTACAGAACAGTCTCGTGCGAAGTTTCTAGCCCAGGTACAACCTCAACCAGTTTCATAATATGAGCAGGGTTGAAGAAGTGCATGCCCAGTACTTTATCGGCACGGCGAGTAAAAGATCCAAGCTGTGTAATTGAGAGGCTGGAGG
This sequence comes from Candidatus Obscuribacterales bacterium, assembly GCA_019745415.1. Classification (GTDB taxonomy): domain Bacteria; phylum Cyanobacteriota; class Vampirovibrionia; order Obscuribacterales; family Obscuribacteraceae; genus Obscuribacter. Next base: position 39,870 of record JAIETF010000035.1, on the reverse strand, counting down.
TGTTTGAGGCAAGTATGCAATCAAGATTGCACCACTCATCGAGAGCTTCAAAAATTCCTTTCTTTACTTCGATGTTCTCCGATGCGGCTTCGATTACCAGCTCGACATCGGCAAAGTTTTCATAGTCAATGGTGCCTGAGATGCGCTCTCTAATAGCTAGACTCTCTTCCTCACTGAGTCCCTTTCTACGACGACCGGCCAGCAATCTCTCTATATTGGCATAGCCTTTTTGCAGAAAGTCCTCTGAGGTCTCCTTCAGTAAGACCGAATGCCCATTCTGGGCAAATGTTAGGGCTATTGAAGACCCCATTGTGCCTGCACCGACTACGGCAATTTGGGCTAGAGCCCGGTCTTTCACGCCTTCAGCATATTCAAAGTCCATCTCAGGTCATCTGCCTTTTTGTTTGCGCCGATTGTTCCAATAAGCAGCTAAATATTAATGCAAGCTGGGTGCTGAAATTTTGCACCAAGCACGCCTGACATCTGGACCAAGCCCTCCTTAAAAAGCGGCCCAATTTCTCAAGGCGAGACCGGAAAGCAAGTTACAGGGGAGCTTTGCAAGATCACAATTAATCACTTGACATCTCTGAATTTATTAAAGAGTTATAGCTTTTTTGCAATACTTCGTTAAAATAAATGCACACTAAACCTTATTCACTTTCATAGCACCAATCGAAAGTAACTGATTCAACCTCTGCCTCCCCGGCTTATTGTTCAGTGCTCTTTTTAGGCATCCTTTTCTCGTGGCACAGGCCAGGAGGCGGTTTTGTTCGCTTATTTGATAATCGCAATCGAACTAGCCATTCTATATACTGTTTTCTGGTACGTATTCCTCAGAGAACCACGTCCTTATAAGATTCGCGAGAATATATGGGGCAATTATCAAGAAGGAGCTGGCACAGACACCTTAATGAGTTCCTTCGAGAGTGCCTGCGCCGCCTGCGAGATAGTCTCAAAGAAAGATCTGAATGACTGGAAAAACGAGCTTGCCATCAAAGCCGAATGGCAATTAGAAGAAACAGACTCTCTGGAAGAATCTATTGACAGCCCAGAGCTTCGCATCGCTCGAGCAATTAGACCAATTGAACTACAGCGCAGCCCCAAGAAAGGGGTTGAAAAGATTGTCCTCAATTCTTGCCGCCACCTGGACGGAGACGACGCCACCACCAGCGAAGCCAAGAGAGTAAGTTTTCTGGCAAAATTAAGTGAGACGATAAACACACTCTCAACTAAATTGCCCTGAAAACAGGAAAGCAAATGCCCCAAGAAGAAAATGCCCGCGCCCTGGTCGAAATTAGAAATCTGACCAAGCACTTCCCCATTCGCAAAGGCTTCTTTAACAAAGAGTGCGGGGCCGTGCGGGCATTGAGTGGGGTCAACCTCGATATTTTCGAAGGCGAGACCTTAGGCTTGGTAGGTGAATCAGGTTGCGGTAAGTCCACCCTAGGTAGAGTGATGCTTCGTCTTATGGGCGCCACAGACGGACAGGTCAAGTTCCAAGGTCAGAACATAATGGACCTAGACAATAAGGCCATGAAACCTCTGCGCAAAGAAATGCAGATCGTCTTTCAGAATCCCTATGCCAGCCTAGATCCGCGCATGACGGTGGAACAGATTTTGGCCGAGCCCCTGCAAGTACATTCTCTTTTCCAGGGTGCGGCTTTGCGGGCGGAGGCCGAGAGACTGATTAGCCTTGTCGGCCTGAAAAAAGAAATGCTTGACCGTTATCCGCACGAATTTTCAGGAGGACAGCGTCAACGCATAGGCATAGCCAGGGCTCTAGCCCTGAAGCCAAAACTTATCGTCGCCGACGAACCGGTTTCGGCTCTAGATGTGAGCGTACAGGCCCAAATTCTCAATTTGCTTGTCGACCTCAAGAACGAATTCAAACTCACCTATCTTTTCATTGCGCACAATTTAGACGTGGTGCGATATATCAGCGACCGTATCGCAGTCATGTATCTTGGGCGAGTGGTTGAAATCGGACAAACCAGCCAGGTCTATGGCAAGCCCTTGCATCCTTATGCCAAAGCATTGATATCGGCAGCACCGGTACCTGATCCTGATTTCGACCGCAGCAGTCGCATTATTTTGACCGGCGATCTACCCAGTCCAGCCAACCCGCCATCAGGATGCGCTTTTCATACGCGCTGCCCTATGGCCAGAGAGCGCTGCCGAGCTGAAGTGCCCGAACTAAGAGAGATTCAACCTGGACATAGCTCAGCCTGTCATTTCGCCGAAGAACTCTTAACTTAGCGGGGTCTCATATCAGAAACTGTTCCGTCGGTGCGCTGCCAGGTGGAATGAAAAACACCCTTTTCGACAATGTCGTTATAAACCGCAAAAACACATTTGCCTGGACCGACTCCTACTTCATCAAGCAAAGGCTGGGTCCATTTTCGCAAGGTAAGAATGCGCGGGGCACTGCCCGTAATCACCCAGATAGGCAAGCCGGTTTTGAGAAAAGCACGAATTTTCGGTTCCCAATGCCTGGTTTGACGGAAATTCCCCGTATCGATCTCAAGCAAAATGCGCACCGGTACTACTTTCTGTCCATCGGGAGCGTGCTCGACAAATTCAAAAGAAATAGTGGCGTCCGCCTGCTCTTCAGCTTCGGTCATATCACCGGCTAGTTCTTTCCAAAACTCTCGACCGGTAACAAACTCTAGACTTCTTATAACACCTTCTTTTTCAGCATCTTCAAGTGCAAGGCGCAGATCAACCAACCTGAGAAAGTGCTCTTTATGATAGGTATGCGGCGGACCGGTCGGTATAGTTTCCCAAGATATACCGCGATGTTGCTCAAGGGCTCTTGCACCGGCACTGGTGAGGAAGTAAATCAACTCCGGTCGACCGCGCCCTTCCATTCGCCCGGAAGAAGCCGAACCAGTGAAGCCGGCCTGCTGAATACGGCGCAGTCTTTTCCTGGCTGTTTCATAGCTGATATCAGAAAAGCAAAGCCTCGCCAACTGGCTAGAAGAGACCGTCCGGTGTAAATAAAGCTCCAACAAGGCGAGTATATCTCGCTCCATTAGAACAACACTGCGCTTTCGGGCTTTCGGCTTTGCCGTCGGCTTCATATTGACAGCCAGCTCGGTTTGGTTCAACTCATTCTCCAGTACTTGAAAGCAGCGAAGGAGCCCGACCAGCAAGCCCCAAAGAAGGTTTCAATAGATCTATCTGAAAGATTTAACTCAATTCAGATCTACTCTTTTTTATACCCCTTAATTCAATTCTAGAACAGAGCAATTCTCGAAGATCGTAAGAGCTATTCTTTCTTCATAAACGGTATACAAAAAAGCGAAAGCAGGGTGGTCGCAACTGATACCGCTATTAGTGGCAAAATCGAGCCGGAAAGATACCTCTCGCAAAGAGTGGAATAAAGGAAGCCTCCCAGCACCATACCAAGCTCATTGGCAAGATTATAGAAACAAATAAAGAGAGCCATGGCGAAGGCATTGTTCTTTGCTGGAGCTACCTCGGCGGCCAGGCTGTATAAAAACAGAGTAAAGATGGAAAGAGAGAAACCCCGGAAAAACTCAATTGAGTAGGCAATGACTGGATCTTCCAGAAAAACATAAAGAACGGAAGCCAAGATTGACCAGGCTGCCATCCATTTCAAATGGAAACGTTTGTTGACCAGCCCAAAAAGGAGAGAACCGATGAGCATGCCTAATGAGCTTGCTGCAGCCAAGTTGGCAATCAACTCCGGGCTGAATTTTAGTATGTTGCGCTCGTAAAAGTACAAACCGGTACCCAGGCTAGGGGAGAAGTTCCAGAGCGCGAGAAAGATCAAAGTTGCTTTCAACTGTCTTTCAGAAAAGAAGCCTCTCATGCTGGACAGCGCTTCTGCACTTAGCAAGGAGAATAGCGAGACCTCATTCTCCTTGCGAGATAATATGAAATCTTGGAATAGGCGGCCTTCTCTCCGCATATCTCGCCATAAAAGAACTGCCGTAACCAAGGCAGGAAGAGCCGCTAAAACAAGTGCTCCACTCATCACCAGATAAGCCTGAACCGGCGAGCCGATAGCTATCGACTTAGCTAAATAACCACCCAGCACCAAAGCCGGGATATTGGACAAATAATAATTGAAGCCCTGCAAGCCAAAGAGACGTCGGCTAAATTGTGATCTAGCAGACAAAGAAGTGGTGACTACAGTAACCAAAGCCATGCCGGTCGAGCCCAAGAAAAGAAGAATGACAATGGCGAGAGCCTGCCATCGAGCACTCAGCCAGTTAGCGAACTGATCATGAGCACCAAAACAAAAAGCCAAGCAAATATAGAATAGAGCTGTTACCAGGTTTCCGAGAAAGAGGTAAGCAAGGCGCCCTCTGCCAAGGCCTGGAATGGTGTCGCAAATAATGCCGTAGATGGGTTTGATCACCCAGGGCAACATCAAGACGGCAAAGAAGCAAGACATATCAAAAGCGCTGAGGGCAAGCCGGTCTTTCAAAAAAGAATTAAGCGGCTGACTGAGCAAAGAAAAATGCTGAGAGATGCCTTGAGTGAGAAAACAGATCGCCACAAGCGAAATAAGTCTCTTCTCAGAATATTGCTCATCCAAGAGGGGCTCACCATTTTCTAAACTTGCTTGATTGGCTTGATTGGCTTTATTCGCCTGATCAATCGCTGAAGAATCCATCTAAAAGCCGCCGCCTGAGCACATTATAGTAGCCTCATCTACCGAAATATTTGGCAAACATTTGCACCATTCTATGGTGTCAGATATAAACTAGTTTTTGCGCTTGTTGCAACATATTCTCAATAACTTTTGAGAACCAATTCGTTGACAAGCACTCCGAGACTCAAACTCTAAAGCAAACAGAAAGAGAAGTCAGGAGAAGATGAAGATTTGAAAGAATTCGCATTTTAAGCAGTTAATCAAACCCAATCCGGAAACCATTTTCAGATATCATGCTACCGCCCAACCTATATCTATAGATCGGATGTGAATATGGACCTTCAAAACATTTCGCAGCTAATGAAAATAGAAACTTCGCTTCTGGCAAAACTAGTGAGCGAAATCGAAACACATCCGACCCTTGCCGGTCTTTGGGCGGAACCTTATCCGGAATACGCTTCGGCGGGTATGCAGGTAGCAACTTTACTCAACCCAACAGGCGAACAGCAAAACTTTGATTATCGCGATTGCCGTGCACTCAAGCCGACACCACTATTAGAGTCGATGCCGGTGATGCAGTCTCTTTTCTTTGAAAAGGGCATGCCGCTTGCCGACATGGAAGTGATGGGAGCCCGTTTGCTCAAGCTTGAGCCGGGCACTTTCTATCACGAGCACAGAGACTTCGTCTACCTTGAAGCGGTGCCGCGCTTCCGCCTGCATATTCCACTAATTACCAATGCTCAATCTTTCATCGTCGGAACTGACACCAATGTGCATTTTCAAACAGGCTATCTCTGGAAGCTTGATCCGAAGAGCACCATTCATAGTGCATGCAACTTCGGTGAAAGTGCCCGCATTCATCTCATGATCGACTGCTATGTCAATCAAAAGCTGCAAGACTTGCTCGACAATGAATTCTTGGATGAAGCACTTAAAGTGGAAAAGGCGCCCTTGACCAGTCAAATTAAAGAGAGCCTGGTTGAGCAGTCTATTCAACTAATGCAAACCGGCTCCCAGAAGCAAGCAGAAGAGCTTATCTTGGGTAGTTTCTGCCGCTACAACCTCTACTATCTGCAGGAAGGCCTAACCACCTACGATATCTTGAAAGAGGCTTATAAGAAAGCAGCAGAGAGAACACCCAGCTTAAAAGCAGAGCTGGAAGAGAAATTTCAGTATTGGAAAGATAGATTGATTGAGACATACCCGGAAAGAAAAGATAGAGAATTGGCGGCAGTATAAATTAAATGACGGAAGCATTCAGAATTCTCAATAACTCAGGCAAAGCCATCGGGCTCGACTTTTCGATGCCTTCTATTGCCGCTTATCAAGAACAGAAGCGCATCAAGGTCGTCAGTGCCGCTCCTCTCAATTTCGGCAACCAAAATCTCAATTGCGAAAACGAAGCATCGATTGAGTTTCTCAAAAGTCGATTAGAAGCCGCACTTAAGCCTGAGACACAGACCCCATCCTACTTCCCAGGACAGAACATTCCAGACAAAGGCAATTCCGGCAAAGAGCTAAATCGCGGCAATTTACTAATTGATCAACTCAAGCACCTTTTTAGCTTTGACGAAAAAGGCAGGCTGCGTCTGCGCCAAGGTCATGCTCTAGGCTATAAACTCTATAAAATCAACACACCTGATAGCGAATGGCATTTTCCCTCTATAGAGAAACCGCATCTCAATTTCCTCAAGCAAATGCAAGAGGGACTGCAAGAAGACGAGTCGGAAGCTGAAAAGCTCCTATCTGAATTCTCTAGAAATCTTCATGCCAGATATTTTGCCGATCTACTTACTGCTAACGAAAAAACGGCTTTAGTCACTCTTGCCGGTCTTTGCAACGAAATTGCCGGCACCTGGTACCAACAAGCGCAAGAGCGCCCGGTCAAGATTGATGAGCATTGCCTGAAGCAAGCCCTGAGCTTTATACAAAGCTACAAAGCTCTAATCGATCAAGAAAACTTCGCTGCCTTCATTATCGAATTGGAAGCTTTCTTCTTCGAGAAAGCTTGCTTGGAATCGATGAATCTAACTCCCTTTGCTTCCGGTGTCTTTGAAGGCAATTTCATCCAGGTTTCGCTCATGCCTCTCGAGCAAATCAAAGCTACCGAGTTTTGCGTCAGAGAAAGATTGTTGGATGAAGTAATCAATCTCATTGCTCGAGGTTTTGCTCCGGTTGTAGTAAATGAGTACAGCCTGGTGGCCGACGGCAACCATAGAGTGACTTCCGCCTGGCTTTGGAACTTGCTCAAATATCTCGATGAAGAGAAAGTGGAATGGTCTTTACAGAGTGAAGCGATGCAGCAAGCTGTAGCTCGTTTCTTTAGTCCCTCTGGACGCGGCGCTTCTATATCAGAGGTTTCCAAACACGAGGTTCTCAGCCATTTCGGAGCCTACCTGGCCAGACCGGAATGGATTGCTCGACTGCGAACACAAGTGAGACCGTACCTAGCCTCTTATGAATATTTAGATGAACTGCCGGTGGTTCTAGTAAGTGAATATCGCTCCTGTGCAGTGGTTAAATTGCTATACGACGAAGGCATTCAGACAGTAAGGGCGTGCCCTTCGCTCTATGAGCGTATGGCCGAGGCCGACAATCTTGTCTTGCCACCACGCGCCTCTTATCACTTCACAGATTCAGCACTATTGCCCTGGTTCAATGTCTTGACGGCTAAACCGCTTGCAGACAACCAGGAAAACCAGAACGAAAAATTAAAACCAAGACGAATTCCTAATTCGGCTCGCAAGCTGAGCCAGAAAACAGGAAATTACCAGGGAGGAAAACCGTGAGAGTAGCATTTCTAGGAAAAGGCGGTGCCGGAAAAACCACCACATCTGCCGGTTTTATCAGATATCTTGCCAGCAAGAAACCGTTCGTATTGGCTATTGACGCCGATGTCAACGCCCATCTAAAGGGCGCCTTGCACCGCACCGATTGGGTCAATTCAGGCAAAGACTATGAAATAGGCGAAGAAAGAGAAGAGATTATTCGCTACCTCAAGGGCACAAGAAAAGATCTAGAAGGGAAAGATATGGTCGGTACGACACCGCCGTCCCTCGATTCTCGCTTCATTTCAGTCAGTCCAGAAGACGAGTTGGTCAAAAAATACGCAGCCAAGAGCGGCAATTTAGCACTACTCACAGTCGGCACCTATAAAGAAAGCGATGTCGGCGGCGCCTGCTACCATGTCAAACTAACAGGGCTGCAGTCCTTCTTCCATCACCTCCTAGACACCGAAAACGACTATGTTGTAGCCGACACTACCGCTGGTACCGACAACGTTGCCACCTCGCTCTCTTTTGCCTACGACATAAATGTCTTTGTGGTCGAGCCCACCAAGAAGTCGGTGCAGGTTTACCTAGACTATATTGCCGTCGCCCCGCATTTAAAAGATCGTACCTATGTAATTGCCAACAAAGTCGATAATCCGGAAGACGAGCTTTTCATTCTCAAACATGTGGAAAAAGATCGTTTGCTAGGTGCCGTGCCTCAATCTAAACACCTCAAGCGCTTTGAACAAGGCAAGAAAGAAGCCTTGGACGACTTTATGGCCGAGCAAGCGGTTGTCTTTGAAAAAGTGCTGGAAACAGTGGAAGCAAAGAAACGCGATTGGAATAAATATCTGGAGCTGTTGCGCACCACCCACACCAAGGTCTGTCGTGACTGGCTCGATGACTATTTTGGCTTCAAACTAGACGAAGGTCTCGATACCGACTTCACCTATGAGAAAGCCTTTGCCAAGACGCAGGCAAAAGTTCCGGTAAGCGCCAAATAAACTAGGAAGTTAAGCAAAATGACTACTGCCCAGACAGAAAAACAAAAGTCAGAAACCCAAAAGCCAGAGAATAAAACAGCCGAAAGGCTGACTCTAACCCCGAAAGTGCACGCCACCATCAAGAGATTTATTGATGAGAGAAAAACACTTTTTGAACTGGTCAAGGCTCTGGGCAGTCCTCTTAACGTGCTCTTTCCCGAACTGGTCGGCGAAAATGTCGATAAGTTCCAAAAGGCGTTCAATGAAGCCGGCGTTATCGGTAAAGTCTTCTTTGCCCATAAATGCAATCAATCAGATAGTCTGGTGCGAAGATTGGCGGTAGAGAATGCTTTCCTCGATGTCAGTTCCACCCAAGAACTGCGTCATGCCCTAGGCGCCGGTTTCGAATCTGCACGCATCGAAGCCACAGGACCCAAAAATGTCGAATTTCTTGGTTTAGCGATTCAGCAAGGCATCATCATTGCCGTAGATAGTCTCTTTGAACTGGAAACAATAGTCAAACTAAAGTCCAGCCTCAAGCATCAAAAGCCTACCCGTCTTCTTCTTCGCCTTTCCGGCTTCGAAGCGACACACAGTAAATTCCTTAATAAGGGCAGCCGCTTCGGCATTCCAATTAAGGAGATTGAAAAAGCTTTCGATATCCTGGAAAAGAATCGTAAAAGCCTGGACTTCCTCGGTTTCTCCTTTCACTTAGACACAGTATCGGTATTAGAAAGAGCTGTGGCTATGGAAAACTGTATGGAGTTATTCGACGAAGCACTGGCTAGAGACTTCGAGCCTCGCGTAATAAATATCGGCGGTGGCTATAAGGTCAATTATCTGGAAAACGAAGATGAATGGAATCGCTACACCAGCGCTCTCAAAGAAGCAGTGCTCGGCACGAGACCATCTATGACCTGGCACGGCAATGCTTTTGGCATGTCTTCAGATAAAGGCAAACTAAAGGGCAACTTTAATAGCTACAGCTATTTCGACACGCAAACCGGCGGCAGTTTCCTCAACGAACTACTGAGTCAGCGCTTTCCCAATCTTGGTGATGCCACCGCCAAAAGCATTATGCAAGGCAATATGATTGAACTCTGGATAGAACCAGGGCGCTCCCTGGTGGATCAGACCGGTATCACCGTAGCCAGGGTCAACTCAGTACGCATGAGCAGCCGTGGCGAGCCCATCGTCTGTCTCAATATGAAGAGACAAGATATCTCATTCCTAGATCAAGAGATCTTCGTCGATCCAATAATCATAGAAAAAGACGCAACAAATGAGCCAAAGCTGGAAGACGAGGCCAATGGCGAACTGATCGGAGTCTATTTCGCAGGCAATCTCTGCCTGGAAAGTGACCTAGTCTACCGTCACATGACCTATATTTCCAAGTTGCCCAATCCTGGAGACCTGGTTGTCTTTGTCAATTCAGCCGGTTATTTCATGGACTTTTCGGCATCCACTTCGATCATGCAGCCAGTGGCTAAAAAAGTTGCCGTTATGGAAAGAAACGGCGCATTCACCTGGATGCTAGACGAAAACTATGTTCCCTACTGGGAATGCCTGCCTTAAGAAGCCCAACAGATAAGAAACAAGACAAAAGCGGAGAAGAAAATGCTCGTCAAACATGTGAAAGAACTGATCGGAAAGACACCTCTTTTCGAAATCCCTGAAGAAGTGCATGGGCTGAAGAACATCACACTCTATGCCAAGCTTGAGTTGCTCAATCCCTTTGGCTCAGTGAAAGACAAGAGCGCCTGGAATGTGCTTAAGGATGACATCGAAGCCATCAAGAAAGAAGGCAAAACCGTCATTGAATCATCGAGCGGCAACATGGCCAAAGCCATGCAATTAGTCTGTTCTGTCTATGATGTGCCCTTCAAGATTGTCACAAACCGCATCAAGGTGAGAGAAGTCAAACAGATTTTGCAGTTGGTCGGCGCTGAAGTAGATGAATTGCCGGGTCTTTCTGAATGTCCAGACCCTACCGATCCCAACGATCCGATCACCTTTATCGAGCAGATAATGAGTGCCAATCCCGGCAAATATTTCCATACATCGCAATACACCAACGAAAAGAACATCCACGCTCATTACAACTCCACAGGCAAAGAAATCCAAGAAGATCTGGATGAAGCGAAAGCCGGAGGAGTGGATTTCTTCGTCGGCGGTCTCGGCACCACTGGTTCCACCCGCGGTGCAGGCACCTATCTCAAGGAAAAGAATCCCGAGATGAAGAATGTCGGCGTCATCGCCTCCAAAGGTCATCTCTTGCCTGGCATCAGAAACGTCGATGAGATGTACGAAGTCGGTCTCTTCCGCAAAGATTTCTATGACGATATCGTAGAAGTCTCGATGGATGAATCTATCGATGCCATGCTTATGCTCATTAGGAAATGCGGCATTCTAGCCGGACCGACCGGTGGAGGCAGCCTGGCGGCAGCCCTTAAGTATCTCAAACCCATCGATGCCACCCTGACAAGAAAACACAGCTGTGTCTTCATCGTCTGCGATCGTGTCGAGTGGTATCTCTCTTATCTGCAAAAGAACAAACCCGAAATCTTCGGCATGGCCGTCAAGAAAGACTCGGTAAAAGCTGTAACAAAAGAAGAAGCAGATAGCGCCCCTGAAGTAGATGTCGACGCCCTCGAAAAACTATTGCAATCGGCCGACAATCTGCAAGTGGTTGACATGAGAGGATCTCTCGCTTTCAAAACCAGTCGCATCAAAGGTTCTATCAATATACCCACCGACAGCTTAGAAGACATCGCCGACATGGGCGTGCCCTTCTCGAACGACCAGAAAGTAGTTCTGGTTTGCCCGACCGGCGAAGTAAGCAAGCGTTTTGCTTCCTTTTTCAAAACCAAAGGTGTCGACTGTCTCAGTCTGACCGGCGGGTTTGTCGCCTGGCGCGATGCCGGTAAGCCCACCGAAAAGTCGAAGAGCGGTGGACGTCGTTTATTGGTAGGCGCAGGAGCTTGATCTTTGGTCAAGTGTCTCAATTCATGTCAGATGGGGACTAAGCATGTACTGCAAGGCAGAAGAAAAGCCAAATGAAAAGACTTCAACCAAAGCGGCTCTCAGCGCCGATTTGGTCAAGCTGGATTTTCCGATTTTCCAAGCCAATCCTGACTTGATTTATTTCGATAACGCCTCAACCACCCAGAAACCCGTTTCTGTAATTGAAACCATCGAAAACTACTACAGAAAAAATTGTGCCAATGCCGGTCGAGCTTCTTATCTTTGGAGCAGTCAACTGGAAGCCGCCCTTGAAGATACCAGGGCGGCCGTGGCGGCTTTTCTTGCCGTACCGGAAAGAGCCCAGCAAGTAGTCTTCACCGGCGGTGCCACAGACAGTCTCAATACAGTGACTATGGCCTGGGCGCTGGCCAATTTACAAGACGGCGACGAAGTTCTGCTCTGTCCTAAAGACCACAAATCTGCGGTTCTTCCCTGGTATCACTGCAAAGAGTTGCTTGCTTCAATGGGTAAGCATATAAAAATCAAGCACTTCGACATCCACGAAGTAGGCGACTACGATCTTAAATCGATCAAGAATGCGGTGACCGACAAAACTAGAGTACTGGCTATGGCCCATGTGCACCATGTCTATGGACTAGACATGGAAGTTTCAGAGATAAGAGAGATTGTCGGAAATGATGTGATCATTTCACTCGATGCCAGCCAGAGCGTCGGACATACCAAAGTAGACGCCCAGACTTTGCCGGTTGATTTCATATCATTTTCAGGACACAAAATGTTTGCTGCTCCGGGAGTCGGTATCCTTTATGTCGGCGATAGGGTGAAAGATCAGCTTCAGCCTCTGCGGCTGGGCGGCAAAAGCAAAGCAGTAATTGCAAATGACTCACTGAAGATAAACTCAAATTCTGTTTTTGAACTTCTGGAAGCCGGAACCCAGAACATACCGGGTATTCTTTCGCTTAAGCCGGCCATCGATTACATAAACAAAGTCGGGCTGGATAATATCGAAGCTCATATCAGCAAACTCACTGTTGATCTCTGGCAAAAGCTTATACCCCTGCCCAATATAGAATTTGCACCGGGAATCGGTATCTGCGCCTGCGACAAAGGTTGGGGCATCATCTCATTCCGCTTCAAAGGTATTAGTTCAAGCGATTTGGGCTTTGCCCTAGATGAAGAAAGAATCTTTGTCCGTACCGGCGACCACTGTGTTTGGAATAAAGCCGAAGCCGAGCCGGATTTTCTTAGAGTTTCAATGCATGCCTATAACAGCCCCGATGACTTGGAGCAGTTTGTGCAAGTGCTCGCCGACATAGTCGACTCTTAAGGCGCCAAAAGAAGAACAGATCAAAGAGAAAGAAGAAACCCTATGAATAAGACCACTGTAGCAATTATCGGAGGAGGCGTGAATGGCTTGACCTGTGCAGCCTATCTGGCTGCAGCCGGCTATGAAGTCAGCCTTTTCGAAAAGAGAAATAAACTAGGTGGACTATGCGTTAACGAGACCCCTTTTGACAAACCCGGTCTCGATTGCAAAATCAGAGTCTCATCGGTCGCTTGTTATTACGGAATGACTCGCCATGAAATAGCCGAAGAACTCGATCTTTTCAACCACGGCTTGAGCCCCTATTTGACCGACCCGGTTGAAGTGGTAATGCTCAAGGGCGGCCAATATGTCTTTTATCCGCGCGAAGGATCGGCCGATATGGCAGTAGAAGCCACAACCGAGGCTGATCGTAAGGGCTGGATTGAATTCTGGACCGATGTACAGAAAGCAGCTGAAATAATCTATAAAGGCTATACCAATCCCACCACCAAAGAGAAAGTCTTAGAACAACTAAAGAGCGCCGGCTTAGAGAAAATAGCCAGACATATCTTCAAGGGTAGTCTTTTTGATTTAACAGCAGAATACTTTCAGTCTAAGGCGCTCATGGCAGTGGCTGCCACCTGCACACCCGGTTTCGCCAACCAAGCCGGATCGGTATTTGGTTGCATACACCACGGTACAGCCAGTACCTTGGGTGTCTTCGGCGCCTGGGGTCAAGTCAAAGGCGGCATGGGCAATGTTTCGGAAGCACTGGCGACGGTAGCGCAAAAGCGCGGCGCCAAGCTGGTTGTCGACTTGGCGGTTGAGAAACTGCAAGTCGTCGAAGATAAAGTAACCAAGGTGCAGCTAAGCAACGGCGACGAAAAGCAATTCGATATGGTCATTGCCGCCTGCGATTTGCACACCCTCTTCGAAAAATTGATAGAGCCCGAGCGGGTCCCTTCAGGAATTCTCGCCCATCTCAAGGCTAATCGCCCCCAGGTATCGGCGGCTAAGCTGCATTTCCTTCTAAGCGCCAAGGCCGAGTTTTCTACTCTTAGCCGCATCGGTCATAACCACAAAGGTGTGCTTGTGATCACGCCGCAGCCAGAAGAGGTGGTCAGGGCATCAAATCTGGTGCCAAATGGACAGATGCCCGAAGAGTTAATGATGACCATGGCTTATCCAACTTTGGAAGATGAGAGTATTTATGGCGATGAAAGTAATCGCAATCTGCATATTCTGACGGTGGATGTGCACTATTTACCGGCTTATCTGCGCCGGGAGGACGGCACCAAACGCGATTGGACTGAGGCTGATGACAAGCAACTGCAAAAGCAAGTAGCTGATCAAATCGAAGAATATGCCCCGGGCTTTAAGCAGCTCGTGAAAGACTGCTATGTCGTTTCGCCTTACGGCATGAAAAAGTATTTCAATAACGAGTCTGTAAGCTGCTGGCACATGCCGATGACCGCCGAGTTTATTTTCGAGGGTCGGTCGCTGCCCACCTTGCCGCATTACAACACCCCCTTCGAAAATCTCTATGCTTGCGGCTCGGGCACATATCCGGGCGGCAATGTCACCCTGGCAAACGGTCACAACCTAGCTAAACTACTGATAAAGGCCGAAGATGAGTTCGAAAATAAACTTCAAGAGAAAATAGGAACAAGAGCATGACTCTCACTGCATACGTTGAAGAAATGCCGAAAGCTTCCGTGAAAGTATTCAAAGCTGGAGCCGAGCATGTGCATCTTGCCTCAGCCATTAAAGATATGTATGAGAGGGCACTTGGTCCTGGGGGCGTCAAATGTCCGGGCGCAGACCCCTATCCCGATAGTGATCTTTTCTCGGTCGAAGGTGTGACTCAAACTTTGCAGCAAGGGGAAAGAGTACTTGCTCTTGCCTCTAGTGAAGAAGAGGAGATAGTGGGAGCCATGGTCATGGACCGACTTTCTCCTCACCATGTGGAATTCAACTCAATGGCGGTAAGGATAGACAAGCGTGGTATGAGAGCTGGTTCCGCCATAGTGGCTTTTCTCAGAGATCTTTTAGAAGAAAGCGACTTCACCCTCAACGCCACCGAGCTAGTCACCCATAGTCTGGCGTCCCAGGCAGCCCATATCCATGCCGGCTATAGAAACATCTGCGGCTTCAGCTTTTGTCACTATCCCAAAGTCTTCTTCAAAGACCATCCAGAGTCGGTACTATGGGTGGTGAAACTACAAGGCAAGCTTGTCCCCTTGGCAAGAAGTTTCCGTATGCAGCTTGGCCGCAATCTCTCCAGCGACAAGACCAATGTCAAAACCAAAATTCTCGACTTGCAGTCAAGGCAATCTACTCAGTCTTCATTTGTTAGACTGACCGAGAGAGAATTAGACATCGCCTCCGATTTGCTGGCTAAGCGCACTGTCTATGTACCCAAAGACTATTTGCCCTTGGTACAGTCGATACTTTTTCAATTTGAAGACGTTCTTGATCGCAATCTGCTCACAGAAAAACCAAATTCGACGCAGGCAGAAGCAAGATCAGAGGTGCAACGGCAAAACCTCAATATAGAATACAAAGAGGGTTTTGGCCATAGCTATATCAACATGTCGAGCCAGTTTAGCTTCGACCGCCAAGAAATGGCTACCGCCTTGAACGAACTAAAAGACTTGGGCAAGCGCTTTATTTTGGTGCGTATGCCGGCATTTAATGCCGAAAGCCTAGCTTTAGCCGAATATCTCAGAGAAGAAGGCTTTGTTTTTCAGAGTTACTTGCCCCTTTACGGTCATTTTCCCGAAGACCTGACCGAGTTTGGTGATATTTTGACTCTGCAGTGGATCAAGCCTGAAATCTTAGAGCAAAATGCTCTACCGGGCGAAACAGACAGCGTGGTCAAAGTTTACGGCTACCCGCAAAATATATCGGGTGAGCTTATCAATCAAATCAGAGTGGACTTGATTAAACAAAAACAGCAAGGGAGGGCTAAAGAATGATTGCCAGCAAGTTAACCGGCTCGCGCAAGTCATTACCGAAAGGTGCCCGTATGGTGCTGGACTCTTTGGCGGAAGCAAAAGAAATGCTCTCGGCAAAAGAATTAGCCTTCAGACTCAAGCTCAAGAATCCGGTTTCAGCACCGGGTCTGACCACGGTCTATAGATCTCTGGAGTTGCTTTCGCGACTGGGCATCATTCAAGAAGTTCGTCTCAACTCGGAAGAGAAAAGATATGAACTATTGAATCCAGGCGAACACAATCATCATCTTGTCTGCAAAACATGCGGACAAAGTACCAAAATCAAAAGCTGCCTTTTGGGCGCAAGCAACGAAAGTCCGTCTTTCGAAAAGGAGCTTTTAAGCGAATACGGTTTCAAGGTTAGCTCGCACGTTCTGGAAGTTTTCGGGACCTGCAAGCTTTGCCGTGAACGAACCGAAAACAAAGAGCAAACAGAAAACTACGACGCAATAACATTGCAAGGAGCAAATGATGAGAGTTGCATTTCTAGGTAAGGGTGGCGCCGGCAAAACCACAACTGCGGCCGGTTTCATTCAATTCATGTCGGAGAGACACCCTTTCGTGCTCGCCGTCGACGCCGATGTCAACGCCCACCTCAAAAGCGCCCTCAATCTGCAAGGCGAGATTAAGCAACTTGGATTGCATTTCGATAAAGTAACCGATTATCTGCGCGGTGAAAGGAAAGATCTGGGCGACCGCCCGATGATTGGCACAACACCACCAGCTAAAGGTTCTAACTTCATCTATCCGAAGAAGGACAATCACTTCATAAAGGAATACGCTCTTTATGAAAGAAATATCGCCCTACTCACCGTAGGCACCTATCAACAAGAGGACGTGGGCGGTTCTTGCTACCACGAAAAACTAAAGAGCCTGGCCGGTATCTTCCACCACATGCTGGACAACGATGACGATGTGGTCATTGCCGATACTACCGCCGGTACCGACAATGTTGCCACCTCACTTTCCTTTGCCTATGACATAAATGTTTTCGTACTTGAGCCGACTGAAAAATCTACGCAGGTCTATCTAGACTATAAAGAAATCGCCCCGCAATTTGTTGAAAGAACCTATGTAGTAGGCAACAAGGTCGACGGCGAAGAAGACGCCGAATATATTAAGGGCAGAGTCGGCGCCGACAAATATCTAGGTTCGATTCCATACTCCACCTATTTGAAAAAATTCGAACAAGGTGATGATGACGCCATCAATTCTTTCCATAAAGAGCAGGAAGCTGCTTTTGAGAATGTTCTGAAAGAGCTGAAGTCAAGAAAACGTGACTGGAACGAGTACATGGAGCGATTGCAAAAAGCCTATGCCTGGGATTGTCAACGCTGGTATTCAGATTATTACAAACAAGATCTGGAAAGCGGCATCGACAAGACCTTCCGTTATGAAGATGTGCTCAGCACCAAGAAAACAGCTATGCCTGTCTAATTTCTCATAAGCGGATTATCTATGCATCGCAGTCTGAAATTGGAAGTAAGAACAAAAGTCAGACCGGAGCGAGACTATTTGAAGTCTATGCGCCTCTGGACAAACTTCTTTGCCAATTCAGGCGCCGAGATAAGCTTCATCAAAGAAAAGGTCAATCTGCCCTCTGCCCAAGTGCTGGAAATGGGCTGCGGCAACGGCAGATTGACCCATCAATTGGCACTCTATGCCAAGCACGTCGTCGGCATTGATTTAGATGAGAGATTAGTAGAATTCGCCGGTGCCCATGCCGCTTCAGTAGAGATACCCAACCTGGAATTCTTGAAGATGTCCGGTGAAGATCTGGGCTTTCCAGACCAATGCTTTGATCTGGTGGTTTTGCCCTGGATGCTGCATATGGTACAAAACAAAGAAGCTCTCTTGCGTGAAGCTAGGAGGGTATTGAAAGCCCAGGGCAAACTTATCGCCTTTTGCTTGTACGGTGACTGCGACTACGACCGAATCGCTCGCTATTTCATCGGCACAAGAGATAGAGAAATGAATCCGGTTGAACTCTATGAAAAGCCGCTCGATCAGGTCTTCGGTGGCTACGAAAAAATCGAATTACCGGAAAATAAGAGCGACTATTCCTTCATCTTTCCAGATTGCGGAGTGACAGCTGAAGCTTTCACTTTCGCCTTTGAAAACTGGTACGAATACAAGTTGAAAGAGCAAGAGAGAGGACGACTTAGACACCTGATTCAAAGCTACAGATTGGGTAATCATATTGAGCTCAAAACCAGAGGAGCAATTTATACAGTATGCCGATAGTGGATGATGCCAGGGCTGAAACGATTCGCTACCACGAGAGCTATTACAGTCGCCACAACTTGTTCGACCAAGACAGCTGGCTCAAGGCACCTGACCAATATTTGCTTGCCCTGGCTGAAAGACAAGCACCGCTTTGGCGCGAGCTGACAGGCGGAACCGAGGCAAGACCGCTAAAAGTAGTAGATTTGGGCGCCGGAGTTGGTCGCAACGCTATACCTTTGGCTTGTTTTCTCAAAGAAAACTCAATACCAGCTTTGATAGATTGCCTAGATTTACTTCCACTCTCTATAGATAAACTTGGGCAATATGCTGAAAAGTACGGTGTCAGCCAGTACATCAATGGCATCGTTCAAGACAATGACGAGTTTCAGCCGACCACTCAATACGATTTAATCATTGCCATATCAACCCTTGAGCATTGCAGCAGCAAAGCGTCTTTGCAAGCACTTCTGCAAAGACTGGAAAAGGCGCTTGCACCGCAGGGGCATCTAATTGTTGAAATCACCACAGACCGTCAAGTGAGAGCAGTTGAGGACAACAGCCTGGTGGAAACCTTGGTTGAGACCCCTCTGGAAAAGAGCGAAGTAGAAGCTCTCTTCCGAGCGACCTTATCCCCTCTCCAACTTGTACTAGAGGAAAACTTTCCCTACCAGGAAAAAATAGATTTGAATGGTCGCAAAGTCTTTTGGAGTTCTTGTCAGACAAGCAAGATATTCAGAAAGAATGCCTAGTTCTCTTTTGGCGCGACAACGGCACCAGAGAAAATAATCTGACCACTGCCACCATCGACGATATTAAGCAAGAAAGGACGATCTACTTTCATTTGCAGAGCCGGAGCACGGACCGAAATTTCGGCAAATACTTGGTCTGTTGCTGCAGCCGCCTCGGTGCCTGACTCGTCTACTTTTAACTTTGCTGTATGAGTAATACCGCTAACTTTGAGACCCGGACAGATCAAGGCAAAATCAGAAAAATCGCTGATGCCCAAATTTTTGAAATATTGCTCAAGACCAAAGTCAAATTCCATAGAGAAGCGGGGCAAGCTCAAATTGATCTGACAATCAATCATTGGCATGGTCGGGTTTGAAAGAGCCGGTAAACAATGACCAAAATGAAAGCCGGGACGCGGCAGAACAATCTGCATAAATAGAGGCGAGTTGAGATAGCGCAACTTAATTACCTGAAATGCTTCAGACTCAAAATATTCAAAGTTTTCAGTCTGATGCATCATCGCCACCTGATATGGCTGCCCACCTATAGGATAGAAAGGCTCGGGGGCACTTTTCTCACTCTTAAAGGGGTTCTGCCAATCACCTTTAAAATAAACAGCATTGGTAATAAGCAATTCCTGCCTGGAGACATCTGATACAAGATTCTGAATCAGGTCCTGGGTGGCATTGGCCGCCCAGTAGTTTATTTGGGCGGGTGCTTCCGGCGAAGTAAAATCGATGCCGTAAAGCGAAGCTGAGTAAGACTCAATGCAATTATTGACGAACTGATCGTGGCAGAAAATACCTTTGTTGAACCAGAGAGCTGAAGCGATAAATAATTTGTGCCCAAAGGCTTGTGATGTCAGATGGTTGATAAGCTGGCGATTCCAGGGATTGATCTCGGATGGATTAGGCAGCTTCAGGGTCTGCGAAATCTGCATGAAGGTCTCGCCAGCCGCACCGTTGTAGAGCATGCATAGCACTAGAAAGATGGAAGTAGGAGACATAAAGATATTGTCTTGAGGCTTGGCCATGGCTACTTGCTTGAATAGCTCAATACCAAAGCCATTGTTCATTTGAACAATATGCTTCCAATAGTCTTTATCGGACGGATCAATCGGATGTAGTGTCTGCATCATCGCCGCAATCAGGTTTTAGTTAGATACTCTTTACCCCGCCCGGGGCAAATATTCTCACTAAAACTCAAGACCGGGTTTGCGTTTATTTTCAGTTTTGCTTTCACTTTCGCTGCCGAAGGAAGTGACAGGCTTGCGCTGGTTATCACTCAAGACCTGTTGAGCGGTCTCAGCTATCTGAGAAGCACCTTCAAATAATGCACGTTTGCCGGGCATGGCATCTCTAGATTGCGGAGCCAGTCCACCATAGCGAGGTGTGGCCGTCTGTTGAGGCGTAGCAGAAAGAGGGCCAAGCTGCGAGGTTTCCGGGCTGGAAGCTTCAGTTTGAGGCTCACCGAGACCTTGTGCCTGAGCGAAGGTCGGTATCACCCCTGGCGCAGCCGGAATCATGCCGGGAGCCGCCTGAGGAGCACCACCGGCCATAGCCATATCTGAGACAACGCGAGCGGCGGTGACCAATTCAGCCTGCGGAGCAGCACCGATGAATTGACCGCATTCGATGCAGAACTTACCCTTGCCTGCTGGTTTGTTGCAGGCTGTGCAGATGCGAGCCCCTGGCACAGCAGCCGCCGGTGCAGGCTGATCGGGCAGGAAAGCTGACTGCGAAGGCATAGAAGTGGCACCGGGCTCCGGCTCTAAACCGCTACCTAGTCCTGGCCCAGGTCCGTAGCCATTTTGATAGCCGCTCTGGTTGGCCGCCTGAGATAAGGCATCAACAACCGAAGCTGCCGATTGAGCGAAAGCCGGCGAAGCTAGGGGTTCGGGCATGGAAGGCATACCCTCGACTTGCTGACGCGGTGGCTGTCTCTTGGCGCTGACGTTGTGCAAGAGGTGTAGTCTGGCGATTTCTTCGATTCCTCTCAGGTCAACCATAAAGGGTTTGGTTTCACCAAATTCTGGATCACCGGCTGGTGATAGATAGACCAAGGCATGTTGCTTTTCCATGCGCTTAATCGAATCGGTGTCGACCCTGGCTACAACCTGCTGTGAGTGAATTCTGTTCCAACTGGTGGGGAAGATACCAAAACCGTTGGCTTGGAAGTGATCGGCAACACCGGGGACGACTATGGCGTGTTTGCCAATTTCATCCGAGAAGAATTTTGCCGTAGTTTCATCTGCGTTGTGCAAGCAGACACGCACTGCCGAGTTGGAGAATATAGTCTTAAGTTCGGAGCTGACGCCTGTCTTGTCGGCGCCTTCGATTTGGCTGACGTTCTGCAAGATAACCGTCAAGCCGCCGTTGGCACCACGGACGATAGCCGAGAGCCTACCGGCAAGGTCGATATTGAGGGTCTGATATTCGTCAAAGAAGGCAAACAGTGGCAGCACCGACTTTGTACCATATCTGGTGTGCAAGGCTTGTTGCAGTTGATAGACGAAACAAGCAGCAAGCGATTCAGCATCGGGACCCAAAGATGCGGGAGCACCGAAGATGAGCACCGTGGGCTCGCGCATACAAGCTTTCATGTCGACATTGCTCTGGTGCGTGACACGCAGGATACCAGCGTTCTTAAACATGCGCAGACGGCCACGCACACCTTGAATGTTCTTATCCCAGTCACTATCTGTACGAATAATGGAAGATAGTCGCTGGGTCAACTCGCTCAGTTCAGCAGCATCCATACTCGGATCTGCCTTAAGTTTGCGCATCGATTCGACGATATTGCGACGGTTGTTGACCAGCTTCATCAAACCGAAGGGGTTGCACGGCAAGGGATCGAGCTGAGCAGCCTGACCATTCTCGTCTTCACCCAGCACCTGCACGGCACCCCATTTGAGCAGCTGCACCAGACCTTCGATATAACCCATGTCGCGCTCAGCCCAGTGCTGTTCTTCGGGCGGGAGCGAGTTGATGTCTTGCACGATTGACGAGGCAAATGTATTTGGATCTAGATCAAGCGGATTCCAGTGAATAGACTCAGAATCGAGAGGGTTGAAGTAGAGTGTGCGGAAACCAGCATGTTGAGCCTCGGGCAAAACTGTGTACTTGAAGCCTTCTCTCTTCTCATCCAAGTTGGGATCGTTAGCTTTAGCTTCTAAAGCAATAATGACGCAAGGCTTGGCCAACATAGCTTTGATGATGGCGCGCATCAGGGTGGTTTTACCTGAACCAGATGGCGCTACGATGAACATATTTTTGTTAGGCAAGCGTCCCATCGGAATGGTGACAGGCAAGTGCGTACGAGCCAGGAAGCCGAAAGGTATAACCACACCGTCTGCTTCAGTCCAGGTAGCGCTGGGATTTTTCTTGCCTATGCGGCCGTGGCGTCTGCCATTAGGAGGGCAAACAAAAGAACGCTCGTATTCGCGAGGAGTCATAAGACCACTGGGCGGGTTGAACGTGCGAATTGTCTGCCATGGGAAAAGACGTTTCTTGTGAGCGGCGGCGATGATTAGAGCAAGCAGAACCAAGGTGGGCATGAGAATGGCAATTGATGTTGCATCAAGGAAGCTCTTGCCTTTATGACCTAGTGATATGGGATGTTTCTGCGCACTTCTTGCCGTCTCAATACGCAAGTTCTTTCCGGTGCCACCTTGAGCCATGCCCTCACCCATGATCTGACCTGGCATATGTTGAGCCATATGACCGGGCATACCAGGCTGCATCTGACCGGCAGGAGCCATTTGCCCTTGGGCCGAAAGCGCTGGATTCATTGGCACTGCATTCACTGGCTGTCCGTTTGGACCAAAGACGATTGCGCCAGGTTGAATGTAAGGATTGTGAGCGGGAGGAACAGTATTGGTGGGTAGATTTCCTACCATGCCGCCCTGTACGGGAGCCATTCCCGGAGCCATTCCCGGAGTCATTCCCGGAGCCATTCCCGGAGTCATTCCCGGAGCCATTCCCGGAGCCATAGAGCCGTCTGTGCTGGGCGCCATATACGCCCCGCCGTCGACAGAAGCCTGCATCTGGCTCATATGCTCGAACTCTCTGGCAGTGACAATCTCGCCGGTGTCTAGATTGCGAAAGTGGGTTACTACACCCCTCTCGTTCATTTGTGCGCGCCAACCCATCGACTAGCTCTCCTGCAACTATGAATGCTCATAGATTAATCGTATCAAATCAGAATATCGCACAATAGATTTCCCTTAACAACGCGGAAACTACGAAATCCAGAGCAATTTCTTGCCAATTTAGACAAACTTTCGACTACTGAGAGTTCTCCTGAATGCCGACAATACGCCAGCCACTCGCGGTCCGCTGCACACGATATTCGACACTAACTGGCTTTTGCTGTTGCCCAGCCGCCGGTGAATTGAGTATCTGAGTGCCATTCATAAAAATCACAATGCTACCATCGGGATTCTGCTGACCACTGGAAATGCTGCTGATGTTAAACTGGCTGGTTAAGCCGGACTTTGTCACAAGCTCTTCCAATTCTGGCGTCCAGACATTATTGCGATAGGCATTAGCTGTCTCGCTGTCCATCATGGACATAGCCTGTGCCTGACTGGAAGAGGCTGCGTTTGAGTTCATATTGAAAGAATAAGTGACAAAATTACGTACAAAATCTTGGGCGGCCTGAGCATCCGAAACTTGAGGCGTGGTGGCGACATTGGGATTACCGCCGGCTCCTGTAACAACTGCTGATCCGCTGCCGCCGACAGCAGCCGCTCCAGTGTCAGGGTTATATGGATTCTGCTTAGTACGAGCCCTTCTCGGTGGTTCGGAAGGTGCTCCGCCCCCGAGTAGCAGGGTAAAAAAGACACCGGCCATAAGACCCGCCACAGCCACCATAATCAAAGTTAGTTTATATCTTTCACCGGCTTGATAGTCGAACATAAATCACATCAACCAGACTGCAGAAGGTCTTCGGTAAAGGTTTCAGGTGTATAGCCTTGACCCAACAAGTGACAGGCCCAGCGAGCATCGCCCTGACAAAGCTCAATCATTTTTGAACGCATCGGTTGATCTGTGTTTGGTTCAGTGGTTGCTACCCAATACATAAAGCGAGGAACAACCAATTTCACCACACCGCGAGACATCTTGTGATAGATAAGGAAGGCATCTGAATACTCTCTATTCTTCCTGGTTAAATGAGCAATAGAAGACATTTCCTGCGGCGTCAAACCACAGGCGTCTCGAATGGCATCAAAGTTGGATGGGTCATTACCCAAGATGATCTTGATGGCCGAGTTTGTAGCCAGGTTGCGGGCTCGATCATCCCTCAGCAAGTCGCCTAGTTCCTGCGATATGCCGATAAATAGCAGACCCAAGTGTCGGCTTGTGCGTGAGGCGTCTTCCACAAGAGTCTTGCCGCCTTCATAGCGCAATAATCTCCACAACTCGTCTATACAAAATACAAAGCGCGAAGGCTTGCCTTTTGCCACCTGTTCTGCCTTATGCTGGGCGGCGCGGCGCAACACATAGTCAGATACGAACAAGGTGACCACGGCTTCAAGTGTCTTATCGTGGGCCAAATCGGAAGTATCAAAAACCATGAGCTGAGTGTCCATGGGAATAGACGTGGGACCGTCAAAAAGCTTGCCGAAAATGGCGCCTTTGCAATAGAGACTGAGGCGATTGGCTAGATCTTCGCAAACCTCGCCTCGCTTAGACTTGGCATGGCGTCCGGCTTCTTCGCTAAGCCAGTTGACCAGATCAGACTCAATAGGAATACGCCCTTGAGCAGCACAAGACTTATAAATAGCCTGTATGCCTTGCATAAGAATCGGCTTTTCATCTTTATTGAGAGATTGCTCGCCTTTCTCGCCCAACATTACCGAATGGAAATTGAGTATCTTGATGATATGAGATTCAGGCGGATTAGCCGGATCAACCGGCTTGCCCTCTGGTCCAGAAAGGGGCAAGTCATAGAGATTTATGCAAACTTGGCCATCTGGACCAAGCTTGATATAGGCAGTGTCGTCGTAGACTTCGGTAATCATACGATACGAGCCGGAGCGGTCGATAATGATTGTCTTTGCCCCAGAGAGAGTCTTCATTTGAATAATCTGCTGGGCCACCATAGACTTACCTTCACCAGGCTGACCGAAGACTATACAAAGGGCGTTGGGAAGTTTTTCATCGTAAGGATTGAGAAAAACGGGTTCTAAAGTTTCTTTAGAGAAGCCAAGCCAATCACCTTTCTCAGAGCCTAGTTTGGCATGGACAAAGGGAAAGGAGTTGCGTACCGTGGGAGTTCTCACCGCCTTACCGCGCCTGGCCACATCAATACCCAAGCCGGGCAAACTGCCAATGAAGAGTGATTTCTGCTCATGATAGCCGATGACGAAACGAGCCCCGCGGCACTGTGGTGCCGCCGAGCGAACAAATTCGGTGGAACGGTTCAATTCTTCCATAGAGTCGGCGAAGAGGGTAAAGTAAATCGCGTAGTTGAACACCTCAATATTGGTCGTATACAATTCCGAACCAATATGAGCCGCTTCCTGAGCCTTTTCTGCTTCTTCCTGGTTGGGGGCTGAACGTTGTCCCATGATTGACTGATAGGTGTTGGCTGTGGCCTGAGCCTGCTTCTTCTGCAAGTTCTTGCGGAACAACTCCTTATCCAGTTTATGAGCATAGATATTCATGCGCCATTCGCAGTTCAGTCTAAGCAAAGGCTGCAACCAGAGAGGACCAGTGCGTTCCGGCAAGCGGTTCATATAGAGCGTACGAATATAGCGCCCCTTAATCTCGGGATCTTTTGGATCTGAGTAAGGATCTGTTGAAGGCAGATACTCAGTCATATCGGTAATCTTGACGAAGTCAGGACTGGAAAAGTCATAACGACTTTCGCAGAGCTGCTGACGAATCGTAGCCGGCTCGGTATCAGGAAAGACTCTACGGACAGAAGGTGGTGCCGACTGAGTCAAAGGTCGCTGGGGCAGGGGCAAAGTATCAGCAGGCAGAGAGGCCTGGCTGGGATTGAGCTCTTTGTATAGCATTTGAAAATACTCGACCGCAGAGACAGGGCGACCGATCATGCCGCAGCTGCCGAGCTGGTTTATATAACCATTGGCGCGCTGCACAAGGGTGGTGACATTCTTAAAGTGACTGCCAACAGATTGTCTGGCGGCCTGACTGGTGAAGGCATCCATGACATTATTGACCGCCGACTTAATGAGACTTTGCTTTTGTGGTTTCTCTTTGGGTGGACGATAGCAGAAACTGACAAAGAATTTGAGCTCGGGTATAAAGTTGCGCGAGAGCAAATTAGCTTGGTCGTTCTCAACCACTCTAGCTACATAGCGCAGAAAGTTGTCTTCAGTACATTCAACTGGATGCTTCTGGAAATACTCATTTTTGGAAATGTTATGGCAAACAACGGTTAGTTGCACCGAGGTATCGATACCGTTGAGAAAGCCGGTGAAGTGGTTCATCAAAGAAACCAATCTAACTTCGTCGAAACCGGAGACATGCACTCCGTCTACTTCGAAGCAACAGCGGTAGGTTCCGTCCTTCAGAACCAAAATTCCTAAGCCGGAGGCATCATCATGGAAGAGATCCCAAAGAGGCAGTAGGCATGAAGCCGATGAATGAGGGCGAGGGACAGGCTCACCTGGCAATCTTGAATTGGCGCCTTGTTGCTGCGAAGCTGCGTCGCCGCGCTTAAGGAAGCCCAGCAAGCTGTTCTCTTTCTGATAGGAACGTTTAATCGAAGTGACCATTGGCTGAATTACTTACTCCGTAAATTCAGGCAACTGTTCATCAACCAGAAAGCGCACCGGATTGGGATCCGGCCCTGGTATGTAAACACGATTGCCCACGTAGTAGTTAATCATTACCTCCCAACCTCCCACACTCTGGTTCATAGTGAAAAGAGCGTAAGCAGGTCCAATCAAACCTAGAAATATACAGATATACAGTCTTAAATCATGAGAACCGAACATTATCGGCACCATCCATGAATAAAGCTGAGTCGAGACGACAAGACTAACCAAGATCCAAATCAGCTGGTCGTAGCGCAACCCGAACAGCTTAGGCGAATCTTCCAAGTTTAGTGGTGTAATGTCTTCCATAACTTCATTCTATACAATAAAAAGCAGTCAAACTTCGATTAAGCGCCGATAGCCGCCTTAGGCACGAATATTTCTTCCACCAGATGAGGCGGAAGCCTTACAGGGGCTTTATTCCCGCTGGCAGCAAAACTACGCATCTTTTCAACCATTTCCCGCGGTAGATTGGCTCCTTTAACTTGCTGATAATATTTATCGGCTTCAGTAAACTCACCTGAAAGTCTCAGTACTTCTGCCAGTATATAGTTATACCTAGGTCTATTGCCAAACCAGGTTTCGTCGGCAAGAGCGCTGGTCAATTCCAGCTTAGCCAGCTTGAGAAACTTTTCGCCATCCTTTCCTTCTTCTCTAGAGCACCAGTAGCCATTCAGGGCCAGGACCCCCCGGTCAAGAAAGTGCACATTTTTCTTGCGGCCGGTCTGTACGGCATGGGCGAACTTCTTTGATGGTTCCAACGGTGGAGCATCTGGTACCAACTGAGGCAAGAAATGATGCTCGGAGAAGGAGCTGAGCCACCAGGTATAAAGACAATTTGGGCAGGTGGCAAGCAGAGCGGCACGCAATTCAGGATCAGGCAGCACCCGGTGCAAATCGGTCTCAACCGGAGTATTTCTTTCGACCGGAGGAGTTCGAGCCAACTCGAAGGAAGCGAACACTGTTTCGCAATCGGGGCAAACCAGCGAAAGCTGCCTGAGCTTGAAGAACTTAATCATGGTCTATTAGCCGCCATAGCGACGCATCTGATCTTGCAAGTGGTTGAGAATAATGTCTGGAGGAACCGGTGTCCTCTCTCCATATCCGACCTGACCGTTAGCACCACGTCTTGGCACTTCACGAGGACGGAAGCGAGGATCGAGTCTGACTTTATCCACATAATCTTTTGTGAGATAGGGCTGACCATAGGCTTGAGGATCTGCCATATGGGCTTCCACAATGCATCTCGATGTGTAGATTGCGCCGTAATCGATACTTCTGGCATCCCAGCGAGGGTCGGCATCTTGCATATCTTGTACAAGCTGCACATCAGCCGTAGTGACCGAGTCTGCACCCATTGCATTAGATGCAATAGATACTTGAGGCAGAGAGTTAGGATTGGTCGAATAAGACTGAATGGCTGTAGCCAACAAATTGGGATTCTGTATGTCTGACCAAGACATGCCGGCACTTCTAAGATCGACCACGACGTTTTTGACAAGGTCGCTCTTGTCACCACCATAGTGCTGCAAGGCAGCATTGAGGGCAGAGTTCTGGATATCACCGGCACTAGAGCCAGGAGCACCATCGGAACCGATTTCAACATCAACTGTGACTTGATCGGTAGCTCTGCTGCCGCTGCCGCCCATGTTCTGAATCGAACCAATCTGGACATTGCCTTGTCCGGCCCCAACCGAACCACCGGGCACACGCATGGAGATATTGCCGAGGTTCTGCCCGCCGCCCTGCTGTGCATGGGTGCGTACATTGACATTGGTGTTGGCACCGGGCATCGACTGATTACCCAGATTGATGCTGGCAGGGTTGATGTTAGGCATAGCGCCGCCTTGGCTCGGCGTGTCCACAAGTAGATCCATGTCGACATTATTCATGCCGCCGCCACCACCAACGACACTACCGGATACGCTGGTTGTGACCATGCCTCCAGACACACCACCACCAGATGCGCTTACTCTCTGCGAAGGCATGCTCACGCTGCCGCCACCGCCGCCACCACCGCCTGCAGCGATCATATTGCTGATTACGTGGGTACCAGCCTTGAGCGAGTTATAGGCACCGACATAATCTTCAGGCTTGCCACCCACTGGCACCATAGATACAACTTTGTCGACCATATCGGTCTGACGGCAAACTTCCACATCTCCGGTAGCCAGAGTGAGAGCACCCACGCAAGCTGTGACTTCAGGCGCAAGCACTTGAGCCTGATTGGCATACCAAGAGTCTCGCACCATCGGGTGTGTGCCATCCGGGATAGACTGGTTGGCCTTGCTCTCGAGGTAGGCGGCAGAACCACGAATGGCAGGACCCCTTAGCCACTGAGGAGCACGCAAGATGCTACCATTGGCGGCGCATGCCCTGTTCAGCGGGTTGATGCCGATACCGTTCTGGATCAAGGCTTCTGTAGCCGGCTGCAATCTCCAGCTCCAACCTGATTCAGGCGTGGCGTCTGTAGTCATGATATGCACGGCTTCAGCCTGTCTGTCATCATCCATCTTGCCGTATCTGTTCTCGAGGAACTCGGTGTAAGCATTACCCTGTTCACCTGTTACATAAGCCTGAGCACCAATTGCGGCATGCTTTGCCATTGAACGGGCGAATCGTTGTTTAGCGGCGGCGGTCTGGGTCCAAGAACTGCCGTTATAGGCCAGAATACCTGCAGACATGCGTTCCATTGCACCCTGCGGTTTGTGCTCACCGGCATTAATAGCCGATACCCTGGCGGCATCGAAGGCTTCAGCATCAGTGCTCATCAGCTCACCGTAGGCACCAGCAATGATGGCCATACCTTTCTGTTCTTGGCTGGCATTCTCATCAAAACGGTAGTGCATCACATGCCCTTGGCTGTCATAAACTGCATAGTTACTGCCGGTGTTGGAGCGACCGATAGTAGCACCCTGGGCTAAACGAATATTGGCGGCGGCAACCCTGAAAGGCACTTTGTTGTAACCGGCCTGGTTATAGCCTTCTATCACATCAGGGTGAGTAGGTGGTCCACCCGGCTGAGGGCCTTGCGGTCTAGGACCGGCGGCAGGGATGCTGCCTATGTTGTGACCACCTGCGCCGGGAGCATTTCCTTCGCCATCATCTTCGGGTGTAGCCATGTTGGAATAGTTGACTGGAGGCGGAGGCGGTGAGCCATTATTGCCCCCGGCTACAGACTGGGTAAACTGAGTCTGCGGCGCCGAAGCCGATGAACCAGCACCAGGGCGAGCGCCGGAAGAAACAACTCTTCCAGACACTTGTTGGGTTGTTGGTCTATTGCCTGCAGCTGCTGCTGCGGTTCCGGCTGCGGCAGCCAAGTCGGCAGGATTAACCGAAGTTTGAGCTTGGGGACCAACAGCGCCGGGTCGGTTGACAGTCGCTGACACATCTTGGCGTTGAGTGGTAGGGTCAAAGTCTTGTTGCGGCTGTTCGAGAGCAGCGTTAACACTGGGCGGCACTGCTGGAATGCCACCGATGGCGGCACCAGTCGGCTGCTGCGTAGCCAAGTTAGCGCTTACAGTCTGACTTGCTCCACCTTGAGGTTTACCCTGAGGACCTTGCACTTGCACCTGACCGTTCTGGGCCAGACGACCGGCTGCACTGACTGCACCGCCGGCAGCCGCCGCGGCTAAATCAGCAGCATTGAGCTTACCTTCAGCAGTTGTGGTATCAATTTTGGCGCCTGGTGCAGTAGGCAATACACCCTTACCTTGCTGCAGCGGAGCACCGGGGTCGCCTTCCGGAGCAACATCGGTATTGACGGCTACTGTGGTCGGGTCAGCGGTGCCTCTGTTTATCGACTTGGTGGCGTCTCCCAGAGCAGCCGAACCTTGCGGAGGCACAACAGTCTTAGACGTGGGCGCCGCGCCTGGCTTGCTCACCAAATTACCCTTCACATCTGTGCTAACCTGCGGGTTAGCCGGATCATTAGTGCCGGGCACCTTCAACGAGCCTTTGGCCGTGCCATCCGGTCCTTTGACCTCGGCTGTGCCTTTGCCAGTGCCGTCATTAGCCCCCTTGAGACTGTTGAGGGCTGCCGCTGCACCGGCAGCGGTGGCATTACCGGCGCCGTCACGCTCGACATCGACGTCCATCTCACTCTTACCTGGTGTTGCACCTGGCTTGGGCTGACCATCTTTGCCCATGGCTCCAGCGATATCGCCGGGTTTCAAATCTTTAGCAGCACCAGCAAGAGCGGCTGCTGTACTGGCAGCATTCGCCTTACCATCTACACCCTTTTTATCTTGCAGCTTGGCATCGACACCCGGCACTTTACCTTCAGCTGCAGCATTGGCATCTTTAGCACCAGGAGCAGCAGTCGCCGACTTCAAATCTTTAGCGTCGGGAGCGACCGCACCTTTGGCAGCTGCACCAGTGGCAGTACCGTCTTTGAGAGCCTTAAGGGCATCGGCCGCTTGCTGGGCGGTCATATCGCCACGGCGAGCCGCATCTGGATCTTGTTGACCATTCTGACCAGGACCAGTGGTCAAACCAGGAGCCTGGGCGGCAGCCATAGCAGCACCGAGACCGGCAGCTGTAGCAGCTGTAGCCAATCCCTTGCCGGCAGCACCAGCAGCATTGGCAGCCAGGCTAGGATCTTGTCCATTCTTGCCGGCAGCATTGAGCCCTGTGCCAGGCACACCATCGGCCTTGCCCGTGGCTGGATTGATATTCTTACCAGGCGGTACCGGAGCGTTGGGATCTACCTTCTTATTTGGATCGTTCTCGCCGGGCTTCTTGGGTCCGTTTGGTCCCATCGGGTTAAGCTGCTGTCCATCTGGACCTTTAGCACCTTTGTCAGGTCCGACTGTACCATTACGTTCAGCTTGACGCTTAGCGTCGAGCAAACCTTGATTGTTCACACCCTGAGGTACATTGAGATCGACATTCTGCGACTTAGGCATGCCTTTGGCACCGGCATAATTGAAGTTGCCGACAGCATTGGCAAGGTGCATGGCACGGTTGCCCATTGTATTGCCCAGAGCTTTACCGGCAGAAAGCAAACCACCAGTGATCAGACCGGCTGAAATAAAGTCGGACATTGGGGAAATCTGAGCCCTAGCCAAGAAAGTCGGCACCTGGATCATTATTTGCAGGACACCGATAGCCATGATGATCTTGCCCCACGGGTTGAAGTCGGAGAGAACGACAACCACCATTATCTTGAGCAAACCTACCCAGACAAAAGTCCAGAGACTGACTTCCACAAAAGAGCGCACAAAACCAGCAGTGACACTTTCGGTATCGGGAGTGGCGAAAAAGACCAGAAAGATTGGTGCGAACATGTACTGCGCACAGAGCAAAGCAGTCTGAATTGCTTTGAGGATGAGAATATAAATGAGCTGAGCGATTAGAATGCCGCCGATTACCAAATAGAGAATCAGTCCGACAAAGGCAACCAAACTACCGACAGTACCCAAAATGAGACCACCGGGACCGCCGCCGAGGAGACCGCCGAAGACCTGACCGGCTACCGGTGCAGTAGCATTGGCAAGCAGTCCGGCACCAGCCACAAGACCGGCTTTGACAGCGGCGGCCATGGCAGCATCGAGCATAGCTACTTGGTCGGCAGAGTTAAAATAGATAGCCCGGATCATCTCATTTGAAATTTGTATTTCAAATGCATAGATGGTCGGCCAAGCAAGCATCAAACCAGCGGTGAAAATCAGACGACCAACAGCACCCATAAGGTTGCCGCCGCCTCTCCAGGCAGCCTCAGCCCAATATTTCCAGATGCAGAGAATAAAGAGCAAGAGCAGGAGGTCGACTGCGATGCCATACATTACGTCGGCACCTTGTCTGATGTAAGGAGATATATCGTCAGAGGCTCCGCCTGATGCGGCAAGACCATTGGTGGCGATATTAGGGTTCAAAACAAATATGCGCAGGAAGCCTGTGAGAAACTGCACAGCATCTGCAATCCAGCCGTTGATAAATTCACTGAGCCATTTACCGATGACCTGACCGATATTGGCAAAGAAGTTGGAGACTATATCGTCGCCCCAGAAAGCAGCAAGTCCTTCGTAAGTTTCATTGTAAGAACCAAACGCAGGCCAAAGCTTTGCCTCTACGTTTTGAGCTACTGCATCGGTATTCTGCTCTGCTTGCTCGGTGACGAGGGTAGTCTGCCCTGGTGCATCATAAATGTAGCGAGCCGTCGGATCGGTATCATTGGCGTCTTGACCTAAGGGTCTGCCATCATTACCGGTCATACCCTGACCATCAGGAGTGAAGGTTTGTGCTGTGGCAGCTCCGCAGGTAAGAATCAAAAAGAGCATAAATGACGCCACAACTGCCGTGAGGCGCCTTGCCATTATTAGTGATGTCTTTTTGCCGTTGATGCCGTTTTCCACTTTCATTCTTCTTCTTTGCAAGAAAAGCAAGGCTCAAGACCGACTTTTCGGGGTGTCTTGTGGAAACACTTTAGGTCCTAAATTAATATCTGTCAGTGTGGTTATTCCCATCTAGACGGGAAATCTGGCGGATTTTAATCTTCCGCAGAAAAAATCTATAAATAAAGTGCGCCCTTTCGGGCGGTCAAATTTGTCTATGTTCGAAAAATCTATAAAAAATCTGCCCTTTCGGGCGGTCTAATTTGTCTATGTTCGAAAAATCTATAAAAAATCTGCCCTTTCGGGCGGTCTAATTTGTCTATGTTCGAAAGACCGCCCTTTCGGGCGGTCTTTCAAGTTTACCTGCCTTTTGGCATCGAGGCGATTAGAGACCGCCGCCGAGACCACCGTAGTTGTTGATAGCGAAAGTACCGATAAGGTGAACAGCGGTAGGTCCGCCGAATCCGATACCGAGACCTTTGGCTACGTTCATCGCAGCTTCACCACCGTCACGCTGACCGAAGGCAATCTTCATGCCGGCGAGAGAGGAGGGAACAGTGGACAGAGCGGTGACAACACGGGAGATATCTCTGGCGGTGTCATAACCGTAGTCTGCCAACATACCTACTTCGTTCGATTGACCATAACGCGGGTCAACCCCTTGACCGACCAAACCTTGTGCGTGAGCAGCCTGGTCGAATACACCGAGAGCCATGAGCACGAGTTGGGGAGCCAGAAGGAATCCCACCCGAGTCGCGACTTTGAAAGAGTGAGTAGCGGCGATTTTTTTGGCGAGGGATGAGAGTTTAGTCATGGAGGACCTCCTAGGTTGGGTGATTTAGAGAAAGGTTGGTGTTTTTGTTTTTCTTTTTTGATTATTGCCAGCGCGCCTTATCTTCCGACGATTACACCGCTAACTGATGTAGAAGTCGAGGTTCCAGCGCCTGAGGACCCGCCTGTCGGCACGATGGATCCAGGTTGGAAGCCACTGCCGTAACTGTTGATTGCAGGTTTGTTGAGTCTTCCGGCATTCGCATTACGAGCAATGTAGTGCGGTTTGACAGGAGTTCTCAAACGACCGGCCACATTTTCGGATGACCGCTGTGGTTGGCTCGTAGACTTGGCCGCTGGCAATTGCGGGGCAGTCATTGCAGAGGGAGATGCAGTCATAGGCTGCATGGGCTTACCGAATGCGGGGTTAAACGCAGTGGTTTGCTGAGGAAGAATCTGAGGAATCAGATTG
This sequence comes from Candidatus Obscuribacterales bacterium, assembly GCA_019745415.1. Lineage (GTDB taxonomy): Bacteria > Cyanobacteriota > Vampirovibrionia > Obscuribacterales > Obscuribacteraceae > Obscuribacter. The sequence goes on along the minus strand of JAIETF010000035.1, from coordinate 5,883 downwards.
GTAGCCACCATGGGCTGGGGAGCGGCAGGCCGCTGTTTCAAAACTGAGGGATCGACGCCGAGGAAGCTGCCGTTCTTGGCGCTCACGCCTTTACCGACGGTGCCGATAGGTCCGTTGTATACGGATCTTCTAGGAGGAGCAGATGGATCGATTCTGTAAGTATTGACACCAAAATCGAATCTCATACCTCTGGGGTTGGGAGCCGGGCGCTCCTGGGCGAAAGCCGGAGCAGATGCCGCTGCCACTGTCAAAGTTGTTAGAGCTAGAAGAAAACCATTGATTTTCATTTGTTGTCTCCGAATTATCGAGGGAGTGAAGACTTTGGAATACTTTGACTATCTGCGAAATAAGCCTCTGCCTATACCTGTCATCATCAGACTGGTCATGCCCACACCCATCATTGTGTTCGGTCTTCTTAGGGTGCTGCCGAGGACGGCGCCGGCTCCGAATCCCGCAAGAGCACTGATTGCTGTTGAGAGTCCGGCTCTTCCGATATCACGTCTCACCGGTGGATTGGGAGCAGGAGCGGAGAGAGTTTGGGTCTGCTGGACATTTCCGTAAGCGGTCATGGAAGAGGCTCCACCTTGCTGTCCGGGCATAATCCAGTCGCTGGTTCCGGCATTTCCCTGAGAAACCATTCCCGGGGCATCGGCCTGACTGGGAGCGCCGAAATCATTTTGGAAACTACCTTGATTCATCAAGGAATCCATCATGTTCTGGCGGGTCTGACTGGCGGAACTCATTGACTGATTATTCTGAGGAGTACCAGCTACATTCAGGTCTGCCATGTCGCGGGCTTGAGCTTGAGTCTGAGCCAACTTCTGAGCAACATTGGGATCCAGCGGTACTACTTCCGGAGGAAGCATAGAATCATCAGCTGCACTCATCGCGTACTGGGCAAACACAGGGCTTACTTGAACAGTGAGCAGGGAAGCGATTACAAAGCTCATTGCCAGCTTGGCTTTATTAGATTGAGTTTTGTCTTTGCTTATCATTTGTGAATACCGTTTGTCTTTGTTTCGTGCGGTGTGTTCCGTTCGTGAAGACATAGTACGAAACCACCCCTGAAATAGAAATCGGGGGATTTCCCACGGGTATGGGAATATTCCCCCTCATTCCAGAACTATCGATTCTTGACGACTTAGAAGTTTGTAATCACAGCAGACGGCAAGAGCTTTTGACCTGTCTTCTGCGGATTAGAGTTGGCAGGAGACGGCATTGTTAGAGGTAGACCGAAATCAGTAGTTCTGTGGCTGTATATAGGTAGACGTCTTCTGCCCTGTCCAAATTCATATGATTGATTGGCGTTAAGAGAAGCAATCGGATTGTTTCTCGTGCTGGACAAACCATAATCTTGGATTGTCGAACCGGTGGATATTGTCTGTCCGCCAGCCTGGAAGCGCATACCACCGCCGAGGTCTAGGGCGCTGTGCCTCAAACCATTACCAGTGGGCACACCAGTGACTGTACCCCAACCAGCCCAGGGTCCAAGTCTTTCGATATTATCTTGAGAACCATCATCGGGACCCATACCTATGGCAGAGTTGCGTCCTCTGAGGTCATACTGACGCGTCTCTTGCCCACCACGACGAACCGTGGGGATGGAAGTGTAATAGCCGCCAGTACCGGCAATACCGCCGGTGGGACGAATATTCACCTGCTGAGCCGGGTTGAAACTGCCCATGGGGGCAGTGAGAGAACCAGGGTCAGCTCCAGGAGTCGAGGGCGGAGCCGGGACGATGCCGCTCAATGAAGGTCCAAGTACGCCGGGCGGCGAGACTACAGCCGGACTGACGGGCAGTGGAATACCGGAGAAGTTATTGTCTATCTGAGTGGTCGGTATGGAAGGCACCCAAGGAAGCAATGTAGGCGGACCACCCATACCCGGCGTCACCGGTACGGGAGTAGGACCATCACCAATAGCCGGGGGCTGTCCTTCAATTGCCGGAATGAACGGTGCACCAGTTTGCTGACCAGGAATAAGCGGTGTTCTCAATGTAGACACCGGCGCGCCTGGAGCAGGTGTACCCTGGGGCGGACTGCCGGGCCAGGGACCGGGCGACGCGGCCTGCGCCGCTGTGCCGAAAGCCGAGCCAAGTGTGATGGCTAGGGTTAGTGAAACAGTCTTGAGCTTTAACATTTGGTTTCTCCTGGAGGCTTTCTAGCGGGTTGCAAAATTTGATTCTCAATATGGGGCTATTGTGAATTTGGCTTTCTGGCCGGTTGCTGAAGGTATTCGATTACCGTATCTAATTGCTGTAGCTTGGGCATTGGGGAGGTTGGGGCAGCGCGTGGCGCCGTTCATGCCTCCGTTGGTTCTTGCTCTGGGACCATCTTGCGAAATCTGCGGCATTATCTGCACATCAGGCTTGCAGGCAGGGCTTTCTCCGAAGTCAAAAACGTAGCTCTTATTTCCGTTTATGTTTCGACCGTGGTCTTGGGTTTTCTGCGAGTCCCATCTACATATAGGAGCACTGCCCGATATTCCGCCGCCTGGATTGATAGTGGTCCAAGTGGCGGGAGGATAGGCACCACCGTTATTCTCATGGATCATCCCCGGGTCCCAGTCGCCGGAAGGCGGCGGTGTTAGATAGGGAGCAGCATAAGCGTTGACAGTGCCCTTGTCTCCACCCATTACAGGAGGCACAAACAGAGCACTGGGCGGCGGGCACGGGGCACCAAAGTGTCCCGGTGTGACAGGCGGGGGACAAAAGCCGTCTCCGATGGGCGGAGGCTGACCCTCACCTACATAGCCATAAGAAGGAGCATTAGGTGCAGTCGGGATGAGAGGCGACTTCAGTGTCGTCAAAACATCAGATTCACCATAAGCCAGGGCCGAAACAGGCAAGCCCAGCAATACAAAAGCGAAAAGACCGGCGCAGACCAACCGGGACAGACTGAAACAGCGGCTTAAATCAGCCGACCCTTCGTTTGCAATCAATCTCTCACTCAATCTAAGCACTGCCTTTACCTATCTCTGTACTTGCGTCCTTACACATAGACGTGACAATACAGTAAGGGTTGGGGGCGCCGTTGTCTTGGGTGTACCTACGTAGTACCCCCCGGTTTTTCCCACTCTGGCGAAAGATTCATATATAAGGAGTCCCTTCGGCTGGAAGTCCGGCTTTTGAAAGCCCGCCGAGTTGTGCGTATATATTAAACATATTTACTTAGGTTCCAGTGCCGCACAAGTCATTACATAAATGGTTTGGACAAGCTTGCCAGGCTCTCCTTGCCGAAAAGAACACTTGCCAAGAAAAGGTTTTCAGAAGACAGCTACCAGGGGCGATACCATACGAATTAATCTTAACTGCTTAACAAATCACCCTTCAGCGTCTCATAAAATAGATAAAAAAGCGTTGTCACCACAGGCAGTATCGCCGCAAAATATGCAAAATACACCACTTACGGTGCTGGCAAGTGGTTGTTAATATAGGCACCATTGGCAATGGCAAATTTTCTTTTACAAATTCGGTCTTTGTCGGTATTATAGGTGCAAGAAAGGGGGCGCCTGTGAGCACTCAAAGATCAAATACTGCGGAAACCCAGGATTTCTTTACCAGCCAGAGTCCGGCTCAGCACAAAGAAGTAGTCGACCTTGAAGGTCTTGACCATGTCTTTAAATGGGCATCAGAGACGGTATCAGATGGTGAGGAAGACAAAAGAGTAAGGCAAGCGCGCGACAATCGCATGCGCAAGCAAGTACTCGAGATCATTGAAGACTATAAGGAGCAAAAGATAGTCTCGAAAAGTCAGGACGAAGTTGCCTACTTGCAAAGACGAGTTATTGCTCTCCTCACAAAGCTTCAGGAATTGACGGAAGAAAATTCAACCATTAAGCAAGTAATGGTCAGTCAGTTCTGGGCCGTACAAAAGATTCCTCACCTTGAAGCCCAAGTCAAGGTTTTGAAGGCTGTTGAATACGAGAAAGAAGCAGCCGTCAAAGAAAGACGCTATCTCATGGACGCTCTAGCCAAACTCAAGGTTGAAAGAGATTATCTAGAAGACATACTTGAGACGGTTGAGAACGAAAACACAAGACTCTCTGAGATTCTTAGAGAAACAAGAGCCGAAGTAACCTCACTAAAGGCTCGCAAATGGTGGCACTTTTTTCTACCTAAGACGAAATAAGACCTAATCCATCCAAATTAAGTCATCGTCAATGGTCATAAAGTTTAAAAGGAGGTTTGCTCGGCAAACCTCCTTTTAAATATCCTAGATATCCTAAATTTCCTTTAGTGCTTTAGCAATCTTTCCTTCAAAACCTCGCGGCTTCGGCACATAATACTTGCGACCCTTGAGTTCCGTCGGCAAACATTCCATATCAGCCCGGCCTTCTTCAAAATCGTGGGCATACTTATAGCCTTTACCGTAGCCGACTTCGTCCATCAACTTGGTGGGGGCGTTCCTCAAGTGCAAAGGCACAGGATGCTGCATCATATTTAGTGCATCCTGGGCCGCCGCCTTGTATGCAGTATAGACAGCATTAGACTTGGGAGCCAGAGCCATATAGACAACAGCCTGGGCAAGAGCCAACTTACCCTCCGGCATACCAATAAACTCTACGGCCTGCATGGCCGCGACAGCCTGAGTAAGCGCCTGCGGTGCAGCCAACCCTATGTCTTCCGAAGCGAAGCGCACTAGGCGCCGAGCAACAAATAGAGGTTCCTCTCCGGCTTCCAACATGCGAGCCAGCCAGTACAAACTAGCCTGCGCATCAGAATTGCGAATAGATTTATGCAGAGCAGAAATGAGATTATAGTGATTCTCACCGTCTTTATCATATTTGAGAATAGCTTGCTGCACAGCCGACTTGATTTCGGCTTCGCTGATTTCATCTTTACCTCTTTTGCTGGCAAGCTTAGCGGCCAACTCAAGCGAATTTAAAGCAGTGCGAGCATCACCAGAGGCATATGAAGCGATCAGCTTGAGCACATCATCCGATGCTTTCAGCTTAAATTCACCAATGCCTCTTTCAGGTAGCGCCAGAGCCGATCTCATGATTCTGAGTAGTGCTTCAAGCGAAAGCTCTTCCATAACGAAGACCTTCAGCCTCGACAAAAGAGCTGAGTTTATTTCGAAGGAAGGATTCTCAGTAGTAGCACCGACCAATACAATCGTGCCGTTTTCTACATAGGGCAAGAAAGCGTCTTGCTGAGCCTTGTTAAAGCGGTGAATCTCATCTACAAAAAGAATGGTGCGTCGGCTTTCCAGATTCATGAAGGCTTCTGCTTCAGCCATAACCGCCTTGATTTCCTTAATCCCGGAAGTGACCGCGGAAAACGAAACCCATTTGCTGTCAGTCTTCGTCGCAATAATGCGAGCAAGCGTGGTTTTGCCTACCCCGGGCGGTCCCCAAAGTATGAAAGAACTTATGGAACCTTGAGCCAGCATGGTCTGCAGGACTCCGCCTTCCTCTAAGAGTCTTTCCTGCCCGAAATACTCATCCAGGCTACGCGGTCTCATACGCTCGGCCAGGGGCGGCTTGTTTAGAGAATTGGCTTGAAACAAACTTTGCGCCATTTCTTATTGAAACAAGACCCAGGTGGCTGGAATCAATGAGCCCAAGAAGATAAAGATCATGAGCCAGATTATTGCTTGTTTGCTGTTCTTGAAAAGTTTGGACATTTTCTTTGCTTTTGGAAATTACGGCGACTTTGAATCTTACCACCTTACAGGCTATGCCATCTAAACGGTATTGAAGAATGAGTAGCCCTTCGAATCTCTTAAAAGAAATGAGGGCAATAACCAACTCTTTTTAGGTTGGGGTTGTTATTGCCCAGCCCAATTACACGTCTATAAGCGGAATGAGGGCAATAACCAACTCTTTTTAGGTTGGGGTTGTTATTGCCCAGCCCAATTACACGTCTATAAGCGGAATGA
>JAIETF010000040.1 GCA_019745415.1 Candidatus Obscuribacterales bacterium | reverse complement strand
GCGTCGGACTTATGGCGAAGCGGGCGATAGACCGCGGAGACCTTATGAAGATTCGGGCGATAGACCGCGGAGACCTTATGAAGATTCGGGCGACAGACCGCGTAAACGTTTTGAAGACTCCGGAGACAAGCCGCGTCGGACTTATGGCGAAGCGGGCGATAGACCGCGGAGACCTTATGAAGATTCGGGCGACAGACCGCGTAAACGTTTTGAAGACTCTGGAGATAAGCCGCGTCGGACTTATGGCGAAGCGGGCGATAGACCGCGGAGACCTTATGAAGATTCGGGCGATAGACCGCGGAGACCTTCTGAAGATTCGGGCGACAGACCGAGAGATAGAAGACCGAGAGATTTTGATGATCGAAGACCCCGGCGCTTTGACGGTCCAGGAAGTGCAGCCGCCGATCTGGCTAACCTTGATGAAGAGGCTCCGCCTGAAAGAACAAGGGTCGGTAGATACGGCAGTCATTCAGTTACCGAGCTACCCTCATTTGATGCTGAGACCCAGGCTCAGGTTGATGCCGAGTTCATCTATGGCAGAAATTCTGTAGTCGCTTTTCTTGAGAGAGGTGAGGCTCCGGTCAATAAGATCTTTATCGCTAAAGATATAGATGCCGACAAGAGAATCGACAAAATCAACGCTTTGGCTAAAGAGAACGGCATTCCCACTGTGGTTTGCGATAAGGTCAAGTTGTCGACTCTCATCGGCGATCGTGATCGCCACCAGGGGGTGGTCGCTCAACTGGCGGCGAGTGAGTTTGTAGAACTGCCTGATTTCTTAGACAGGCTTGACGCTGCTAAGAAAGAAAGCGAGGAAGCTGGTCGGTCTATGGACGGCTACGTTATCGCTATCCTTGATGGTATCGAGGATCCGCATAATATCGGAGCCATTATTCGCAGCGCCGATGCTGCCGGTGTGAAAGCGATTCTTTTGCCTCAGAGAAGATCTGCCGGTTTGACTGCTACAGTGGCAAAAGTCAGTGCTGGTGCCCTGGCCAATATGACCGTGGTGAGGGTGACCAATATCGTTTCTACGCTTGAAAAGCTAAAAGACAGGGGTTTCTGGGTCGCTGGTACCAGCCTTGAGGGCGAGTCGCTTTATAAGAGTGATCTCAAGCGACCTTTGGCTCTTGTGATTGGTTCAGAGTCTGACGGCATAAGTCGGTTGGTGGCAGAGCACTGCGATATGCTCTTGAAAATCCCTATGCAGGGCAGTGTTCAATCATTGAATGCTTCTGTGGCTGCTGGTGTGGTTTTCTACGAGATTGTCCGGCAAAATTCCTGAGAACTCTTGTTTGTAGACCGGGTTGTAAAGCAATCTTCGTTACAAAAATTATATTAAGTTCCTGTAGCGAGACAGCCGCGTTCACGGGCTTCTGTTTGACACGATGAAATTCAGTTATGTAGAATCTGATTCTTGTCTCGTGCATGGGTGACCTTGCGCGCTTGCCGGTGTAGCTCAACGGTAGAGCAACGGTTTTGTAAACCGTAGGTTGCGGGTTCGAATCCCATCACCGGCTTATGGGCGGATGTCCGAGTGGCTAAAGGAGACGGGCTGTAAACTCGTTGGCGCAAGCCTACGCTGGTTCGAATCCAGCTCCGCCCAAACTTTTTGCTTGAAAGAGCAAATTTTGCATCTTAGCCGGATGCAAGCAATCTAGATCCATAAGAAAAACTGGAGAATCTAAGGACTCCGGAAGAGTCCATACATAATAGATGCGCGCCCATGTAGCACAGTGGTAGTGCACCCCCTTGGTAAGGGGGAGGTCACGAGTTCAAATCTCGTCATGGGCTCCATTTTTTTTAGGGTCTTGATCTAATTCAAGAAATGCCATTACCGCGTTAATTAAGGAGAGTAGAAGAGGATGGCCCGTCAAAAGTTTGAACGCAACAAGCCAAACGTGAACGTTGGAACGATCGGCCACGTTGATCATGGCAAAACATCGCTCACAGCCGCTATCACAATGACCCTCGCTAAGAAAGGTCAAGCGAAAGCTAAAAAGTACGATGAGATCGACGCTGCTCCCGAAGAGAAAGCACGTGGTATCACCATCAACACCGCTCACGTTGAATACGAAACCGACAATCGTCACTATAGCCACGTAGACTGTCCTGGTCACGCTGACTACATCAAAAACATGATCACCGGTGCCGCTCAGATGGACGGAGCCATTTTGGTTATTTCCGCCTCCGACGGTCCTATGCCCCAGACCCGTGAGCACATCCTGCTCGCCCGTCAGGTAGGCGTACCCCACATCGTCGTATTCCTCAATAAGTGCGACATGGTTGACGATCCTGAGCTTCTCGACCTCGTCGAAATGGAAGCTCGCGAATTGCTCGACAAGTACAACTTCCCCGGCGACAAAATCCCCTTCATTCGCGGTTCTGCCTTGAAGTGCTTGGAAGGCGATGCTAAAGCTGAAGAAGCCGTACTCGAGCTTATGAAAGCTATCGACGCTTACATCCCTACCCCCGAGCGCGAAATCGACAAACCGTTCTTGCTCGCTGTTGAAGACGTGTTCTCCATCACCGGTCGTGGCACCGTTGCCACTGGTCGTATCGAGCGCGGACAAGTTAAAGTCGGCGACGAAGTTGAAATCGTCGGTCTGCAAGAAACTCGCAAAACCACCGTTACCGGTGTTGAAATGTATCAGAAGACCCTCGACTCCGGTATCGCCGGTGATAACGTCGGTATCCTTCTGCGCGGCGTAGACAAAACCATGATCGAGCGCGGTCAAGTGCTCGCCAAGCCTGGTTCCATCAAGCCCCACACCAAGTTCAAGGCTGAAGTCTACGTTCTCTCGAAAGAAGAAGGCGGACGTCACACCCCGTTCTTCCCTGGTTACAGACCGCAGTTCTACATCCGTACAACCGACGTGACCGGTTCCATCACTCTGCCTGCCGGCGTTGAGATGGTTATGCCTGGTGACAACGTTGCTATGGACGTTGAATTGATTCAGCCCGTAGCCGTTGAAGAAGGTATGAGATTCGCCATCCGCGAAGGCGGACGTACCGTAGGCGCCGGTGTTGTAGCCAGCATCATCGCCTAATTGCGAACAGAGTTAAAAAGAGAGAGGTCGGAGCAATCCGACCTCTCTTTTCTTTATTTAGAATCTTCGCAAGATGTAAGCTTCCGGTGTGCTTTCTGAACTTTCGGAACTCTCCAGCTCAGCTACTTTCTCAAGATAGCTTTTGGATTTTTCTTTATCGCCCATACTGAGATAAAGCCATGCCAGATCGCGCAGGTCGGCAACCAAATCTGCTTCGGTCCTGCCTCCCTCTTTTGAGAGTGCGACAGACTTTTCTAGAAGGTCGGCCGCTTCAACCAGTCTTCCTATTTGAAATTTGCACAGGCCTAGCTCTTGATAGTATTTAGCCAGCTCCAACTTATCGCCTAATTGAGGGTTCTTCAAAAGAATGTCCAGAGCCTTCTCCGCATAAGGCATTGCTGCTTGCCAGTCGTGTAGATACATTATGGCGTCGGCGATGCTGTAGTTGCATTCCGCTTCTAATTTCTTGTCACCAGTGGCGGTGATTTTGCCAAGGGTCTCCTGCAGTATTTTTTTTGCTTCTTGGTAAGAACCGTTTCCTATTGCTGCTTTACCAAGCCGAAGTTTAAGTGAAGCTAGTTCACTGGGACTGCCGCTCTCTTTTTTTTCCCGCAAGAGTTCATTGAAGAGTTCACTTGCTCTTAGATAGCTCTCGGTTTTGTCAAGATAGAGGTCGGCTAGTTTCTCTGTGCATTCGAGATACCTTTTCTTGTCAGCAAAGCCTCTGGCCAAGGGGCGCATTGCTGACAAGATACCGACTGCGGCGTCATACTCTTTGTCTTCCACTGCGTCTAGAGCGGACTCTTCCATAAACTCATAAACTTGAGCTGGTTTGCTCCGGCTTTCCAATTTATGGCTAATTGAGCTATGGTCGCTACCTCCTTGTCTTTGACTTTCACTGGTTAGGTAGACTACCGAAGCCAGCAGAGCGAGAACGACTATCAAGGACATGGTTATGATTGTAATGAGAATCGGCTTGTTCAATTCTTGATCTACTTAGTAAGAGCTTAGTGAGAGCAGTCTATATTTTAGTTGTAATTTTCTTGCTCTTCAGCTGTATACATATATAAAGTCGAAAAATGACAATTATTAAGGCTTTGTTGAGTTCGCTGCGTCTGTCCACTTGGCTGAAACTCAAGCTGGCTCTTGTGTTGCAGTTGTTAAAGTTGACGTTTTTTTCTCATCGGGCTTTTCGGTTCTGATTGCGAGCGCCGAAAGCCTATATTGGTAAGGCTTTTGACTGTACCAATCAAGGTCGAAGATAAGCAAAGGGTGCTTGACATCAAAAGGTGAGATAAATTTACTCTGAGCGACTATGTCTTATATGTACAATGTGTGGTTCGTTCGCTGGAACGGTCATCCCGTGCCGCCCTCGATTATAAGACGAGCTTAATGTTCGGACTTGAAGCGAGAGGTTCTGGATGAGTTTCAGTTGTGCGGAATCTTGCGCCCTGTCTCGCGATATTCAAAAGACGAGCAAAAGATATGTTCTAGGAAGTTCTAGTAAGAACCAGGGAGTGACAGACGAAATGGCACGTGCCAAAAACCAAAAGACCGAAGGTGCACAAGGTACAGCAAAAGTGCAGCGTATCAGAATCCGTTTGAAGTCTTACGACCACAGGCTGCTCGATAAGTCTTCTGATCAGATTGTCGATACAGCCAAGCGCACCGGGGCTACCGTCAGCGGACCCGTGCCACTGCCGACCAAAAAGCGCGTCTATTGCGTATTGCGTTCACCCCACGTAGACAAAAAGTCTCGTGAGCACTTCGAAATCAGAGTGCACAAGAGATTGATCGATATAAACGATCCCACTCCCACCACCGCCGACGCTCTTATGCGTCTCGATCTCCCGGCTGGTGTGGATATAGAAGTAAAACTCTAAAGAAGTAAAACTCTTAGGCAGTAATGCTTTTTGTATAGCTCCAGAAGAGAGCACGAAAAGCGCAAAGCATAGAGATTTAAAAGGAACAGACGATGACATTAGGCGTAATGGGCAAAAAAGTTGGAATGACTCAGGTGTTCGATGAGAACGGCCTGGCTGTTCCCGTCACCGTGGTCAAGCTGGGCGACAATATCGTCACCGAAGTGAAGACTAAAGATAAGCATGGCTACCAGGCTGTCCAAGTGGGCGGCTTCAAAGTTGCCGAGAAGAAGCTCAATAAACCTGAGCTGGGCGGCTTCAAAAAGAAAGAATTGGCTCCCATGCAGCCTCTCAAAGAGTTCAGACTGAAGTGCAACGATGCTTGTGCTTACAATGTCGGCGAAGCTCTAAAAGTAGAAGAGATTCTCTCAGCTGGAATGCGTGTGGATGTTCGTGGACGTTCCATTGGTAAAGGCTTCCAGGGCACTATCAAACGTTATAACGCCGGCCGCGGACCGATGAGCCATGGTTCTAAATTCCACCGCTCTATGGGTTCAATCGGCGCCGGCACCACTCCCGGTCGTGTTTTCCGTGGATTGCACATGCCGGGTCATATGGGCGACGACAATACCTGTGCTCGCCGCATCAAAGTTGTAAAAGTAGACACCGAAAAGGGCCTCCTTTTGGTCAAGGGATCCATCCCTGGCTGTGATGGGGGTCTTGTTGTTGTCACTCCTTCCAAAACCAAGTGGAACTAAATCAGTAAGAGAGAAGAAAAATGACATCCGCGCAAGTAGTAGATCTCAAAGGTAAGAAGCTCAGCGAAGTAAATCTCGCTGATGAAGTCTTCGCCATCGAGCCTAATCAGGGCGTTATGCACAGTGCTCTGGTCAGACAGCTCGCCAATGCTAGAAGAGGCAATGCCTCCACCAAAACTCGTTCCGAAGTTTCCGGTGGTGGACGCAAGCCTTGGCGTCAAAAAGGTACCGGTCGCGCCCGCGCTGGTTCCATCCGTTCGCCTCTCTGGGCCGGCGGCGGTGTGACTTTCGGTCCCAAGCCCCGCGATTATTCCATTTCGATGCCCAAGAAGATGAGAGTGCTGGCACTCAAATCAGCTCTTGCCGCTCGCGCCGAGAATCTCGTAATCGTCGAGAATTTCGATGGTCTCAAAGAAGCCAAAACAAAGCAGTTCTGTCAGATTCTCAAAGACCTCGGTCTTTGCGAGAAGAAAGTACTGGTAGTGCTCGACTATGCTTGCGAGACCTGCGCCAAAGTCGAGTTGGCTGCTCGCAATATCGAGGGTGTGAAAGTAATCCGTGCTTCCAACCTCAACGTAAAAGATTTGCTTCACCATGAAGTGTTGCTCACCGACGTTCGCACTCTTGAAGTTATCAACACACGCTTCAAGTCTTGCAAGAGCGAAGGCGCTGCTGCTCCGGTGAAGGAAAAAGCTCCTGCCGAGAAAGCTGTGAAGGCGAAAGCTGAGAAAGCTCCGGCTAAGGAGAAAGCTGAAGCGCCCAAGAAAGCCGCCAAGTCTGGCGAAGAAAAGCCGGCCAAAAAAGCAACTAAGGCCGATGGTGCAGCTCCTGCTAAAAAATCAGCCCAGACTAAGAAGGACGCTTAAGAGATGAATAAAAGACATTCTGAAATCATCATTCGTCCGCTGATCACAGAGAAATCTGCTGCTCAGATGGAAAAAGGGCAGTACACCTTCGAAGTCGCCAAAAACGCCAACAAGGTGGAAATCGCCCAGGCGCTCGAGCAAATCCTCAAAGAACTTTATCCCAAGTCCAAGAGCGAGATTGTCTCGGTAAATACATCTGCTATACGCGGCCGCTTCAGAAGAAGCAAGCGTCATGGACGCGCCCCGAAAGATAGCAAGAAAGCGATAGTCACCATATCTGGTGAACCGCTGGAGTTGTTCTCCGCTTAGGAGAGAGCTCCCACAGTTAAGGGAAATTGAAGGCTCTTCAAAAGAACTCATAGGAAAAGAAAATGCCTACCCGCAAAGTGAACCCAACCTCAGCAGGACGACGCAATATGTCGCTCGCCGATTTTTCGGAGATCACGACAGACAAGCCCGAAAGAAGCCTGCTTCGCCCCCTCAAGTCGACCGGTGGTCGCAACAACCAGGGGCGCCTGACCGTCAGACATAAAGGCGGCGGTCACAAAAAAGCCTACCGTGTCATCGATTTCAAACGCGATAAGCACGATGTACCCGGCGAAATCAAAACCGTTGAGTACGATCCCAATCGTAACTGCCGCATCGCTCTGGTGCAGTATGTAGACGGTGAAAAACGTTATATTCTTGCCCCTCTCGGCGTTAAGGTCGGCGACAAAGTTATGTCCGGACCGGCTGCTGAAATCAAGAACGGCAATGCTCTTCCTCTGCGTGCCATCCCCTTGGGTACTATGGTTCACAACGTTGAACTGACCCTCGGCAAAGGTGGTCAGCTTGGTCGCTCTGCCGGCGCTCAGATTCAGCTTCTCGCCAAAGAAGGCAAGTATGCCACCCTGCGTCTGCCCTCCGGTGAGATGCGCATGGTGCACATGGAATGTATGGCCACCATCGGTCAGCTCAGCAACCCTGATGCTAAAAACGTGCGTCTCGGCAAAGCCGGTCGCAAGCGCTGGATGGGTATCAAACCGACCAACCGCGGCGTTGTTATGAACGCTGTCGACCACCCGCACGGTGGTGGCGAAGGCAAGTCTCCTATCGGCGGCAAGCCTCAGACTCCGTGGGGCAAACCGGCAATGGGTTACAAGACCCGTCGCGGCAAGCATAAGACTTCAAGTCGTTTCATCGTCAAGCGCAGAACCAAGTAGGAGGATACTGTGTCTCGATCGCTTAAAAAGGGACCGTTCGTTCATCCCTCTCTCATCAAAAAAGTTGAGGATATGAACAAAAAGGGCGACAAACGCGTCATCAAATCTTGGTCGCGCGCATCGATGATAGTGCCCGAAATGATTGGTCACACCATCGCTGTATACAACGGCCGCAAACATGTTCCTGTCTATGTTACAGAACAGATGATCGGTCATCGTCTCGGAGAGTTCGCGCTCACCAGACATTTCAAGGGTCACGCCGGCGGTGATAAAGCTGCCAAAAGGGGTTAAGTCTCATGGAAAGCAAAGTTTGCGCAAAATGGATACGCATGTCACCGCGTAAGGTGCGCCGTGTAGTCAATGAGATTCGCGGTAAGGAAGTAGGCAAAGCTCGTGTGATGCTGAGATTTATGCCTTACGAAGCCGCCCGCGTGGTCGAAAAGCTTCTGCACTCGGCCGTATCCAATCTCGTACACTCCGAGCAGAATCCGGTTTCCGAAGGGGAAGCGGACAAATTCAAAGTGGTAGAGGCTTTCTGCGACCAGGGTCCGACCATGGAGCGCTTCCAGCCTCGCGCCAGAGGACGGGCTTATCCCATCCTCAAGCGTTCCAGCCACATCACACTCAAATTGTCCGATATTTAGTCAGTAACCGGTAAGCATCTTATTTAGAGGAGCTAGTAAGTTGGGTCAGAAAGTAAATCCTGTTGGTTTCCGCGTCGGTATACACCGGGGCTGGTCTTCTAATTGGTTTGTCAATAAGAAAGACGTCGCACCGCTTATCGAGGAAGACCACAGAATCAGAACCTTCCTTAAGAAGGAACTCGCCGGTGCCGGTGTCTCTAAAGTAGACATTTCTAGAAAAGCGGATCAGATTCAAATTGAAATCTTCACTGCTCGTCCCGGTGTAGTAGTAGGCAAGGGCGGCGCTGGTATCGAAACCTTGAGCGCCAAAATTCGCGGCATGATTAACCGCCCTGGTCTGGATGTGAAAATAAGCATTCTTGAAGTCAATCGCGTCGATCTCGAAGCTAAGCTGGTGGCTGAATCCATAGCGCAGCAACTTGAGAAACGTGTGGCTTTCCGTCGCGCCATGAAGCAAGCTATGCAACGTTGCATGCGCGCCGGAGCTGTCGGCGTCAAGATCATGGTGGCCGGCCGTCTCGGCGGTGCTGAAATCGCCAGAACCGAGTGGGCTAAAGAAGGTCGTATTCCGCTGCAGACTCTGCGCGCCGACATCGACTATGCCACCGCTGAAGCCACCACTCTCATGGGCATCATCGGAGTCAAAGTTTGGGTATTCAGAGGTGAACTCGAGCCCGGCCAATGGTCTCCGCCCAATATCAAGTCTCAGTCTGAGCGTTCCCAAGAGGGCTCTCGCGAAGCGAGAGGTCCCGTCAAGTCTGGTCGTAGATCCAGGAAGGCAGGTTAAGAACAATGCTAATGCCCAAGCGAACCAAATATCGCAAGCATCAGCGTGGCAGAATGTGTGGCGCTGAATCCAGAGGCGTCGAGGTGCAATTCGGCGACTACGGACTACAAGTTCTGGAGCCCGCCTGGATCACTTCCCGTCAGATTGAAGCCGCTCGTAAAGCCATGGTGAGAAGTGTAAGACGCGGCGGCAAAATGTGGATCCGCGTATTCCCGGACAAGTCGGTCTCTAAAAAGCCGGCTGAAACCCGTATGGGTTCCGGAAAAGGTAACCCTGAGTTTTGGGTAGCCGTGGTCAAGACCGGTCGTGTCATGTTCGAAATGTCTGGTGTGGCTCAAAAAGATGCTCACCATGCCCTCGAACTAGCCGCGCAGAAATTGCCGGTCAAGTGTCGTGTTGTCGAAAGACACGCCGGAGGTGCCAAATAATGAAAGTCAAGGAATTGAGAGAGCTTTCCAAAGAAGAGCTCACCGGTCGCATTGACGAAGCTAGAAAGAGCCTGGTGGAACTGAGATTCCAACTGGCGATGAGAAAGCTGGAGAATCCCGCCAGAATCCGTACAACTAAGAAAGAGCTGGCGCAGATGCTCACCATCATGACCGAGAAAGAAGCCGTTAAGGGCTAATTTCTAGAGCAAGTTTAGATAGACAGTAAAGAGTTAAAGGCTAAGGGGTCGAAGAAATGCCAAGGAAGGTATTAGTCGGAAAGGTTGTATCCAACAAAATGGATAAGACCGTTGTGGTAGCGGTAGAGAACCGTTTTCCGCACCGTAAGTATGAAAAGCAAATGGTAGAGACACGCAAATTCAAAGCCCACGACCCCGAGAACAAATGTCAAATGGGCGATGTGGTGCGTATCGAAGAATGTCCTCCTGTCTCAAAAGACAAGAAGTGGCAAGTAATCGAAATCACTGGTCACTCCATTTCCAACGCTGCAAGTGAGGTGTCCAGCCAATGATTCAAGCACAGACTAGACTTACCTGCGCAGACAACACCGGCGCCCGCGAACTCATGTGTATTCGCGTACTTGGCGGTTCCAACAAGAGATATGCCTCGGTTGGCGATGTCATAGTCGGTGTCGTGAAAGATGCTCTGCCTAATATGCCGGTCAAGAAATCAGATGTGGTTCGTTGCGTCGTAGTGCGTGTGACCAACCATGTCAAACGTCCTGACGGTTCCACCATCAGATTTGACGACAACGCCGCCGTCATCGTTCAGAAAGACGGCAACCCCAAAGGTACTCGCGTTTTCGGACCTATTGCTCGCGAACTTCGCGACAAGAACTTCACCAAGATAATTTCATTGGCTCCGGAGGTGCTCTAACTATGACAGCCAATTCGACTGATGGTAAATCGAAAAGATTCACCAATTCAGCCATCAAAACCAAAGTAAAGATGGGCAACAAGGTGGTTGTCTCGCGCGCTCTAGTCAAGCCTGCTGCCACTAACCTCGTCCCTCACATCCACGTCAAGCGTGGCGACTTGGTCATGGTGATTTCGGGAGCTCGCACCCGCACCAAGAAAGACGGCACCAAGCTCGAAGGTGACAGAGGCAAAATCGGCAAGGTTCTGAAAGTATTCCCCAAAACCGGCAAAATCGTCGTCGAGGGCGTAAACATTCAGACCCGTCACCAGAAATCTAAGGCTGCTTATGGCGGTCAACAGGGCGGCATCATCAAGGAAGAAGCTCCAATCTTCGCCTCTAAAGTGATGCTCTACTCCAACGAGAAGAAAAAGCCCGTTAGAGCTGAAGCCCGCAAGACCCTGGGTCTTGAATAATCTATAGATTTGAAGACGACAAAGACCGTCTTCATAGAAAACAGGAAAAGAGAAATGCTGGACATCAAAGAACAATACGAAAAGCAAGTCAGGGCACACCTGACCAAGCAGTTCGGATACAAAAACGAAATGCAAGTGCCGCGTGTGGTCAAAGTCGTGATCAACATGGGTCTTGGTGAAGCGGCCAACAATGCCAAGGCAATCGACAGCGGAGTGAAAGAACTGGCAACTATTGCCGGTCAGAAACCCGTAGTCAATCGCGCCCGCAAATCAATCGCTACCTTCAAACTGAGAAAAGGTCAGCCGGTTGGTGCTTCGGTCACACTGCGCGGCAAGCGCATGTATGACTTCTTGGCCAAACTTATTCACGTGGCTCTGCCCCGTATTCGTGACTTCCGTGGACTTTCTTCCAAGTCTTTCGACGGTCGCGGCAATTTCTCGGTGGGTATCAAAGAACAGCTCATCTTCCCGGAAATCAACTACGAGCAGATCGATGCGGTGCGCGGAATGGACATTTCCATCGTCACCACCGCCCCTACAGACCAGGAAGCACATGCGCTTCTAGCTGCAATGGGTATGCCGTTCAAAAAGTAATTCGTCGTAAGCAACAAACAAACTAGGAAAAAGGTCCAAGGAGAGGAAAGCACAACGTGGCTAAAACATCCATGATTGACAAGGAGCACAAGCGCCAGGTAGAAGCCGCCAAAGGCAAATACCCTAAAGTGCGCTTGCACAACCGCTGTCGCATTTGCGGTCGTCCGCGCGGTTATTACCGCGATTTCGGACTCTGCCGTCTATGCCTGAGAAAGATGGCACATGATGGTTTAATCCCTGGACTCACCAAATCTAGCTGGTAGGAGATAGCAAATGCCGGTCACAGATCCAATTTCGGACATGTTCACACGCATCAGAAACGCCATCCGCGTTCAAGCTTCGGCAGTGGAGATGCCCGCATCTAAACAAAAAGTGGCGATCGCCGAGCTTCTCCGCAGAGAAGGCTTCATTTCGTCGTATGAGACAAGAGCTCTGGGTTCGCCCGAGCAGCGCATGCGCATTGTTCTCAAGTACGGCGGCAAGGGCGAAGTTGTAATTCAAGGACTCAAACGCGTAAGCAAACCGGGTCTGAGAGTTTATAGACAAGCCAACAAAATGCCCAGAGTATACGGCGGTCTCGGAATCGCCATCGTCAGCACCAGCCAGGGGCTGATGACCGACCGTCAGGCTCGCAAGAGCAACCTCGGCGGCGAAGTTGTCGCCGAAGTGTGGTAAGGAGTTAAGCAATGTCTCGTATAGGTAAAGCACCAATCACAGTGCCCGCCGGCGTAACCGTGCAGTTTGCCGACAACAAAGTCTCTGTCAAGGGACCCAAAGGTCAGCTCACTAAAGAGTTTCGTCCGGAGATTGCCTTCAAGCAAGAAGGCGACAGCATCACCGTCTTGCGCAAGTCTGAGGACCGCATGGTCAGAAGTCTGCACGGACTGAGCCGTACCCTGTTGGCCAACATGGTCAAAGGTGTTTCGGTTGGTTTCGATAAGACTCTCGAGATCGTCGGCGTGGGTTATCGTGCCTCCATGGACGGCAAGAAGCTCGTCATGCAGCTCGGTTACTCGCACTCGGTGGAAATCGATGCTCCCGAAGGCATAACCATTGCAGTTGGTAAAGGTAACGTCATCACCGTCAGCGGTGCCGATAAACAAGCTGTCGGCGATATGTCTTCCTTTATCCGTGGTAAGAGACCGCCGGAAGTCTACAAAGGCAAAGGCGTCAAGTACCAAGGCGAATACATTCGCAGAAAAGCTGGTAAAGCCGCTGGTAAGAAGAAGTAAGCCCCCGATAATGGCAAGTTCAAGTATCCCTGCGTAGCACTGAAAGAGGGCCAGCGTTGGGAGAAATAAAAGGGCAAAGGACCCAGAAGAAATGATCAATAAACAAGACAGAAAAGCCAGCAGAATCACACGTCATAGACGTATTCGTCGCCGTGTCGAAGGTTGCAGCGAGCGTCCGAGACTTTGTGTCTATCGCTCCAACAAGCACATTTATGCTCAGATCATCGACGATAGTGCCGCCGCCACCTTGGTAGCGGCCAGCACCCTCGACGTAGATCTCAAGAAAGATGCTCCTAAGAGCTGGAATGTTGAGTCTGCTCGGGCCGTCGGTGAGCTTATTGCTAAGCGCGCTAAAGAAAAAGGTATTGAACAGGTGGTATTTGACCGCGGTGGTTACATCTATCATGGTCGTGTTGCCGCTGTGGCTGAGGCTGCCCGTGAAGCCGGTCTCGATTTCTAGTATTCGATAAAAGAGGAAGAGGTTACTCCTAGATGGATAAAGAAGATAAGGTGGGCGGATTCGAGGAAGCTACCGGTGCAGCTGGCGATGGCGTACGTCGTGGTCGTCGCACCTCCAGTCGCGAGTCCAATCGCCGTTCGTCCGATGAGACCAAGCGTGAACGTGCTGAATCTGAATGGGAAGAGAAAATCATTCAAGTTCGCCGTGTCACCAAAGTGGTCAAGGGTGGTAAGAAGCTTTCCTTCCGCGCTGTTGTTGCCGTAGGCAATGGCAAAGGGCAGGTTGGTGTCGGCGTCGGTAAAGCCGCTGAAGTGATTTCCGCCATTCAGAAAGGCGTCGTAGACGCTAAGAAATCTTTGGTGAATGTGCCGCTCGTCGGCAGCACAATTCCTCACCAGATTGTGGGCAAGCGCGGTTCATCCCGCATCTTGCTCAAGCCCGCCGCTAAAGGTACTGGTGTCATCGCCGGTGGTGCTGCTCGCGCCATTCTGGAATTGGCCGGTGTCGGCGACGTGCTCTCCAAGTCGCTCGGTTCGCGCTCTCCGCTCAACGTGGCTCGTGCCACCATTGACGGTCTCAAGGGTCTTCGCACCTTTGAAGAAGCTGCACGCCTGAGAGGCATCAGCATCCGCCAGCTCTTCGCTTAATTAAGCAAGCTAAGTCAACCTAATAAGGGAATTAGTCATGTCAGCTATACGCATCAAACTAACAAGCGGACTGGTCGGCAAGCGTCAGGACCAAGTAAAAGTGGTTCGCGCTCTCGGTCTTCGTAAGTTCGGCTCCGAAGTCGTTCATCAAGACAGCCCCACCATCCGCGGCATGGTCAACAAAGTCAGTCACCTGATTTCAGTTGCTCCTGCCGAGACCAAGAAATAAGTAAGAACAAAAGATACCGAGTTCCAGTGCAATTTTTAGAATTTGCCGGGGCGTAAGGTAAAGGAGAAGACAATGCAATTAGACGAACTGAGACCTCAAGAAGGCTCACGCCGTAACAAGAAGAGAGTCGGCAGAGGGCGCGCCTCCGGCCACGGTAAAACCTCTACTCGTGGTCACAATGGACAAGGTCAGCGTTCCGGTGAATCGAAGCGTTTCGGTTTTGAAGGTGGTCAGACCCCCCTCTTCCGCAGACTGCCCAAGATTCACAATTTCGATCAAGTTCCCGGCCGTGATTGGGTCGTGGTCAATGTCGGCAGTTTGAATAACCTGCCTGCCGGTTCTGAAGTTACAGCCGAATCGCTCTTGTTGCATAAAGTGCTGCGTAAGCCCACCGATTCACTGCGTATTCTCGGCAATGGCGAATTGAAAGTGGCGCTCAATATCAAAGCTCACCACTTCTCACAGGGTGCCATCGATAAAATTCAAGCCGCCGGTGGCAGCTATGAAGTATTGCAGCCTGTAGCTCCGACCCGTAATCCTAAAAACAGAGACTAGTGCGCAAAATCAATTTGCCGGGTAGTCAAGCATGACCCGTTTCCGTTTAAGTAGTTTCACCTCTGAATTAGGGGGAAATGAAATGACGGAGACGGGTCTAAAATATTGTATGTAAGTAAAAACAGGTACAAATAACCAGATGTCTGAGAGTGTTGCCAAGCGCGGGTCTAAAATAGGTGGTCCTGAAGACTGGTTGGGTCTTCTTGGTGCCGCCGGCTTGAAAGAACGAATTCTTTTCACAGTGGCCATGATCGTTCTTTATAGGGTGGGCGTTCATATTCCCATTCCAGGCGTCAATCCGGGCGCTTTCACCGAGCACCCTGAACTGGCTCAGAATTTGCTTGGCATGATCGATCTCTTCACCGGCGGTGCTCTCAACAAGCTCTCCGTTTTTTCTATGGGTATCGGACCCTACATCACTGCTTCAATTGTTATGCAGCTGATGACGGTTGTCATACCCAAGCTTGAGAATATGCAGAAAGAGCAAGGCGAGCAAGGCAGAAGACAACTTGCTCAGGTTACACGTCTGGTCACAGTCGGTCTGGCTGTCTTCCAGAGTTTTATGCTGGCTCAGCTTCTATCTCGCATTCCCGGTGTGGTCATCACCCCTGGTCCCCTCTTCCTTTGCACCACCACCCTTATTCTCTCAGCCTGCGCTATGTTCATTATGTGGATGGGCGAGCTAATCACCGAGCGTGGTGTCGGTAACGGTGCCTCGCTTCTCATCTTCCTAGGTATCGCCGCCCGACTGCCGGTTATGGTCAAAAATACTTATGAAACAGTGCAGACCGGACAGACACAGCTTTTCGGCGTTTTAGCCCTGACCGCTTTCTTCCTTCTGGTGGTGGCATTTATCGTGCGCTTGCAGCAAGGGGTTCGCAAAGTCATGGTGCTTGGTTCCAGACGCAATGTCGGGCGTCAGATTTTTGCCGCTCCAGATGACTACATGTATTTGCCGGTCAATCCTTCCGGTGTGATGGCTATCATCTTTGCTTCGTCCCTGCTTATGTTTCCAAGCACTATCATGCAGTTTCTGCAAAAGCAAAATCAGGGCGATCCTGGGGTTGTGGTCTATGATGCCATCAAAGGGCTGCCTTCTATAGGTCCGGCTTTTGTAGAGTTTTCCAAGATTGCCTGGGTGAAAGACAGCTGGGCCTTTATCGCCCAAGAGTTCAATAATTGTCTCTCCTACTATGCATGGGAGCATTCTGTTCTCTATTTCTCCCTCATTCTTTTCTTTGCTTTCTTCTACTCTTCCATCGTTTTGCCTGTGCGAGACATGTCGGACAATCTGCGCCGCAGCGGTAGAGCCATTCAACACGTTAGACCAGGTCGACCGACCACAGAGTTTCTTGAGAAGACACTCAATCGCCTTACCTTTATAGGAGCTACTTCAGTAGCTTTCATCGCCATCGCGCCCATTCACGTGGAGCAAGCGACCATGGTCACAACCTTGCAGGGTTTGGGCTCCACTTCGCTCATTATTCTCGTAGGTGTGGCTATCGACACACAAAGACAAATTCTCACCCATGCGCTTTCGGCTCGTTATCAAGCCAGAGGGCTCTTTAAGACCTACGACAAGAAGGAACTCTAATGCGTATTCTTTTTCTGGGCGCACCGGGCGCCGGCAAAGGCACTCAGTGCAAGAAGCTTTCCGCCAAGCTCAGTCTCGCCCATCTTTCTTCCGGCGATATTTTGCGTGATGCCGTTAAGAATGGCACCCAAGCTGGACTAGCCGCCAAGGAGTTTATGGACCAGGGCAAACTAGTTCCAGACAATGTACTGATCGATCTTTTCCGCGAGAAGCTCAATGATGCTTCTTGTAAGAACGGCTTTATTCTAGACGGCTTCCCCCGCAACCGCGCTCAGGCTGAGAGTCTAGATCTCTTGCTTGGCGAATTGAAAGCTAATCTAGATAGAGTGATCGATCTCAAGACATCAGACGACCTATTGGAGGAACGCATCACTGGGCGGAGAGTTTGTCCAAACAAAGCCTGTAATGCCGTTTTTCACACCAAGTTCTCTAAACCAAAGAAAGATGGCATCTGTGATCTTTGCGGCACTGAACTCAGTCATCGTTCAGACGACAAACCTGAATTGGTCAAACAAAGGCTGGCTGTCTATCACGAGCTAACCAGTCCTCTCATTGATTTTTATAAAGCCAAACAAATTCTCGTTTCGGTAAACGGTGAAGGCGAGCAAGAAAAAATCTTCGCCGATATATTGGAAACCCTCAATCAGGGAAGTCACAAGTAAAGATGGCAATGATACTCACTATTGAAGAAGACCTGAAGCTCATCCGGGAGGCCGGCAAGCTGGCTGGTGAAACTCTTGAATTGTGCAGCAAGGCGGTGGAGCCGGGAATTAGCACCTGGGAATTGGACGAATTAGCCGAGAAGAATATTCGAGCAGCCGGCCACATTCCTACTTTCAAAGGCTATAAAGGCTTTCCAGCGACTGTCTGCGCTTCAGTTAACGAAGAAATAGTTCACGGAATTCCCAACAAACGTAAGGTGCTCAAAGAAGGAGACATCATCAGCCTCGACCTTGGTGTATCGGTACGTAAACAAAAAGACGGCAAGAAGTTCGACTATATAGGCGACACTGCGGTGACAGTGGCTGTAGGCAAAATCTCCGATGTGGTCGCTCGGTTGTTGAAAGATACGCAGGCTTCACTTTATGCTGCCATTAAAGCCGCCAGGGGTGGTGCCAACCTCGATGAAATCGGCGGTGCTGTTGAGGATGTGGGAGTTGCCGGTAACTACGGCATAGTGAGAGATTATGGTGGACACGGCATTGGCCCTGACTATCATGAAGATCCATTCATCTTCAACTATCGTACCGGTAGCAAGACCAAGTTGAAACCTGGTATGGTTATAGCGATCGAGCCTATGTTCAATTTGGGCAGCGATAAGACCAGACTAAAGTCTGATCGCTGGACTGTTGTAACGCAAGATTACAGACCTTCAGCACATTTTGAACATTCTTTGTTAATCACTGAAGGCTATCCAGAAGTACTTACTAAGCGTCCATCCGAGGTAATTGAGTGACTAAACAGGGCGTCATCGAATTTGAAGGAACAATCCGCGAATCCTTGCCCAATGCCATGTTTCGGGTAGAGCTCGATAACGGTCACAAGGTCTTGGCCCATATTTCGGGCAAGATTCGCAAAAACTTTATTAAGATACTTCCAGGCGATCGAGTGCGTGTAGAGCTCACCCCGTACGACCTTACGCGCGGAAGAATTACATACAGAATCAAAGATTGATGTACAATTAGACGTTTGTCTGGTTGCCCCTTGTTTTGCATGCAAATGCGGGCAGGGCTTGGCTTCCTCGTTAGAATTGTTAGCATCGTTTCACATACAGTAAAAGCGGCAAAAGCCGCACAGAGAGCCGAAAATGAAAGTAAGAGCTTCAGTCAAAAAGATTTGCGATAAGTGCAAAGTGATAAGACGCAAAGGTCGCGTTGCGATCATTTGTGAAAATCCCAAGCATAAACAGCGCCAAGGTTAAGAACTAAGAAGTTAACTTCAATTAGGATATTCAAGAGATATCCGGGTTAACTTATTGTCTATCTATAAAGATTCAGCGCAATCAAGAGAAAAGAGCGCAAGAAAAGCGTCAGTTGGAGGATAAATGGCCCGTATTGCCGGTGTTGACCTGCCGAGAAACAAAAGAACCTTAATCGCCCTTACCTACATTCACGGTATTGGTAGAACTTCTGCAAAGAACGTTTGCAAGAAGGTCGGCATCGCCGACCATCGTCGCATCCAAGATCTGAGCGAAGAAGAACTAAACAAAATTCGTGAAGAAGTAGAGAAGAGCGGCAACTACCAGGTCGAAGGCGACCTGCGCAGGGTAGAAGGTCTGAACGTCAAGCGCCTGATTGAAATCAACTGCTATCGCGGTCAGAGACATCGCCGCGGTCTACCGACCCGCGGTCAGCGCACCAAAACCAATGCTCGTACTCGTCGTGGTCGCAAGCGCGTCACCGTCGCCGGTAAGAAGCAAGCTGGTAAATAAGTCTTAAAGGCGTAATCAGTAATCACTACAACTTGAAATTAAAAGGATAGAAACAGGAACGCTATGGCTAAGTCTCCGAAGGCAAGGACGAAAAAGAAAGAACGCCGCAATGTATTGCAGGGCGTCGTCCACATCGCTAGCACTTTCAATAACACAATTGTCTCTTCCACCGACCCGCAAGGTCAGGTTATTGCCTGGGCTTCAGCTGGTACTGTCGGGTTCAAAGGCGCCAAGAAAGGCACACCGTTCGCCGCTCAGCAAGCTGCCGAATCTGTTGCCAAACGTTCTATGGACCAAGGCATGAGACAAGTGGAAGTGTTGGTCAAAGGTCCCGGCGCCGGCCGCGAGACCGCCATCAGAGCTTTGCAGGCTTCCGGTTTGGAAATCACTCTTATCAAAGACGTGACTCCCATTCCCCACAATGGTTGCCGTCCACCCAAGCGCCGTCGCGTGTAATTTGCAGAGATAGAGAAGTCGAGGAGTTAAGAAGTTGGCCAGGTATACGGATTCAGTTTGCAAGCTTTGCCGCAACGAGGGAGTCAAGCTCTTCCTCAAGGGCACACGCTGCTACACAACCAAGTGCGCTATTGAAAGACGTCGTTATGGTCCCGGACAGCATGGTCAGGACCGCAAGAAGCAGTCGGAATACGCTCTGCAATTGAGAGAGAAGCAGAAAGTTCGTCAAACATACGGCGTTCTTGAGTCTCAATTCTCTGCTTATTTTGAGCAAGCGACGAGACAGAAGAAAGTTCCCACCGGCCTCAAGCTTTTGCAATTGCTTGAAGCTCGTCTCGATAACCTGGTGCATCGCTCCGGCATCGTGCCGTCGCGCGCTCAGGCCAGACAACTTATCCGCCACGGTCATTTCACCGTCAACGGTAAGGTCGTATCTATTCCCTCCTACCAGGTTCGCCCCGGCGAGGTAATTTCGGTTTCCGATAAAGCCAAGAAAGTAATCAAGGGTATCCTTGAGACCTCTCCTGCCGCTGCCCATCCGAACTGGATGGACGTCAGCGTCGAAAATCTGACCGCCTCCATGATCAATCCGCCGTCCCGCGAAGATCTGGATCAAAGCATCAAAGAAGCGCTCATCGTTGAGTACTACTCACGTTAATCTGACTGACCGTGAGGTCATGGTCATAGTGCTTCGTCAAACACATTCATTCACGGAGAGAATATGGAACCTCTAAGAATCAAGTGCCTAGAGAATAAAACCGGAACAGACGGCTCAATCTACGGTAAATTCGTAATCGAGCCACTAGAAAAGGGATATGGAACAACCCTGGGCAATGCCCTCAGACGTGTTCTTCTTTCCTCTCTCGATGGTTCTGCAGTCAGTGCTGTGCGCATTGAAGGTGTTACTCATGAGTTCACCACAGTGCCCGGCGTACTGGAAGACGTCATCGACGTCATGCTCAACCTGAAGGGGCTTGTCGTCAAGACTTTCAGCAACGATCCTCAGTATCTTCATTTAGATATAGATCGTCAGGGACCTGTCACCGGCCGCGACATCATGTGTCCTGCCGATGCCACCATCATCAACCCAGACTGGCAACTCTGCACTCTGGCCGAAGGCGGCCGCTTGAGAGCTGAGATCACAGTCGAGCGCGGTCGTGGTTATGTTCCCGCCGACTCCCACAGCCATTTTAAACAGGCTATCGACGTGCTCCCCATCGATGCCGTCTTTATGCCTATCCGCAAAGTGGCATACAACGTAGAACCGACCCGTGTTGGTGAATCAACCGACTTCGACAAGCTCACAATAGAGCTCTGGTCCAATGGTTCTATCGATGCAACAGAAGCCATTTCTCAAGCTGCTCGTCAAATCGTCGAGCACCTGCTCCCGATAGCCGAACTCTCCGGCAAGCCTATGGTGCCGGCTGCAACTCAGCCTCAGCAACAAGACGGCAAGCATAGCTCTATTTCTATCGAGGAACTGGAGCTTTCAGTGAGAGCCTACAACTGCTTGAAGAGAGCCAACATCAACTCGCTCGGTGAACTGCTCAAGCTCACCTACGATGATCTGATGAACATCAAGAACTTTGGTAAGAAGTCAGCCGATGAAGTAATCGAGCGCCTCAGGCAGTTCGGTCTCACTTTGGCAGATACCCCCAAAGACAAATAAGCGTTTAGGCAAGGCAATTCTTTGCTGATAGTTCCGGAAACGGACTGCCCTAGGCGAATTAAGTCGAAATCGATTTTAGTCAAATCAAAAAGGATCTTAGAAGGATAGAGTCATGCGTCATAGAGTACCCGGCAATCAATTGGGACGCCCCGCCGACCAGCGGAAAGCTGTCTTGAGAGCACTGGCCACCGAGCTTCTGCGTCGCGACGAGATTGTCACCACTCTCGCCAAGGCTAAAGCAGTGCGCTCTTGCGCCGAACGTCTGATCACCAAAGGTAAGAAAGGTCAGTTCGGCGACTACAAAGATTTGCACGAGAAAGCCAAGAAAGGTGATGCTGAAGCCGCCAAGAAAGTGGCTCGGGTTGTGCATTTGCGTCGTCAGGTCGGTGCCTTTGTTTACGACAAAGATGTCGTCACCAGAGTCTTCGACGAGCTCGCTCCCCGCTACAAAGATCGCAACGGCGGCTACACCCGCATTATTAAAGCTGGTCCCCGTCGCGGTGATTGCACCGAAATGGCTATCATTCAACTGGTCTAATAAGACAAGATAGTTGACTGTCGAAGCTAATAAATTCGCCCTTTTGATCGAGTACACCGGAAAGAAATTTCACGGTTCTCAGTATCAAGAGGGCGTTTTGACTGTGCAGCAAGAACTGGAGAGAGCGCTTGCCATCTTGTTTGGTCAGCCCCTGCGCGCCATCTTTTCAGGACGCACCGATAGCGGTGTCAGTGCCAGGGGGCAAGTGGTGCACGTGGTCTTACCCGAGGGGCGGCAAGCACTTAGTCAGTCTGAAATATTTGATTTGACTTGGCGTTTGAACGGGATTGTCATTAAGGAAATGAGCATAACTGCTATAGCCAATGTCCCATCCGAATTCCATGCACGTTTTAGCGCTGTCGAGAGAGAATATGTGTATCGGATTTTGAACCGATCTCAGAGATCTACGCTCTTAAAAGATACTCACTATTTCGTGCGCCAGCCTCTCGACCTGAAAGCTATGCGCAGTGCGGCTTCTAGCCTTTTGGGACGTCATGACTTCGCTTCCTTTAAGTCTTCCAATTCAGATAATAGCTCTACAATCTGCACAGTCAGGCGGGCTGAATTATTGAATTTACGTGAAGGCGAGCTTGAATTCTGGATTGCAGCCGATCACTTCGTGTACAATATGGTCCGCATTATTGTCGGGACTCTTATCGATATAGGTCTCGGCAAGAGGGGTGTTGAAGCTGTCGAGCAGGCCCTTGCCAGTCACGACAGATTGCTCACCGGCCCCACTGCTCCCCCCTGGGGGTTGACGCTAAATGCGGTCAGGTACCCTGATCATTTTCAGCTCTTTCAAAATGACACAGGGCTGACCATCGAGGAGTTAAGAGAGTGAAAACCTATTGCCCTAAATCAGAGGAAGTCACAAGAGAGTGGCTCGTTGTTGATGCCGAAGGTAAAACCCTCGGTCGTCTTGCTGCTGAAGTGGCCAATCTTTTGAGAGGCAAGCACAAGCCCGAATTCACACCTCACGTTGATTGTGGTGATTTCGTCGTAGTAGTTAACGCTGAGAAAATCCAGGTCTCCGGCAAGAAAGAGACCGACAAGTTCTACAGAAGACATTCCGGATTCCCGGGTGGTTTCAAAGAAGAGAGCTTGGCTCATCTCAGACAGAGACGTCCGATTGCCATTATCGAACGCGCGGTGCGCGGCATGCTGCCCCACACACGTCTTGGCGATCAGCAGTTCACCAAACTGAAAGTCTATGCCGGTGCAACTCATCCGCACGCCGCCCAGAAGCCGGCGCAGCATGAGCTGCCCAAACATGTGACCGCTTAATTGGAATTAGAATTTCTAAGGTAAATCAGGAAGAAGAGGCAAATGTCTAGCGTAATTCAGTACATCGGCACCGGCAGAAGAAAATCAGCCACCGCCAGAGTGCGTCTGGTGCCCGGCACCGGACAGGTGACCATTAATAGCCGCACCATGGATGACTATGTCGGCGGCAGAGATGCTCTGCGTAAAGAGATTTTCACCGCATTCCATGCTGCCGACGCCATGGGACGTTTCGACGTTCATGTGCTGGTGCGCGGCGGTGGTATCGCCGGTCAAATCGGCGCCATTCGTCATGGCATCGCCAGAGCTCTTTCAGAAGCGGCACCGCAGAACCGTTCAGTCTTGAGAGGCGAAGGTCTGCTTACTCGCGACCCCCGCGTCAAAGAGCGTAAAAAATATGGTCGCAAGAGAGCTCGTAAACGCTTCCAGTTCTCCAAGCGTTAATCGCCCGATTGCTATCGGCAATATTTTGGAAAGAGTCTCCAACTTAAGTTGGTGGCTCTTTCAATTTTGAGATTCTTTCAACAGTGCTTTTGTGAAAAAAAGACTTAGCCAACACTAAGTCTTTTTCTAGGTCTAAGTCATCTGATTTAAGACTACTTCGCCTGCTCTTCCGATACGGCGGCGGCACCGCCGACTTTATCGGCTGCTTTTTCTTTGCTGCCTATTTTCTCGTCTTCGCGATTAGGAATAATGCCCTTGGCTCTGAACTTATTTTGGAAGCGAAAGAGGGCTATAAAGGCCGAGATAGCAATGACTACTGTGGTTCCGATAAATCCCCAGCCGGCCGGTTCGTTGTAATAGACCAGGAAGACTCCGGCAGCAAAAATACAGCAGGCAATAAAGAGCGAAAAAGGTATATACAAGGCTTTTACCGATTGCCAAAATTCAGCCTTTTCGGCTTCCTCTAAAGCTTTGCGGCGCTCTTCTTTTGTGAGCTTGCTGTCTACTTCGGTCATCTTTTTATATCAAATAGGGCTACAGTCGCAATTTTAGCGCAAAAAGTGAAGTCAATCCTCGGACTTATTTAAGATGAGTGCTAAACTGAAATCGATGTCAAACCAGAAATTTCAAACTAGAAGTTCAAAAGTTTTGGGATGCCCCAGCTGTCAAAAGCCCATCCGCAATAGGCAGAACTTTTGCCTTGATTGCAGTGATTATGTGACGCCCGTACTCTTAGAGAAGTCGAAAGAGACTGCTCGCCGAGTTTCCACCGACGACTTCGAATCATTTTTTGATGAAGGGCAGTCATTTAGCCTGCGACGCTCCCCTCAGCGGCGCACTCGTTTTTCTGCAAGCGATTGCTTTAAAACCGGTCTTTTGGCGTCCTTGCTCATTTTGGGCGCTGTTTTTGCCTTTACTGCCTACGAAACTGTGAGCGGCTTCAATACGACAGATAGTCGAGTCGTATTAGAGAAAGCGAGAAGCTATGTTGCTCGCGGCGAAGAAGAGAGTGCTGTCAATCTTCTCAGTCGCACCCTGGAAGAGAATAGCAGCCGCAATTTTAAGGGTCGAGACGAGATCAAAGCCCTTCTTGATCAATGCCTCTACAGTCATGGTCTCAAGCTTGAGCAAAGTGGACATTTTCGTGATGCGGTCACGGCCTTTAGTCGAATCTCTCCAGCCTTTGCTCGTTATGATGAAGTGAAGCGGCTGATAACTGATAACTCAAATAAAGCCTTGCCTCGTGAGTTTTCACAGGTGATTATGCAGACTGTCGACGTTGATTCTAGTTTGCCGACCGGTCTAGCGCCAAGTGAGTTGATCCAAGAACATGCAGGCTTTTCAAAGCTGGACAAAGCAGTCAATACTGTCTTGCCTCAAAAGAAAGCGCAGGAGACAAAGCCGCATGATAAGGGCACTTTTAACCATGCAGCGGCCGCTCCTCTTCCTGGGCAGCTTGCTAATTCTAGAGATCTTGCCGAGACTGAGGTCGTGGCTAATCAGGCTGCTAGCCGGCTTGGCAAGATTGCTCGATATAACGAACTCCTCTCCGCTTATTTCAAACGAGGCAGCGAGAATACCGCCGAACCGCCTACTTATGAAGAATGGCTTGAAGGCGGAATGAAGGAGTTCTGATAACTTGGTCTTTAAGAAGGCAAAGAAACAGCCTATTACTCCTACTGCCAAGCCTCAGCCTGGTTGGAAGGTGCGTATTCGCCCAGCCCTTTTTGCTTCTTTACTCTTATTGGTTGTATCTATTTCCCATTGCACTGCCATTTGGAACGATTTTGTCTTGGATGATCGTTTCAATGTCAGGCCCTTTGGCGCCGTTTCAGTAAAGCGCGAGAGATGGGAGCCTATATGGTACGAGCTATACACCGACGCCTTTATGAAACCCTTGAGCGAGCCTCTCACTCGTCTAACCATGGCTTTTGATTATCAAAGCGGGCATATGGAAGCGCCTGGGGTTTATCATGCCACAAACTTGCTCTTCACCGCTCTTGGCATAATCGTAGCTTTTTTTCTTTTGCATAATTTGGCTCTAGTTTTAGTTGAGGGCGGCTTTGTCTCCTATCGGGGCTTTCTCAATTTTGTGCCCCTTTTCGCCTGCGCTCTTTTTGCAGCGCATCCTTTGAGCTGTGAGGCGGTTTCCTATATTTCGGGGCGTGCTCCCATTCTCTGTTTCTTGCTCTATATGTCGGCTTGTCTGGCTTATCTTAAAGGCTTCCACGCTAAGTCCGTTTCTGCTTCGGTGGGCTATAGTCTTTCTGCTTATCTGCTCATCGTGGTTTCATTGTTCTCGTCGGCGACGGCACTGAGCCTGCCATTGACCATGCTGGTTTTGACTCTCATGGGCAAGCCCCGTCAAATTAGCTGGAAAACCTTCGTTTACGAAAGAAGTTATGAGCTTGGCTCGCTACTTTTGGTGGCGCTCTCTCTTCCTTTTATCTTGAAGTTGGATCATCGACTTCCCGATGTCTTTACTTTAGGTCTGCCCAAAATGGCTTGGCTCAGCTACTTCACCACCGAACTCAAGGTACTGGCTTATTTGGTTAAGTCTTTCATTTTGCCGTTTGGTTTGACTGTTTATCCGGCTCAGTTATTCGAATCGACTGGTTTTGACTTAGCGGCTGCCGGCGGCGCTGCCATCATTGTCTTAGCTCTGGTCTCACTTTATTTGTTGCGCAATAAGCCCTTTTCCTTCTTGGGCAGCTATCTGTTTTTAATAGGACTTTTGCCCCAACTGCTTTTGCCTGCCACTACCTGCGGTGAAGGAACTCGTTTCTTCTTTTCTCTTTTCGGCCTGAGCCTATTGCTTAGCGATACTGTAATCAGCCGGCTTGGGCACGTCAAAATGGATGATATAGAAGTGGCTGCCACCGGTTATAGCAAGAAGTATCTTGCTTTAGCGAGCTTGCCAATTTTGGTGCTGAGCGGCTTTTGTATCTGGCGTGATCGAGCCTATGCCAACAATGATGCTCTTTTGTCGCCGGTTAAGAAACAAGGCGACCCCTATACTACGGCGTTATTAGCTTTCCATCATACATTGGACGGCGGTGTCAAGCTGTCTGTCGGTCGCGATGAAGCTCAGCTGGCTCTAGCTAAGACTCAAGAGCTTCCCTTGGGCTATCTAGCCATGGGCAATTTTCAGCAATCTGCCCGCGATTATCAAGCCGCCTTGTTTGACTACGAAAAAGCTCTTGAATTGGCAGAAAAATATAAGCTTTCAGAACGCTTAAAAGGCTTTGCCCGCGGTGGTATCGCTCGCTCAATGACAATGCTCGACAAACTCAAAACAGCGGAAGACATTGCTAAAGTGAAGGCTTGTGCTCTGGAAGGAATTAAGTGGGAACCCACCACCGCCCGCAATTACCTCGCTTATGGCAGGGCAATCTTTTCGGAAGGGAAGCCGGAATCGCCGGAACTAGCCTGTAAACAGTTTGACTTTGGAAGGCGCTTCGATCTCAATGATCCCGAATTTGCCTTTCCTGTGGCGCTTGCTGCTCTTTCCACCGGCTACAAGGAACGAATGGAGCAGGCTTATGGTGCTGCCAAACTGGCATACCGCCTGCACAATACCGAGTCGACGAGATTGCTCTTTGCTAGAGCGGCCCTGGAGTCTGGTCGAATCAATAAGGGCTTTGAGATTATGTCTATGTATTGGGACAATGTCGAACATCCTTCCGCCGAGGCATTGCTCATATTGAGCGGACTGGAAAAACAGAATGGCCGCCCTGAGATTGCTGAAGAACGAAGAAAAGAAGCCCTTCTGAAAGACAAGGATATTGAAAGCAAGTTGAGACTCTTTTTGGTGGTGCCGCCGAAGCCATCGAAAGAATTGGACAACGAAGGTCCAAACGAGCTTGTGGTGAAAGAGAAGACTAAGTAGAGCCCTTAGGCTCTAAATAGGTAATTATGACCGACGCCCCATCAAAAGAACCAATTGCAGAAGAATTCACCATTGGTAGTGGTGCCTTTCTTCATTCCTTGCTCAGTCGCATCGGCATAGCCCATAGCGATAAAGAGGGAATTAGGCTGCGAATAATCATCACCCTTCTGCTTACTTTTGTGCCTCTGCTTGTCTTGAGTGCAATGCAAGGGCTGGCGGTAGGACGCTCGGTGCATGTGCCATTTTTATTCGATATTTCTGAGTTGGTGCGCTATCTGCTTGTGGTGCCCTTGCTCATTTCTTGCGAGACCTTTATCGACCCCTGGCTCAAGAAAGTTGTGCAGTACCTGCGTGATTATTTGGTAGAGGCACAAGATGATGAACGCTTTAGAGCGATTGTGCAGCATCATTTGCGCTTACGCAATTCAGACTTCTTAGAGTTTTCTTTGCTCATTCTTGTATTCTTTTGGCAGTGGGTCGATGTCAGCACGCATGCTCCCGTCGTTTCGACCTGGCATCTTTTGCCGGGTAGTAATGAACCCAGTCATGCCTTCAACTACTATATTTATTTGGCTAAGCCCTTGGTGCGCTTTCTTTGGTTGAGATGGCTTTTACGTTATCTGGTCTGGAGTCTTTTCCTGATTCGCTTACAGAAACTACCGCTCAAACTCTTGCCTACACATCCTGACCGGCATGGCGGATTGCTCTTCGTCTCGACAGGGCATACAAAATTTGCGGTTTTGGCTTTTGCCTTCGCCATTCAAGCCTCTGGTATTTTGGCTGAACAGATAATCTTCGAAGGAAAGACTCTTTACTCTTTTCGCTATGTGATTATGGGAATAACATTCATTATGGCGACAATTATTCTTTCTCCTCTTGTCGCCTTTACTTCCAAGCTGATGGATGCAAAGAGACATGGACTCTTTGACTATGGAGCTCTAGCCAATAAACATGCCGCTCTCTTTAAAGAAAAGTGGATAGATAACTTTGAGCAGAATAAAGACAATTTACTCGGCGCTGCCGACGTATCTTCTTTGGCCGACATGAATGGCAGCTATGACGTGGTCAAAGATATGAGCGTCTGTCTCATATCGAAAGATAATGTCATTGCCCTTTTGATTGCGGTACTCTTGCCATTTACTCCGCTTTTGCTGACTGTTTATCCCTTTGATGAATTGCTCAAGCATTTCATCAAAGCAATCATGTAGCCTTTGCTGGGCAAAAATAACGCAAGCAAGCGCTTACCAGTTCTTCATCTCTTCAGCTAGGGCCTTAGCGTCGGCTATCGGTGCCTGGCAAGTGAAGTTTTGGCAGACAAAAATGGTGGTGCCACCTTTGGCCTCTCTTCCCTTGAATAGGTCTAATTCAGACTGTACCCCGTCTCTTTTCACCGCAACCACTTTTGAGGGGCTATAGTTTTTGTAGAGTGCAAGCAGCAGTTCTTCATCTGCCTTTCTTTCTTTTGCAGGCAATACCACGGCAATTTCTTTCGGCTGCGAAAGTTTGAAATCGAGACAGCAGATTAAATTGGCAAACTGGTCTGAAAGCCTTGTGAGATTTGGCCCATAGAGCTTCAGAACATCATCAGCGGCTTGGGCAAAGCGGCTCAAATTGGTCAGTTTAGCTAGTCTAAGAAAGGCCATGCAGGTGGAAGAGGTACCAGAGGGTACCGAGCCGTCGAAGTGACTTCTTGGTCTGACGATTAGGGTCTCGTGGTCTTTGGCAGTGTAATAGAAGCCGCCCTCTTCAGTATCGGCAAACAAGGCTAAAACGCTATCGGCGAGTTCGACTGCGGTTTTGAGCCAAACTTCATCGGCATCTATTGAGGCCATGTCGAGAAGGGCTTGTATGACAGCGCCATAGTCGTCTAGATAACCAGGCAGTTTGCTGCCGTAAACACGCAGCAGTCTTTTGCCTGTCTTATCTTGCACAAGCAGATGCTCGAGCATAAAGCGCATACCCTTTTCGACCCGACGGCGATATTCTGCTTTTCCGGTAACTTGATATGCCTGGATGAAGGCCGAGAACATGAGCGCGTTCCAAGAGGTGAGAACCTTTTCGTCTCGACCTGGTCTAACTCGCTTTTCTCTCTCGGCTAAGACCTTATCGCCTAGCTCAATTACCCTTTGCATGAAGTCTTCATACTTCATGTCTCTTTCTTTGGCCAGCATCTGCGGAGGCTTTTGGAAGTGTAAGACCGATGTGCCGTGCTCAAAATTGCCGCTTTCGCTCACTCCCATAAGGTCAGCAAACCAAAGTCCGTCTCTTTCTCCTAAAATTGCTTTGAGCTCTTCTCGAGTAAAGACATAGAACTTCCCTTCTTCTCCTTCCGAATCGGCATCCAAGCTGGAATAGAAGCCGCCGAGTTCGGTGCCCAGCTCTCTGTCTACGAAAGAGAGAATTCTTTCGGCTGTGTGCAGCCAGAAGCGATTGCCCTTGAGCTGATAGCCGTCCAAATATGTGCGAGCTAACAGGGCATTGTCATAGAGCATTTTTTCAAAGTGTGGTATCAACCACTTCCGGTCTACTGAATAGCGGGCGAAACCACCGCCGATCTGGTCATGTATGCCTCCGATTGCCATACCGTCGAGCGTTTTTTCGACTAGGGTCAGGCATTCTCTTTTGCGCGAATCTTGTACTTGCGAAACTCTGTCTTGGGCTCGCATACAAAGCTCTATCGCGAAGCTGTGGGGGAACTTCGGTGCACCGCCGAAGCCGCCATAGGTGGAATCGAAATTGCGCAATAGTTTTTCTAAGGCACTAGAAATGGTGCCGTAATTTAGGTAATCGTCACCGACCTTGAGGTGGTCGGTGAGGCTGTTTTCTGCACTTTTTACCCGGTCCATAAGGCGGAGATGTTCGGTCAGCTCTTCGGCGGAAGCGGCAAGATCTTCACGGTTGTTTTGCCAAGCCACCAAGACTTGTTTCAAGACTCTTTTGAAAGAGGGCATGCCGTGGCGTTCCACCGGGGGGAAATAAGTGCCGCCGAAGAAAGGCTTCAGCTCTGGCGTGAGGAAGACGGTCATGGGCCAGCCGCCGTGTCCAGTCATAACTTGCACCGCCTTCATATAGATTTCATCAATGTCGGTGCGTTCTTCTCTGTCAACCTTGATATTGACGAAACCTTGATTCATGATTTCTGCTGTCTCGTCGTCTTCGAAGCTCTCGTGCTCCATGACATGACACCAATGGCAGGCGGCATAACCGACTGATAGCAAGATTGGTTTTTCTTCCAACCTGGCTTTCTGCAGAGCTTCTTCTCCCCAGGGAAACCAGTCGACCGGATTCAAGGCATGCTGTTTGAGGTAGGTGCTGGCTTCGCCGGCGAGTCTATTCGGCTTCTTGACCTTCTTTCCCTTATTCTCAAGCTTTTCCATTAGCTAATCACTCCGCTCGTTTTAAGTTGCAATGTCTTTTCGTAGGCTTCTAAAGTCAGTTTGATTGTTCTTTGCCAGGTAATCTCTGCTGCTTTTTTCTTGCCCATTACCTGCAGGGTTTGATAAAGATTTTGATCTTCCATCAGTTTTGCCATAAGCCGTGCCAGTTCGGCGGCATCGAGATGATTTTTCAAATGCAGGGCTTCCATGCCGTCCATTAGTTCTTCTGTTACACCGGCCATGGTGCTGATAATTGCCGGCGTACCGGCGGTCATGGCTTCCACCGGCGACATGCCGTAGGCTTCGCATTTAGAAGGAACCACAATGACGGAGGCTTGAGGCAGGAGTGTCTCTAGATCTTTTCGGAAGCCCATCAACTGTACGCGGTCATCTATGCCTTCTTTGAACGCTAGAAAACGGTTATAGAGACTGTTTTTCAAACCGATCACAAGAAGTTTGAAATCACGTTTTTCCTGCTTCAAAATTCGGCAAGCATGAAAGAGGGTGTCTAGACCTTTTTTGCTAAAGCCTTTGCCCACAAATATAAAGGTAAAAGGCTTCAGCTTCCCAACTTGTGGCGCGTCTGCTTGAGCAATATTATCAGTAGAATCTGCACCGGGCGGCAAAATCAGGAAGGGTCTAGAGGCGAGTGCTCCGCCCATGTAGTGGCTGTAATAGTCTTTTTGACAGATTTCAGAGACGAAACTGCGCATGACTGCATTTTGGCAGAGATTTCGATCTTGCTCAATGCGCACCAGATAAGCCGGGTGCAGACGACACTTTATCTTATTGATTGTCGCTTCCAGCGCTCTGCCGCTTTCAGAGAAACGCATAGCCGTGTGCTGGTGGAAGGTTACTAAATCGGGGGCTTCAATGGGACAGTTTTGGCTGTGGACAAGGTCGAACTCGTGTCGGCGCCCTTTGAGTAAGGCATTCAATCCCGATTCGTTGTATCTTTGACGTTTGGCTTTGTCAAGTTTTTGCTGCGGTTCAGCTAGTGTGACTACTTCTAGATTGGCATGGCTATAGTCACTCTTTTTTTCGGCGCAAAAGACGGTTACCTTTAGACCGGCGGTGAGAATACCTTCCAAGACCTTGTGTGTGTAAAGTTCCAGACCACCGTGCCTGTCAAATACTCTTACTACAAGGGCTATCTTTTTCACGTTCCAGTGGCGGCCTCAAGTGAGTGTGTCGAGCAGTCCGTCATATAAATGCAGGTTGGCATCAAGAACTCCCAATAGACCAAACTTTACCGCTTCTCTTTCATTGTCGGCAAAATAGGCGGCGAGGGTGATTGATTCGTCGAAGTGTTCTTGTTCAACAGTGACATGATCGAACCAAATATGGTCAGCCAAGCCAAAAGGACGAAAGGCGATTTGCAGGTATTTGAACTCTTTCATTGCCATAACTTCGGTAGCCGTGATAGCACCAGCAGCGATGGCAGGTCTTCTGAGACCGTTTAGTCTTTCTTTCTTCTCTTTGATGGGGAAATAGAAGGGGGTTACCGCCTTGATAAACTTCTTGATTCCGGCTTGCACTGGTGCTTTTTCATAGAACGCTCGCTCAATGCCTAGACCCCAAGCTACATCTTGCAATTGCAGTTGATGGCGACCTTCCGGCCTTCCGTTGCCATATTCATTGCGCACATTTTCAAGAATGTAGCCCACCGCTTCTTCCGGCATTATGGTTGCTGCTTTGAGCAGCAGACGACGCAGATGGGAAGCATGGGCGTCATAGTTCTTTAGAAGCAAGGCTGCTTTTTCAGTCGCTTCGATGTCTGCTTGCTCAAGCTTGGCAAAGAGCGGATGAGCTGAGCAAGGGTGGCTCTCAATTAGTTCTAAGAGCCAGTGCAGTTTCGTCCTGATTTCTTGGGAAGATATCGAATCTTCCAGTGCGAGGCTGGTCATGTTTCGATGCCGAACTAAGAACTAATGCTAATGCGTACAGGCATGCTTTGCTTCAGACTTTCCCTCGCCTTTGCCGCCTTCCTCCGCCTCGTTTTCGATGAGCCATTGGGCTTCCAAGGCGGCCATGCAGCCGGTACCAGCGGCGGTGATTGCCTGTCTGTAAAGTTCGTCTTGCACGTCTCCGGCAGCAAAGACTCCTTTAACCGAAGTCTTGACTCCGTGTGTCTTGATATAGCCGTTTTCGGTCAACTCTAGTTGTCCGGCGAACAATTCGGTATTGGGTTTGTGACCGATGGCGATAAAGATGCCGTCGGCTGCATGCTCGCTTACTTCGTTGGTCTTGAGATTGCGAATACGCACGGCTGTCACTTGTCCTTGTTCGACATCGAGAATGTCTTCAACGACGCTGTCTAAAATGAAGTGCACTTTGGGATTGCTCTGGGCTCTCTTGGCCATGATGGCAGAGGCGCGGAAGCTGTCTCTTCTGTGAATGACAGTTACCTTAGAGGCAAAGCGGGTGAGGAAGGTTGCTTCTTCCAGAGCCGTGTCACCGCCGCCCACAACGAAGACCTCTTTGTCTCTGAAAAAGAAACCGTCGCAAGTGGCACAGGCTGAAACACCATGACCCATGAGTTTGCTTTCGGAAGGCAAGCCAAGCAATTTGGCGGAGGCGCCAGTGCCTATGATAAGAGTGTCGGTATAAATTTCATCTGAGGAGGTCTTGATTTTGAATGGTCTCTGACTAAGGTCCACCGATTCGGCATTGTCATAAATGAATTGGGTACCGAAACGCTCAGCCTGCTTATGCATTTCTTCCATCAACTCAGGACCGAGAATGCCATTGGGGAAGCCTGGGAAGTTTTCAACGTCGGAGGTGATGGTGAGCTGTCCGCCAGCTTGGAGACCTTGAATGACCAAGGGCTCAAGATTGGCTCTGGCGGCATAGATTGCTGCAGTTAGTCCAGCCGAGCCCGATCCTAGAATAGTTAGTTTCTTGTTTATTATCATTTGACCCTGACGCTCCGTCCGCCCGATTTATATAAATCGGCATACTTCCCCTCTCCATAATTGTAGGCTCCTAGACAGCACATGGCCATCAGATTCAATTTAAGTTAAATAAGCTGTATGCTTGGCATCTTGCCTGCTTGCTAACTTAAGTCAGGTTAGCCAATCAACTGGCTGAGTCTATAGGGTCTGAGACCGTAAGGCAGTGCTGGCTTCAGTTTCTCAATGACATCATCCAATCTGGCTAGTTCCAGAGTTATGCGACTGGTGGTTTGCTTTAGTTTCTTCTTCTCATCACCTGATAAATGAGAATTTTGTTTTTTCTCAAAATTTTCAATCTCTTCTCTTAGTCTAACCAGGTCATGGTGCTTGCCCAATAGTTGCTGCACCTTCACCAGTTCAAGATTGGTCAATCCGAAAAATTCGGCAAGCAGATAGCGCCATCGCTTGATTATCAATCTCAGCTCATGCAACTCCTCATAGCTCAGATGTTGAGAGGCCATAACCCGAGCTTCTTCTTCACATCTTTCTAAATAAGCCGAAAGATGGTGATAGCTGCTTTTAGCCAGGGGACTGAGCGTATGATTTGCGGTGGCAGATCTTTCTTCGTCTTCTGATAGTGGAATCAGTAGTCTTTCTATTTCGTAAGCTCGGCGCGAGAGATGCTCGGCTAATTCTTTGCCGATGCGCTTTGCTTTCAAGCCGGCTAGTTTTTCACTCACTTTGCGCCTGCGCTTATTTCTGCGACGCCGCCAGTGCGACAGCAAGACAGTGGGGGCGTGAAACGCCGTAGCGAGCTCGATATTCACGTCGAGGTCTCTTAGTCTACCTAGTGACTTATTGAGCTTGGCCAGCGGTTTGCCTACTTTTCTGTCATAGCGGGCATCACGCCAGTTGTCTACTTTCAAAATATCCCAAACCGAATACCAGCGCCTGATCACCACTCTTACTTCGTGAACTCGGCGTGGGCTGAGCTTTTCGTCTATTGACTTAAGGGCAGCCTGCATTTCTTCCAAGACGCTCAAGGCCCTGGTCTCTTCCAGCTCAAACCAGTTGAGCATCAGTAAGTGTTCCGGCGCGGCCTTTACTTGTGTATTCATTACTTTAGTATGTCACCAAATAGTTCGGCTGAGCGTTTAAGTATCAGTTCTTTGCCGCCGCGGCGATAGACTGCATGGGCTCGCTCAAGCAAGTTGGGCATGGTCACCTTTTTATAGTCGGGCAGATGATGCGGATTTTGGAGGAATTTACGCAAAGGCTCGACATTTTTATCCCAAAGGAACTCTTGTCCTAAGCCTCTGGAAGCCTCTTTTACCTTGTTCAACTGATCACTATCTTTGCCCGCCATCTCAAGGATGGCTGCTTTCCAGGCTGCCACGTCTTGATAAGGCAAAGCCTTGCCGGCGCCCTTGGCCTCAATCAGGTCGGCCAGGCGGTCACCCTCAGTGGTCAAGATGGGCATGCCGCACCAGAAATAGTCGAGCACTCTGGTTCTGAAAGAAAAACGGGTTTCGGGTAAGTCGAAATGAGCGCTCACTGCCACTGTGGCATCCAGCAAGCAAGAGGCTCTTTCTTCGTAAGGAACCCAGCCATCTAAAAAGAAAGCGCTCTTGCCGGTCATTGCCAGATCGTCGCAAAGCCGACGTGCTTTTTCGGTCATATCCATGACCGGCACTTTGGGATTGGGGCTTTTGGTGCCCATAAATACCAACTTTAGATCTGGTCTTTGTTCGAGAGCCTGGTGAACGGCATTGATCACAGTAAGCGGGTCGAACCAGTCCCAGATTCCACCGCCCCAGAGCAAGACCGGTCCATCGCCCAGTTGCGGCAGTCTTTCTCTCAGTCCTTTGCCCGGTAGTTTGGTTGGAATTTCTTCTGGTACTCCATAGGGGACCACGTCGATAAGCTTGCGCAAACTACGGTCCACTGCGTAGATTTCCGGGTTCAGTCGACCGAGGGCGCAGAAGCGACCCAGCCAATAATCTCTTTGTCTTTCCGATGCACAAACTGTGAAGTCGGCTTTGATCATGTGCTTTTCCAAGACTTGATGCATCAATCTGTAGCTGCTTTCAGCCTGCACCGGGTCGTCTTTGTACTGCACTAAGACAGAGAAAAGATAAGGATCATAGAGGTCGACTATGAGATGTTTGTCCATGTTGCCCAGAAAAGGAAAGGGCTTGAGAACATTCGCCTGGATAAAAATTGCCGAATGAATGAGAGCAAGCCGGGCAATCATCTTTTTGCCGGCTCCTTCCACCAAGTTTAAATTGGGCGGCAGGCTGGACTTGTCAATACCTTCTTCGACCTTAACGGTGGAAGCCACTGTCACTTCGAACTCTCGGCATAGTCTCTTGCCTATCTCTAGAGCACGAATTGCCGGCCCGGCCATTTTCTTACCGATTGGTTCCAGGGTGATGATTAGAATTTTGCTCTTCTTAGTCACATAGTCTCCAGCCTGTGCTTTGACAGGGTCACTCATTATAGCTTTGCTTTTCGCTTTGGTTATAGCTTTGGCATCTGCTAAACTGAGCCAGGTTGCAGGCGTGAAAGAATTTATTATGGATGACAAAGAGCCGCTCTCGAAAGAATTTGAGCCCGGGCTGGTTTCAATAGTGATTCCTAATTGGAATGGAAAGCACTTTCTGAGCGGTTGTCTTGACTCACTTCTCAAGCAGACATATGAGAAGGTTGAAATAATTGTTGTCGATAATGGCTCCAAAGACGGCTCGGTAGAATTTCTCAAAGAGAACTATCCCACTGTTAAGGTGCCATGTTTTGCCGTTAACACTGGTTTTTCGGTGGCCGTCAACCGTGGCATCAAAGAGTCCCGCGGTGAGTTTATTGCCTTGATCAACAATGACACCGTGGTCGATGCCAACTGGGTCTCGGCTTTGGTCAAAGGTATGGCCGACCATCCCGAATGTGGTTCTCTGGGATGCAAAATGCTGGCCTATGACGATCACAGTCTCTTAGACGGAGTTGGCGACGGTTATCGCCGCGGCGGATTACCGGGACGAATCGGTCACAGAGAGAAAGATACCGGACTCTTCGACAAAGGACGCTATATTTTAGGTGCTTGCGGTGGTGCTGCACTTTATCGACGCAGTCTTTTGCTTGACATAGGTCTATTTGACGAAGACTATTTTGCTTATCTTGAAGATGTCGATATCGGTTTGCGGGCTCAGAGCGCGGGTTATAAGTGCTATTACATACCGGAAGCAATTATTTACCACCTTGGTTGTGGTACTACCGGTAGTGGTTATAGCCCTTTGGTGGTACGTCTTTCTTCGCAAAACAATTTCAATACAATAATCAAGAATATTCCAAACGCCCTTTTGATAAAGTTTTTGCCCCATATTATTTTTTGGCAGGCTTATTACTTTGCCGTTGTAATCGTCAGAGGTGGGCAGGTGGTGCCTTGGTTGGAAGGTGCTCTTGGTGCGGTTAAACTCTTGCCCAAGATGCTTGAGAAGAGAGCCGCGATTAATGCCAAACGTCGGGTGCCCCACAGCTATATGGAGCAAATTATTGTTGAATCGGAGCGGGATTTGGAAGCGGCCCGCAAGCGACTTTATCAAAGCAAGCTCAGACAGGCCGAAAATAGTTAATTCGATTCTGTGGCTTTCGCCTGGGTTTCTGCTGCATTGCCGATGATATAGTCAATTTCGCGCAGGGTCTCATCCAATTTACCTTGGGCTGATTTAAGCGGTTGGGTCATGCGCGCTTGTTTTCGGGCTTTCAGTTGTTCTGCCGCTAATCTCAGGTCTTCGAGGGCTGTTTCACACTTTTCTATAGCATTGAAAAGGCTGTCCGCCAGTTGCTCCAGCTTATGGCTTTCGTTGTTGACTCGACACTTTTCGCAATAACCAAGAATGTCGAAACGACTGGTGGTGTGTTCAAAGCCCTTGCGCAGCGCCACATTATGCCCGAAGCCTCTGATTAGCTCATCGTAAAATTCGATGGTTAGACCGCAACCCAGGCAGATCAGATGGTCGTGGGCTTGGTCGTCCACCGATTCGTAACGCAGTCCGCGATCGCCCGAGACGGTTATGACATTGCCTACCTCTTTCAATTTATTGAGGGTTCGATAGACAGTCGAGAGGCTTAACTTGAGTCCTCTCTGCTTGGCAAGTTCGTATACTTCGGGCGCCGTCAAATGATCGCCTTTTGGAATCGATTTGATGATTTCGGCAATGGCGTCCATGTTGGAACTCGTCACATTGTCATTTTGACTCGAGGGCTTTTGTCCCATCGTTATATACCTGTCGTTTTATGGCGCAATTGCAATTGAACATCTTTTCTCAATCATTATGCTAGGTTATTGAGAATAATTGCACAGTTTTTTGCTCTCTTCAATATGTCAGTGGGGCGAGGGTGCCAAAACTTGGGGGTTTATCAAAAAAGACAGCCTTGACTTGCCTGTTCTTTTCTGCTAAATTATCTCTATCGCTAATGAGAACGCCTCGCAACCATCAGCAAACTTCCTGCGACGATTTCAGCAAGCGTATCTGTCGATTGGTCAAGTGAGAAATAGGGACAGATTTTTCACCAAGCCGATCACTAATTATTTAGGTAAGAGCTACTAGAAACGAGCCCGACGAAAGTTGGGCTCGTTTCTTGATCTATATAGGTTTGGAGCCCGACGAAAGTTGGGCTCGTTTCTTGATCTATATAGGTTTGGAGCCCGACGAAAGTTGGGCTCGTTTCTTGATCTATATAGGTTTGGAGCCCGACGAAAGTTGGGCTCGTTACTAAATTCCGATCTTTATCTTTTCAACTTGACCCGGAGTCAAGTAACTTGCTAAGTTTGTGCCGTGAAGATAAGCATCAACAAAGAAAGTTCTATTCCGATTCGTGATCAACTGATCGAGCAGCTTGGTCTATCTATTGCCTCTGGCTCTTTGCGTCCCCATGAAAAGCTGCCCAGCATAAGGGCTTTGGCTGACAGATTAGGAGTGCATTACAGCACTATAACTGCTGCATACAATCATCTCGCCGATGTTGGTCTTTTAGAGATTAGGCAGGGCAGCGGAGTTAGGGTTGCCGCCAGTGGTCGGCGGGTTGAATCCGAGAATACCGAGCTTTCTATG
Organism: Candidatus Obscuribacterales bacterium; assembly: GCA_019745415.1. Lineage (GTDB taxonomy): Bacteria > Cyanobacteriota > Vampirovibrionia > Obscuribacterales > Obscuribacteraceae > Obscuribacter. The sequence continues at coordinate 77,380 of JAIETF010000040.1, read as the reverse complement.
GATGAAATGTTCTTCGACTTTTTGGCGCGCGCCTCGGAGAAAGGCTATTCATATAATGATGTACAGCAGTCTTTTGCCAACCTAGCCAAGCGCTCTCCCGTAGCCAAAGTAATTGTCGTGGATGGCAATAAAGACTTCCATCCTCTCATTAAGTCGGAACTTTCACCTCATTTCGAGATTCCAGTTCATTGTCTTTTGCCGCAAGAATTATTGAGCGACATCAAACAAGTGGAAGATGCTCTTGTGGTTTCCAGTCTCTATCATCTCTTTACCTTTCAAAAGCACATTAAGGACCTCACCCGTTTAGTGGCATGCAATATCGAGCCGGCTAGGAATGAATTAGAAGCAGTCAATCATCTACCCAAGCTCTCTTTGTTGGCGCTGGTTTCGGTCTCGCCCCATTTGATGCAGATGGCCGGCAAGTTGGTTGCCGCTATGCGAGGGGAAGAAGTGGCGGTACGCTCGGTTCTGCGTGATGACGAAACCGAGATCAAATATCTAGTTAAACATGCTGATTTATTTCTATGTGACAGCGCCAGTAAAGAAGTGGTCAGTAAATATGTACCTCCTGCAAAGTTGCATATTTTCAATCTTTATTCACAAGGAACCATTCAACTAATTAAAGATCGTCTGGCCAAGTGGGGCTGACCTTGTCTAAACTCGGCAATTTGAGCGAGTTTTCCAGACCCCTGTTAGCATAGAAATTGAGATTAGTAGTACTAATAGGATCTTTGCTATGAAGCTTATTGGAGATGCTTTTGCCTTTGCCTTTATCTTGGGCATGCTCTTGATCGAGGCGCTGTGGCTATTTCTGGCACTTTGTTCTAGCTTTGCCGAGCGGGGACAATTCTTTGAATTAACATCTCATTTTCAACCCTTTTACTTTTGCTTTGCATTTTTGCTTCTTCTTTTGTCTCTGCTCTTCGTTCTCTTTTCAGCCAAAAGCAAGCTTAGCCGTCTTTTTCTCTTATCGGCGATGCCGGTTTTGACTTTGTCTATATCTGCCTTGCGCATGTCGGAACAGTTTTGCGGTGATTTTTCAAAAGCGAGTGCTGGTAAGTCCGATGATGAGATCAAGATTTTGCATTGTAATCTCTGGGGTGGACGCAATCACCAGAAAGAAAAATTCTTGGCTTTGGTGGCGAAGGAAGAACCGGATGTGGTGGCAGTTAGTGAAGTGGAGAGAAGCTGGGCTAAGGCTCTTAGTGAAGAGTTTAAGAAGAATTATCCCTATAGCATTTGTTATCCCCATGTAGGTGGTGTGGCGCTTTTCTCTAAGTTGCCTCTCGAAAAAAGCGAAGTCTGTCTCTCTAGAATCGGCCATCGACCTCGTATTTGTTCGCTTGTTAGGTCTAAAAGCGGCAAACTAGTTGCTCTAGACCTGGTTCACCCGCCTACACCGATCGGGCCTGAAACCAGGCTCAAGGCGCGCAATGAAGAGTTTGAGATTTTCAGCAGCGAGTTGCCGGCTGCCAGCGACCGCTATATATTAGTCGGTGACCTCAATTGCACACCTTGGTCTCCCTATTTTCAGAAGCTTTTGCAAGACGGTGGATTTTTAGATAGTGCCACCGGCTGTGGGCTGCAACCGACATGGCCTGCCGTCTCGGCTTTGAGCCGCGGTTTATTGAAGCCGAAAAACTTTAGCGGGGCCGTTTTGCCTATCGATCACTGTTTGGTCAGTCGCAATATCAAGACTATTGAAAGAAGAGTATTGGAGCCGGTCGGCTCCGACCATCTACCCCTGATGGTTAGACTGGCTCTGATTTAGTCCTTTAATTTCTCGGTCTCACTCCCAGTCCTGGTTGTTCGTTGGGCATCATATAGCCATCTTGCCAAACCGCCCCGATAAATGGATCGTCGCGCAAGAGCAAGGCGCCGTCAAGGTCGAGATAGTCGCAGAGAGAAGATAGCTGGGCCGCTGCCGTTACTCCGATAGACGATTCAATCATCATGCCGAACATAACCTTAAGGCTATGGGCCCGCGCTGTTGAAATAATGCGAATCGCTTCCAAGAGCCCGCCGCTTTTCGCTAACTTGACCACGACACCGTCGATTGCTCCAGCAAGGCGAGCCACGTCGCTGGCTTTGCAAATACTTTCATCGGCAAAAATCATGATGGGGCTTCTTTCTTTAACGAAAGCAAAGTCTTCTTTGTGAGCAAACTTGGGCAAGGGTTGCTCAATAAACTCTATATTGTGTTCAGCTAAGAACTTGGCTTTCTCCACTGCTTCTTTTGGGCTCCAGCCGCCGTTTGCATCAACCCGTAAGGGAATATGAGCGGCTACCTTTCTTACCTTTTGGATTATTTCACGATCGTAACTGGTGCCCAGCTTGACCTTGAGTAGCTTGTGACCGGCAGCCAGAGCCTCTTCGGTCTTCATTTCGATCATATCAAGACTGTCTATGCCGATAGTAAAATCGGTCATCGGCATCGCCAGTGGTGCATCATACAAGCCCAGCATACGCCTGGTCGACAGTCCGGCTATTTTGCCTGCTAAATCGTGCATAGCTATTTCAATGGCTGATTTGGCAGCGGCGTGCCCAGCTATGATTTTGTCCATTCTGGCACTAGTGGCTGCTATAGCAAAAGGGTCGCCGAATAGTTCGTTTTGGCAATCTTGAAACTTGCCTAAGACAGTCAGCACTGTCTCTCTTGATTCACCGTGATATGAAGCCGGTGCCGCCTCGCCGAAGCCAATATGACCATCGTAGTGCAATTTAACCAAGACATTCTTTGTTTCTTGCGACGTGCCATAAGAAATGCCGAATGGATGTCGTGTATGCATGGTCAGGGGCTCGAAACTCATGCTAATAGACTTTGTGGTTGTGGCTGTCATTGTTGCTACCTCTGTGAATTTCTAAAGCTTTGAATAGCATCGAGCAGTTTTTTGCCGCTTTCTCTAACCGGGTCGCAGGCCGGCAAGCCGGTCTCTTCTTCTGCCTTTCGCAGTGCCTCGGCTCTTTCCTCCTCGCTAAGATCGTGAGTATTGAGGGCTAGTCCCACAACTTTGGCAGGGCGCATATAGGCAGCCATGCTTTCATAAGTTTCAATCAACCGAGTGTAAGAGCTGATGGGCATGCCTGCACCGTCGGCGCCGGCTTCGGCTCTGTCTGAGCCTTTGATTATGCTTCGAGAGGGGCGGTGGCAGAGAATCATGGCTTGCGGGCAGCTGCCATGCACAAGGGCCATAGTCACCCCTGAAAAACCCGGATGGGAGAGCGAGCCCTGTCCTTCCACCAAAATGAGAGAGCCTGGATGTTTTTTTGCTTTCTCAACAATCATCATCTCGGTGGCTCCGGCCATGAAATCACCGATCACTCTGTCTATGGCAATGCCGTCGCCGCCTTCAATCATCATGCCGGTCTGACCAGTAGCTATGAATTGGCAATCAAGCCCAGCTTCTCGCGCCGATTTTCTTATTTCAAGCGAAGCGGTCATTTTGCCCACCGAGCAATCTGTGCCGACTGTCAATACGACAAAGGCATCTTCTTTCATCACTCTTCCGCAAGCCACGGGAAGTTTCTCGGGCGAACGGCGCACATCGAAAAGTCTTTTCCCTCTCTCTCTTGCCAGTTTGCTTAGCTTGGCATCGTCGCAGAGGAAGTCATGCAGTCCATTGACTATGTCCATATCGGCGAGGATAGCCTGCTCGATATCCTTCTTCCACTCGCTCGGCATGGCCCCGCCGCTCCATGCTGTTCCCAAGAGAAGAGCGCCGGCTCCAAGGGCCTTAGCCTCTGCTATCGTGCTTACTATAGGGGCGTCTGATTCAATACCGGTCAAGGCTTTCACTGACTGTCCCGCGCAAGCCGCATCGATAACACAGGCGATAGGATTGACTCCGTAGCGCATGACCCCTTCCGCTGTCTTGGCTTGTGCTTTGCCGAACTCGTTGGGGGCGTAAACGGCAAGTTTAATATTCGCTTCTAAATACATGGAAACCCTACTCTTCTCTTTGTATTCAAGATATGAATGAAAATACTAACAGCAAATTAAGTTTTCTTGGGGCATTGAAAACGCCATATTGCGGCAGCTTCTAATCTCTGCGGCACTTTTCGCCCTACAGTTATTGTCCAATCTAATTTAGAATATATAGACGAGCTTCGGCTCCATATGCCCCAGTTCTCTTTTCTTGGGAGACCGCTCTAACAGTCATGGAAGACAATCAAAACAATCAGGACGAACAACCGGTCGATCGTAATGATCGAGCCAAGGCTTTCTTCCGGGCTATGTATGCCGGCGGCGAGCCAGATCCGGATCAATTCGGAATAGATGTAGGTCAGAAGCAGGCGCAATCTGATTCAGTCTCTCAGGCTGCCATTGCTCACTTAGAGGGGCAACTGAAAGAAGCCGAGCAAAGAGCCACCGACGCCGAGAATCTTTACAAGAGGATGGCTGCCGACTTTGATAATTTCCGCAAGCGCATGGAAAGAGAGCGGGAAGAATTTCAGTCTATTGGCATGCAAAGAGCATTCGAAGCGATTCTTCCGGCTCTAGACGATCTTGACATGGCGTCTTCCAGGCTTAATGAGAATACTGACTCCAAAGTCATGTTTGATAGCATGAAAATGGTTTTTACGAGACTTAACCGCTGCCTCGAGCAGATTGGCATTAAAAAGATGGTTGTGGTCGGTCAGCCTTTTGACCCACGTGTGCACGAGCCCGTGCAAGAAATTGCCACCAGAGAAGTCGAGCCTGGTGCCGTTGTCCATGAACTGCGGGCCGGCTGGAATTTCAAAGAAAAGATTTTGAGACCGGCTCTAGTTAATGTTGCCACCGCCCCTGGTGAAGATGAAGTGGTCGCTCCTGCTGCGGCAGCAAGTAGCGAAGCTCCTGTGCAAGAAACTTCTGCTGAAACTTCTGCTGAAACTTCTGCTGGAGAATCTGCTCAGTCCACAGTGCCCGACTTTGATAAGGCTCGCCCCACTGCCCAAGAAGTGGTCTCTAATGGCGCCGGAGTGGAGACTTGCGATACCTTGGATGCTCTAGACAGCCCTGGCACAATGCGTAGTACCCAAGACCTGCCTATCGAAGAGATTAAGGCCGCAATTGCCGAAGCAGAAGAGAGAGAAAAGGCTGAGTCAGCAGAAAGCGAAGGGGAGAGTCTGGACTCCGGCAAACTAGATAAAGGTAAAGCAGATACTGGCGAAGAAGAGTCTGGTAAAGTCTATGATCTTTCAGATGCCGACGTTTAGGCAGGCTGAACTCAAATGAATGAAGATAAGATAATTGGTATCGATCTTGGTACCACATTTTCTTGTGTCGCCATTATGGAAGGTGGCAAACCGATCATCATTGAAAATGCCGAGGGCGGTCGTACCACACCTTCGGTGGTGGCATTCACCCGCAATGGTGAACGCTTGGTCGGACAATTAGCCAAGCGTCAAGCTGTCACTAATCCTGCTCGTACCGTTCAATCCATCAAACGCGAAATGGGCACCAATTATCGCATCGGCATCGATAGCAGTTCTCATAGTCCAGAGCAGATTTCAGCAATGATTTTGCAGAAATTGAAGAACGACGCCGAGGCATATCTAGGCGAAAAGATCAGCCGCGCCGTCATTACTGTGCCGGCCTATTTCAATGATGCCCAAAGGCAGGCGACCAGAGATGCCGGACAAATAGCCGGCTTAGAGGTTATGCGCATCATTAACGAGCCGACGGCTAGTGCCCTTGCCTATGGCATGAACAAGGCTGATGGCACTTCCACAGTATTGGTGTTCGATTTAGGCGGCGGCACCTTCGACGTCAGTATTCTTGAGATAACCGACGGTGTTTTCGAAGTAAAGTCTACCAGCGGTAATAATCGCTTGGGTGGTGATGACTTTGATGAAGCTCTGATTAACTATCTAATCGATTTATTCAAGAAAGATACCGGCATCGATATTTCATCAGATTTGATGGCGGTGCAGAGGCTGAAGGAAACAGCTGAGAAAACTAAGATAGAGCTTTCCAGTGCCCTTACTTCTGAAGTACATCTGCCCTTTTTGACTGCCGACGCCAGCGGTCCAAAGCATCTGGAGACGACAATTACCAGGGCTCAGTTCAATGACCTGACCGCCCATTTAGTGGAAGCCACTATTGGACCGCTCAACCAGGCTCTTGATGATGCGCAACTGAAGCCAGACCAAATAGAACAGATTATTCTGGTCGGCGGCTCGACTCGTATTCCTGCTGTGCAAGATATGATTCGTCGGTTCTTTCAAAAGGAACCTTCCAAATCGGTAAATCCCGACGAGGCTGTGGCTCTTGGCGCGGCTATTCAAGCTTCTATTCTTTCGGGCGACTTGCAAGAGATTCTGCTGCTGGACGTCATCCCTCTTTCTTTGGGAATTGAGACTGCCGGCGGACTTTTCACCCGCATCATCGAGCGCAACACCACCATACCGACTAGCGGCACTATGACTTTTACCACCACCGAAGATGGTCAGACCTCGGTGGAAGTGCATGCCCTGCAGGGTGAACGCGATATTGCCGCCGCCAACAAAAGTCTGGCCAAATTCCACTTAACGGGCATTCCTCCCGCGCCACGCGGTATACCCAAAATTGAAGTGACTTTCGACATCGATGCCGACGGTATAGTTCATTGTTCGGCTCGCGATTATGGTTCGGGAATCAAGCATTCGGTCACTATTCAGCGCACCACCGGGCTTAGCCCGGAGGAAGTGGAAGCTTACAAGCAGGAAGCCGAGGAATTCGCCGAACAGGACAGAAAAGCCAAAGAGCGCATTGCCGCTCGAGTGCAGGCGCAGTCACTTTGTGCCGAGGCTGAGCGCACCGTTACCACCTACGGCGACCGGGTCGAGAAATCTTATGTAGATAAGGTCTTGAGGGCGGTCGAGGCTGTTAAGGAAGCGCTGACGCGTATGCCTGAAAATGTTGTCGATTTTGAGAACATACCTAAAGAGAATCGTATTGAGCTCAAGCCTCTTATTGCCGGTCTCGATGTTTCGCTGATGGACCTTGGCAGGGCTATACACAGCGGAAATAGAAAAGTTGATAAGCAAGCCGTAAAGATCGATAACAATGGAACAAAAGATACTGAACCGGCATCTTTGTCGGATGACGATCTGTCTCGGTTTGAGCTGGATGTAGAGAACGATTGAACTTTATTAAGGCAATAAAAAGTTCAGAGGCTGTTTGTGTCTCTTGACTTTTAATAAAATAAGAGACGCAACAGTGCTAACCACTTACAAAATCGGAATGCACAAAAGGAGCAAGGTCTCTTGGATACTATGACGAAACGAGATTATTATGAAGTTCTTGGGGTCAGTAAGTCGGCCTCTGCGGATGAGATCAAGAAATCTTTCCGCAATCGGGCAAGACAGCTTCACCCTGATAACAAAGAAAGCGGCGATGAGGCTGCTTTCAAAGAGTTGGCAGAAGCCTATGAAGTTTTGTCCGACGAGCAGAAAAAGGCTGCCTATGACCGTTATGGTCACGAGGGCGTCAAAGGCTCCACCAGAGACTTCGACAATGTCGACTTCAGCAATTTTCAGGGCTTTGGTTTCGAAGATATCATCGACGCTCTTTTTGGCGGTCAGTTTGGCGGTGGATTTAGAGGCGGCTCGGCGTCAAGAACCGGGCCTCGCCCTGGCGCGCACCTGAAGTACGATCTGGAAATTGAGTTTCTAGACGCTGTTTTTGGTGTCGAAAAGAAAGTCCAGGTGAAACGTCTGGAAGATTGCACCACCTGCGAAGGGAGCGGGGCCGCCGCCGGCTCTAAGGCTGTAACTTGTGCAACCTGCAATGGGCAGGGGCAGGTCAGGCAGATGGTCAATATGCTCTTTATGCAGAGCTATCAGATTGTCGCTTGTCCAGACTGTCATGGTAGCGGCAAGAAAATAGACAAACCCTGTAAAGACTGCAAAGGTGTTGGTCAGACAAGAAAAGCTCGAGAGTTTGAGGTGAAGGTACCGGCTGGTATTGATAGCGGTACCAGGCTGCGGTTGTCTCAAGCCGGCGACAAAGGAGCCAACGGCGGAGGCTACGGCGATCTTTTCGTGGTCATCTATGTCAAAGAGCACAAGCAATTCTTACGTGATGGTCAAACTATTCATCTCAAGCAGCCTTTGAGTTTTTCGCAAGCCGCCCTTGGTTGCGAACTGATGGTGCCTACAGTGGAAGGAAATAAACCGCTTAAGGTGCCAGCCGGTATTCAGAACGGCAGTCAGTTGCTTATGAAAGATCTAGGTGTTCCTTATCTGAGTAATAACGGCAGACGCGGAGACCAGGTGGTTCATGTCTTTGTAGAGACTCCTTCTAAGCTTTCGGCCGAAGAGCGCAAGCTCTTTGAGAAGCTGGCTGAATTGCGGGGCGAGAAGCTGACCAGTGAAGCCAAAGACGCCGATGGCAAGGCTGCTGGCAAGGCAAGCGAAGCAGAGCCTAAAGGCAAGAAGAGCGATAAGTCTGACTCTAAGAGCAATGGCAAGGGCGAGAAAAAAGACCACAAGAATAAAGAAGACGAGAATATCTTCGAAAAGATAGTGGATGTCTTCCGACCGAAGGGTGAGCATGGCTCAGATTAATCTAGCCGCTAAAACTTTTTTGCTTTCTCTCGTGCTCATGGCGCTCTTGGCTCAGGGGCTGCCAGCTTTTGCCACCAAACTCTCACCGTCCATAACCCGTGAATTAAAACTGCTTTTGGGTGATACGGCCAAGGTTCGTTTGGACGGCTCGGTAGAGACAAAAACAGGAGATCTTTATTTGCCTGTTTTTCCCTCGGGTTTCAATACCAAGACAGCAGCCCTTAAACTATTGCAGGTAGCACCCAGCAAGGCTCAGCCCGAGGCTATAGTTTTTGAAGGCGGGCTCTGCTTTCTCAAGGTGGTTCGTAAAGCTGGGCACGGCGGTCTTGCCCCTTTGAGCAGCTTTGACGACAAACTAAAGAAGCTCATTCTCACTCTTAAGTTGGCGCCCGATCTTATAGTGCCTGAAAATTTCACTCTGTCTAGCCAGTATAAGTCTTTGGTAACCGACCAGGCCGTCACCATCGAAGCAGAGAAAGCCCACCGTGAGACTCACTTGCATAGTCGGACTGACCACAAGAGCCTAGGGGGCGTCTATATTACTTCATCGGCATCAGGATCAATTATCTTAGTCGATAACAAGTCACTAAAGAAGGCTATCGAGTTTCCTACCGAGGGCACTCCGCTAGGCATGACCCTGGTGGGCGAGAAGCTCTATATTGCGGACCAGAGCAAGTCTAGGCTATTGATTATCGATACTGCCGCAAGAGAGTTTATGAGTCATCAAATTGATCTTGGTCCTGGTTCGGCACCAAAAGCGGTGGCGGCATTGCCGAACGGACACTTGCTTTATGTGAGCGAAAGCGGCCAGGGTTTGATTGACTGTATTGAAACAGAGACAGGAAAGGTATTGGTGCGTACGAAAGTACCGCCTGGTCCTTCTCGTTTAGCGATGACACCGAACGGCAATCATCTTTTGATCTTGAATGCTCCTACTGGTCAAGTCAGCTTTATATCGACAATGAATCAGCGCTTGCTGGGCTCTCTCAATGTCGGCACCGCGCCTCAATTTGTGGTCATTAGTCCCGACAGCCGCCTGGCCTATGTTTCTTGCAAGAGCTCTAATCATGTCACTATAGTGGATGTGGTCAAGCGTCTGCCGGTTGGACAGATTAAGTGCGGCAACGGACCCACTGGGCTGGCTGTCAGTCATGACGGTAGCCGCCTTTTTGTTGCTTGCGCCAAAGACAATACGATAGAAGAGTTTGACACCACAAGCCGCAATAAGGTGAAAGATTTCAAACTGCCTTTAGATGTTGATTTTCCTGGTGGAATCGCCTTGGAGCCGAGCGGCAAGAAATTGCTTATCACTAGTGCGGCTACTGATACCATTGGCGTACTTGAATTTGAGACTGAGAAAGTTAGTCTCATAAGCATCGGTCGTAAGTCAAACGATATTTTCTATGTAAGCGATGTCAGTGCCCATTAAGAAAAGACAGCGAGTAAAAGTATCGCGTTATGAACCCTGTCCCTGTCATAGTGGTCAGTTCTATTCAAAATGCTGCGGATTATTTCATAGCGGCGTCAAGGCGCCTAGTGCGCTGACCTTGATGCGATCTCGTTATGCTGCCTATGCCATGCATCTTGCCGATTATATTATTGATACTACCGACAGTAGCGGTCCGCAATATGAAGCCGACCGCGGCAAATGGAAAGATTCTATCGAAAGCTTTGCCTCTTCAGTTCATTTTGATGGTCTGGAGATTCTAGAAGAGAGTCTCATCGGCTCGGAAGAAGCCTATGTCGCTTTCAAGGCCAGCCTCAGAGATGTCCGCGGCAATGATTGCGGCTTCTCAGAGCGCAGTCGCTTCTTCTTTAAGGCTGATAAGTGGTTGTATCACTCAGGTGTGCCGCTTTAGGAGCGGGTTCTGTTTGGTTTTGCAAGGGCATAGTGCAGCGCTTTCTCAGAATCACTGCACTATCTTTTTTGCTCTGCGCTTTACCGGGCTCGACTTCCAGACAGAGCATCGGTAGTGGCAGTCTCACCTTGCTTTCAGTTGTGACTGTCACACTTCTGATTTGACCTTTGTCTTGTTTGTCTTGATAGATAAAATTGGCAGAGTCGGTCAATATGTCTGTGCTGACAAATTGCGACATAATGCCCAGATTCAAACTTCTTACTGCATCGCCGGCTTGCGCCAGCGCCTTTTGTGCCGAGGGTTGTTTGGCTGCGGCGCGACAGGCGGCCAAGCATATTCTATCGTTGAGTTGATAGCCGAGCATCATAATTGTAAGGTCTAAAGCCAAAAGAACTACCAGTACTAGCAGTGCGCCGCCGGTCATAGTTAAGACCAGACGACTTCTTTTCTTTTTCTTTTCTTGAGCCGCTAAAGTTTCCTGCATTTCACGCCCCCCGCCCTACTTTCAATATAGGGCGCCAGCGTGAATCATCGGTGAGGTCAAAATGAAATCTACGTGAATTGGTAGATTTAAGGACCGCCGCCGCCCCCTTCGGGGTACTGGTTATGTACTTTGTTGAGGAAGCGAGTAATGCTGCCCTGATAAAGTAGGTCAACCGTTCCTACCGGACCGTTCCTTTGTTTGGCGATGATAACTTCGGCTTCGCCACGTTTGTCACTTTCAGGATTGTAATATTCGTCGCGGTAAATGAACATAACCAAGTCGGCGTCTTGTTCGATAGAGCCTGACTCTCTTAAGTCTGAAAGCATCGGACGCTTGTTCTGTCGCGCTTCTACAGCACGGGAGAGCTGAGAAAGGGCGATTACCGGTGTGCTCAATTCTCTGGCGAGAGTCTTCAAACTTCGCGAAATTTCGGAAACTTCCTGCACACGGTTATCGGTGGCTTTTCTACCTTGCATAAGCTGGATATAGTCGATGATCACCATACCTAGACCTTTGGCTTCGGCTTTCAGTCGGCGACACTTAGCGCGTACATCGAGGACATTGACCATGGCCGAGTCGTCGATATAGATTGGCGCTTCCCCTAGTTTGCCCATGGCAGCAGCCAAATGGGTCCAGTCGTTGGTGTGCAAGTGCCCGGTTCTCAGACGGTTGGCGTCGATTTTCGCTTCCGAGCAGAGCATCCTTTGTACCAGTGATTCTTTGGACATCTCAAGCGAGAAGATGGCGCAGGGAATATTGTTCTCTACTGCACAGCTCATGGCTAGGTTGAGCACGAAGGCTGTTTTGCCCATAGATGGACGAGCGGCGAGGATGACTAGGTCTGAAGGCTGGAAGCCTGAAGTCATGGCGTCTAAGTCATAGAAGCCGGAAGGTACACCAGAGAGCACTTCTCTGTTCTCGTAGCGTTCTTCGATACGCTGGAACGAGGTCTCGACAATATGCTTGATGTGCACCATCGATTGCATATTTCGTTTTTGCGCCAAACTGAAGATGAGATGCTCGGCTTTGTCGAGGGCGGCGTCGGCATCGGTTTCTTCATAACAATTGGCGACAATCTCAGAGCCGGCCTTGATAAGATTGCGCAAAACAGCCTTTTCCTGCACTGTTTTGGCATAGTATTCAAGGTTGGCCGTGGTTGCCACTGATAGAGAGAGGTCGGTTATGTATTGCCGTCCGCCCACCATATCTAGCTTTCCCTGGTCTTTGAGAAATTGTGAAACAGTGACGATGTCAATAGGCTCGTTGGCATCGTAGAGATCGAGCATGCAGGCATAGATGACCTGATGGGCTTTTCGATAGAAGTATTCGGGCTCTAGGCTGTCCACCACCCTTGAAACACCGTCGCCTGAAACAAGCAAGGCGCCAAGGACGGCCTGTTCGGCTTCCAGTGATTGCGGCGGCAACCTCTCTAAAGTAGAGTCATGAAGGGTGGATAATTCTGCGCTCATGGAAGTTTAGTTTAACTGTTTAGGCGACTAACGACTCTAGACAAAGATAAGAAAAGAGAGATTGTTTGCCAATCTCTCTTTTCCAAAGTTAAAGCTGAGGCTTTGATCAGTCGTCTTCTAGAGACGAGGTATCGCCTGTGGGCAAGCCCAGTTCCCAAGCCTTAAGCAATCGACGCATAATCTTGCCCGAGCGAGTTTTGGGTAGGCTGGCTTTTACTTCAATTTCGCGCGGGTAGGCATGGGCGGCAAGTTGCTTCTTGGTGAATTCTTTGATGTCGTCAAGTAATTCGTCCGAAGCTGTGTAACCGTTAGCCAGTACCACAAAGGCTTTGATGATTTCGCCTCTTTCTTTGTCTGGTTTGCCGATAACTCCGGCTTCAGCCACTGCTTTATGCTCAACCAGCGCCGATTCTACCTCGAAGGGACCGACCCTATGTCCGCTTGTATTGATGACGTCATCGGCTCTGCCTACAAACCAGAAGTAACCGTCTTCGTCCTTCCAAGCGTTGTCGCCTGAGAAATACCAGCCTGGAATCTTGAAATACTCTTGATACTTGGCTTCATTTCGCCAAATTGTTCTGAGCATACTGGGCCAGCCTGGTTTGACCACCAGTTTGCCCAGTTCACCAGCCGGTACTTCTTCGCCGTTTTCATTGACTACAGCAGCATAGACGCCTGGTAGGGGTTTGCCCATAGAGCCAGGTCTAATTGGGTTGCAGGGCAAGTTGGCAATTAATTGCATGCCGGTTTCGGTTTGCCACCAATTGTCGTGAATCGGCAGCCCATAGACTTTCATGCCCCATCTGACTACTTCAGGGTTGAGAGGTTCTCCCACCGAAAGAATATGTCTTAGGCTCTCGAGGCTGTGTTCGTAAACCACATCATCGCCGGCTTTCATGAGCATACGCAAAGCAGTGGGGGCTGTATACCAGACTGTTACTTTCAGTTCGTCTATAACCTTGTACCAGCTGGCGGCATCAAATCTGCCTTCATAGCTGACAACCGAAGCACCGTTGGACCAGGGTCCGAAGATTCCATAGACTGTGCCGGTCACCCAGCCGGGGTCGGCTGTGCACCAATAAATGTCGTCATCGCGCAGGTCGAGCACCCACTTAGTGGTCATATGATGCCCGATAATGTCGGCATGCACGTGCACTACACCCTTGGGTTTGCCGGTCGTGCCGCTTGTATAGAGCAAATAAAGCGGATCTTCGGGATCAGTCTTTTCGCAAGGTAATTCGCTCGATTGCTCAGCCACCAAATCTTCGTAAGATAATTCGCCTTTGCCTAATTTCTTTTTGTCGGCGCCGACTATGACTACATGCTCAAGATCCGGCAGGTCTTTCTTAATAGCATCGAGTTTGTCTTTCAAAGCCGGATTGGTGATTACTATCTTGGCTTCGGAATCTTGCAGCCGGTCTTTGAGAGCGTCTGGTCCAAAGGCAGAGAAGAGCGGCCCAGCTATGGCGCCTATCTTGGCGATAGCGATTGTGGCAATGTACAACTCAGGAATGCGGGGAAGAAAAACGAATACGCGGTCGCCTTTCTTGATGCCGAGAGCTTTTAGGGCGTTGCCCATTTTACCCGCAGCATCATGAATTTCTTGGAAGGTAAATTTCTCTACTTGGCCGGCGGCATCGACGCTATAGAGAGCGACCTTGTTCTTGCGACCATCGGTGAGATGTCTGTCTACGGCGTTGTAAGCAGCGTTGACTTTGCCGTCCTGGAAATAGGAGATTTCAGAGCGGGCATCTTCCCAGGCAAAGGTATCGTAAGTGGTGGCGTATTCTTCAAGATTGCATTTGACCGGGAACTTCTTAATCAGTTCTTTTCGCCCGGTTTTTTTCTTCTCGGGCGTCTTCTCGGCGGTGGTGTTTTTGCTCGGTGTTTCTTGAGCAAGCTTCATAAATTTCCTCCCGGCTCTGCTTGAAGCGTGAGTTTCTTTGAGTAATCTAGGTAATCCATAGAACGCATAGTCTAGCGCTTAGAAACAAAAGTACATAGATAGACAGGGGGTACGCTAGAAATTTCTAACGAAAATGGGTATTAGTAAGTCATAGCAGCATCTTCAGCACATTCAGGAAAGAGAGACGATAAATGTCATTAGTTTTCGAGGATCTCAAGCAGTCGGCGCAAAAAGCAATGCAGTCTAGCGATTGGCAGACCGCCGTTACCGACTGGGAAGCCGCCTTGAAGGAAACTGAAGGCTTTCCCGATGGGGACGGACGGCAGGTGGTCTCTTTGGAAGGTCTAGCTATGACCCGCTTTCACCGCGGCGAGTTCGATGAGGCTGAATTCTTACTCAAGCGGGCCTTGGTGCTTAGAAAAGATGAGCAGGGCAAGGAATGCAAAGATGTAGCAGTATTGGAGCGCAATTTAGGAGTAGTTCTCTTCAGTGCCGGCAGATATGCCGAGGCTCATACTCATCTTGAAAAGAGCCTTAATATTAAAAAGGCAATTTTTGGAGCTGACCACATAGAGGTGGGGCGCCTGACCTATCTCTTGGCGCTCGCCCTGCATGCTCAAGAAAAATATGATCAAGCCGATGCCCATTACCGAAAGAGCTTAGACATCAAAAACAAAGCTCTGGGTAATTCCAGCCCCGAACTAATCAATCTGCTGCGCAATTATGCCGATTTGCTCAGGAAGACGAATCGAGATGGTATTGCCGGGCAGATGGAGACCTTTGCCACCGGTATCGAGAATAAACTAAAGAAGTGAAAGGTTCGCCACTCTAGTATCAGTTTGAGGATGAAGTTTCCTTCCTATGTCTAGCCCTGAAATTGAGGACTGGAATTGGCGCTGTCCTTATACCGACTGCGTTAGCTTTAATCTAGAGTTGTCGGAGTTGGAAGACGGACCGAGAGAAAATGCTCCTTTCGCCACGCGCTTTCGTAACGAGTTAGCCCGTTCGGCTATAGGTGCAGATGGTTTGCCGGCTTGTTTCTGCCCGACTTGTAGCCGTCCGTTTACTCCCCGCACGGCTAGGCACTTTAAAGAAATGACCTATAAGGTTGAGATGTTTAGAGATTTACAGAAGCCTCTCGGTGCTGTCAATGAACGCGGCGCTTTTCTTGCCTCTGATAAACCATGTCATTCGTCTCTGGTAGTCGTCATTGAAGATTTAAGAAGTTTGCATAATGTCGGCGCTATCTTCCGCACCGCTGATGGTGCAGGGTTCTCGCGCTTGTTCCTTTGCGGCATCACTGGTTTGCCGCCTCGCAAAGAAATCGCCAAAGTCTCGCTCGGGGCCGAAGACTTTGTCCCCTGGTATTTTTATCCATTTATCACTGAATGCTTAAACGATCTTGTTGAGCGAGGTTATCAGATAGTTGCGCTAGAGAAAAATGCGCTCTCCAATTCCCTTTACTCTTCTCTGCAGGCAGGAGCATTGCGGCGTCCCCTCGCCCTCGTGGTGGGCAATGAAGTGACCGGAGTTTCGTACGAGGCTCAGACCTATTGCGAGCATATTTGTCATCTGACCATGCGAGGACGCAAAGAGTCGCTCAATGTCTCGGTAGCATTTGGTGCTGCCGCTTATCTGATTTCCGAGTTTTTTGCTTGACTTTGTTTTTGATTTTGTTTGAAGACTAAGAATACACAGTCATCTGAATAACCAGGGTGGCGCAGGTGGCCAGGAAAAAGAAGAGCGATATGCCAAGCACTATGTGATTATGATTGGTTGTTCTTTCACCTTTGATATCCACCCCTTCCATGCGCGAGATTGCAAAGCTGATAACTGTAAGAGCGCCTAAAGTTATAGCTAGACCGAAATGCAAGACTATTAGGGGCACTGAAGCGCCGTTGATGATCCACAGCCGGGTTGGTTTGGATGGAGTTATCTCTTCTATTTTGGGCGCCTGGGCGGCTTTGCTAGGAGCTACTTCCGTATTGTCTTTGCTAATTTCTTTTTTGGACGGCGATACTTTTTTGCTTTCTCTTTTGCGAGAATTGCGTTTGCTCTCTTTTGCTTTAGGTTTCTCAGGTTGGGCGGTTGGTTGTTGTAGACCACCCATGATGGTATTGTCTGCCTTGACTGCCAGAAACAAGCCTGGTTTAGACTGCCTGATTAGCTCGCCGTTTCTGCCCACACCACGCAGATAGAAAGCATTTGTTTTCTGGGAATTGTCTTTCTCTCCCGAAATAGATACATAGGCTGCAATATTTCCCGGTTTATTTAATTCACTATCCATGACCGTGCTGCCAGTTTCGAGTGTTAATTCGAGGCTGTCGTAGTTCTCTGTTCTAGACGGTACTTGCTTGATTGGAATATTCCAAGTTTTGTTGTCGAATGGATTTATGTATGAAAACTCGGTGCTGATTTGAGGGGTGATCGTGACCGGATAACTGCCTGTCTGCCAGAAGATACTTTGGGCAAACCTAGCCAGTTGCCGCATTTTTTCTACCACTTGCATCTCGCGCTCGACAGCATTGTAATAGATTGTGCCTTCCTCACTTTCGTAACCGTTGTCTACTTTATTGAGCAAGAGCTGCTTTTCTGTAAGTGAATTGGCAATCAATTCAAAGTAGCTGCCGAGGTTGTTTTCAAGCTTTTTGGTGGGCACAATCATGGCGCTGCCGGCGGTGACTAAACGGGCACGGTCGCCGCTCAATAGTTCAATTGATTTTTCTAGATCACCGGTCAGATATTTGGCTTCAACTATATTGCCTTTGCCGATAGGCGGTTTGTCTTTGTGGGGCTGCAAAAGCGGCAGGGTGCCATAAATTATGATTCCGGCAAGAACCACAAGGGCGGCGATAGGAATCAGGTATTCTTTGAGCATTCGCCCGATTACTATGCGCTTGTCGGCTTCTTGGGCGAATTTGCGGGCTTTCTTGGCGCCATGTTCTACTTTGGGTGTGCGTCTTCCGGTCAGATTCTCAATATCACTTATGTTGTAGTCTTCTTCTTCGGGCAGATAGCCGGTATCTCTTTGTCCGAAGACGGAAGACTCGGTGAGATGCCCGGGTATGGCTGCTCTTTTGTTGGCTTCAAGATAGTCGGCGTCGAGACCTCTGGCGCTATTAGGTAAGGCGTCATAGTCTATGGCCGATGTGCTGCCAAGGGCTTGATTCAAAGACTGACTGAACGGACTGCGAGCGATTTCGCCTTTACCGGAAAATATACTGCCGATCTCACCACTCGGCATAGGCGTAGGTGCATTAGAAGGCATAGTAACTGGCAGGGGATAAGGTTCGGCAGTTGTCTGCACCGGTTCCACTGCCGGCGTAGGTGCATTAGTAAGCATAGGGGCGGGCATCGCTTGCTGTGTGGAATTTTCTGTATAACCTGAAATCTGCTCGTAGGCAGTCATCTGATTTTGCCCAGAACCGGCATTTTCAGCCGCTTCTGCATTTCTTTTGCGGGGGTCTTCGTAGACCGAATACGGATTTGTGACAATTTCGTTCGACATCAAGTCGAGTGGATTACCGGAGCTTTGACCAATTTGACTGCTAATTTGACTGCCAATCTCACTGCCAGTCTCACTCTTTGGATATTCTTGATAATCTGGAATCGGCTGCTCGGCTGGAGCGTTGTAGCTTTGCAATATTTCGTTCAGATAAGCAAAGCGTTCCACCACTGCTTTGGCGAGGTCATCATCCGGTCTAAGGCATAGCCTGGCTCTGCCAAGTGCTTGATTGCACATTTCATAGGAATCACCGAAATTGCCCAGTCTTTCAGCCAAGATAGACATCTTCCATAGTACTGAAACTACTTGGGGATGATTCGGACCTAGAATGCGCTCAGCTAGACGGTAGAGTCTGTCAAAAACCATGAGGGATTCGCTGTCCCGCTCGAGAGCAGCATAGGTGTCTGCGAGATCCTCCAAGTACTCGGCTACCTCGGGGGCGTTCTCGCCAAAATTGCGTTCCGCCAGGCCCAGCGCCGTCTCGAAAAAGGGCACTGCCTCTTGAAAGAGACCTTGTTGGCAAAGCGTTCTGCCTCTCTCCAAATTGTTTGGACCGTCCACCGACGGCATCCTGAAGTTTGCGCCCTGCATTTACCTTCGACCTTCCGCTCTGTTTAAGCCTATACCCCTTTAGCCGCGGCTCTATGCAATTAGATGTAATTGAGAAGAAAGGAGTTGGAAGGAGAAAAAACGACAAAAATAAACGAGAGGATTTCTCCCCTCGTTTGAATAATTATCAGACCTATTTTAGCTTACTGTTCTTTAGCCTTTGGCTTCTTCTTCCTGGAAGTGGCTGTCATCAGTAACAAAGCCGATGATTAAACCGAAGATAGCCCCAGTAACGGCGCCCCAAATGGCTCCACCTTTGAAGTCCATATAGGGAACAACGCTCACGGGCAAAGGCCAGTATTTGATTACTTCAAAAGAGGCTCCGACAATCAATGCCGAGAAAATCGCCATGTAAATCATAGCCATGAAGGGCAGTGAAGAGCCGCTCTTGTCGCCTTTGTTCGCCATTGTCAACCTCTAAAAATTACGACTAACCAAACCAAATTTTAGCACTTTATACGCGGTGCTTCTTAATCTTCGCTAAGCTTCAGCCGTTCGCTTCTTTTAGTCGGCTTAAGATGCCTAGCCCAGCAATGGTCTTGGCATCTTTGATGCGACCCTCTATGACCATTTGCCAGGCCGCATCAAGGGTCAGTTCGAAGACTTCGGTTTCTTCGTCAAAATCTAGATTCTTTCCCTTGAAAACGGCGTCGGTGGCTTTATACATGTAAAGGACTTCGTCGCAAAAGCCCGGCGCCGAATAGATTCTGGCAATCTCTTGCCAGTTTTGAGCCTGCCAGCCGGTTTCTTCGGTGAGCTCTCTCTGGGCGGCCGGGAAGGGATCTTCGCCTTTTTCGATCCGGCCTGCTGGTAATTCAAGCAATTCGCTATCTATAGAGTAACGGTATTGCTTAACCAAAAGAACGGTATCTGGTTCTAGTTGGCAGGCAATCACTACTCCGCCGTTATGTTCCACTACTTCCCTGATTGCTTCGTGTCCTTCCTCCGATTTAAGGTTGTCCACGCGCAACGAGATGATGCCGCCTTCGTGCACCCGTCTGCTGTCGACTAGATTTCTGCGAGTAAATAATGTCAAGTTGGTTCTCTCTAGGCTGAGAACCATAATATATCAAAGGTGAATGCAAGATCTAAGGGCTTTATCTTTCTACGCGGCGAAACTGCTTTAAGAAATTCCAGGCTTCTCTCGTGGTATCAATGGCAGTGCCTTCCGCCCCTTTTCCCCCATACCAGAGGTGTCCCTGGCCGTTCAGGACCATGGTTTTGACCTGGTTTCCGGTTTGGCTGTTTCTCCAGGTATATTCTTCAATTTTTGTGTTGTCCAGTCCTACTCTGGTGGCTACTTCTGGTTCTCCCGAAATACCGTTGGCTCGGCGATAGAAGTCTTGGGTGTAGCTTTCCGGTTTCATGGTGATGCTGTACCACCGATTACCATCATAGGGCACCGTATCATCGGTGCGAGATTGAATTGAAAGAATGGGAAACGGTCTTTTGGGCAGGTCTTCTTTCCCGGTCATCCAACCGGCGTTCTCGACAACAGCCGCCACTCTCTCCGACAGTTTGTTGGCTATGTTGTGCGTGAAGCTGCCGCCTTGCGAATAGCCTACGATATAGATTCTCTCTTTATCAACGGCCAGTTTCTCTTGCACAGTATCAAGAATTTTATTGGTCATTTCTTTATCGTCTCGACCAGAGAAGAACCACTGACCGTTGTTCCAAGAGTAGGACCTCTCCGGGTTTCCTTCCGGGTAGACGGCGATGAAGCCTTCGCTGTCGGCTAGTTTGCTTAGCCCTGTCACTTCTTCCATACCAAGAGCGCCTTTTTCAGCGCCTCCCTGCGAGGGGGTGCGACCATAGCCATGAAACATTAGTACTACTGGTAGTGGTTTGTTGGGATCATAGTCTTTAGGAATGTGCACTCTATAGCTGGCTTCTGAGCCGTCGGATAGCTTCACCCTTTCAAGTGATGTGGTGCCTGGTATTGGCAGGTCCAGGCTGCTTACGTCGCAAGATTTGAAAGTGTTTTTGTTGAAATCTTTGCAGCCGACTTCGTCTACCAATCTCATATAAAGAGAATCATGTTCGCTTTGTTCGCTTGCCCTAGTCCGCCCTTCTCTGTCTTCGAGGGACTGATAAGAGGGTTGCTCGGGATTTCTAGTAAGGTTTGCCATAAAGTTACTTCAAGAAAATGGGAGATATAGAAACATTACTTGCAGGTTGTGACACTCTTATGGCAACCTATGACTTTTTTGGGTCGGCCTTGTCGGTTTCACTAGTGGTCAGTTCAGATAAATCCAAAACCGAGATCCTTAGCTATGGCGAGGCCGTGGCTTATTTGCAGGGGTTGGGACCGACCATCGAAAAGCCCGGGCTGATGAGAATGCAAGCCTATTTTTCGATGTTTGAGGAGGCGCTTCGCTTCATTCATGTAGGCGGAACCAATGGCAAAGGCAGTGTCTCCACCTTTTGTTCGTCCATATTGCATAAGGCCGATTATCGGGTGGGAAAATTTACCGGCCCCCATTTGTCGGTCTTCAATGAACGTTTTGCCGTAAACGACGAGATTATTAGCGACCAAGATTTTGCCCTGGCGCTGTCTGTGGTGAAAGCAAGAAATGAAGAGTTTCAGAGCCGGGAGGAAGGTTCTCGGCTGGGTGGACTATCTTGGTTTGAAGTTTTGACCGCCATGGCAGCATTCTATTTTGGCGAGAATACGGCGGTGCAAGTCTTTGAAGTGGGACTGGGTGGTCGTTTTGATGCCACTAACGCCTTAAGCGGCGCCCTGGTTTCGGTGATATGTAATGTCGATCTAGACCATGTTCATATTCTTGGCGATACGGTCGAAAAGATTGCTTTTGAGAAAGCCGGAATTGTCAAAAGTGGCTTGCCCATAGTGACAGCATGCTCAGATCAGGCTTTTCCTGTTCTGGAGAAACGAGCTGGAAGTCTAGACAGCCCTCTGGTCTGGCTGAAGCGAAATAAAGTACACGGTCAAGAGAGCTTGCAGGAGCCTATATTATTTCGCACCGAATTGCTCACAAGCTTGCAGCAAGAGGGGCTGGCGTTTCTGGCTGCTCGTCTTTCAGAACTGTCTCAAGCTGATTTGGGTTTATCAGGGTCGTACCAGCGCATCAATGCCGCTTGTGCAGTTTATGCTTCTTGGCTATTTATTCTCTCGTCTGATAACGTGCTTGCCGATAAACAATTAGATCTTGAGCGTCTTTGGCAGTCAACTTTAAGTGGTCTGAAGGAGGCGCGTTGGCCCGGTCGCTTCCAGCTTCTTGAGCGTGGATTTTCGGCTATTTTGGATGGCGCCCATAACCGCCTTGGGGCAAGAGCCTTGCGTGCCTCCCTAGAAGAAGCCTATGCAGGCAAGAACTTCGTCTTTATTTTTGCTTGTTTTGAGAACAAAGACTATCAGAATATTCTGCGAGAGCTTATCGCCCCAGGCGATATTGTCTATTGTCCAGTTTTGAGTCATGCTCGCTCTATGCGGTCTGCAGCTGAACTTGTTGACTTTTCTGCATCTTTGGGGGCTCGGGCAGAGACTTGCAATGGCTTTGCTGAAGCTCTCAAGTCTGCTCAAGAGACCCGTAATTCACTTTCCGCTAGTTTTGCCGACCGTCTTATAATCACAGGCTCTTTCAGTTTGATCAAAGAGGCACTGGAATTTTCAGAGGGGGTCAAATAAGATAGAGGCGCCCTTTTTGAGTCTCTAAATTGTCTTATTTTCAGGAACCTGATCGATTTACATATAATTTGGCTGGTCAAGTTAGGCACCAGGGTTTGCCTGTGGCTAATCTCAAAGTGGTTATTTTTGATCAGTATCAAGTACTAGGAAGTGGTCAGGAAGAGCCTTTTGCCGAGACCCTTACCGGTGCCCGCGGCGAGTTTTCATTTAGTTTGAGACCGGGCTTCTATTCGATCAAGGCGCTGCCTGATATTCAGTCTGGAACCAGATTCCTAGAGAAAGTAGTGCCTGATATTAGAGTACTGGGTAATTCCAGTGTCAATATTAGTCTCAGTACCGGCTTTGTCATAAGGGGTCGGGTTAGGCTGCCTCAAGAGAGCGAAGGTGAGGATGATTTGCGTTCCGCTCTCTTTGCGGGCATGGAATTGGTTGCGCTAGGTATAGAACCAAGCGCATACAAGGTAAATGTTCCACTTTCGCCCCAGGGAGAATTTGCCCTAGTGGTGCCGAAGGGCAAGTATCATATCGCCTTGAAGGGGCGTTCGGCGCCGCCTAAAGCTTCAGCCAACGGTGGTGCCAACCATCCGCGCTTCAACTTCCTTTCCACCGGCTCTGATGTTTTGCTGGTGCAAGATGACGAGGACATCACCATCACCCTGCCTGGCTTGACCGGTTTTGGCGGAGTGGTCAGCGACGGCGCCGGTGAGGCTATAGTAGGGGCGCGTGTCACCCTGACGCCCTCTATGGTGCGAACTGCTACTCCTTGCACCGAGGGCATGCTCTTAAGCGAGCTTGATTTGAAGACCCAAGCTGTCACAGCCGATGAAGGGCGCTTTCAGTTTGCAGTGGAACCAGGTTTCTACGACTTGCTTATCGAAGCACCGGAAACTTCCAACTGTTTTAGCTATAGAGAGCACGACATTGAAGTGGTTGAAAGCGAGGGCGGCACTGCCTTGCGTCAGTATCGCTTAAGTAAGGGCAATCTCTTGCGCGGCCAGGTCAGTTATGAGACCAGGCTCTTGAGTCAGGCTCTAGTGCGCGCCTTTTCTCTCGATAAGAAAGATGGTGGTGATTATCTCACCCGCACTAATGAAGATGGACAGTTCATGCTTTCTTTGCCAGCTGGTTCTTATAGAGTGACAATCTCTGCCCATCCAAAAGACAGCCCGACTTTGAGCGTAGGTGGTATTGAGTATGCCAGCTTGGCCCCCTGGACACGCATTTTCGAGATAGACGGCGAGAATCAACTCAATTGTAAGCTTACCGACGGCACTGCCGTTTTCGGCAAGATTTCAGACGACGCTGGCCAGGCCCGACCAGGGGTGAAGGTGGCGGTATACGAAGATCTACAGGGCGAGGCTATTGCACTTGCCACTACCGATAGTGAAGGACGTTATGGTCTTTTCCTTTCGCCGGGCAAATACCATCTTGTTGTGCACCGTGATTTCAGCCAAGCACGTGAGATTGAGATCGAATCTGAGCCATGTGAAATCAATATTGTTTGGCATGGTTGGTCTCAAATCGTCTTTCATCTCATGGGCGAAGACGGGCATCCGGTGCCTCGCTGTCGAGTCTTATACGCTCCTTATGGTGACGATTATATCGAATCAGGGCAAGAAAAACCGGGCAGCAAAAGCGGAGCCGTTGATTATCCGCACGGTTTTGTGCTTACCCAAGATGATGGTTCCTGCAAGCTCACCTTGCCGTCGGGTGTTTACAGCTTTCGCTTTGTACCACCGCAGGCAGGCTCTTACGAACCCAAGTCAATCAGGCAGCTTTCTATTTCTTCCGATGTGGCCAAAAAGATTACTCTAGAGTTAAAGCGCTGATGAAACGCGACCGGCATCAAACAAGTTTGCGTTGTTTGTTTGCAGTAGCGGCGCTATCTCTGCTTTCGGCTTGCTCGACCAAGCCCTTTTCGATTGAGATACAACCCCTTGAAGAGAAGACTGTTTTTTTAGAGGACCGTCCCGATCTGCGCACTCGCTGCAATGACTTGCACTATGAGGCTTTCACCGAATGGTTCTTTCACTGTGCTGTCAAGCTCGATACCGAGACGGTCAGTCATGATGATACTGCCGGTGCTGCCAGTTGCACCATCAAGGTGAAAGGTGTAGCAGTCAAGCTCAGTTGTCCCGTGCAGGTATGCATTTCTAAAACGGCACCGGCTCAAACAAAAGAGCACGAAGCCGGGCATGTAGCCATCTGTCGTCGAGTCTATCAGGAAGCACCGGCTGTGGTGGAGAGTCTTGCTCAAGGCTTGGTAGGAAAAACATTTTATGGCATGGCGGCAACTAAGGAGAAAGCCGAGCGAGATGCTGTCGACAAGGCTACCGCCGAACTGGCGGAAGGCTTTAGGCTTGGTGTTACCGGGCTATGCGAAGAAGCTTCGGATCGCTATGACCGCTATTGTCTGCGCTATGAAAAAGACAAGAGCTGGACTGTGCCAGCTCTTGTCGAAAAGTCACTGGAGCGCAGCCGCTAGTTTTGTTGTTTGAGTTTTTCTTGCTTGCGCAAGGTCTCCAAATGATGGTAGCGAGCCTCTATCTCTAAGAATCTTTGTCCATAGGGTGCGGCTTCAGCAATTTTTTTCGCTTCAACCAGCTTCCAATAGAGAAAGGATAGAGTTCTGGCAAAGTTCGGGTTTCTATCGGCTTCAGCGGCACCTCTCAGATGTACTTCTTTCTCGGCGATATATTTGTCCGGACTTTTGACGATATCCTCTACTTTCCAGCCTCCGCCCAGTCCATCGGGGGAGCGGTCCTGGTAGGTCTGAAACCAGATTTTGGGAATGGGCAAAATAGTGCCGGCCGGTGCACTGGCCTTGCCGCTTGGTTTGGCAGTTTTAGCGTCTTTCGTGCGAGCTTCTTGATCGGCTACACTCTGGGCCAATTTTTTGATAGCTTCTGCTGCTTGTTCGTCATTGCCTTGCGATACCATTTTTTCGATGTCAAAAAATTGCTTCTTGAAAGGTTCGATGCCGACTCCTTTTTTATCCAATTCCTTAAGACGCTTCAGCACATCCGCTCTTTCAACTTTAACGGCGCCGTCAACTGCTTCTACTGTTTGTAGATCTATCTTTGTAGTGATTGCCGCCACTTGCAAGCTGTAGAGCGCTGACTGCAGGCTTTTATCAAGTGCGGTCAATTGGGCTAGATCAAAGGTCATCTCTTTTAGGGAGCCTTTAGCCACTGGATCGGCAAAGCTGACTTTGATGCGCTTAGCTGTAGTGCCGGTCTTTTCAATTATTTTCTGGGCGACTCTTGTGCCCTCAAGCTTAATGTCAAGGTCGTTCATGTCCGGCTCTAATTCGGTGACAATTTCCAAAGTGTCGCCGTTGACATAACTATTTATGGTTTTGCTTGAACGAGCGGCTTCACGTTGCTGCAAATAAGCAGCAGCCTTAGAAGCCTGGTCTGAAACTTCGCTTTCTTTTATGGCGATAGAGCCTAAGAGCTGGTCTTGCGACAGCTGACCGGAGCCGAAAGCTTTGACGTCGCCCGCTGAAACTGAAACTTCTTTTCTTTTGTTCAAGCGCATGGCGTTGTAGAAGTAGACATTGACTCGGTTTATATCTGATGGCGCAAGATCCATGAGAGCTTTGGCCACTAGAATTGCTTCGATTTTGCAATCTTCATCGGTGGCTTTGGCATTCTTGAAGGTTGAAATATAGGCTTCGCCGTTACTGAGCGCGGCTGAGATTCTTGTTCCGGCTGAAAGAACTTTGGCCTTTTCAATTGCCGAAACCAGATCTTGGCTGGATGGAACTGCTATTGCCGCGTTTAACGAGAAAGAGCTGAAAGCCAAAGAAGCGATAGCTAATTTCCAGATTCGATTCATCACTTACCCCTTAGAAACTAATGGTTGGAGCCGATTTGAAGGCATATTTTAGCAGTGTCTAAGAATCTTTAGCGGCATTATCGAAAACAGAAAGATTTGAAAAGAGAAAAGAGAAAAGAGAAAAGAGACCCTCAAGGGTCCCTTTTCTCTTTTCTTTTCTATCTAGCTATCTGATTATCTAGGGAACAGTTCCTAGACCAGGATCTGGAGTGGTTCCGGTTGCACTGCCGGTGTCAGTACCGGTGGTGCCAGTGTCGGTTCCTCCTGTGGCAGGAGGGTCGGCAACTACAGGCGGCACGTAGGGCTGCATCGTGACAGCCGGCACGTCGTCCCCATACTTCTCCCCGACGTATCCAATCTTGAAACCAAGTACGTCTTCGAAAGTACCAGCATCGACTTGTCTGCGGAAACGTATGTCAACTGCCATGCCGTTTTGAGTGTAAGTCGGTCTGAGACCCGAACCCACTTGATACTTCTGGTAGAAATTAGTGGGATAGCCGGCAGTCTCTGCTAGGTCTGACTGGCTTGTGATTGCCGGCGGCAAACCTGAGCCTTTCGGCTTGGGTGGTGTGTAGGGCTTCTCGTCGCCTCCGTCGTCATAGGGTTTCGGCTTGGCTCCCAGTCCGCCGGAGCCAATTTCCATAAGTCCTGGTGAGGGCTTGAGGAAAGCTGTTTTGGGATGATTCATCGGCTCGCCGCCGTGCTTACCGCCCCATGTACCGCCAGGTTGGTAGACCATGTCGCGCACATAGACATCGAAGTTGGGCAAGAGATAAACCTGGTCGAAGAGGTCTCCGGTATTGGGGAACATAAAGGGACCAACTGTTTGCTTGCCCACCGAGCTGTTTTTCACAACATCAAGGCTTTCCGAGTACAGCTGGTTTTCAGGGGCAATGGGAATTTCAATCGGGTCAAGCTGTTTTGCTTGGTAGGTAATATTGCCTGAATTGGCATCAACTCGGTAAATGTGAATATTACCGTTGGGGATAGGACCAAGGTCGTATTTATATGAATCTCCTACTTTAGCCGGGGTCTTCCAATGCACTGTGGCTGGGTTTGGTGCCTGGAACTTGTAGGTGGCATCGTTGAGCATGGCTACAGCAGAGTTGATATTGAGTTTGGTGCCGGCTCGTTTCCACCAGTCGATTAAACCTCTTCTGAAGGCTACACCTGTGTTGACCGGCAAAATTCCGTCATAAGGAAAGCCGAGGTTTTGCATCGTGGTGCCAGGTTCTACAGGGTAGTCGCCATCTTTAGCGTACATCCAGGAGGCTGATATGCCGGGCTTCTGGGCATTTGCATAAGTAAGGAGTGCGCCCGGGTTGGGAATTTCAGGACAGAGTCCATCGGGGAAGCTGAAGGTGAAGGCACCGGGGAAGGGCTTGGGATCGGTAACATTAGCCGGTTGAGCGCAAGCAACTGCGTGCACTTTATAGCCGTTAACCTGATCGCCTTTCAACTGCTGGTCGGCTTCAGCTTTAACAATGGTCGGCATCTCGTAAGGAAGACTGCCGTTGGAAGCAACCCATTTTTTCGAGTCTACTAGCTTGATGGCGTCGCCAATACCGGCGAAAACATAATCGACTCCCTGCACAGGTACGTTGGTGTAAGAAAGATAGAAATTGTTTGTCTGGGCTGCCGCTGGAACCTGCGCCTTCAGCAAGGGTCTGGGCAGAGGCACATTGGTGGGGGCGCCGGTCGATAAACTTCCCATGGTCAACTTGAGCGAACCATCAACATAGTCGGAGGCACCGGTCATGCGAACACCGTTAGCTTTGTAGGCATCTTCGGCATTTTTGTAGACTTCGACGTTCTGTCCTTTGCTGTCTTTGGCTATGTAGCCCTTAGCCATAGCCTTATCTAATTCAGCCTTGAGCTTGGCTTGAGCTTTCTTGGCCCATTCAAGATCTTTATTGACCATGGTCTTGAGTGTATCGTCGTTTAGTTCGGCAGCAATAATGCGACAAATTCTGTTTGTGCCGATTATTGTGTTGATTCCCCGCACTGGCACATAGTAGTTGTCGTCGGCGACCGTACCGGCACCATTGGGTGCCGAGTCCGATACCCCTATCCAACCGTATTCTGGTGTTTGAATCACAATTCGGCTGACATCGCGAGCCGCAGATAGAGCTGCTGCTTCTATTGCTGTCTTTTGTTCGTTGTTTGAGCCGAGAAGTCTTACGTAGCCCAAAGCAAAGAAGGCAAGACAGCCAACCAGAATGAAAGTGGAAGCCGTAATAAAAACGAGCATATTACCTCGTCTTGACCGCTTCTTAGGTGTCTTCATATTGTTTCCTCGTGGGGGAAGCCATATGTTTGGCTAAAATATTAATACCGTTTCATTTGAATTATTAAACGGTTTTGGAATGAGGGGGATTGTAGCTAGGCAAAACGATAATCTGCGGTTCGAAAACCGCGTTTCTTAAACGGAGCTAATAATAATCCTAGTACCTAGAGTGAAAAACTGTCAATAATTGCCCTCATGGAAGCTCTGGGTAGATTAAACCCCGCTAACATGAGCTGCGCTTAAACTAGCGGCCTGCATCCCCTTCATTTTCATTGCCGAGCCAAATTAAATTTCCGGTTTTTCCAAAAGTTGAAAGCAGAGGCTCACCAAAGCCCCTGCTCTCAAGCCCCACTGAGAAAACTCGCTAGACTGCTATATTCAGATTGGTTGCTCCATTTACATAGTTGGACATATAGGCTGGTGTAGGCACTACGGCGCCAGTTGTGAGGTCGACGCAGTCACCGTTTGCCTTTCTCCAGGCATTGGAAATAATTCCTTCTCTATAAAGATCCTGGTGCGTGGCGACAAGAGCCTTTTCAATACCGGCATCGCAGGCTCTTTCTTCCTGGCTGATAAAGAGCAGCCAATCTAGTTTTTCCGCCACCAGAGCTTTATTGAGATGTTCGGCATCGGGAATGACTCCCGGAGCATGATTGACTATGCCTAGGGTCAAGGTTTTACCGCCGCAGCTATAGGTTACTTTGGCGCAAAGACCGGTTTCTTTCTTTCTTTCGCCTTTGCAGGTGCTCCATTGAAAGTCGCTTATTGTGCCGTTCTTTTGTGCAACGAGAAAGAGCATGCGCAGATTGGCCACTTCCAGGTGGTAGCGCTGGAAATCATTGTCGAGGATATCTTCATGGTTCTCGGCAAAGCCGCTCATCTTGCGGGCCATCGGTGAAAGCATATAGACCAGAGGCTTGGTTGGTGTGGTCCACCAAGGTAATTTGCTGCCATGCCTGTGACAGATGAGATAGTCGAGATAAAATAGTTTGCGTAGGCGGTCTCTAATCAAGACCGGCTTGTCGTCTTGGGCGATGAACCAAGATATGTGTTTCTCCAACAAGACTTCGTGCTCATCAATCAGTTTAAAGATCAACTGATCCCGCTCGTTTAGTTGAATCGCCATTTTTTGCTAGTGCCTCTCGGGGGGTGACTGCCTAAGCTTTGTTGAAAAGAAAACTAGGAAGGTTATTTTTGCTTAGGTACACCCATGACAAAGTTCTGCAGGGCATCTGTATATCTGTTTTCGTGCACCCGGTAGAGCTTTCTCAAAGATCGTTCCATAACCAGAAGTGATTCTTTGTTACGTTGAACGCTGTCTGCTTCTCTGTCTACTCTTTGTAGTTGTTCTTGTAATTCCTCAATTGTGCGGGCTGGTGCTTTGGGTTTGATCAGCATCTCATATACGTTGGCGGCACTATCAAACCAATCGGCCTTCAACTCTTTATAGTTTGCCAGATCTACCCTGCCTTGGGGAACCGGGAGATTACGCAAAGCCATGGCAGTTTTACGATATCGAGAGGAAACATTTCTCGCCGTTTCGGTCCACTGTTGTACTCGGTCCGAATCGTTATTGAATGGACGGGTCAAAATAACACGCTCTTCCGGGCGTGGAAAACCGTTAAAGCAAGCGGAATCGAAAGATTCGAAGAACCTTGTTTCAGGTTTGTCTTCCGACATCATGGAAAGGGCTCCGGGGGCGGTCACCGGGTTGGCTGGTTGCACCGGTGGTGGCGCAGTGTTGCTGGAAGGTAATGAACGTTTGATGATGCTGGTGCTTCGAGACGGCATTGAACCACCGCCGAACATTTCATTTATAGGCTTGTTGTCTGCTTTTGCCTCGCCTGCTGCAGCCAATAAAAGCAGTAGCAGGGCGCTCAATGCCTTTCTATTTATATTCAGGCTTCTCGATGAGCTGGGCATAAAGACTGTCCTAAACTAATTACTCCAAAGACTATTGTCCGGTTGGATCCAAGGGTTGAACCGGTACGCCGCTCCTGCCGATAGATGTAGCCCCGACCGCCGGCGTGGCAGGCATATTAGGTCTTGTCAGGAAAGCGTCTTGGACAAGCGCTCCTCCTGCTTTCGCTTGAATTTGGGCGGCCCTATCCGAATTGCCATTAAATGTATTCATCTGCACTATTTTCCAGATGGTATAGGCGGCAAGCAAGAGGAAAAGACCAGAAGCTGCACCCAATACTCTGGCACCGCCATAGGGACTGCCGTTAACCATCGAGTAGGCAGCCAGGGCCATGAACACAGTAGCCATGACCACGCCTGTGATCACCAAATAGCGGGAGAATGTGGCCACGGTCGGTACGACACCTGGAAAAGCGTAGAGAGCTTCTCTGCCTGGCAGGGGGCGGTTGGCCGCCGGCGCGTCGGTTGTGATTTGTTTTCGTCCACCGTTATTTGTTGTCTGCGGATAAGCCGCCATAGCTTCGTTCAATTGTTCAAGTTGCCCGTCTGTGACGAAGACATCAACCGATTGCTCGCCCGAGCCCAAATTAACCCCGAGAATGCCTTGAATCTGATTGAGTTGATCGGGTGTGAGAGTATCCGGTCTAATTGTCTGGACCATTCTTTGGCCGCGCGGACCGTTATTGAATAGTCTCACCACTGTGCGGTCTGAACCGGCTCCAACTGAGAAATTAGTTCCGGCTGTATTGTCAGCCGTGCCGCTGGGTACAGGCTGGGGACCGCCTAAATCACCGGGATTCACAGGCGGTGCGACACTACCGTCACCAGGAGGCGGCGGTTCGGGAGCCCCTATCTGAGCGAAGGCATCGCCCACTGGTCCGACCACTGAAAAGATTAGGGTGGAAAACAGCCATGTGATTGTGATTAGTTTTTTGATTTGCTTTTGGCTTCGGTTTGAAAAGAACATGGCGGTCCTCAAGTAATTAGGTTTGGTCGTCGTCTTTCTCAATTGTGAGATCGGTCGTCGACAGATTTGAGGGAGCTTGTCCTGGAGAGGCATTGCGGTCCGAACGTTTGAAATAGCCAGCCATACTATTGTCTGCAATCTGATTCGACTGATTTTCGCTGAGATTGCGGGGCGCTAAGGGAGCCAGTTGCCGAGCTAGAACTTTCAGTTCGAGGAAGGAGGGAAAACCCTGGACTGCTGAACTGATTCCGGCCTGATTGCCTGATGAAATGGCTACCTGCCCAAGTTCGCGGGCGATTATTTCACTGATGGACTGTTGCTTGTTCTCCGTTTCGGCAATTACCCTATCCCGTTCCCGAACCCTCTTCGCTTCAGCTTCTATCAACTCTGGGGGCAGGTCTTCTTCTTCATCTTCCTCAGTAGTGACCAGATTGATGAAATCGTCTACAAAGGAAGGAGTTTCAGTTTTAGCCGACTTGGTTGATTGGGGCTTGGTCAATTGGGACTCGGTTTGTTGACTAAGATCTTTGGCATCTTCTTCAACAATGTCATCAAACAACGGTTCTTGCGACATTTCAATACGTGGTTTCCCACCATGCTTGCCGCTTGTTATCGATGTGATCACCGGCGGCGCCGGTGGTTTATTGACTGGAACATAGTCGCCTGCAGGGATTTCGAGGATTTTGGTGCCATCCTCTTTTTCCAATTTGTGCACCATGGAAACTTGATATTGTTCTTCCAGTGTTTTCGTAGGAGTCCCATCCGACTCCTCTTGGCGCTCTTTTCCTAAACCAGTAACCGGTTTTCGCACTTCTTCCTTAAGGGGTATCGGTTCGAATGTGTCCACCACTTTTCCAAGGGTGACTTCCATACCCAGACCGCGCAACTCGCAGCAAAGACCGTCGAAGGCCGCAGTTCTTCCACCGGGTGTGATTTCTACCCCCTGTACCATTTCGGCATAGCTTTGGTGGCGCCCTTGGATGTCGTCCGATTTGATTGTCATCATCTCGTGCAAGACATTCGCGGCTCCATAAGCCTGAATCGCCCAGACTTCCATTTCTCCCATGCGCTGCCCGCCGTGGTTGGCTTTGCCGCCTACAGGCTGCTGGGTGACAGCTGCGTAAGGACCGCCCAAGCCGGAGCGAGCATTGATTTTGTGCAAAACCAACTGGTTGAGCTTGAGCATGTATTGTCTGCCCACCAGTACCGGTCTGTCGAAGGGTTCGCCGGTTCTACCGTCATAGAGTTTGACCTTGCCGTCTTCGCCTAGCCATTGATAGTTAGGTAATTTTCTTACTTCCTTCAAGGCATCGGTAACCAATCTGAAACTAGCGTCCGGTGCGATTGATTCGTCAAACTGGTGAATTCGATAATAGCGGTTCAAGACACTGGCATAGAAACCCAGCTGGGTATCGAAGACTTGACCGACATTCATACGGCTTGGCACACCCAAGGGGTTGAGCACCAGGTCGACAGGTGTGCCGTCTGGTAGATAGGGCATATCGCAGTCTTTTACCACAGTGGCGACGATGCCTTTGTTGCCGTGGCGACCAGCCAGTTTGTCACCCACTTCTAGAGGACAAAGTCTGGCAATCAGTACTTCTATTTCGCAGATGATGCCGGCCTTCAATTCAGGGGTGGTCTCAGGCGTGAAGATGCGCACATCTATAACTCTGCCGCCCGAGCCATGAGGAACTCTTAGGCTGGTGTCGCCCATTTCTTCCGCCACCTTGCCGAAAATGGCTTGCAATAACTCTTCTTCTGCTGAGAGAGCTTTTGCTTCTTTGGGTGATAGTTTAGAGACCAAAATATCGCCTGGATGGACATAGCTGCCTATCTTGGCGATGCCTCTATCATCGAGATGTTCCAGGTCTTTCGCCGCCACATTGGGCAGCTCTGGGGTGAGTATCTCAGGACCCCTGAGGGTTTGGTGCACGCCGATGGAGTGTTTTTCTATTTCGATATGGCTGAGTCGATGTTCCTTAATTAGGCCTTCTCGAACGACGATAGCGTCTTCAAAGTTGTAGCCATTCCAAGAAAGGAAGGCAATAAGAAGATTGCGGCCGAGTGAAAGTTCACCATTGTCTATAGCCGGACCATCGGCAATGATTTGACCGGCTTCTACTTGCTGTCCTTCTTTCACTGAAGGTCTCTGGTCGAGAATAGTATTCTGGTTGGTACGGTCATAGCGAATGAGATTGTAAGTGCGCGATTCGCCGGAAGCTTGGGTGATGACAATTTCGTCACCCGACACACGAGTGACCACTCCCGCTCTTCTGGCTATAACCGAATGTCCCGAAGAGCGCGCCACAATTCGCTCCATACCAGTGCCCACTCTCGGCCTTTCCGGCCTGATCAAGGGCAGGGTCTGGCGCATCATGCCACCACCCATAAGAGCACGGTTGGCATCATCGTGTTCAAGAAAAGGAATCAGACCTGAGCCGACCGAGATAAAGCCTTGGGGGGCAATCCCGATCATATCCACATCTTCCGGTACCACCTCCATAAAGTTCTCGCCGCGTCTGGCCGCCACCATCGGTCCCAAAATGCGGTTGCCTTCTACTTTTGTGTCTGGCGGAGCCAAAGTGTGATTGCGGTCGTCGCCCGGACCAAGAAATTTCACTTCGTCTGTAATGATGCCGTTTTCTACTTTACGGTAGGGCACGGTCATAAAGCCATCGTCATCGATGCGGCAATAGGTCGCCATATAAGAGACCATGCCGCAGTTCTTACCTTCAGGCGATTCAACCAAGCAGACTCGACCTATTTGAGACGGGTGCACGTCGCGCATTTCAACCGGCGCGGCCGCCGGGTCTATACCTCCCGGTCCAAACGAGGTGATACGACGACGGTGGGAAAGCTCGGAAAGTGGATTCTGTTGGTCGAGATATTGAACCAAAGGGTTGCCGGTAAAGTATTTGGAGATGGCATTGGCGAAAGGGCGAGTATCAAGCAAGTCGTTCGGAGAACCAATCTCTTCGTCCTCATTCAACTCTAACCTGGTTCGGATAGACTTGGTCATCTGGGCAAGAGCTGGTCTGACCGATCTGGTCATAGTTTCGCCCACACCGCGTAGGTGTCTGTTCTCAAGGCTGTCTATATTGTCCATCTTGCCCATGTCTAAAGGCAGACCGAGCAGATATTCTATTGCCGCCAATAAGTCGGTGGCGGTCAGCTGATGAGATTCTCCTTCCAATCCTAGTTTTTTATTGACCCGACGCCGTCCTAATTTGCCCAGCGAATATCGACGTTTGTCTGTCAGTTCTTTTAAGGCAGTAGTGCCGCTCGATGCACCACCGCCGCCATCCGGCTTCCAGCCTCTTCCGACCACAGCCAGAGCTTCCGACTGCGAAATCTTTTTGAAATCGATACGGTTGCGTTCCAAGAGAGAGCCTAGGCGCTTTTGTATATCCGGTGCATCGATACCCATGGCCAAAAGAACGGTTGTCGCTGCCACCCAGCTTCGCTTGGGCAGTTTGATA
Source organism: Candidatus Obscuribacterales bacterium (assembly GCA_019745415.1). GTDB lineage: Bacteria > Cyanobacteriota > Vampirovibrionia > Obscuribacterales > Obscuribacteraceae > Obscuribacter. The sequence continues at coordinate 42,871 of JAIETF010000040.1, read as the reverse complement.
CGACATTTGGCTCTAGATGTTTTGCCCATATTCGGGTCTAGTTCTAGTTCGAAGGCAATCGGTGCTCCCATTTCAGCCAGCATCAGTGCTTTGTAGGAAGTCGGACCGGTCGAGCTGAAATAAATGCCGGGAGCTCGCACGAGCTGACCAAGCACAACTCGCTCAGAACCATTGATTACAAAGGTGCCGCGGTCTGTAATCACCGGCACATCGGTCATATAAGCAGTCGATTTGCGCAGTTCACCGGTATGATTGTCGCGCAAATATACATCCATGAGCAGTCGGCGAGCATGAGTCATATTGGTTTTGCGCGCCATCTCGGGCGAAGTCGGATAGCCCGAATCGTGGGCGTAATCTTCGAATTTCCAATGTACTTTGCCATCTGGACCGATAAAGGTCAGCTCAAAACGATTGGCATACTCACTTGTTACCGGCGAAATTTCAGCGAACAAATTGCCGATAGTTTCTTCCAGGAAGCGTCTGTAAGACCGCCTCGGGAATTCAGCTAGATCAGGCGCTTGGAAATAAAAACTCATCGGCCTTCTCCTGCACCGGTTGAACTCAGAGATTTTTGATGGATTTTCAAAACGCGCGCCAGATCCTCGGCAAAAATGCGATTGGCCGGATCAAGCGCGCTGGCGATGCGCAGCTCTGAAATTGCTTCTGAAGTTTGACCAAGATTGACTAGGTCCATACCGATGCGATGGTGAAACTCTGGATTGGATAGATTGTCGGGCAGCGCCGCCTTCAGTGCTTCGACTGCACCATTGAAGTCACCTTTCTGTTCCAATTCGGCTGCTTGTTTCAAAACTGGATGGACACCGGAATTGCTTCCAGAATTATTGCCGGCACTGACTGCTTGGGGCGGTGCTGTTTCATTGAAACTTGGCGCACTCTTGATCTCAGGTGGTGTTCTTTCGATAATGTCCCGCTTTTCTACTTCTCTGGCTGGACTTTCGTCGTGGGTGCGGAAACTCCCTGCATAGGGAGAAGATTCCACCCCCTTATAGTTGGCATTAACTGCCACCGGAGATGGTTGTTCTTCTTGCGGACGGGCAAGCTGAATGCGCTGCGCCGGTACCTGTTCGGGTAAGCGTGCGCTTTGCTGCTTTTGATGTTGTTGATGTTGCTGCTGCTGCTGTTGTTGCTGCTGGTCTTTATTCAGTTGTCCGACCAGTTCCCGCATACGACGGGCGCCCTCTTCGTTTCTGGGGTCAATCAGCACTGACTTACGGTAGGCTGCTAGGGCATTTTGATAATCTCCAGCCGCCTCTAGATATTCGCCCAATTGAAATTGATAGCGAGCATTGTTTGGTTCCATCATCGCTGCCTGGGCCAGTTCGGAAAGGGCTTCTCTCTTCAGTCCCTGCGAAAAGAATGTTTCAGCGGCTTCTCTGTGTTTGTCCGCTTCTTTATGTTTGCGGGCTTTGACCAAACTGTTCCGTGCTGGTCCGATTTGTGGATTTGATCTATCCAGTTGTTCGACTTTCATGTACTCTGCCTCGGCGCCATCTAGATCGCCCGATAGCTGCAAAGCTGTTCCCAGACCGAGATGGTTCTCGGCCAAGGTAGGTTGAGAGGCTACTTGTTTTCGCCAGATTTCCACAAGAGCTTGTCCGGAAGCCCTATCGTCGGGATCGGCAATGACTGCTTTGCGCAAAGAGGAAGCCGCTTGTGTATAGTCTTTGAGCATCATATAGGCAAAGCCGGCACCGCGATGAGCCGGACCATAGCTTGGATTTTTCACCGTGGCTTGCCTGTACCAGGAAAGGGCATTTTGCACCTGCCCATAGCGCACAGAGATATCACCCATCTTGGTATAAGTCTTTGCGCCTGGCTCCAGTTGCATGGCCAGAGTGTATTCCAGTGTGGCACCGGCTAAATCACCACCGGCAGCCAGTTGATCGCCAAGACCGATGCGGTTGTCGGCCAAGGTCGGGTCCATTCCCAGTTTCTTTATTGCTTGGCTGAGTTTGTTTCCTGCCAAAGCATTGTTTGAGAGAACCACTAAAGATTTTCGGTAAAGGTGGGCGGCACCGCCGGCGTCACCAGCCTTGAGGCGTTGGTCGCCGTACATGCAATAAGCTGCCGAGAGGTTGATCTTGAATTCTTGACTGCTTGGATCTAGCTTGCATGCTTTTTCATGCTGAACGATGGCATCGGCGAATCGACCGGCTTTACCGAGAGCAACAGCCTGATTATTAGCATTAATCGCTTGCTGTTGAACATCTCTAACAGCCTGCACTTGAGCTTGCTTAGCCTTTTCTTGCTTCTCCTTTTCTTCTTTCAGGCGTTTTTCTTCTTCTTCCTTTTGGCTTTTTTGCACGTCGCGATAGTCGGCGCGGCGGTTGTGCCAGAGGCTCGGCGGCATTGGTTCTTGATCTGGATTAGGAGCTTGATCGAAACGCGAGGGCAAAGGCTTGGCATTTAGCTTTGCCGCTAGGGTTGGCAAAGGTGCAAGGATGAGATGACTGAGGTTGAAAATGGTTGCGCAAGGCAGAGAAAAAGCCAGCCCAAGTGAGCTAACGGCCATAAATTTGGTCGCCTTACTTCTCCCTTGACTATCGTTTCGACTTGCTTTCTCTATAGGGGACATATATTCGTATTGCTACCGCCTAAACTAATTTAGCGATTCGATAAAGCGCTTGCCATGGGAATATTCCCACCGGGCGGTAATTCTTGCCTTTCGCTTACAATTATTTATTGAATCAGGTTTTTTACCTCTTTTCATGGTTTTGCCGCCTTTTCGGCAAAAAATTCGAAAGCAAGTACCGGTAATATGCCTTATGCGCTTGGAAACCGCCGCCTGATTAGAAGTTCAAAAGCAAATACTGGTGAGGATATTGCTAAACTAACTTAGTTATCAGCAGCTCGCTTCTCGTCATTAACGATTAGATTTCGTAGAATGGCGGAATATAAATTTCGGCCTTACGCATTTTCCCTACCTTGTTACAATAAAAACGTCACCTGGGGAAAGGTGACGGAAAAATGGGAGACTTTCTTGGATTCAGCTATATCGGTCCAGAGGCATTCGGTGTTTCGTCCACGCACGGTTCTATGCGAGCGGCATGAGCTTATTCGCTTTGGTTTGAAGCGAGTAGTTTCTGAAGTGGTCGAAATAGTCGGCGAGGCCTCTGATGGTATGGCCGCCACCGAGATGATCAGAAGGTTGCGTCCTGACTTTGTCATACTGGACGTCGATCTTGACGTGCTCAACGGTGTCGAGGTCTGTCGCCGAGTTTCGCAGGAATTGCCTAATGCTAATGTCCTCATCCTCACCGATTCTTATCATGCCACCAAGTACCATAACCAGTTAAGCAGAGCCGGGGCGCGTGGTTTTTGCTTGAAGAGCTCCGGTCCCCGTACTTTGTTCGAAGCCATAGAGCAGGTGACTCGGGCCCTTCCCTATTGCGATCCGAAGATCACCCAGCTCGTCAAGCAGACTCCGACCACCAATATGCCCAACTGCAATCTCACCGATAGAGAGATTGAAGTTTTGATCAGACTTGACCTTCGCAATAAAGAAATTGCCGAAGAACTTGATATGAAGCTTCGCACAGTTGAGAAGCATATCGAATGCATATTGGCTAAGCTTAAGGTGCCTACCCGCACTGCTGCCGCGCTGAAAGCTGTGCAATTGGGTTATGTTTTATTGCCAAAGATGCCTGGTCGAGATCCGGTCACCGGGGTCAGCCATGAGCAGACTGTCGCCGAATTGCAAGCCGAGCTTGCTATTGCCAACGAGCATCTCAAGGCTTTATTGCGCCAAAACGAACTCTTGAAAGACGCCCTCAACGATAAGATGCGCAATCCCAATCAGGGTACTTGATTCTTTTGGCAGGTGGAATCCGGCCTGGCGGAGCAAAGAAATTTTCTCTTTGCTATAGTGATTTTGTTTTGCAGAGCGCTCCTTCTCACTAGGGCGATATTCATGTCTATTCGTTCGTACTCGCTGTTTTTTGTTCTCGCTCTCTTTTGCTCGACTCGAGTGACGACCTTGGCGGCAGATCTTGCATCCGATAATCTGGAAGTGAAGAGTGCCGAGCAAACTGGGCAAACTCCCGCTGGAAGCGCAGAGAATAAATCTGCCTTACCCGAAAGCGCCAAGAGCAAAGGCGGCAAGACTAAAGAGAGGCGGGTCGCTACCGCACCGCAAGCGGTGCCTTTTAAAATAGGCTCGAAGTTTTCCCGCACATTGCAGACAGTTACCGGCATAAACTTTGTCACCGAGATAGTGGCTTCACGAGTGGCTAAGTCGCAAATTGAGAAGAAGACCGGCGGCAAAGTAAAAGTAAAAGTAAAGACATTCAGCCTGACAGACCTGGCCGCGGGCAAAGTCAAGTCTGTCGACGTACAGGTACTTGATCCCAGGGTGAAGGGCTCTCCTCTTCAGGCAGGCGATCTTCGCCTTACCTCAGATAGCCCCTTTTGGTACGAATATCGAAAAGGCAAAGATAGAAAGAGGGGCATGCAGACACCGGTATTGATGACGGTAAAAGCCGAGATGTCTGAAAGTCAGATCGAGAAAGCCTTGAATACTCCTGAGATTTCGCGCACTCTTAAGGGACTCAAGCTAGATCTTCCTGGTCTGGGAGAGCAGAGTCTGCAGGTACTAAAGCCCAAGGTTGATCTGAGGGACGATAGTATCACCCTTGATGCAGTACTGGTGGTTGAGGGGGCTGCGATAGAAACTGGTGTGCCGGTAAAAATATCGGCTAAACCGCGCCTGGTTGAAGATAAACGTATATTTCTCGACGACCTTAAGGTTGATGCCGAGGGCTTGGTCGAGCCCGAGAAGTTTTCGGCTTTCGCCCAAACTTTGCTCAATCCGCTTATTGATTTTTCGAAACTAGATCGCCGCGATCATGCATTCAGGCTGAACACTCTTAAAATTGAAGGTGATGAAATGGTCGGAAGCGGTAAACTGCTTTTGGCTCCCCAACCCTAGAAGAGCAATTTCAATGAAGCATACTTTTCGTTCTTGTTCATTTAGTCTTTTGCTGCTTACCCTTTTCTTGTTGACCGGCTGCGCTCGAAGAGAGGCTCTCAGCGAAGGCGACCTAAAGGTCAAAATTTTGAAAAGGGGCAGTGGTGTCGAGAGCAGTACCAATGTTGCGACCACCGAGCTGCCTCTCTGGTTTGTTAAGCCCCAAGGTGATTCTCTGGTCTTCGAGAAGGTTCTTAGACCTTACAAAGGCCCAGCCACAGCTATTGACCGTCTTGACTTTGCCGTGCGCGAATTAGCCGAAGGCCCCCACGGCGACGAGGCGGCACAAGGCTTGGGCAGTGAACTGCCGCGCGGCACCGTCCTAATCGATGTACGCAAAAAAAATGGCGGTGAGCTTATAGTCAATCTCTCCCGTAGTTTTGTGCAGGGTGGAGGCATTGATTCTTTCGATACAAGGATGGAGCAATTGCGCCGCACGGTCGCCTCGGTAGCCGGTAAAGCCAAGGTCTACCTTTATATCGAAGGTGAACGTCTAGACCGCACAGTGGGTGAGGGCTTGGAAATCAAGCAGCCAATTAACTGAGCTAAGAGAGTAGGGTCTGAGGTTAAATTAGCTGTTGTTTATCTGGCTGACGTTACGGGACCTTACGAAAAGCTTGTTGTATGCAAATCTGTCGCCCTTTCTGTGATATCTTTCTTGGGTTATTTGTCTATAGATATTCAGGGTGCCGCTATGAAGGAAGGAATTCACCCCAAGTATTTTGAAGTTGTCGCGACCTGTGTTTGCGGAGCTTCGGTACAGATGGGTTCCACCAAAAATCAAATTCGTGTTGAGATCTGCAGTTCCTGCCATCCGTTCTATACCGGTCAGCAAAAAATTGTTGACACGGAAGGAAGGGTAGACCGCTTTGTCAAGAGATACAAGCTCGACAAAGACAAGGCAGCCGTCAAATAGTACGGACTTCGCTTCAATTAGAATTTATTCAATAGATTATGATCGGCTTGGCACTTGTGCCAGGCCGTTTCTTGCAACAATATCAGGTGCTTGGCTTTGATTTCAGCAAAATCCCATTTGAAAGCAGTCGACCTTTCTCCTCGAGACCGCCTGATAGTGGCCCTCGATGTTGATAATTACCAAGAAGCCGAGAGACTCGTAGAACTGCTCAAAGACGAAGTGGGCATGTTCAAGATCGGTTTGGAACTCTTTACCGCCTGCGGACCATCGCTCTTTGAGATGACTGCCCGAGCCGGTGTGAAAGTGTTCTTCGACGGCAAATTTCACGATATTCCTAATACTGTGGCGGGGGCTTGTCGCAGTGCCGTCAAACATCGTATTGATATGTTCAACTTGCATGCTCTTGGTGGTGCCAAGATGATGCAGGCTGCTGCCCGGGCGGTAAAAGAAGCTGAGCTGCCTGATCAGCGAGCTCTGCGCCCGGCCTTGATTGCTGTCACCATTTTGACCAGCATGGATGAAAAAACTCTGGCGGAAGATCTCAAGGTTAGCCAGCCACTCAAGAAAATGGTGCCTTATCTGGCCGGTTTGGCTCAAGGTGCTGGTCTTGACGGCGTAGTCGCTTCCGCCCAGGAAGCTTCTCTGATTAGAGAAGCCGTGGGCGACGACTTCCTGATTGTCACACCTGGGATAAGACCTGCTTTTGCCAAGAGCGATGATCAGTCCCGCATAGTTACTCCGGGCGATGCCATTGCCCGTGGCGCTGATTACATCGTGGTCGGTCGTCCGATTTTGAAAGCGGAAAGCCCTGTTGATGCCGCTAGGCGCGTCGTGGACGAACTGGCTTGCTAGATTACTTTTCTTGCCAAGCTAGCGCTTATGAATCGATTTCATCAGCTCAAGCAACTCGTTAAACATAAGTGATAGAGACGCTTTCACGTCTTGCAGCATGGCCGCTCTATCTTCCAGTAAGTCGATATCGACGCCTTTTTTCAGAGGAATAGTACTGGATAGAAGCGCCAGCCTTTCTTTGTGCTCCTTTGTATTGAGACCGTCGATACGTTTCAGTTCGAGCCAACGCCTGATTAGCTTTTCTTTTCTGGTTTCTCTGCTGCTCGACCCCGGTGGTATGTCATTGAGAAAGTTCCAGATGCGGGGTGGATAGTCGTGGTCTGGCCCGGTCGGTAAACCGAAAACCTTGGCTAACATATTGGGATTGACTATGGCGGTGCGTCTTTCTCCTCCCGAGATTTTTAAGGCCCAAGATGAAATGCCGGTAGATACTGCACCTCCGAGGACTCCTACCATAGCACCCACTGTTTCAGGGGTCTCCCCGGGCGGTACTTCCATTCCGTTTGATACCATATTTAGTGCACCGCCTGAGATGAAGTTTGTGATGTTGTTTAGTCTAATCGCCTTATCTCTGCGGTCTTCCAGATAGGCTCTAACAGCATTGTAGCTGGTAATTTCTTCATCGATACGTGCCAAGATAACCCTTAATTCCAGCACTGCTGAAAGTATGGTTTCGTTTATTTCTTGTCGCAGCAAAATTATCTTGATCAGATCTGGATCATTATCATTAAGTGAACTGAGTTCGGTTGTGTCTCCGGCGTTCTCGCGACCGGCTGCTCTCTTCTCTCTAAGAGTGAAGAGGGCTTTCAGTTCATCATCTATGCCTAGATCGCTTGCTACTTCTTTGGCGCTCGGCGATAGTTCTTCGAAACCAGCAGCCTCCGCAGGCAAAAGCCAGGATTGAGCAAGCACTAATTGAAAAATTGTGAGAACCAATATGCTGCAAAGGCAGGGACAGTCTAGGCTAGGACCGCTTGGAAAACTTTTGCGGACTAACCGCTTGGGGAAAACTAGACCTGGCATGGACATTCAGATGGCCTGCCCTTCTCTGGTTGAGTCTTTTATAGTTGGGTCTAGTCTATCTAAATTCTCTATTGAATGACTCTCTAATGATAGCTCTTGTTTCTGATTCTTGCCTCTGCCGAAGAGCGATAAGAAGGAAGCAAGCGGACCGGAACCGGAAGAGCCGCCGGTATTGTATAAATACGTCAGGGGTTCTCCCAGGTCTTCGGCGTTGTTATAGCGCGCCAGCATGCCTCTGCTGGCTGCCGAGATGGCGCCTGTTTCTTCCGACACGACTATGCAGAGACCATCGTATATTTCTGATAGACCTATGGCGGCTCGGTGTCTGGTTCCGTATTTATAGGATAGTTTCTGGTTGTCGGTCATTGGCAAGATCACACCGGCTGCCACAATCTTGTCTTTTCTGATTACCACGGCACCGTCATGCAGTGGTGACTTGGGAAAGAAAATAGTAAGCAGCATTGTAGACGAGATATCGGCATTAACTGCCGTACCTGGGCTGACATAGTCCCTCTCTCCCTCAGGCGGCTCGATTACTATCAAGGCACCGGTTCTGGTGCGGGAAAGTTCTCGGCAAGCTTTGATTATCTCTTTGATAATGGCAGCATTTTTCTCTTGATTGGTGTGTGTGAGCGAAAGGTCGACTTTGAAGCCTTGCATGCGCCCTAGGTAGCCAAGCCCTCTGCGCATTTCGGGCTGAAAAATGATGACCAGGGCCATTGCCGCCACCGGAATAATATGCTGCAAAATAGAAACGATTATAGTCAGCTCTAGGGTCCAAGCGATTACGGCAATGATGATTAAAACCATCATGCCCTTGACCAGTCTTTCGGCATGGGTACCGGCAATGCGCCGCCAGAGCCAAAGTACTCCATAACAGATGACAAAAATCTGGACAGATACTTTGGTGATTGTCACCCAGTTGATCTGACTAAAAAAATTGCCAATCTGATTGAAGAGATCCATTAGCAACTAAGCCTCACAAAAAAATCGAATAGGCTGATTCGACTATTGTCCGGCCCTTGACTATAGCCAACTCGGCATTTTGTCTCGGGCTAGCAAATCCTGATATGTTTCGCCCTCCACTATAGCCTCGGCTCTGCCATCTTTAACCATTATGCAAGTTGGTCTGAGTGTGCGGTTGTAATTGGACGCCATACTAAAGTTGTATGCACCAGTGGCAAAGACTGCCAGCAGATCTCCTACTTCAGCATCTAATTCGGCTTCCTCTACGATTATATCGCCTGATTCGCAGTACCTACCGACGATGGACCAGGGTTTGCTCTTATTCGGTCGAGGTTCCATGCGGTTTGCCACCGCCGCAGTGTATTTGGCTTGATAAGTAATTGGGCGGGGATTGTCGGCCATGCCGCCATCTACACTGAGATAACTCACCTTGTCAAGATCTTTGGTGCGTCCCACCCGATAGAGAGTCACTCCAGCTGTGCCCACCAGGCAGCGTCCCGGTTCTATCGAAAGATGGGGGAGCGGAAGGTTGCGTTTGTCGCTGAAGCTTTTGTGCATAGACCGGCTTATAAAGGCGGTCCAATCTTTCAGGGCGGCGGGTTTATCGTTTGCGGTATAGGCAATGCCCAGACCTCCACCAATATCGAGGTGAGGCATGTGAAAGCCGAATTTTTCGAAGACTTTCTGATAGAGGTCGGCAAATATCTCAATCACTTCGGCGAAAGGTTCAATATCCATAGCCTGGCTGCCTATGTGGGCGTGCAAGCCAATCAATCTCAGTCCGGCATCTTTGAAGCTTGCAACTAGCTCGATCATTTCATCGATTTTGTTGAGGGGAATGCCGAATTTACTGGTTTCGTGTCCGGTCTTGATATGGTCATGGGTATCTAGATCGATACCTGGAATTATGCGCAACAAAATCTCTGTGGCCGAGTCTTGATCCAGCCCTGCTTCTCTTCTTAATTGTGCCAGTTTCTCAATGTCTTCGCGATTGTCCGCTACGACAATCAGGTTTCTTTCAATGGCAGATCTCAGCTCGAGATCAGATTTGTTATTGCCGTGCAAAAAGATTGGACCGGCGAAATTAGCTTGGCGCGCAGTTTCCATCTCGCCCTGTGAAACCACGTCCAGTCCGAATTTATACTTGTCGATTAGTCTGACTATTGCTGTGCAAAGGAAGGCTTTTCCGGCATAGCAGGCAGTCGACTTGCCTTTATAAAGCGAAAGACCCTCGAGAATATCCTTAAGCGACTGTTCAATAGTCTCCTGACACATGACCCAAAGTGGGCTCTCAAATTTCTTGACCAGCTCGGGGACCGAAATACCTCCCAAATAGAGGATGTTGTCTTCACCGACTCTGGCTGAGAGCGGCATTATATTTTGATTGGGGCTCGTCAGCCTGGTTATTTCTTTGAATTTCAATTACAGATTCTCGTGCTTGTTTCTCCAGTAGCTCTGGCTGACTGGGTTGTTGGAGCTGCCTGGAACAAAGCGGGTCGGTTCCTCTCTTTCTCTATCTTTATCTCTTAGTTTGGCCGACAGACCATGCTCTTGCTTGTCGTTGCGCAGATGTTCCAATTCGTTATAGTCTACGCCCGAGGAAACCGGCAACTGGCTGTGGCTAGCCGATAGAGGGGTTTCTTCTAGACCGGTAACCGAGAAAGTAAACTGTTTCAGTTCCCAAATATTGCAGGCAAGCAGCTTAGATGCTTGCACTTCCGGGTGTCCAAGCTTTAGAAAGAGTTTTTCTATGGCTTCGCGGCTGTTCTCCAGCCAACCTTCTTCGAAAGAAAAGACACCGTGTATCTTGCCTTTGAAAATATAGATGATGGCGGCATTATCTATGTTTTCGTTCAATACTATTGTGCCCGGCATTGAGCTCTCTAGCAGATGGTTGAGCGAAAATTCGAGGGTTTCTTTTACTGTTTCGGTGCTATGGGGTTGATAGAGCTCGCCATGGAAAATTGCCGAGGCAGCAATCGCTGTCTTATCGTCTATTTTGTAAGTATCGATGATAGTGTCGGAAGATAGAATTTCCAGGCGCACACGCTGGAATGCTTCCTGCCCCATCAATTGAATCAAATTGCCGTCGTGTTCTTTGCGTCCGTAGATGCAGCCCAAAACCCGTCCTCTGAAAATGAGAACGGCAGCCCTAGATTTATTGCGTTGCGAAACCAGTCTCAGTACGCAGGTTTCTTCGTTTCCTTCGATATTGACCAAAAGTTGCCGGCATTTGATTTGACTGGCGAAATCTACTCTCCTGGGGGCTTCTTCCTTGGGATGGGGAAACAAGCCCATCGCCCTTTGGTTGAGACCGTCGGAACTTCCGATTATCTGTTCCAGTCTTTCCTTATCATCCAGTTGCGATTTGCGATCCGACCAGACAAACATACACTCCCCCCATACTTGCTCCCTTATTCTATAGAGTTCCGGGAGCAAGCAAAGAGGGTGGTTAAGATATTTTCACTACATCAGAAAATAGCCTCGAAATGTTTTATCCGGGCCGCCTTTCTGAGAGCCATGGTGTCATTCTCTTTCAAGAATTCCTGCATGGCTTCTCGACTTAATCTCAGATCGACCAAGATCAGGTCGAAGCGAATGGGCAGAAAGAGGCCGCCGCCGCAGAGATCATTTTCACTGTTGATATGGCTGAGGTTGGCAGGCAAAGGCTCTTTTCTCAGTTTTTCGAGATAAGAAAGGGCGCCAAGTCTTATTTTCTGTCTTTTGTCGCGGCTAATTGCCTGTAAACCGGTATGTTCAATGGCTCCCGGGTCGGTTTGATAACGTCTGGTCTTTACTTCGATAAAGGTGAGAAAGCGTGTCTTTGTCGCCTCTTTCATGTTTGCGATTGCACAGGCACTACCCGCTTGCCCTGTCTGTTCCTCTAGAACGGCAATTATGTCTATTTCACAGCGTTTACCCACTCTAAAGTTTCTTTCAAGTAGGCGGGCGCCTTTCTCTTCCAGATAAAGTGCCGCTAAGTCTTCTCCAGTGGACGCAGGGCTCAGTCTACGCTTCTTAGCAATCAGAGTTTCTTTCATAAATATCTACCTCTTCCTGGCTATAATTTGGGGCTTGATACATAGATAGACGTAATTTCCGGCGAAAGAGTTCAAAATGCTCGACTTAAAATTGATACGTGACAACGCAGATTTTGTAGAAAGCCAACTGGCTAGGCGAAATGGTGATTTTTCAATTAAACCGATAGTTGAAATAGACGCTCTTCACCGCAAAGCTCAAGCTGAGTGGGAGAATCTTAATCGCCGACGCAACGAGATATCGGCTTCTTTCAAAACCGGCAAGCTGGCTAAAGAAGAAATGGAAGCTTTGCGCAAAGAAGCTTCTCAGGCTAAAGAAAAGCAAGATGCGGTCAACGAAGAGCGCACTCGCCTGGAAGCGGAATTAGAGCAGTTGCTGCTTGGTATTCCCAATTTGCCCGCCAGCGAAGTGCCAGATGGTAAAGATGAAAACGACAACAAGGAAGTTTCCACTTGGGGCACCATAAACAGTATCAAGAATCCTCGCCATCATTATGAAATTGGCACAGACCTCGGTATCTTCGACTTTGAGCGGGGCGTCAAGGTTGCCGAATCTCGCTTTACAGTGCTCATGAATTGGGGCGCCAAATTCGAGCGAGCCCTGATGAACCTTATGCTCGACACCCATGCCCGTAAAGGCTATAGCGAAGTCTTTCCGCCTATCTTGGTCAATCGCGATTGTTTGGTTGGTACCGGGCAACTGCCTAAGTTTGAAGGCGATTATTACAAGCTAGCCGACGACGAGCTCTATCTTGTGCCTACCGCAGAAGTTCCTGTCACCAATCTCTATCGTGAAGAAACACTCGATGAAGAAATGCTGCCGATCTTGCACTGCGCTTATACTCCCAACTTTAGAAGGGAAGCCGGTTCTGCCGGTAAAGATACACGCGGCTATATCAGACAACACCAGTTCAATAAAGTGGAGCTGGTCAAGTTTTGCACTCCGGAAACTTCGGAAGAAGAGCATGAGAAGCTGACTAGAGATGCAGAAGCTATTTTAGAAGCCTTGCACTTGCCCTATCGCCGGGTGCTCTTGTGTTCGGGCGATATTGGTTTCTGTGCCCGCAAATGCTATGACCTCGAAGTTTGGTTCCCGGCCCAAGGCAAATATAGAGAAATCAGCTCATGTTCCAATTTTGGTGATTTTCAGGCCCGCCGCGCCGGTCTGAAATATAGACCGAAAGACGGCGGCAAGGCTCGCTATATCCACACAATCAATGGTTCCGGTTTAGCTATCGGTCGGGCTTTAGCCGCCATTCTCGAGAACTACCAGAACGAAGACGGTTCGGTTACTGTGCCCGATGCCTTGGTTCCTTATATGGGTGTCAAGCTGATCGAAGCAAAGCAAGCGCGTGTGTCGGTTTAAATGGCTGATACGCCCAAGACCAGTGCCCTCGCATCGGCGCCTTCGCCGATGCGGCGCCATCGTTTTGTGCAAGCGGCTTGTCTGTTTTCGGCCTTGAGCCATGTAGCTGCAACTCTAATTTGTGTCTATACCTTCAGAGAAGGCAATTTCGCCTATTTCTCACCGCAAAAGCTTATGCAGTTCGTGCCCGAGCATTTACTTCTCTGGCGCAGTTCTTGTCTTCTCGTCATGCTTTCATCTATTTCCACTCTGGTCTTTATATTGGCCATGCGTGAAGTGTTGGAGGAGAAATATCGCTTTTTAGTCGGCGTGGCTGTCCTTTTCGCCGTGGTCGCCTGCGGACAAGACCTCTCCGGTATAGCGCGCATGATGGTTTTGTTTGCCGATATTTCTCTACAGGGCGCCTTAAACGCTATTTCGGTGCCTCAGAATCTAGTCCAGTTTGCTTGGTCTATTCTCAATCAATCAATTACTGAAAGCTTCATGCTTGCTTCCTTTTTGTATGGCATGGGCGGGCTCTGCATCTCGCTTTGTTTGACCCGTACGCGCATCCTTGAAACCCGTCTAGCTTTTGCCCATCTGCCCGTCTGGATGCTTATGATTGCCTGTTCGGTGACCACCTTTCTAGGCTATCTTCCTGTTTCGGTGGTTCTATCTTTTATTGCTAACCTAGGCATTTCAATCATTTCAGCAATTTCAGGGGTGGCCACCGACGCCGTCCTCAAGTCGCCCTTAGCTCGTGATGCCGACGACATTCACAAAAGTCTCGATGAAATGGAAAATTCGGGCTTTTTCTAAGAGAAAGTTCAAATTTATATATAAGAACTGCATGAATGTCGTAAGTGCCATCCCATGACCGTTTGTGCGCAATTGGCTGGAATGGTTGCTATTTTGCTATCAATTGTCTGCATTGTCTGGATTGTCTGAATTTCTGCTACTATCTGACCATGGACGTATCAGTAGATATAGCAGCCTTGTTTGCTGGTATGGCTCTATCAGAGGGCGAACCTCTATATAGAGCCATTGCAGCCATTCTCAGGCAGAAAATAGAAGATGGCAGCTTGGTTTTTGCCACCCGTCTGCCTCCCAGTCGAGAATTGGCTGCTATTCTCAAGGTCGATCGTTCAACCGTTGCCCGTGCCTACGAAGAGCTTATCTCTGAAGGCTTGATTGTCAGCCATGTGGGTCGCGGTACTTTCGTGGCAAAAAAGAGAGTGCAATCTCCCGGCTGGTCGGCTCGCTATTCTGCTTATGGGCAAGAGCTTTCACAGGTTATGTCTGAACTGCCGGTCAGTCTCAGTCCAAGGTCGGTCGATCTAATCTCCTTTGCCGGTGGGCTGCCTGTGGCAGATTCCTACCCTCAAGAAGAGTTCAGCGAGATACTCTTTGAACTGGCAGAAAGTGGCGCCACTCCTCTTTTTGATTTTTCTCCCGCCAGTGGTGAGCCTTTACTGCGCGAGCTTGTCATCAAGCATTTAGCTGAACGTGGTATGCCCGTGCAAGATAGTGAGCTGATTATTTTGAGCGGCTCACAGCAGGGTATCGACCTGATGAGTTCTATGTTTATAGACCCGGGTGATACTGTGGTTATGGAAGAACCCAGCTATTTCTGGGCTATTTCAAACTTTAGAGCCAGAGGGGCAAATCTGCTTGGTGTGCCAATTGATGATCAGGGCATCAATGTCAACGCTCTTGAGGCTGTGCTTTCGCAAAAGAAAGTGAAGTTCATTTATTTGATGCCTACCGGTCAAAATCCCACCGGCATAACTATGAGTGCAGAACGCCGGGCGGCTGTGCTCGAGCTTTGCTCTAGATTTGGAGTTCCTCTTTTTGAGGATGATTTTGCCGGAGACCTCGATTACGAAGGCGGCTTGCCTTCCTTGAAGGCGCTTGCCTCAGCTTCGGAAAAGCTCAATCAGATGGTGGTCTATCAAGGAACCTTCTCTAAGGCTCTTGCCCCTGGTATTAGATTGGGTTGGTTGGTTGCACCGCAGGCGGTGGCGGAGCGACTTAACTTCGCCAAGCGTGGCAGCGATCTCTCCACCAGCTCGCTCAATCAAGAGATTCTGGCGCGTTTTCTCAGTCGTGGATCTTATTTGAAGCATCTTGTGCGGGTGCGGGCCTTATATAAAGAACGCAGAGACACCATGCTCAAAGCTTTGAGCAGTGCATTCGCCAAGACTAAGGTTAATTTTACAAGTCCTAGAGGTGGACTCTTTATCTATCTGACCTTGCCCGAGCATATGGATGCCCAGCGCTTTCTAGATGAATTCGCCCTGCCTAGTGGTGTCAGTTTCGCCCCCTCGCAGCATTGTTATGTGAATGAGCCGGCGCTCAATACCATGCGCCTTTCATTCATCCAGAACAGCCCCGAGCGTATTGAAGAGGGGATAGCTAGATTGAATCTTGCCTATCAAGATTTTGAAAGAGTTTTAGTCCGCGAGAGCGGCAGAAGCAGAAATGGAAGCTATGAGAACAGTCCAGAGACTGTGCTTATTTAAAAGGAGAATAAAATGGTTACAAGCGAACGCGCCGTTGGTGCTGTAAAGACCGGAACCGAACTGGTCAAACGTTCATTGCCCGCCATGCTCAAGGGCGGCGTCATCATGGACGTAGTCAATGCTGAACAAGCTAAAATTGCCGAAGCATCAGGCGCCGTGGCTGTTATGGCTCTTGAGAGAGTGCCTGCCGATATTAGAGCCGACGGCGGCGTTGCTAGAATGAGCGACCCCGAATTGGTTAGTTCGATTATCAATGCTGTTTCCATTCCGGTTATGGCTAAAGCCCGCATCGGACATTTTGTAGAAGCACAGATTTTGCAGGCTCTGGGCGTTGATTGCATAGACGAAAGTGAAGTGCTCACCCCAGCCGATGAGCAGTATCATATCGAAAAGACCAAGTTTGACGTACCCTTTGTATGCGGTGCTCGCAATTTGGGTGAAGCTTTGAGGCGCATCGGAGAAGGTGCTGCCATGATTCGCACCAAGGGCGAAGCCGGTACCGGCGACGTGGTGGAAGCGGTACGTCATGCCCGCACCATACTCGGTGAGATTCGCAAATTGACCGTCTTGCCCAAAGAAGAACTTATGACCTACGCCAAAGAAATAGGCGCCCCCTATGAACTGGTCTTGCAAGTGGCTCAGGAAGGAAAACTGCCGGTGGTTAACTTTGCCGCCGGTGGCATTGCCACTCCGGCTGATGCTGCCTTGATGATGCAGATTGGCGTGGAAGGAGTCTTTGTCGGCTCCGGCATCTTCAAGTCGGGCGACCCCATGAAGCGGGCCCAAGCTATTGTCAAAGCTACAACTTATTGCAATGACCCCGAGATGCTCGCTGAGATAAGCCGCAATCTCGGCGAAGCTATGGTTGGGCGCTCGGCACGGACCCTGGTTGGTGACGAAAATCTGGCCAAACGCGGCTGGTAGTTCGAGATAGAGGATATGCGGGTATGCAAGCTGTTTTAGCTCAGAAAATAGGAATATTGGCGCTGCAAGGCAATTTCAGCGAGCATGCCCAGAGGTTTGCCGAGCTTGGGGCTGAGCCTATACTGATTCGCTATAGTGAACAGCTTAGCCAAATCGATAGGCTGGTTATTCCCGGCGGCGAGAGTACTTGCATCGACAAGCTCACCGCCGCAGGCAGCGGTGTCGATACCCGCATATTCTCTCTTATGAAAGAACGCATTGAGGGCGGCATGCCGGTTTGGGGCACTTGTATGGGGTCGATATTTTTGGCCCGCAACATAGAAGGCAGCAGTCAAGGCCGGCTTTCCCTCATGGATATCGAAGTGCGGCGCAATGCCTTTGGTCCACAAAAATTCAGCTTCGAATTGCCTCTTCCTATTCCATGTCTATCAAATCAACCTTTTCTATCGGTTTTCATCAGAGCGCCGCTCTTTTTATCCACCGGTAAAGAGGTGGAAGTTTTAGCCACGCTCCCCACCGACGAAAGTTTTGGAGCATTAGCAGGGCTGGCGGTCATGGCCAGGCAAAAGAATATGCTTGCCACTGCTTTTCACCCTGAACTCGTTAGCGACACAAGAGTGCATTCTTATTTCTTGTCGATCTGATTGAGATTATCAATTTGATTCTTGATTCCAGTTTCAATCTGTTTCAGTTCGGCGTACAAGTCGCTTCGCTCTTTCATGTCTGAAATATAGACTGCTAAGGTTTTCTTTTCCTTCTTAACAGTTTTTTCCAAGTATTTTATGTTCTTATCCAGTTCTGCTAGACCAGACTTGATGCTGGCCAGGGCCTCTCTGGGCAACAAGAGATTCTTCTGTGCCTTGGCTCTTCCTTGCCAAATTTGCGCCCTGCGAAAAGCATTCAGTGCTTGTGTCCTGATTTTTTCTTCTCCCTTATCCCATGGTCGGCTGTCAATTGTCTGAGCCTCTTTTTCTGCCAGGTCCAGTTCTTGCAGAGCCTTTTGAGCCAATTGCTTGTCTTCTTGAAAGAGCAAAGTTTCTGCCATATATGTATGAGTCTCGCAAGCCCTTTCATTTCTCTCTAGACCGAGAGCCTTGAGTCTCTCTTCTATTGAAAGCGCCAGTTGGAGCAGTTTGTGGCGGCTTATTGCAGTGGACGGACTGCTGTAATACTTGGCCAGATCTTCTAAGCGGTCGGCTGCTTGGGGTAGATTCCCCTGCACTAGCTGTAGCGTTGCGGCTCTAAAGTTAACTAGATTGTTTTTCTTGTCGCCATAAATTTGACGCAGTACTGCTTCTCTTTCATGAAGAAGCCTGGCCAAAAGATAAGGCGAGCGTCTCGCTGTTAGCTGCATTTTTGTTAAGTCATAGTCTATTTCGCTCAGGGCAATTTCTTTTTCAATTCCTTTCTCTTTGCGAGCTAAAGTCGCCCTGACCATGGCATCTAGATAGAGCAGGCGACTATTGTCCGGCTCTCGATCTAACCACTTCTTTAGCTTCTTGAGGCAACGGTTGCCTTCTCTTTGATTTGGCTCTTCATCTTTAGACACTGCCAGAAAGAGCTGGCTGCGAGCCATTACTGTAATAAGTGCATCTTCCCCATTGAGTCTAGTTAAGGCATCTTTGCTAAGCTTGTATATGTGTTTGGCATCCCAGTTGTCGCCGATATTAAAATAGTACTCTCCGGCAAGAAAGTAGGCGAGAGCTGTGTTCTCGTCGAAGTTTGTGCTTTCTTTCTCCGAGGCTCCCTCACCAAACTCATTCCAGAAAAAATCGCCAGGCCTTTCAGCCTTGCCTTGCACTTTTTCTACATACTGTGAGAAGCGCAGCAGCCAAAGGCTTTTCAATAGAAGCTTTTGGCTTTCGCTTAGATCTGAATTGGGCTTGTCTAATGCTGACCGAGCAATTTGCTTTTGCAGGTTGAAGTTTGTGTAGTCACCATCGCATAAAAGCATTAGTTTGATGCGGCTAAAGATCTCATTTCCTAAGCTCTTTTCTTGAGTGATTTTTTTTAGTAAAGAATGCGATAACTTATCTGAGCGAGTATTGTCCGTCAGCTCAATCTTGTCCAAATCTAGAGAATCTTCTTTGACCTTGGAAGATTTGAAGTCATTGATAAGTTGGGCGCAGTAAAGGTCTTGTTTGGCAAGAATATTCAAGTCCTTTATTTCTTGCTCTGCTTTGCTTTCAATTGAGCTTGACTCTGTCGACCTATCATCTTCGAAGTCCGGAGTTTCGTCCTTTTGCGACTTTGACTTTGGTAAAACCTTCAAAGCTGCCTTTAGATCTTTCATAGCCTCAAGATTGGCGTCATTAAGCATAGTCTGACCTTTAAGGCTATTGCGGCGCCATTGTATGCCATATTCGTAGACCAAGCCTGGACCATTTTTGATTTCGTTGGCACTGCCGAATTCAGGGGCTTTGTCTTGTCTGCTTTGATTGAACAAGAGCGTGGCGCCGTATACAACGGCGCCACCAAGGGCGATGCCGGCGGCAAGAAAGACTATTTTAGTGAGCTTGCTTGCCTTATTTTGTAATCTGGCTTGCTGTTTTTTCTTGGCTTTCTCAAACACCGTGCCCAAGGCTTCCTTCAGTTCATCGATGCTCTGATAGCGCTGATCTGGTTCTTTCTCTAGGCACTTCGAGACTATTTGCGAAAGCTGTTCAATACCTTCGCCTTTGGGCAAGAGCTTACTAATCGGTCGAGGCTCGACACTTGCCTGCATGCGCAGGGTGTCGAGGGCATTTTTGCCCAGTATGGGCGGCTTTCCTGCCAGCATTTCATAAAGAATACAGCCCAATGAATAGATCTCAGATCTCTCATCAATGTTTTCGCCGCCACAGGCCTCAGGGCTCATATGTTGCGGTGAGCCCATCACTTCTCCAGCTGGAGTGAGCACCTGCGAGAGGGGAAAATCTTCGTCTTCTTCATAAAGAGCAGTAGCAATGCCGAAGTCGATAAGTTTGACCTGGGTGGCGCCGTTCTTGAGACGATTGAGAATAACATTGCCCGGCTTGAGGTCTCGGTGCAGAATTTCTTTTTCAAGCAAGTGCTGAACAGCGCTTGCCACCTGCAAGATGATTTCAACAGCTCTTTCCGGCGTCAGTCTTTGCAAGACCGAAAGCTCTTGCTCGAGTGAACGCCCTTCCACATAATCCATAACTAGAAAGGGGGGACCATCGGAAGGCGAGCAGAACTCCATAGTTCTGACGATATTTGCATGCTCCAGCTTCATAGCCAAGCGTGCTTCTTTCTGGAAGCGAAGCAAAGCTTTGGCTTGTTCAGTGCTATCTTGGGGCAGGAGTACCTTGATTGCCCTTGGTTCGTTGATAAGGAGGTGTCTGACTTTATAGACGCGGCTCATGCCGCCTGCCCCGATGAAATCTACAATTTCATAGTGTCCGCCCACTATGTGGCCTTTTTGATAGCCGGTCATACCGGTGTATCCGTCGGCAACAATGCGCTCAAAGGAAGCCATGCCGTCGACGCGGGTTGTTCTCTCCTGTTCTTCTCTTCCAGCCCCTTGAAAATCGGGCGGCATGCTTTAGTCCTCAGAACCGGTTATTGTTTAATATGGACAGTCTGGAGGATTTCAAAACATTGCTGGGCTTCTATGTCTTCCAGTTTTTACCGATAGTGATAGTCGAGGCCTTTGTGCTCTGGCGCATGCACTGGGCTAGTTTGCCTCGCTGTCTCTATGACAGCGTACTGATGAATTTTGCTTCTTTTTTGGGACTGGTCTTGGGCCTTGGCCCTTATCTGACCGGCAATACACCCTGGGGTCTGACCCTTTTCGGCACCTATTCGGTGATGGTGGAAGGCACCGTGCTTATGCTCATGGAGCGAAAGGACGCTCGTCTGGTATGGGCCTGCGCCCTAACTGCCAATTTGCTCGGCTGTATTCTTTTGGCTGTGGAAGTTTTGGTCCGGACTATCCGTGACTACTGGGGCGGACAGCCTAGCCTATAAAGATTCTTAATCAAGGAATCTGCTCTGGATTTGGCTTGTAAAGAGCCGGCTGGCTGTAATATTTCAAAGAAATAATCGTTCGGTCTTTGGGCTTAGACGGCTGTTTGACAATTTTGTTGTCCACTAGCCGTTTAATGAGCACCGTCCGAACCATTGCATATTGATAGTTTTCTTGTTTAGCGAGTGCATTATGAACAAAACAGTCGAAGCGACCCAGGAAGTTATTTGGCAGCCCTCAGGTAAGTATCTGGAGTCGCGAGTAGTCGACTTTATGAATAAGCACGGCATAGCAGATTGGAGAGAGTTGATTGCTCGCTCTAATGAAGATACCGAGTGGTTTTGGGAAAGCGCGCTCAAGTATATGGGCTTTCAATGGCATAAACCCTATACCAGCCTGAAAGATGAGAGCCGTGGCTTTGCCTGGACCAAGTGGTTTGTTGATGGTGAAATGAATATCCTCAGCAACACCCTCGATTTTCATTTGGAAGAGGGGCGCAGCGCCGGTGTGCGTAAGTCAGTCGGTAAAGATCATTTAGCCATCATCTGGGAAGGCGAGGACGGGCGCAAGCGCAAACTGACTTATGGCGAACTCAGTACACTTTCTGGCAAAATAGCCCAGTCGATGCTCAACCTAAACGTCAAGCCCGGCGATGCTATCGGTATTTATATGCCTATGGTGCCTGAAGTCGTCGCTGTTTTGTTTGCCTGTCTCAAGATTGGCGCGGTGGCTGTACCGGTATTCAGCGGTTTTGGTCCCCATTCTTTGGCTACCAGACTGGTTGATGCCGAAGCTCGTATTTTGTTTACCGCCGACGCCGGCAAAAGGCGCGGCAAAATGGTGGCAATCAAGTCGGAAGCTGATGAAGCGGTAGCTTCCGCTCCTTGTGTCGAGCATGTGATTGTCTACAATCACTGCGACACTATGGTCAATATGAAAGACGGCCGTGACCTTTGGTTGCACGATCTAATCGAATCTGCCCAAGAAGCCCCTACAGTGAAAAATCTCAGTGCTGAACATCCCAGCATGTATCTTTATACATCCGGCACCACCGGTAAGCCCAAGGGCACTGTTCATACCCATGGCGGCGCCCTCGCTCAAATTGCCAAAGAGCTCGGCTTTGCCTTCGATTTGCGTGACGACGATATCTTCTTTTGGGTGACCGATATCGGTTGGATGATGGGTCCATGGGAAATGATCGGAACAATGTTCTGGGGCGCCACTATGGTTGTCTTCGAAGGACATCCCGGCCATCCAAATCCTGATACCGTCTGGCAGATGGTCCAGCGCAACCATGTCACCACTCTTGGTATCAGTCCCACCCTCATTCGAGGCATGCGTGCCTATGGTGACGAGTGGGTGGAAAAATGCGATATGTCGACACTACGCCTGCTTGGCTCCACCGGCGAGCCTTGGGACCAAGATAGCTATATGTGGTTCTTCGACAAGGTCGGCAAGAAAAAGTGTCCGATTATCAATATTTCCGGCGGTACCGAAATAGTTGGTTGCTTGCTTTCACCCTTGCCGATCATGCCACTCAAGCCCTGTTCTCTGGGTGGACCTGGTCTTGGTATGGCTATAGACGTTTTTGACGAGTCCGGCAAGAGTCTGGATGGTGAAATCGGCCATTTGGTTTGTCGCAAACCGGCTCCTTCCATGACTCGCGGCTTCCTCAAAGATCCCGGCCGTTATGAAGACACCTACTTCTCAAAATATCCAGGCATCTGGTATCACGGCGACTGGGCTCGCAAAGACAGCGACGGCTCTTGGTTCCTCTTTGGTCGCTCCGACGACACTATCAAAGTTGCTGGTAAGAGGGTCGGTCCGGGTGAAGTTGAGTCGGTTTTGGTTGAACACGCCGAAATTGCCGAAGCTGCAGTCATCGGTGTCCCCCACGAAGTTAAAGGTGAATGTCTGGTGTGCTTCGTGGTGCTCATGCCTGGTTCTACTTATTCCGCCGAAATGCAGGCTGAACTGCGAGAGATGGTTGGTCACAGACTGGGACCGGTTCTCAGACCTGATACCATCATTCCGGTGCAGGCACTGCCCAAGACAAGATCGGGCAAGATCGTGCGCGCCTCTATAAAGCGCAAGTATCTTGGTGAGCCTGTCGGTGATCTTTCCTCCGTGGAAAATCCGGATGCTCTGGAGCAAATAAAGTCGGTTAAGGGCTAAGCTCTAAAAGAGGGCTTCTACAAACAAGGAAGGCTCGAAGTCTCTAAGATCTTCGAGCTTTTCGCCGATGCCAATAAGTTTTACAGGTATCTTCAGCTCACGGGCAATGGCGAAGACAACGCCACCTTTGGCGGTGCCGTCTAGTTTGGTAAGCACAACACCGGTTAGTCCGGCAATATCAAGAAATACCTTGGCTTGCTGTAGACCGTTTTGACCGGTGGAAGCATCCAGCACAAGCAGGCTTTCCAAAGGCAGATCACCGGCATGCTTTTCAATTACTGAGCGAATTTTCTTTAGCTCGTCCATGAGGTTGACTTTATTGTGCAGTCTTCCTGCTGTATCAATGAGCAGCACATCGTAGTTTTCATCGCGGGCTTTCTTGACGGCCTGAAAAACAACGGCGCCTGGATCTGAGCCGTCCGGTAGACGAACGATGTCTACACCCGCCCGCTTGCTCCAGATTTCCAGCTGTGATTCAGCTGCCGCTCTAAATGTATCGCCTGCTGCTAGTAAGACTTTCTTGCCGCTCTCTTTTAGACGCGCCGCTAATTTGCCGACAGAGGTGGTTTTGCCGACTCCGTTCACACCCACCACTAGATAGATATTTACCTTGCCTTCTTCGTAGGTGAGTTTGCTGCTTTTGGTTTGGCTTAGCAAGACATCAAACTGTTCTTTCAAAAACTTGTCTACATCTTTGCCTGTCCAATTCTTCCCACGCACTTCTTGACGCAAGGCGGTGATTAGCGGCTCCACCACCGGCATACCCAGATCTGCCTTAATCAGGCGTTCTTCCAGATTTTCAATATATTCTTCGTCGACTAATGAGCTATGATGCGGCTTCTCTGCATTGGCGACAGGAGCCGAACTGTTTATTGTCTCTATTGCGCCCTTTGCCGGCTGCTCTTCCGGGTCGGCAACCTGCTCTTTTGTCTTGACCAAGACCGACTTCAGTTTGGTCAGGGTTGTCCCCCAGAATCCTTGCTTCTGATTCTCTTCTGCCATGGTCTTAGTCCTCAGTTAAGAGTAATGCTCTCTCTCTTTTTGCGAGCTCTTGCTCTTCTTACAGCTTCCGCTTCTTCTGAAAGGTCGCCGAGAATGCCGTTGATAAAGCGCGCCGCTTTAGCGTCGGCAAAGCGGTGGGATAGTTCGACCGCTTCCGATATAGCTACGTTTATCGGAATGTCGTCCATGAAGAAAGCTTCTGAGCAAGCCAGTCTCAATATGTCTCGGTCGATAGATACCATGCGATCTACACGCCATTTTGTGCGGGCTCTCTTGATAAATTCGTCGACCAGCTCTTTGTTTTCTAGATAAACCGATATCAGTCTGATGACAAAGTCGCGCACTTCGTCTTTATGGGGCTTGTCGATAGTGGCGTCGACGATGGCACCGCATTTTTTACAGTTACTGCGCACAGTCTGCGTCCCAAGGGCAAGCGCCATCTCAGGTATGTCCAGAGCTTCGGAGACGAGGGCAATGGCAGTCTCTAAAGTCTGCATCTTCTCTTTTAATTGCTGGGAAGTGAGATTGACCGGCTTCAGCTCATCTACGCGGTTGCGATTGCTCTCATGTTCGACTTCAATAGCGCTTAGTTCATCTTGAGCGGCAATGACCATGGCTTGAGCGTCGGTGAGGCTCTGTCTGGCATAATCGACCAGCATATGAATGGCCTTATCGGTGAGTTCCATTATCTGAGTCGTTTCCAGCTTGTCCTGATTTTTAGGCAACTGGGGCATGACAATTACTGCCAGTTCGCGGGCTATCCGGCGAGCGCTCATTTATAACTCCTCACGGTGATTGCAGAAGAACATGTTATCATGAGCTTTTTGAGGTTTGGTGGTTGCGAATTACTGCTGGAGAGCTCAGAGGACGGTCAGTAACCTGCCCAAGCGGGCCGCAGGTGAGACCCACCTCTGCAAAGGTCAGGCAGGCTTTTTTTAACATTTTGGGTGATAGATTGAGACATTCGCGCTTCCTCGATCTCTTCGCCGGGTCCGGGCTCATGGGTTTCGAGGCGTTAAGCCGCGGTGCGGCCCATGTTACTTTTGTCGACAAAGACCGTTCCTGTGCTTCTGCCATCAAGCAATCAGCCCGTCAGTTCAAGCTAGAGGAAGATTCATACGAAATAATAAGTTCTGATTTCGAGAAAGCATTGTCATTATTTTGTCGCCAGGGGAAGAGCTTTGATATGATTTTCGTTGATCCCCCTTACAAACTGCACTTAGGCGGCAAAATCGTCCAGATTGTCCAGAGCGGAAGGCTTTTGACCAATCAAGGATTGCTTGTGGTGGAACATCTGTCCAACGAACTACTTGATAAGATAGAAGTCGAGTCGGACGCGCCCCAAGATAGTAAGCTTGTGCCGATAGACCAGCGCCGTTATGGCAGTACATCTCTCACTATTTTTGCAAACGCGGTGCAAGTTGAGGAGTAGACAGTGTCCGAACTGAGCGGTGAAGGCGAGAAGCTTAAGGAAATCGAGTCAGGCAGAGCCCAAGGGCGTCCGGAGAGACGGTTCACAGCCAGTGGCATTAATGAAGCTCTGAGCATGGCTATCGGCCATGTCCGTTTGGGCGACTTGCTCAAGGCTTCTGGCATAGTGAGCTACGAATATTTGAAAGAGGCGCTCTCTAGTTTTGAAGAGAAGGGTCTACCTTTGGGAAAGATGCTTACCATGTCGGGCTTTCTTAGCGAAGCAGAATTGCAGGTGGCGCTTGAGATTCAAACCCTAATCAATAATCGCCAGCTTCCCTTTGATGTCGGCGTTAGGGTTTTGAATCTCAGTTATCAGGACAAGATTTCTCTGGCTGAGGCTTTCTCTCGGGCTTCGGTGGTTCAGCCTGAAGATGTTCTGACCAATAAATTAGGACAGTTGCTCACTCAATCTAGAATAATCAATCCGGAAGATCTTGAAGAAGCCCTTGCCGTAAGCCAGCGAACCGGTCTACCCCTTGGTCATATCTTTTGCTATCGTAGTTTGCTTTCGCAAGAGTTGCTCGACACTGCCTTGCTCGGTCAACAATTGGTGCGACGCGGCTCGCTCTCAAGAGAGCAGTGTATCTCTGCTTTGTCCGCTGCCAGAGAGAGAGAAATAGCCTATTTGAAGAAAGAAGTGAATGCCAATTATCGACCGGTTTTACGTCGGGGCACACCGCGTTTGGGGGAACTTTTCTTTTCGGTGGGCATGCTCGACGATATGTCGCTCATTGCCGCCTTACAGATGGCTTTGACTCGTTCAGTTTCTTGCGGCGTGGCCATAAGAGAAACCGCGGGTCTGAGCGAAGAGTTGATTGATCGTGCCGTCGACTTACAAGAAATGATCGATAATGAGACTATCAGCCTTGATCAAGCTCGGGAAGTCTTGGGTCTTATTGCGGAAGAAGGCTTCGAAAAGTCCCTTGCCCAGTCGTCCTGTGCCATGCAGTCGGGTAATCCTTCTCGTATGATGGTGCAGCTCTTGAAGGATAATCGTTTCTGGCCTCCCTCGCAGTCTCGTACAGAAGGACTTGATCCCCAGGTCTTGCTCGATATTTCCGAGCGACTGGAAGTGAATTACAATCAAGGTTATTACCTTGCTAAGATAATCGACGACAATGATCTGGCGCCGCATCGACTCTCTTACAAGGCTTTGCGGCTCAGCCATTTGCTGCATATCAAAGCGGTGCCCTATGAAAGAGCGGTGGCTGCACTAGAACTGGCTCAGGCGCGCGATATTTTTGTTGATGAAGCATTGGTGCAATTGAATGTGCTTTATCGCACCAGGCTCAAATAGATTTTTCTCGGTTTATTCGATTTTTTGTTCTGGCTTTTGCTCTGGCTGAATGGAACTGTTGCCGGTTGGTTCAAAGCTGGTGGTGTCAGCTAGACACGGGTCTAAATCTTCTTTGATTTCCTCTATGTTTTCTTGTTTGATTTCTTCTTTGTTTTCTTGTTTGACCAGGGGCGGCGCTATGGGCATCTTGCCCGTGGTTGTGGACGGATATTTCAATCTCTCGTGGTGCAAGGTTCTCCACACTCTGGCAAAACCAGCTTTGACTTTGTGCAGTTCTTCATAGCTCAGCCCTGAATCACTAAATTGACCGTCGTCCCAGCGGTTCTGAAAAACTTTTTCTAGAGCCGCTTCAACTTCTTCTTGACTGGGATCTCTCATTGAGTGAGTGACCGCTTCCGAGACATCGGCAAGCATGACGATGGCTGTCTCTTTGGTGTTTGGCTTGGGACCGGGATAACGGTAGAAATTGGGGTCGACCTTGTCTGCACCATATTTGGTGCAGGCTTTGTGATAGAAATAGGCCATCAAAGTGGTACCTTGATGCATCGGTATGAAATCTTGAATGGCTTTTGGTAGCGAATATTTTTGAGCAAGAGCTATACCGTCGGTGACATGGGCTAAGACTCTAGCTCTGCTATCTTCCGGTGCCATATTGTCGTGAGGATTAGTGGCCCCGAGTTGATTTTCGATGAAATATTTGGGGCGTACCATTTTGCCGATATCGTGATAAAGAGCTCCTGCTCTCACCATATTGGCGTCGGCATAGATAGCTTTAGCACCGGCTTCAGCCATATTGGCCACGGCGAGGCTGTGTTGGTAGGTTCCCGGGGCATTCTCTTCCAACCGGCGCAAGAGCGGCTGATTGGCGTCGGTTAGCTCGGCTAGACGGAAAGGAGTGATCAGTCCATAAAGGTTTTCGAGGAAAGGCAGGCTGCCTACTGCCACTATAGACGATACTATGCCGCCGGCGAAATCCAGCGGCAAGCGCTTGCCGAAAGTGGCGAGGTCGAAACTGATCGAATGGTCGACTAGACAAGCAGCCATATCGCCTGCTATCAGACCGAAGGCTACCAAAACCCCGGTTTTGAAAACAGCGGAGCGGCCGATGGATGAATAGCTGAAAACGGCAAGAATAGTAGCGAGAAGATGGGCGGCAATAAAGTGCAAGTCCATGAGGCGATCGACTGCAATAAGCAAAATCATAGGAAGGGTGAGGGCGATGGCCACTCTTCTGCCGAAGAAAATAGTGAGAATGAGCGCCGCGGCCGGTATGGGTACAAACTGGGGATTTGTCTTGCCCACGAGAGAAGCCACTGATGCCACCACTACTTGCACCGTGAACATCAGCCCAATGGAACTTGGTGCAAAAAAGTGCTTTGGCTCGTAGGTGTAAAGGAAGAGAGCGACAAGGGTGAGAGCTGCCACTAGGGAGATGGCCATGCTCAAGATGAAAGGCCAACGGTTAACATGGGTGATGCCCAATTCTTGCAGTATATATAGTTTGTCTTTGGTGATCAGCGCCCCTTGCGGCACAATCACTTCACCCTCTTTAACCGGGCGCATTACCGGTTCGACCGTTTTGACCGCCTCTTGCGCCTTGACTTTGGTTCCTTCCGAGTCGATGACAAGATTGGCTTCCAGATAGCGGTTAATCACCCGAGAAGCCGTCACTCTTGTGGTAACCGGCCATTTATCGGGCAAAAATTCTTGCACCACTTCTTGCCAGACCGACTTGTCCGTCACCGGATAACGGTCAAATATAGACAAAAGCCTGCGGGCCGCAGTCAGGGTCTCTGCCTTGAAAGAAGGCATTTCATCAGGCTTGATTGAAAGGGCGAGATTCAACTCTTCGTCTTGAATCAGTCCGGCCTTGAGGGCTCGTTCATAAGCAAGCTTTTGCTTTTCTAGCTCGTCCTTCAAGGCAGATTTGTCTGTTTCGGGCAGTTGCTTTTGATTTTGCAGATATTTCAGCTGTTCGCTATAGCCGAAGTCTTTTGCTGCACCGCTGGCCTCGCCTGTTTTTTTGACGCCAG
Organism: Candidatus Obscuribacterales bacterium; assembly: GCA_019745415.1. Taxonomy (GTDB): domain Bacteria; phylum Cyanobacteriota; class Vampirovibrionia; order Obscuribacterales; family Obscuribacteraceae; genus Obscuribacter. The sequence continues at coordinate 14,351 of JAIETF010000040.1, read as the reverse complement.
TTCTAGGGCTATGACTGGAGTTTGCTCTGAGCTTGGCATTACCGTGAGAGCTTGCTCCTGCTTTATTCTCGGACTTGACAGCTATGGGCACAAGACCCAGGGCCTGCAGACTTTCGGCGCGGGCGAAGGCTGCTTCTATCTTGGCTAAAGTTTCCGTGTCGCGGCTGCGGTCGATTTGAAAAACCGGTATGACGTTCTGTCTGGCCTTTTCAATTGACTTTTCGGTTTCGGATCTATCTATGACCGAGGTTGCCTGCGGGGCAATCAGATCTCGGTCTGAGACATCGTTCTCTTGCAGTCCAGGGCTGAATATATGAACGGTGGAGAGGGAGAGGAAGAGGCAAACAAAGCCGGACAAAGCCGCGCCGATCCAGCCGACCATGGTTTTGGCTTCGTTTAACTTGCTTTGGTTACTCTGGGCTTCCACAGCCTTCACTCCGCGCTACATTCGAGATCTTAACCCTATTCTTTGCTAAAATTGCCCTGTTTTTGCAGTTGTCTTTGCAAAGGATACCCTAATGTTACTAGTCACCGGGGCGGCCGGCTATATAGGCAGTCATTTTGTCAGGCATTATTTGGCTGAAAACGCTGGCGCTGCGGTGGTTGCCGTCGATAATCTTTCCCTTGGCCATAGGCAAGCTCTTCCTGCTGAAGATAAGGTCAATTTTTATCAAACCGAATTAGCTGATAGGGAAGGGCTGATCGAGATAATGGTCAAACATAAAGTCTCTGCCGTGGTTCACTTTGCGGCTCGGGCTTATGTCGGTGAGTCTCAGCAGCGCCCCTTCTTTTACTTAGATAATAATGTCGGCGGCACAACCTCTCTTCTTGCCGCCATGAATGCTGCCGGTGTAGAAAAATTGGTCTTTTCGTCCACTTGTTCTTCTTATGGTAATCCGGTTTATTCACCTATTGATGAGAAGCATCCTCAGAACCCTATCAATACTTACGGTACAAGTAAGTTAATGGTAGAGCAAATGCTCGCCGCCCTCGCCCTTTGTACGCCCTTGCGCTATGTTGTGCTGCGCTATTTTAATGCTGCCGGCGCCGATGATTCGGGGCAGATTGGTGAAAGCCATGACCCTGAAACTCATTTGTTGCCTCTGGCAATCCAGGCCGCCTTGGGCAAGATTCCGCAGTTGAAAGTTTTTGGCGACGATTACGATACGCCTGATGGTACCTGTGTCAGAGACTATATTCACGTCAATGACCTCGCTTCCGCCCATTTGCGTGCGCTTGCTTTGCTCGATAAAGAAAAGGTCTCGACTGCGGTCAATCTAGGCACAGCCAAAGGGGCTTCGGTTAAAGAAATTATCAATATGGTCGAGTTGGTCTCTGGTGCGAAAGTGCCCCATGAATTTGTCGAGCGCCGTCCTGGAGATCCATCTTATTTGGTCTCAGACAATAGCAAAGCTAAAGAAGTGCTTGGTTGGATTCCTCAGTACGATCTGAAACGCACGGTCGAAACAGCAGTCAACTGGGAACGCAACCGCCTTTATTAGAGCCAAACTTGGTAGAGCTTAGTCGAGTTCGTTTTCTAGATTGATCGATGTTTTGACTATATAAATGCGCTTGCCTTGCGATTCATGGTAGGTGCGCATCAATATTTCAGATTGCAAACCCATCAAGATTAGCTGCATACCCACCATAAAGAACATGGCCACAAGCACCGGCAATGGCGTTTCGATGAAGCTGGTGTGGTAGAACAGCTTCAATACCACCATCCAGGTGAAGGCTGAGAAGGAGAGGACCATTGACCACAGACCGGCTGTGCCGAAGAGATAAATTGGTTTTGTGAAATAGGTGCTCATGAATTTGACAGTCATCAAATCCAGTACCACCTTGAATGTTCTAGAGATACCGTACTTGCTTTGACCGAACTGTCTTGCCTGGTGATTGACCGGGATCTCCGAAACTTTGGCGCCCTGCCAGGTGGCATAAATCGGCACAAAGCGGTGCATCTCGCCATAGAGTCGTACGTCTTTGATAACTTCTTTTCTGTAGGCTTTCAAAGAACAACCGTAATCATGCAATCTTACGCCCGATATGAGAGATATGATGCGGTTGGCCGTCCAAGAAGGGATGAGGCGCAGAAAGAGTTCGTCTTTTCTTTCCTTGCGCCAGCCGCTGACGACGTCAAAGCCTTCGTCAAGTTTGTCTAGCAGACGTTTTATGTCGGCAGGATCATTCTGCAGGTCGGCATCCATAGGGATGATTACGTCGCCGCGGGCGTTGTCTATGCCTGCTGCTAGAGCTGCGGTTTGACCAAAGTTTTTGACAAAGCGCACTATCTTGATGCGTTCGTCTTTGCCTGCGATTTCGGCTAGCTTATTGAAAGAATTGTCGGTGCTGCCGTCATCGATCAAGATTGCTTCCCAAGATCTGCCCAGGCTGTCTAGAGCATCAGTAAGTTTGTTGTAGAGCAAACCAATATTGTCTTCCTCGTTGAACACAGGGATGACTACTGAAATTTCTGGGAATCTTGTTTTAGTTTTTTGCTGCACTTTAGGATTATACTTTAGCGAATCGTTTGAAATCGAGCTGAAGCCGGTCTCAACAACAGGCGGTGTGACATTGACTGTATGCGAAGTCATAGCTTCTGTATATCTCCATTTCTCCAGCTGCTTGAGCTTTAGCACTACCTTCTCTAAGCATATGATGGAAAGCCCCCTAGCACCTTGATTACTTCTCATGAACTGACTAATTTGAGATAATTCCGCCATGACGATCATCAAAACATCAGGCGATCCCTCCGGGGAATCTCAGCCAGGCACTAACAAAACTTCAAAAAATAAGCCGAAACAGGAAGTTACTCATTCAGCAGAGGCTTCTATAGAAGATGTTAATGAACAGGCCAATCGCCGCTCATCTTTACTTTCCTGCCAGGAAAGTAATTCTGACCTGCGTTCAGATCAGGCGGTCAGACCAGATACGCTTTCTGAATATATTGGGCAATCAAGACTAAAGACAATGCTTTCCATGTCAATCTCGGCTGCCCGCAGCCGCGGGGAGGCTCTCGACCATGTTTTGTTCTATGGACCGCCTGGTCTGGGCAAGACTACTTTGGCTCGGGTGATAGCCAATGAGATGCAAGCCCGCATTCATTTAACCTCCGGTCCCAGTCTGGAAAGACCGCGCGACATAATCGGTCTAGTGCATCAACTTGAAGAAGGGGATGTTCTCTTTATCGACGAGATACACAGGCTTTCGCGGGTAGCAGAAGAATTGCTTTATCCGGCTATCGAAGATTTTGTCATCGATTTAACTACGGGCAAAGGGCATGCCACCAGAACTATGCGCCTGCCTTTGCCGAAGTTTACCTTGGTTGGTGCCACCACCAAGGCTGGAATGCTGTCTAATGCTCTAAGAGATCGTTTTGGTTTTGTCTGCCGACTAGACTTTTACACGCAAGAAGAACTTTCGGCTATTGTTGCCCGTACCGCCGGCATTCTTTCGGTAAAGATGGAAGCCCAAGGAGTGGAGGCTATTGCCAGAAGGGCCAGAGGTACGCCTCGTATCGCTAACCGTTTGGTGCGCCTGGTGCGCGATTATGGTCAGTATCAAGGTGCTGAGGTGATAGACGGGGAGATGGCGGCGCGCGCGCTTGATTCGTATCAAGTCGATGCCCTCGGTCTAGATATCACAGACCGCAAGTTGCTTTCTATTATTATCGATAACTATGATGGTGGACCTGTCGGACTAGAGACTCTGGCTGCCACCATCGGCGAAGACAGTGATACATTAGAAGATGTTTGGGAACCATTTTTGATTCAGAGCGGCTTTATTCAACGTACGCCGCGGGGGCGTATGGCTACGCCTCTCGCTTATCAACATCTCTCAAGACCCTTGCCTCAGGGCCTGCAAGGGCGTCTTGCCGCCGGAGAGATCAAGCAACTCGACCTGTTTCAATAGTATGGTTTTCTAGATGAAAGAGTCGGAAGAATTTGTACCAGCAAGAGTGATATCGGTTGGCCCGGCTCAAATCAATCAAGAATTGGCTAGCCGCACAGGCATTGTGGCCAAGCGTCAGCCGGCCCGTCTGGAAGTTCTTGCCGGTAGTATGCAGGGTGAAAAGGTGGATGTCTTTAACGAGATCACCGACAATCCGGTTTTCAATATTGATCTTTTGCCCGGCCGCGAAGTGCTTTTGATAGTCAATACGACCGGTGCAAAGCGTGAAATCAATGTCGCTGATTATCACCGGGCACCGGCTATAGGCACCTTACTTGTCGTCTTCCTTTTGGCTTTCATAGTGCTGGGCGGCAAAAAAGGAGTGAAATCATTACTGGCGCTGGCGATCAGTGTTTCGCTCATTGCCTTTGTGCTTTTGCCGTCCAGTTTAGCCGGGTTCGACCCTTTGCTTGTCTCTGTCTTGATTTGTATTGCCACTACCCTTGCTACCATGTTTTTTGTCGCCGGTTGGAGCAAGAAGTCGCTTTGCGCTATTCTTGGCACTATCGGTGGTGTCACCGTCGCCGGCTTGGCTGCTCACTTGGTGATCACTTTTGCTCCTCTCACCGGTCTTTCCTCAGAAGAAGCTCAGATTTTGAGGGGCTCGGTCTTGGTACGCACGCCCAGCTTTTATCAGGGTTTGTTGGCTGCCGGCATGCTCATTGGCGCCCTCGGTGTCATTATGGATGTTGCGATTTCCATAGCTTCGGCTGTAACCGAAGTGGCTTCTGCCGGTAAAGACAGCAAGCCCGAAAAGCTCTTCCAGGCGGGAATGAACGTCGGCAGAGATATCATGGGTACTATGACCAATACCCTCATCCTTGCCTATACCGGTGGCGCGCTTCCTTTACTGCTTCTAATCAGCCAGATGCCAGTAAGCAAACTTGTAAATCTCGATCTGGTTGCAACTGAAGTGGCCTCGGCGATTAGTGGTAGTCTAGGACTGGTCTTGACCATTCCGCTCACCGCTTTCTTTGCTTCTCGATTGATGGCAGGTAAAACAGGTAGTCCATGAGACTTTTATATGGCTGGTTGTTATTTGGCATCTCGGTGGCCAGTATTATGGCTGGGGGAAAGTTCCTGGCGCTGGTCTTAGGCGCTGCCTGTTTCATGGGCGGCAAAGAGTTTATCGGCATGGCCAGGCGCAAAGGCATCAATCCGAGCAGCCGCATTGTTTTGTCAATGATTGTCGCTTTCTTTGTGGTGGCGGCCATACCAGACTTGATTCCTAATCATGGTGTCGGCATGCCCTTGCCGGCCGGGGCCGATGCCGGCTATTGGACTGATTTCTCAATCAGACATTTTCCTTTGCTTCTTTCTATCGGCATCTATGTTTCGTTCTTTCGTCTGCTTTTCAGAAATGTCGACCCGCCCGCCACTATTGCCGATATAGCAGCCACAATTCTCGGGTTTATATATGTAGGCTGGCTGCCCAGTCATCTAGTTTTGCTACGCAACCTTAGCCCAGCTGGTATGCCTGTATCGGCTAATCCCTTGGAACAGCCGGGTTTGGCCTATGTCTGGGCAACTCTTTTCATCATCTGGGCCACCGATGTTTTCGCCTATTACTTTGGTAAGAAATTCGGCAAGCATTTGCTCTATCCCCAGATAAGCCCCAAGAAAACAGTAGAAGGCGCTCTCGGCGGCTTGCTTTCGGCTATTGCCTTGGGTGTGGTGGTGGTCTATGTGGCAGACCATTATTTGTTTTCTTGTCATCCCTTTGGTTTCAATCTCTGGCAAGCGCCCATTATGGCCATAGTGGTCTCAGTCGCTGCTCAGTTGGGCGACCTTTGCGAATCTCTCTTGAAAAGGGACGCCGGACTTAAAGATTCCAGCGACTTCATCCCTGGTCACGGTGGTTTCCTCGACCGGGGCGACAGCTTGATAATCGGCGCGGCTGTAGCCTATTACTGGGTTTGTCTGGTGGTGCTTGGCCAGTTTTAGTTAAGAGCCGAAATAATTAGGCAAAAGAAAGCAAAAGCAATAGATTCTGCGCTATGATAAATCAATCGCTTTTAATCGCAATCATCTGGAGAGGTGGCTGAGTGGTCGAAAGCGGCTTCCTGCTAAGAAGTTGTACGGACAAAATCTGTACCGAGGGTTCGAATCCCTCCCTCTCCGAATTTTCAAAAATACAAACCGGGTCTTTTCAGTCCCGGTTTTGTTTTTCTCGCTTTTTTATTGATTCTTTTGCAGGTTGGTCAAAGTTAGATCGATTTTTGCCAGTCTTTAGAAAGCTGAACGATACTCTCTCTTAGCTTCTTGAGCGTTTTGCTTTGTTTCATAACTTCGCCGACTTTTTCAATATCGTCGTCATGCATGGCTTCGACGCCAGCTTGGGTTAGTTCATGAATTGAAGCATCCACTGTATCGAAAAGCGCCTTTATAGACTTAGCGATATTGCGATTCACTTCTGCCGTACTGAAAGTACTGCGGGTTGTCTTGTTAAGTTCTTCTTGGGCGGCAAAAAATTCTTTGGGAGGTCTTTCTTCTGCTTTTGATTGAGACTCTCGTGCAGGCTCTAGTTCAGACTTTGCCGGCGCCGAAATTTGTGCGGGTATTGATGTGTCTGCAGCTTTAGGGGCGGCGGCGGCAGCCAGAACCGCATCAAACTGTGCTTGCTCTTGCACCGGAGCCTGCTCTCTTACCGGAGCCGGCTCTTGCACTGGCGCTGAAACTGCGAGCGGAACTTGAATTTGTCCCGGTAGTTCAGTATTAGCACTTGTTTGAGAGGTGGGCAAACTGCTTTCTACCGCATAACTAGCTGGTCTCACCTGGGCATTTGCCACCGCCATCTGGGCCGCTTCCTGCCATTTTTGTCGACTTTGACTGACTGGGCTTGGTGCGGCATCTTGAAAGAACTCATTTTGCGAAGTAGAAGCTACAGCATAGCTTCTGGAGATGGGCTCTCTTGCTGGTTCGACAGCTCTTGCCGCTGGTGCTTCCTTGACCAGAGGGCTGACGTCGTCGTCATAAGAGCGGTCCAGTTCTACTTTAGGGGCAACTTCGGCAGCGGCTGCTTCCTGGGGATTGAATACAAATTGTTCGTCGTAATTCGCTTCACCCTTGGTCACCTTAATCAACTGGGTAAGCAGTCGGCGTGAGAGCGCAGCCAGGCTGTTTAAGCCCACAGTTTGGCCTTCTATCAGCCAGACTGGTTCGGTAACTGAATTTCCCGAAACGCCCAGTCGCATGTCAAGATAAGGCGGGAAATCAGACTGTCCTGGTCTAAAGCCCATGAGAAACTCAATGGGCAGGAAATAAGCACGGATACGCACTTCTTCTCCCTGAATCACCAAGGCGTACTCTTTTGTAGAGAGGTGTCCGATGCAGAACTTTATTGGTTTGCCGTGTTCCATATAGTCGGCGGTGGTGCGCATACTGGAAGGTCTTTCGCAGGAGACCTCCCATTGCTTGTTTTCTTGCTGCCGGTTAAAGTCGAACGAGTACCTTTTGAAATTGTCGAAGAGTTTATCGATGACATTAGCCATAGAAGTAGAAAGCTGATTTTCTTTTGAACCAGCGGCTACCACTTCTTCGGCTTGCTCGATGCGGTCGTCCTTGATAGCCGTCATCCAGCGTTTGGTTTCTTCTCCCGAGAATGAGCTCTGCAAAGAGGCTAATATGCGCTCATTCAGCTCTTGTTCTGCAGAAAAACGATTATCATCTTCGCTCATTTGCGGGCCTCATAGAAGGGAATTAGTTAATCTCATATATCTATACCCCCTGAGTCTCCTGCACTAGCAGTCCGCCTAGAACAACTAGCAAAACACCTGCCAGGCGGGATTTTTTGAGCTTTTCTTTGAGAAAAAGTAGGGCGAAAAGATACATGAAAAGTGGGTAGCAACCCGTTATAACGATAATGTACGAGGCAGTGGCCATTGTCATGGCGAACATATAAGAAATCGTTCCGGCTGATAGACAAACAGACGAGAGAAACGAATAACGCCAGGCTAGAGGCTTTCTGTACTGAACAGTCTGTTTGCTCAGCTTAGCTGCAATAAGCATGATCGCTACTATGGCGGCATCCCAGACGCAGCGGGCGAAATAGACCTTAAAGGGGGCGTCGGTAATCAGTGCTTTCTTGTCGAACAAGCCGGTTAGTCCCCAGAAAAGAGTGGCCAGGCTGCACAGAATCAAAACCTTTAGCTTGTTGTTCGGGCGCGTTTCTTGATGCACCGTACTGTCGGATGAGGCGCCGATGAAGGCTACGCCTAAACCGATAAGAATTGAACCGAGAAGTCTCTCAGGCACTAGGGCTTCATGCAGGAAAAAATGCGCCAATATTTGAACGATAAGCGGGTAGCTGGCGGTTATTCCCAAGACGAAGCTGGCTTCTGCTCTGCTCATGGCTATCAAATAAAAGAGCATAGCCGAGCTGGAGATACTTGAACCGAGAGCGGTCCAGCCCCAAGTCTCGGGGCAGATTTGCCAACCCTGGGGATAGACTTGACCTAAAAGCATAAAGACCAGGGGCACTTCCAGCACATAGATAAGATGCTGGTAGATGAGTACTTCCAGGTGCCTGGCTGATTCTAGGGCTTTTTTGTCGAATATGCCCCAGGTGCTCCAAGCGAGCAAGCATATGCCGATTAATGAGTTAAGCTGGAAAGAGTGAGACAAGTGGCTGCGAAACTTGAGTAAATTGGGAAAGATGCTGGTAATCGGCTTATTATAGTTGACCATGAAAGATAAAACGAAAGAGAAGAATAAAGAGAAGCTCAAGTTCAAGGTTTCACCAGACGGCATGGCTGCGGGCAGTCTTAGTGATGCTGAGAAGTTGGCAGCTTTGGAAGCTGAAATTGCCGGCTCGGCTGCTCAATCTGGTTCGGAAACTGCAAAGGCTGGAGGGCTGCAGCCGGCTATACCTGAAGCGACTGCGGCTAGATCTAACAATGCTAAGTCGAAATCTGATTCAGGCTCGAGTATCAGTCAGTTCTCTGAGAAATTTCCCGGCGGCTTCAATGTCATATTGTTCTGGGCGCTGCTTCTGTTTTCAGTTTTCTTTTCTGATACTGCCTACGTAAGATGGCTGCTTGTGCCAATCAACCAGTTTGTAGTGACTGTGCATGAGATGAGTCATGCGATAGTGACTGTGCTTACAGGCGGCATAGTTACCGGCATGACCAATGTTTCAGACGGAGCCGGGCACGGCGGCATTACCCAGCACCGGGGCGGTATTAGTTTTCTCATTACTCAAGCCGGCTATCTAGGACAGACATTTTTTGGCTGTCTCTTGATCTATCTAAGTCAGTTCAAAAACTGGTCCAGGCGCATTCTTTATTTGCTCGGGGGTATTGTTCTGGCGGGGGCGATTTTCTTTGTATTGCCTGGTTTCCTAGATTTAAACGGTCTTCTGAACGGCAAGATTTTGCAGGTGATTGGCAGTTTGGCCTGGTCTCTGGCGCTGGCGGCAATGTTTTATTTCGCCGGCAAAAAGCTAAATGATGCCACCGCCAATATGCTCGTGCTTTTTCTCTCAGTACAATGCACCCTCAACTCACTTTCTCTTATCTGGATTCTCTTGCCGCACTCTCTTGGCATGACCGGCAGGGGCTTTACCGACGCTACAAGTATGCAAGATATTACAGGCATTCCAGCTTTTGTCTGGGCTTTTTCCTGGATGCTTACTTCTATAGTGGCATTTTTGTTCACATTGAGATTCACCTATGGCGCATTTTTATTCAAAAAACAGGCTTACATAAAGCCTAAGAAATAAAAGAATCGAAGAGTCAGGGTCTATAACTATTTGGTCGGCGATCAAAGGGGGGTTACCTTGACTATTCGGTTGGTTGAATGCGTACCTAATTTTTCCGAAGGACGCGATAAGAAAGTCATTGATGCCATCGCCGATGCGATTGCTGCAGTCAGCGGAGTAAGGCTCCTCGATGTTGACCCGGGCGCTAGTACCAACCGCACTGTTATGACTTTTGTGGCGCCACCCGAATTGATTGTAGAGGCAGCTTTTCAAGCCATCAGTAAAGCTTCTCAGCTTATTGATATGCGCAAGCATAGAGGCGAGCATCCGCGCATGGGTGCCACCGATGTCTGCCCCTTTGTCCCGGTTACAGGCGTTTCTATGGAAGACTGCGTCAAACTTGCCGAAGAATTGGGACAGAGAGTAGGCGCTGAGCTGGGCATACCGGTCTATCTTTATGCAGAAGCGGCGCGGCAAGAAAGTCGTCGCAGCCTTGCCGATATTCGGCAGGGCGAATACGAGGCTCTTTGCGAAAAAATGAAGAGTCCAGATTTTCAGCCGGACTTCGGCCCCAACCAGTTTAATGCTGTCAGTGGTGCCACTGTTATTGGTGCGCGCCATTTCCTCATTGCCTATAACGTCAATCTCAATACCCGCTCAAAAAAATTGGCTAATGAAATAGCACTGAATATAAGAGAAGCCGGCAGAGCCAAAAGAGATGAACGGGGCGAAATAGTAAAAGATGCCGGCGGCAATACGGTCAAGGTGCCGGGCACATTGAAAGAGTGTCGAGCGGTGGGCTGGTATGTAGATGAATACGAACGCGCTCAAGTTTCTATCAATCTCACCAATTTTGAAGTAACCGGTTTGCATCAGGCTTTTGACGAAGTTTCAAGGCAGGCTGAAAAATTGGGAATGAGGGTGACCGGCTCTGAGATTGTCGGTCTTGTGCCTATGAAGCCAATGCTTGCCGCCGGTGAGCATTATCTGCGTAAGCAGGGACGTTCTACCGGAGTTCCGGAAGAAGAGCTGATTTCTTGCGCCTTGCAGTCTCTCGGTCTTTCAGAGTTGAGCCCCTTCAAACCTGCGGAGAAAATTGTCGAACTTACTGTGGCTGCACCGGGTAAGCATCTGCGTGATATGAGTCTGACTAGTTTTGTTCATGAACTGGCGAGCGAGTCGCCGGCGCCGGGTGGTGGTTCTGTTTCGGCTTTGTGCGGCTCCCTATCGGCTGCCTTGAGTTCGATGGTTGCCAACCTGACTTTTGAGAAAAAAGGAATGGAACCATTGAGACCGGAGATGGAAAAGTGGGCCCGGGAAGCGCAAGCTCTTAAGCGTCGTTTGCTCTATCTGGTGGACGAAGATATGCAGGCTTTCAACGCTATTTTGGAAGCGAGGCGACTACCCAAGGGCAGTAAAGACGAGCGTCACAAGCGAGATATAGCCATCATCGCCGCCAATTGTCGAGCTACCATAATTCCGCTCACTGTGCTTAAGACCGTCCCCGAGCTTCTGCATATTGCCATGGAGATGGTTGAGAAAGGTAATCCGAGCTCACTTTCGGATGCTGGTGTGGCTGGTTTGGTTGCCCATACAGCCGGCGAAGGTGCCTATTTCAATGTGCTTATCAACCTGAAAGAATTTGGTGAAAGTGAAGAGGAAGTTACTTTCAACCATAATTGTCGGGTGGAAGCCGAAGCTACTATCAAACATGTACGTTTGCAAGCTGAGAAAATTAGAGCTCTTGTAATTGCCCGAATCAGTTGATAAAAACAGGCAATAAACAGTTACAATCTCTACTCTAGTAGCAAGAGACATTTTGGAGGTTACATGGGAACTGCCACCGACAGCAAAGGATTTGGTAGTGCTGTGGCGAACGAATGGGAAACTCCCGACTTTCTCAACGCCCAGAAGAGGCTTGACAAGGCGGCTGAGATTCTCAAGCTCGATTCGAATACTCTCGAACCGATGCGCCATCCCAAGAGGTCTCTATCAGTAGTAGTGCCTGCCCGTATGGATGATGGCAGTGTGCGCACCTTTATGGGTTATCGCGTGCAGCACGACCTGGCGCTCGGACCCGGTAAAGGCGGCGTGCGTTATCACAACGATGTCACTTTGGGCGAGGTGGCTTCTATGGCCATGCTCATGACCTGGAAGTGTTCTTTGATGAACCTGCCTTTTGGTGGAGCCCACGGCGGTATTCGCATGGACCCCAATCAACTTTCGCAGAGAGAATTGGAGAGAATTACACGTCGCTATACATCTGAAATTTTGGAATTGATTGGTCCCAGTCAAGATATCGCCGGGCCAGATCTCAACACCGATGAGCAGACCATGGCTTGGATGATGGATACTTATTCGGTAAACCGGGGTTATACAGTGCCTTCCGTAGTCACAGGCAAGCCGCAGTCAATCGGCGGCTCTCTTGGTGTATTGCAATCTACTGGTTATGGTGTGGCTCTGGCTGCTCGCAGGGCGGCTGAGTATGCCGGTTTAACTGGTGAACCGACTGTGGTTATTCAAGGGCTTGGTCATGTAGGCTCAGCCGTGGCGCGCAATCTATCTAAAGCTGGTTTCAAGGTGATAGGTGTTTCTGATGCTCATGGCGGTCTGCATAATGCCAAAGGGCTCGACATCGATGCTCTTATGGCTCATATCGATAAGCACGGCAATATGTATGAGTTTCCCTCTGCCGATAAAGTAACCAATGAAGAGTTGTTAGAGCTGGAATGTCATATTCTCGCACCATGCGCGGTATCGAACCAACTGCACGCTGGAAATGCCGATAGACTCAAGTGTAAGGTGGTTGTTGAGGGTGCTAACAGCCCGACTACCCCAAATGCCGACGATGTGCTCGATTCTAAAGGTGTCGTCGTTGTCCCAGACATTCTGGCTAATGCCGCCGGCGTCACTGTGGGCTATTTCGAATGGGTGCAAGGTTTAATGCGTCTCTTCTGGACCGAAGAAGAGGTCTATAACCGTCTTGAAGGTTTGGTCAATAACGTCTGTACCCGCGTCTTTGAAAGAGCCAAGGAGAAGCAGCTATCTTTGCGTATGTCGGCTATGTCAATCGCGGTAGAACGCATTGTCGAAGCCCGCAGACTCAGAGGTCTCTATCCTTAGACTAAGATAGTTTGAGGGCTTGGTGCACACCGGCATTAGAATCAGAAAAATACGGTTCTAAGTCTTTCTCTTTGAGAATGCCATTTTCAGTCACTAAGCCTGTGAGCAGTTCGAATGGTACAAGATCAAACTGATGATTGAGTACGGCTACGCCTTTGGGGGCGCCTTCCCAGACTTCGCTGCCAGGTCTTTCGTGCTTTTCAAAGTCGAACATACGATCGTCTGAAATGAACTTTTCAGTGCCCGATAAAGCATAAAGAGGTACTTTCAATTCGCGACAAGCTACTGCCAACATCCAAGACCCGACTTTATTAACGACACCAGCCCTGGTGATGCAGTCAACGCCCATAAAGGCGGCAGAGCAGTTCCCGAGTACTAAGCCAAGAGCGCTATCGAAAGTGTGAATAACTTCTATGCCGCCCGAAGTTAGTCTGGATGCAAGTTTCCTTCCCTCCATCGAGGGTCTGGCTTCGGTGCAAACCACCCTAAAGTAGCGCCCTCTGGCGCGGGCATTCAGTAGGCAACTTACCACAGTAGAGCTGAACGAATAAGCAAAGATAAGCTCGCCCGGATCGATCAGGTCATAGGCAATATCGGCGATAGTAGCTGCTGAGGCGCAAAGTGTGCTTTCAAATCTAGTCAAAGCCTGATTGGCTTTTTCAATGATGCCTTCTTTACTTTGTTCTAAATCTATAGCTTGCAGAACTATATTGCCCATGGCCGTGAGCGGCGCCATTGCCGGTTGCACATCAATAAGAGCTGAGGCAGTCTGGGCCAGGATTTCTTTTAGTAGGACCGCGTCGGTTCTCTCGCTTGCGCTCAATGGCAGGCTCGCGTCCTCTTGAATTTTGAGGGCTGTTTGATAAACGGTAATAGCGCGTAAAGCTATTTCGGCCGCTCCAGAGAGAAGATCATCTTTAATAGGTGCAGCCAGTTCTGTAATTTTCGCCTTTATAGACGAGCTCAATCCGCCGCTTTGCATCTTCACCCCCAACCCTTACAATCTCAGTTTAGCCTTTTGACGGCTTGAGCGGGATAAAACTTTAGACTAATCCAGGCTAAGCTTCTCGGCCTCAGCGGCTTGGCGCAGCAGATTGTCGGCTTTGCTCTTTTCAGTTAAATGAGACCACGGTAATAATTCATCCCGGGGAATATTGCGAAAGGCATAGAAGTCAAGGTCGGGGATGTCTTCCGGTAGGTTGCGTAGTACTCTTTTCCAAGCACCTAGGTTCTCGCCCTCGGTTGATACTTCTTTGATAACTTGCGAAAGTCTTCGATCGCCTCTTGAAATAAGGGCTTGGATGTCGCTCCAATTGTGGCTTTCGGGTCTTACTTCGATGCCAAGTTTAGCGAGATTCTTGCGTAAATATTCCAGTTTCTTACCGGCGGCTCGGTCGCGTCCGTACCATTGAAATGGTGTTTGGGCTTTAGGTACAAAAGACGAAACACCAAAGACAAAGCGCATCCGTTTGTGTGCTTTCTTGAGCTTTTGCATCAGCTTAATTGTTTCATCGAGGTCTTCTTGTATCTCGAAGGGCAGCCCGGCTATGCCATAAAACTTGATTCCTTCAAATCCTGC